>NZ_JBIBJD010000002.1:0-941066 GCF_042958445.1 Streptomyces sp. NPDC007991
GACCGGAGACCGCCAAGGCGCCCTCGAACCCGCCCACCAAGCCGTACGCATCCGACGCCAACTCGCCCACGCCAACCCCGCCGCCTACCTCCCCCACCTCGCCACATCACTCAACAACCTCGCCAACCGCCTCGCCGGGACCGGAGACCGCCAAGGCGCCCTCGAACCCGCCCACCAAGCCGTACGCATCCGACGCCAACTCGCCCACGCCAACCCCGCCGCCTACCTCCCCCACCTCGCCACATCACTCAACAACCTCGCCAACCGCCTCGCCGGGACCGGAGACCGCCAAGGCGCCCTCGAACCCGCCCACCAAGCCGTACGCATCCGACGCCAACTCGCCCACGCCAACCCCGCCGCCTACCTCCCCCACCTCGCCACATCACTCAACAACCTCGCCAACCACCTGGCCGACACCGGAGACGAACCAGCCGCCATCCAGGCCTACACGGACACGGCCGCCGGGCTCGCCCAAGCCCATCCGGCCGCCGCACGCGCGATCGAGTACGAGCGTGCGGCCTTCCAGCTCGGACGTCCCGAGCCCACGCGTATGTCCGGTCTGTTGGGACTCATCCGCATCGTCAGCGACGAGTCGGCCGACCAACCCGGTGAGACCGTCCTGCGCGCCAGGCGAAACCTCCGGGCTCACGCCCACACATCCCGTGACAGTCGCGCGTTTCTGGAGCAGCTCTGGCAGCAGGAGACAGACACCCCCGCGCCGGAATGGCTCTCACTCTCGGAGGACAGTCTGAACCTGGTCGTCGAGTGGGTGAACACGCCCACCTGGAAGGACAGCCGGAGCTTCTGGTCACACCACGCCGACGCCCTTGGCGCCGACGAAACCGCGACAGCACTGGCGGAGTTCGCGCTCGTCTGGCCGGTCGCCGAGCAGCACCAGCGCATCAGGGAACTGGTCCTCTCCGAAGGCATGGACGCCGTCTTCCCGGCCCTGATCCTCCGGGACACGCTCTCCGGCTGGCTGGAGTGCGAGAGCTGGGACGACTCGAAGCGCTTCTTCCAGGAGCACAGCGAACTCCTCCTCGACGAGTCCGCCGAGAACACCCTCACCGAAACCGACGACGTCACCGCCGACATCGCGGTTCACGCGGCCCTCCTGCGCATCGCCCGCACCGAGGGCATCGACACCGCGTTCCAGTGCGTCCAGGACCGAGGCGCCCTCCAGCGGCATGTTCTCCACGCTCTGAACGACGGTGACGCCCAGGCACTCGCCTACGCCGCCGCCGTCGAAGGCTCGGTCTTCGACGACGAACTCTCCTCCGCCACCCACCACCAGGCCGCCCTCCTCCTCGCCGGCGACCCCGACTCCCTGGACCTGGACGCCCTCGCCGAGGCGGCGTCCGAAGCCGACCCGGAGACCCGCAACCGGCTCACCTCCGAGCTGGCGACCCTCGCCACCCGCTCCCCCGACCCGCAGCACACCGCCCACTGGTTTCGCCTGGTCCAAGCGCTCACCCAGGCCCGTCCATGACCGAGTACGTGATCTGCCTGATCCTGGCCGCTGCCCCCGCCCTGCCGAGCGCACCCGATGTGCTGGAGGAGTACCGCGACGTCCAGCAGTGCATCACCAACTCCCGCTACGGCCACACCGTCCGGCTGGACACCCTCCCGGCCGCCCGCTGGGACGACCTGGCCCAGTACCTGGCCGGCACCACACCCGATGTGCTCCACTTCGCGGGGCGGGGCACACCCAGCGGCGGCCCCCGGTTCGTCACCGACGACGGCGGCGAGGCCCCGGTGGCCTTCGACGGCCTGCGCCGCTGTGTCACCGCTGCCACCGCGAACGGCCTTCACCTGCTCGTCCTGAACGCCTGCTGGACCGCCCACCTGGCCAAGGAGTTCAGCGACACGGTCCCCGCCGCCATCGGCTGGCAGGCCGAGGCCGCCGACGTTCACGCACGCGGCTATGCGCGGGTCTTCCACCGCAATCTCGCGGCGGGTGAGTCCGTGGCCAAGGCGCATGCGACCGCTCGAATGATGCTGGACCTCGCCGGCTGCGCGAGCCTGCCGACGCTGCACACCGGCGCTGGGCGCATACCCGAGGCACACTTCCTCATCGGTCCGGAGGCACGCCTCGCACCCCAGCGGGCACCGCTCAACCTCCGCTCCCAGCAGTCGGGCACTCACCTGCGCAAACCCCGCTTCCGCCCGCCGCCCCCGCAATTCTGACCACCCCCCGGGCTCATTCTCCTGACAGCCGGGCGCCCCGGCTCGCCGCGATCCGCAGGGCGTCGCCGAGCGCCTCCGCGAGTCGTTCCCCCGTGAACCTCAACTCCCTGTCACTCACTGTCGGTTCGTCGAGGAGCGACCTGGCCGCAGTGAGGACGTACGCGGCCGAGCCGAGCAGCTCGGCCTCCAACTCGTCGGCCATGCGGGACAGCCGGCTGCCGTCGTCGTCCGTGCTGAGGTAACACGGGCGTCCGTCCGGAGTGGTCCAGGGCAGCAACCTCAGGGGCGCACCCGTTCCGTCGCGCATCATCTTCCGCCGCTCCTTTCGAACCCGTTCCGCTGACAGGCGTGAACACCGGTGATTACCGTGTGTGTCTCCATCGTCGCGTTGTGGCATGCGTCCCCGACAGGAGCGCCGCGTCCCGGGACCGAGAACGGGACATCCACATCAACCTCAGCGTCAGCAGAGAGGCCAGACCATGACATTCAAGCCACAGACCCTCACCCCGTACCTCTCCGCCCGCCACTACTTCGGCGCCGAGCAGCGCCGTCACCGCGAGATCGCCGGGCTGTCCCTCGTGCAGCTCGCGGGCATCGTGAACTCCAGCAAGAGCACCCTCGCGCGCATCGAGACCGCCGAGTTGATGCCTCCGCCGGACCTGCCCGACCGGCTGGACGCGGCGTTCGGCACGGACCGGCACTTCCACGGGCTGTACGAACTGGCCAAGCGGGAGGCACATCCGGACCAGTACCGCCGGTTCATGGACTTCGAGGCGCAGGCGGAGGTCATCGAGAACTACGGATCACACGCCGTGCCAGGGCTGCTGCAGACCAGAGAGTACGCCCACGCCCAGCTCAGCCTCCATGAGGAGCTGAGCCCGGAGCAGGTCGAGGAGCGGGTGAACGCCCGCCTCTCCCGACAGGACCGGCTGCGCTCGGCCGAACGCCCCCTGCGCTGGGCGATCATCGACGAGTCCGTTCTCCGGCGAAGCGTCGGTGATTCCGGGTGCATGTACAAACAACTGGCTCTGCTGCTCGAACAAGTGGATACTCCGGACAGCAAGGTGCAGGTAATGCCCTTCAGTTCCGGTCTGCACTATCTGGCGGGCGGCGCACTGACCCTGCTGACCCTTCCAAACGGCTCCACCACGGCCTATGAAGAGGGCATCGAGGTCGGTCATCTCTACGAGGACAGGGACTCGGTGAAGAAGTGGCGGCGGCGGTACGAGGTACTCCGTGCCAACGCCCTCCCTCCGGCCGCCTCGGCGGAGCTGATCCGACAGGCTATGGAGGACCACAAGCCATGCGACACACCCCCGAGCTGAGTTCCGCCCACTGGCGCCGGAGCAGTTACAGCAACGCCAACGGGGGCGAATGCGTCGAGATCACCGAGGACTTCCCCGGCGTCGTCCCCGTCCGCGACAGCAAGAACCCCCACGGCCCCGCACTCGTCGTCCCGGCCACCGCCTGGGACGCGTTCGTCACGTCTCTCAAGGGCGGGGACTCCCTCCCTCACTGAGGCCTGTGACCTATCCACGAACGAAGGGGCGCCCCGTGAGCGTGAGCCACGGGGCGCCCCTCGTCGTGCGTACGGCTGTCAGACCTGAGCCGGCTCCGGCTCCTCGGCCGACTCCGTGCGCTCGGCCGTGAGGCCCTTCTTCGCCGCCCGCTTCTTCGCCCGGCGCTCCTTGCGGAGTTCGAACATCGCGTACAGCGTCGGCACCAGCAGCAGCGTCAGCATGGTCGACGTCACCAGGCCGCCGATCACGACCACGGCCAGCGGCTGGGCGATGAAGCCGCCCTCGCCGGTGACGCCGAGGGCCATCGGGAGCAGGGCGAAGATCGTCGCCAGGGCCGTCATGAGGATCGGGCGCAGACGGTGCCGGCCGCCCTCGATCACGGCCTCGACGACGCCGTAGCCCTGCTTGCGGTACTGGTTGATCAGGTCGATCAGCACGATCGCGTTCGTCACCACGATGCCGATCAGCATCAGCATGCCGATCATCGCGGGGACGCCCATCGGCGTGCCGGTGGCCACCAGCAGGCCGATCGCGCCGGTGGCGGCGAACGGGATGGAGACGAGCAGGATCAGCGGCTGGACCAGGGACCGGAAGGTGCCGACCAGCAGCATGAAGACGATCGCGATGGCCGCCAGCATCGCCAGGCCCAGGTTGGCGAACGCCTCGTCCTGGTCCTCGGAGACACCGCCGATCGACGCCGTGGCGCCGTCCGGGAGCTTCAGCGCGTTGATCTTCGACTGGAGCTTGGTGCTCACCGCGCCCGTGTTGTCGCCGGTCGGCTTCGCGGTGATGGTGGCCGCGCGCTGGCCGTCGATACGGGTCATGGAGACCGGCCCGTCGACCAGCTTCACCGTCGCGATGTCGCCGAGCTTCACCGGGCCCAGGCGCAGGTCCTGAAGCTGCTTCAGCGTCGTCGCGGGCTTGGCCGAGCGGATGACGACGTCGCGCTCGGTGTCGTCCAGGACGGCCTTGGCGGCCGGGGTGCCGCGGACGGCCTGGGCGACGGCGGCGCCGAGGGTCTGGTCGTTGAAGCCGGCCGCGGCCGCCTTGTCGTTGGCCTTGACCGAGATGCGCGGCACGCTGGTCGCCAGGTCGCTGGAGACGTCCGTGACGTCGTCGAGCGAGGCGACCGTCTTGCGGACCTCCTCGGACGCCGTGCGCAGGACGTCGGCGTCGGCGGCCTTCACGACCACGCTGAGGTCCTGGGCGCCGAAGCCGTCACCGGCGGAGATGGTGGTCGTGCCGATGCCCTTCAGCCCGGCCAGCCCCTTCTCGATGCCGTCCTGGACGTCCTCGTACGACGCCGAGTCGTCCAGCATCACCTGGTAGGAGGCCTGGTTGGTGTCCGTACCGCCGCCGAAGGCCGCCATGAAGCCGGACGAGCCGACCGTGACCTGGTAGTCCTTCACGCCCTTGGTGCCGTCGAGGAGCCGCTCGACCTTCCTGGCCTGGGTGTTGGTCGCCGCCAGGCTGGTGCCGGGCTTCAGCTCCTGCTTGACGGTGAGGACCTCGACCTCGCCCTGGTCGAAGAAGTTCGTCTTCAGCAGCGGCGCCATGCCGAACGTGCCGGCCAGGACGACGATCGCGAGGGCCACACTGGTGAGCCGGCGGCGGGTCGCGAAGCGCAGGACCGGGACGTAAGTGCGCTGCAGACGGCTCCTGGCCTCCTTCTCCTCGGCGAGCCGGCGGGCCTCGTCCGCGTCTTCCGGGGTGCCCTTCGGGGGCCGCAGGAACCAGTACGACAGGACCGGTACGACCGTCAGGGAGACGAGCAGGGACGCCAGCAGCGCGGCCGTGACGGTCAGGCTGAACGAGCCGAACAGCTCGCCCACCATGCCGCCGACCAGGCCGATCGGCAGGAACACCGCGACCGTGGTGAGCGTCGAGGACGTCACCGCGCCCGCGACCTCGCGCACGGCGTTGAGGATGGCGGAGTGCCGCTCCTCGCCGTAGCCGAGGTGCCGCTTGATGTTCTCCAGGACCACGATCGAGTCGTCGACGACCCGGCCGATGGCGATGGTCAGTGCGCCCAGCGTGAGGACGTTCAGCGACAGGTCGCGGGTCCACAGCACGATCAGGGCGAGGACCACGGACAGCGGGATGGACACCGCCGTCACCAGGGTGGAGCGGATCGAGGCCAGGAAGACCAGGATCACCAGCACCGCGAAGAGCAGACCGAGCGCGCCCTCGGTGGTCAGGCCCTTGATGGACTTCGACACGGCCGGGCCCTGGTCGCTGACGACCGTGAGGGTCGCCCCGGAGCCGAGGTCCCCCCGGAGGTCGGGCAGCTTGTCCTGGACGGCGTCGGAGATCGCGACCGCGCTGCCGTCGCGGTCCATGGTGACGGTGACGGCGAGGCTGGGCTTGCCGTCGGTGCGGGTGATGGAGTCGGCCGGGGCCTCCTGCTGCTTCACCGTGGCGACGTCGCCGAGGCGCACCGGCTTGCCCTTGCCGGGTTCGCCCGTGACCATCAGGTCCTGGATCTGCTTCAGCGAGGTGAAGCCGCCGCCGACCTGGACGGTGCGGTTGGCGCCCCCCTCGTCGAAGGAGCCGGCCGGGACGGTCGCGCCGCCCGCCTGGAGCGCCTGGGACACGGACTGCGGGGTGAGGCCCGCCTTCGCGAGCTTGGCGTCGTCGGGCGTGACGGACACCTGGACGTCCCGGACGCCGTCGACGGTGACCTGGCCGACGCCGTCGATGCTCTTCAGGTCCGGCACGACGGTCTTGTCGAGCTGGTCGGCCAGGGCCTGCTGGTCCCGGTCGGAGGTGACGGCGAGGACGACGGTCGGGATGTCGTCCGTGGAACCGGCGACGACCTGCGGGTCCACATCGTCCGGGAGCTGGACGCGGGCCCGGTTGACGGCCTGCTGGACGTCGGCGACGAGCTGCTCGGTGCCGTTGCCGTAGTCGAAGGACGCCATGATCACGGCGTTGCCCTCGGTGGCGGTGGAGGTCACGCCGCTGATGCCGTCGACGGCTTCGAGGCTGTCCTCGATGGGCTCGACGACCTGCTTTTCGACCACGTCCGGGGACGCGCCCTGGTAGGGCGCCAGCACGGACACCATGGGCAGTTCGATGGTGGGCAGCAGCTGCTGCTTGAGCTGGGGTATCGCGATCGCCCCGAAGACGAGCGCGATGATCGACATCAGCCCTATCAGGGCCCGTTGCGCGAGGCTGAATCTCGACAGCCAGGACATGGGTCAGGGTCTCTCTTCTGTTTAGCGGCAGAAGCGGCAGCGGGCGCGCAGATGAGCGCCCGCCCTTACACCCTGAGCCATCGGCGGGGCCCGATCCGTAGGCCCCAGGTCCCGTTCCTTATGCGGCGCATACTCCGGCCGCAGTACGCCCGGGTAGAGCTCACTCCACCCTTGGACGGACCAGGCCGGACTCGTAGGCGATGACCACCAGCTGGGCCCGGTCCCGGGCGCCCAGCTTGGCCATGGCCCGGTTGACGTGCGTCTTCACCGTCAGCGGGCTGACCTCCAGCCGCTCGGCGATCTCGTCGTTGGAGTGGCCTCCCGCGACCTGGACCAGCACCTCGCGCTCCCGGACGGTGAGCGAGTCGAGCCGCTCGCCCCGGGCCGGGTCGCGGTCGCCGTCGGCCGGGTCCTCCTGGGCGAGGAAGCGGGAGATCAGACCGGTGGTGGCCGCCGGGGACAGCAGGGCCTGGCCACCGGCCGCGATCCGGATGGCGTTCAGCAGTTCCTCGGGCTCGGAGCCCTTGCCGAGGAAGCCGGAGGCACCGGCGCGCAGCGACTGCACGACGTAGTCGTCGACCTCGAACGTCGTCAGGATGACCACCCGGACATCGGCGAGATCCGGGTCGGCGCTGATCATGCGGGTCGCCGCGAGACCGTCGGTGCCGGGCATCCGGATGTCCATGAGGACGACGTCGGCGCGCTGCTCCTTCGTCATCCGCACCGCCTCCAGGCCGTCGGAGGCCTCGCCCACCACCTCCATGTCGGGCTCGGAGTCGACGAGCACGCGAAAGGCGCTGCGCAGCAGCGCCTGGTCGTCGGCGAGCAGGACACGGATCGTCATACGGGGTCCTCCCCGGGTGTGCGGTTCTTGACCGGAAGGATCGCATGGACGCGGAAACCGCCGCCGTAGCGGGGACCGGTGGTGAGGGTGCCGCGCAGGGCGGTGACGCGTTCCCGCATGCCGAGCAGCCCGTGTCCGCCGCCGCTGCCCGGCGCCTCGTCCTCGCCGCTGCCGTCGTCGAGGACGGTGATCTCGATGTTCGGCCCGACCCGTACCACGCTGACCTCGGCCTTGGCCTGGGTCCCGGCGTGCTTCTGCACGTTGGTGAGGGCCTCCTGGATGATCCGGTAGGCGGCCAGGTCGACGGCCGCGGGGAGGGTGGTGCCCTGGTCGGCGCGGGCGACCTCGATGTGCAGCCCGGCGTTGCGGAAGGTGCCGGTGAGTTCGTCGAGGCGGTCCAGGCCGGGGGCGGGTTCGGTGGGGGCCTCCGGGTCGCCGGACTGTCTGAGCAGCCCGACGGTGGCGCGCAGTTCGTTGAGGGCGGAGCGGCTGGCCTCGCGGACGTGGGCGAGGGCCTCCTTGGCCTGGTCGGGGCGCTTGTCCATGACGTGCGCGGCGACGCCGGCCTGGACGTTGACCAGGGCGATGTGGTGGGCGACGACGTCGTGCAGGTCGCGGGCGATCCGCAGCCGCTCCTCGGCGACCCGGCGGCGGGCCTCCTCCTCGCGGGTGCGTTCGGCGCGTTCGGCGCGTTCCCGTATGGCCTGGACGAAGGCGCGGCGGCTGCGGACCGCGTCGCCGGCGGTGGCGCCGATGCCGGTCCAGGCGAAGATCGCCAGGTTCTCCTGGGCGTACCAGGGCAGGCTGCCGGCGGCCATGGCGGAGCCGGTCAGCACGGTCATGGTGAGCAGGCCGACGCGCCAGGTGGTGGGGCGGTCGGTGGTGGAGGCGACGGTGTACAGGGCGATGACCGCGGACATGGCGACGGGGGCGCGGGGGTCGCCGGTGACGGATTCGATGACGGAGACGGCGCCGGTGAGGGCGAGGACGGTCATCGGGGAGCGGCGGCGGAAGACCAGGGCGGCGGCGCCGAGGGCCATGAGGACGAGGCTGAGGGGGTCGGGGGTGCGCAGGGCCCAGCTGACGCTGTCACGGTGCCGGGGTTCCACGAACGAGCCGGCGACCATGCAGACCAGGACGGCTGCGGCGAGGGCGGCGTCCATCGCCAGAGGGTGTGCCTTTGCCTGGCATTTGGCCCGCGCGAGGGTGCTCACGGGGGTTCACGGTAGCCGGGGTGGGTGTGCGGGGGTATGGGGGCCGGCTGTGAGGTGCTCGGCGTGGGGGCGCGTCCCAGGCCCTTGAGGCGCTGGGGGAGCACGACTGCCCGCAGCTCGGTCAGCCCGGAATCAGGCCGTCGTCGCTCAGCAGGTCCCTGACCTCCTCCAGGGTCGCGTCCGGAGAGGGGAGGATCAGTTCCGAGGGTTCCAGGGAGTCGTCCGGGAGGGGGTCTCCCAGGTCCCGGACCCTGGTCAGCAGGGCCTGGAGGGTGCGGCGGAAACCGGGGCCGTCGCCGTTCTCCATTTCCGCCAGGAGCTCGTCGTCCAGCTTGTTCAGTTCGGCGAGGTGGCTGTCGGCCAGCCTCACCTGGCCCTCCCCCATGATCCGTACGATCATGTCGCCCTCCTAGGCGTGGCCCCCTACTGCTTGTCGAAGCGCGGGGTGTCCTGCGGCTGCTGCTGGGACTGCTGCTGGCTCGTGCCACCTTCGAGGGCCTGCTGTCCGGCGCTCGACCCGCCGGCCAGCTCGGCCTTCATCCGCTGCAGTTCCAGCTCTACATCCGTACCACCGGAGAGCCGGTCCAGCTCGGCCTGGATGTCGTCCTTGTGCATCCCGGACTGGTCGTCGAGGGCGCCGGAGGCGAGCAGCTCGTCGATCGCGCCGGCGCGGGCCTGGAGCTGGGCCGTCTTGTCCTCGGCGCGCTGAATCGCCAGGCCGACGTCGCCCATCTCCTCGGAGATGCCGGAGAAGGCCTCGCCGATCCGGGTCTGGGCCTGGGCCGCCGTGTACGTCGCCTTGATGGTCTCCTTCTTCGTACGGAAGGCGTCGACCTTGGCCTGGAGCCGCTGGGCCGCGAGGGTGAGCTTCTCCTCCTCGCCCTGGAGTGTCGCGTGCTGGGTCTCCAGGTCGGTCACCTGCTGCTGGAGGGCGGCACGGCGGGACAGCGCTTCGCGGGCCAGGTCCTCACGGCCCAGCGCGAGCGCCTTGCGGCCCTGGTCCTCCAGCTTGGTGGACTGGGACTGCAACTGGTTGAGCTGGAGTTCCAGTCGCTTGCGCGAGGTCGCCACGTCGGCGACGCCGCGACGGACCTTCTGGAGCAGCTCCAGCTGCTTCTGGTACGAGTAATCGAGGGTCTCGCGCGGGTCCTCGGCCCGGTCAAGGGCCTTGTTCGCCTTCGCGCGGAAGATCATCCCCATACGCTTCATGACACCGCTCATGGGCTTCGCGCGCCCCCTTCTGACCGACTCCGGCAGCTGCTCCTGCGACAGAACCCACAGTACGGGCCCTGCATCCATTACCGCACTGTTCGGGGACGGATGCGCTCATCCCCAAGGACGACTGAGCACGCGCCCGCTCCGGCGTAGGGAGTAGGTGATCCCCGGGGTTACCGGGGATACCCCCGGTAACCGGAGACGTACCTCCGGGGAACGACCGGGTGCGTACACAACGTCCCCTCTGTCCCCTTACTGACGACTGGTGTTGCCGGATCGTTCCCCACGGGACTGGGGTCCATGCCCGGGAAGCCCTTACCCTTGGGTTTTGTGTTCCGTAGCCGTGCGAAGGATGAGAAGGCCCAGGCCGCCGACAAGGCGCCGGTGAACTTCTCCAAGCAGCCCCGCGACCCGCAGGCCCCGAAGGGCAGGCCCACGCCCAAGCGCAGTGAGGCCCAGTCCCAGCGCCGCAGCGTCGCCAACACGTCGATGACGCGGAAGGAGGCCGCCAAGCGGCAGCGCGAGGAGCGCCGCAGCGCGCTGGAGCGGCAGCGCCAGGCGCTGGCGAGCGGCGACGAGCGGTACCTGCCCGCGCGTGACAAGGGACCGGTCCGCCGGTTCGCGCGCGACTTCGTCGACTCGCGGTTCAACATCGCGGAGTTCTTCCTGCCGATGGCCGTCGTCATCCTCGTGCTGAGCATGGTGCGGGTGGCCGCGCTCCAGAACATCGCACTGCTGCTGTGGCTCGTGGTGATCGTGCTGATCGTGCTCGACTCGTTCGTCACGGCGTTCCGCCTGAAGAAGCAGCTGAACGAGCGCTTCGCGGGTGAGAACCGGCGCGGCGCCGTCGCCTACGCCCTGATGCGCTCTCTCCAGATGCGCCGGCTCCGGCTGCCCAAGCCGCAGGTCAAGCGCGGAGAGCGGCCCTGACCGCGACGTCGTTCTCCGGGGGTGCGGCGGATGCCTGGCTGGACAAGCTGGGCGGGCTGCGTGATGTCGTCCGGCAGGAGCTGGTGGCCCGGCAGCTGGACGAGCAGATAGTCGGGCGGTTCCCGGTCGGGCAGCGGCTGCGGGTGCTCGACGTGGGCATGGGCCAGGGCACACAGGCGCTGCGGCTGGCCCGGGCCGGGCACCAGGTGACCGGTCTGGAACAGGACGCGACGATGATCGCCGTGGCCCGGGAGTCCCTCGCCGGGGAGCCGGAGGGCATCCGGGAGCGGATGCGGATCATCGAGGGCGACGGCCGGGACACCGGCGTGCACTTCCTGCCGGGCAGTTTCGACGTGGTCCTGTGCCACGGCGTCCTGATGTACGTGGAGGAGCCCGACCCGCTGCTGGCGGGCCTGGCCCGGATGCTCGCGCCCGGCGGACTGCTGTCGCTGCTCGTGCGCAACGGGGACGCGCTCGCGATCCGGCCGGGGCTGTCCGGCGACTGGGCGGGCGCGCTGGCCGCGTTCGACACCGTTTCCTACCGCAACCGCCTGGGGCTGGACGTACGGGCGGACCGGCTGAAGGACCTGACGTCGACGCTCGCCGGGATCGGGGCGCCGCTGCACGCCTGGTACGGGGTGCGCGTGTTCACGGACACGGCGGCGGACGGCGCCGAGGCCCCCTCCGACGTGGAGACACTGCTCGCGGTGGAGGAGAAGGCCGGGCGGACGGATCCGTACCGCGGGGTGGCGGCGCTGCTGCACCTGTGCGGCGTGCGCGGCTGACGGACCGCAGAAGGGGGGCGAGGGCCGTGGGCCCCCGCCCCGGGGTCACGCGTCGGCCGCGTGCAGGCTCATCGGCCCGTAGATCTCCGTGGCGTCCTCGAACAGCCGCACCTGGTCGGCACCGCCTTCCTTGAGGGCCTTCCAGTGCTCCCCGATCCAGGACTCGGCGTCCCCCTGGGTGGGGAACTCCTCCGGCGGCACCGCGGGCTGGACCTCCGTCCCGTCGGCCTTCTCGAACCGCCACGTCCATGCCGCCATGTACGCCTCCCATGTGTGTGAGCACACTGCACAGCGGGAGCCGGATCTTGGTCCGGCTCCTGTCCAGAGCCTATGCGCTCCGCTGGGTTCGGCGTTATAGGCCTTGCGGGGTGCGGGTGGTTGGGCGCGTGCGGGTCGTGGGGGCTGATCGCGCAGTTCCCCGCGCCCCTATCGGGGCGTCTCCATCACGCATGCCCCATCGCGACGGGTGAGAATCGGGGCGTGGAACTGACTCTGCTCGGCACCGGCGCCCCCGCGGGGCTTCCCCGCCCCGACTGTCCCTGCGCGGCTTGTGCGGCTGCCCTCGGACCCGACGCGCGGGCGGCGACCGCGCTGCTCCTGGACGGGGCGCTGCTGCTCGACCTGACGCCCGGGGCCGCCTTCGCGGCGGCGCGGGCGGGCCGTTCCCTGACCGGCGTACGGCAGGTGCTGCTGTCGCATCCGCACGACGGGCCGGCGGTCGAGGTGCCGGCCGGGCTGCCGCAACCCGGGCGGGTGCCGGACGGGCGGGAGTTGACGCTGCTGACGGGGCACCGGGTGCGGGCGGTGGCGATGGACGCGCCGGGCACGGGGTACGCGGTGACCGGGCCGGAGGGCCAGCGGCTGCTGTACCTGCCGCCCGGCGGTGCGCCGGCGGGGCTGGCGGAGCCGGCCGAGTCGTACGACATGGTGCTCGCGGATGTGGTGGGGCGGCCGGACGCGCTGGCGAAGCTGCGGGCGGTGGGCGCGGTGGGACCGACGACGGATGTGGTCGCCGTTCATCTGGACCACGACGTGCCGCCCGGTCCTGAGCTCGGGCGGCGGCTCGCGGCGGCCGGGGCGCGGGCCGTGCCGGACGGGACGGCGCTGGCGGTGGGGGTGTACGAGGACGTGCCGGACCTGCCGCGGCGGACGCTGGTGCTGGGCGGGGCGCGGTCGGGCAAGTCGGTGGAGGCCGAGCGGAGGCTGGAGGCCTTTCCGGACGTGCTGTACGTGGCGACGGGCGGGTCGCGCAACGGGGACACCGAGTGGTCGGCGCGGGTGGCCGCGCACCGGGTGCGGCGGCCGGGGTCGTGGCAGACGGTCGAGACGTGCGATCTGGTGCCGTTGCTGGAGGCGGAGGGGCCGCCGTTGCTGATCGACTGTCTGTCGTTGTGGCTGACGGACGCGATGGACGCGGCGGGGGCGTGGGACGACGCGGTGTGGGCGGAGCGGGGGGAGAAGGCGTTGCGGGAGCGGGTGCGGGGGTTGACGGAGGCGGTGCGGTCGACTCGGCGGACTGTTGTCGCCGTGTCGAACGAGGTGGGGTCGGGGATCGTGCCGTCGACCGCGTCGGGGCGGCGGTATCGGGATGAGCTCGGGCGGTTGAACGCGGGGTTCGCGGACGAGTGTGAGCATGTGTTGCTGGTGGTGGCGGGGCAGGCTGTGGTGCTGCGGGGGTGAGCGGGTGCTCGGCGTGTGCGTGTGGCCTGCGGCTAAGCCGGCTTGCGGGCGATCACCCGGTACGTGTTCGCGAAACGCGTGCGGCGGGCCAGGGGGGCGATGAGGTGGTCCGCCAGCGCTGCCAGGGCCACCAGCGGCATGCCCGCTCGGAGCAGGGCCTCGCGCAGGTGCTGGTGGGCCAGGGGTGGGGGGATCGCTCGCCAGGGGGTGTCGGGGGCGGGGAGGGCGTGGGAGAGGGCCAGGGCCGTGGCGCCGGAGAGGTCGTGGGGGGTGTGGACCGGGCGGTGGTCCAGGAGGGCGATCGTGCAGCCGGCCGCCTCCAGTTCCGCGCGGAGGTTGTGCGGGGGCAGCAGGTGCAGGTGGCGGGGCTGGTCGTAGGCGAGCCACCAGCGGCCCAGGAGCGCGGCGTACGGGCTGCGGGGGTTCAGGGTCTCGATGAGCAGGTGGCCGCCGGGGCGCAGGACCGCGAGGGAGGCGTGGAGTTCCGCGCGGGGGTCGGGGGTGGCCTCCAGGTGGTGGAGCATGCTGACCACGTCGTAGCGGGCGCGCAGGGGTGCCGAGATCCGGGGGTCCGTCAGGCGGCCCACGTGGGCCTCCTCGACGCGGTCGGCCGAGCGGGCGCGGACCACGCGCGGGGTGTGGTCCAGGCCGTCGAAGGCGGTGTAGGGGAAGAACTCCCGGGCCGTGACGGGGAAGCGGGCGTGGCCGGTGCCCACGTCCAGCCAGCTCTCCGGCTCCCCGAACCGCAGCATCGCGCGGGCGGCCGAGCGGTGGCGGAGCCGGCTGGTGCGCAGCGCGAGGAGGGCGTCGGCCGCGACGTCCCGGGGCGCCCCGCGCACCGTCCGGTGGTAGAGCGCGAGGCCCTCGAAGGTGAGGCGGGGGTTCTGGAAGGTGTGGCCGCAGTCCCGGCACGCGTCGACGGTGAAGCTGCCCGGGTTGTACCGCCGCAGGTCACCGGTGCGCAGCCGGTTCCGCAGCCGGGCGGAGCCGCACCAGGGGCAGTCTTCGCGGCGCGGCTCGTGGACCCGTGTGGTCGCTTGGGGGGTGGGGAGTGCGGAGGAGGCGGGATGTGCGGGCATGGGCGGCTCCCGGGCGCGAGGCGTACGGCAGGGACGTCCGACGAACCACGTACGACAATCCGCTGCAAACCGGAACGTATGGGATGGGGATGCCGGGTGCAACGACGTCGCCGCCGCGGAGTCGCGATGTGGCGCCGTGCTGTTCGAGTGGTGCCGGTACTGTTCGGCGAATGAGCTCGCTTAATCTCGACGACTTCACCGATCTGATCGAGCGTCCGGACGGCGGGGTGCGCCGTGACGCCGAGGCGCGCCGGGAGCGGCAGATCGTGCCGCCCGGGTCGCTGGGCCGCCTCGATGACCTGGGTGAGTGGCTGGCCGCGGCGCAGTCGGCCGTGCCGGTGCGGCCGATCGAACGGCCGCGGGTGGTGCTCTTCGCCGGTGACCACGGCGTCGCCGAGCTGGGCGTCTCGGCCCGGCCTGCGGGCGGCGCCGGGGAGCTGGTGCGCCAGGTGCTGGAGGGCGGCCGGCCCGTGTCGGTACTGGCGCGGCGGCTGGGCGTGCCGGTGCGGATCGTCGACATGGCCCTGGACTGCGACCCGGAGTCGCTGCCCGAGGGCGTCGTACGGCACCGGGTGCGGCGTGGCAGCGGGCGTGTCGACGTCGAGGACGCGCTGACCTTGGAGGAGGCCGAGGCGGCGTTGCGGGCCGGGGTCGCGGTGGCCGACGAGGAGGCCGACTCCGGTACGGATCTGGTGGTGCTCGGCGATGTGAGCGTCGGCGGGACCACGGTGGCGGGGGTGCTGGTCGCGGCGCTGTGCGGGGTCGACGCGTCGGTCGTCACCGGGCGGGGCGGGCTGGCGATCGACGACCTGGCCTGGATGCGCAAGTGCGCGGCGATCCGCGACGCGCTGCGGCGGGCCCGGCCGGTGCTCGGGGACCAGTTGCAGCTGCTGGCGGCTGTGGGCGGGGCCGACTTCGCCGCGATGACGGGCTTTCTGCTGCAGTGCGCGGTGCGCAAGCTGCCGGTGGTGCTCGACGGGGTCGTGACGGCCGCGTGCGCGCTGGTCGGGCAGCGGATCGCGTTCCGGGCGCCGGACTGGTGGCTCGCCGCGCACGACAGCGGCGAGCCGGGGCAGGCCAAGGCGCTGGACCGGATGGCCCTGGAGCCGCTGCTGACCCAGGGGGTGACCGTCGGCGAGGGCGCGGGCGGCCTGCTCGCGCTGCCGCTGGTGCAGGCCGCGGCGGCGCTGGCGGCGGAGCTGCCCGAGAAGCCGAAGGAGTCCGAGGAGCCGGACCGCCCCGAGGCGTCCGAGGTTGCCTCCGAGCAGTAGCGTTCCGCGAGATCCTGGTCACGCACACCTGGCTCAACTTCGTCCCGTTCCGGTCGGTCTTCGCGTGTGGTGTCGGTTTGACTGAGCCACAGACACCGCGCACTCCCGACGTACCGACATCCGGACGGGGACGATCCGATGACCACGCTCGCCCGCTGGGCCCGTGCCGAATGGGGGCCGCTGTACGCGGCCGTGCGCGGGCCGCTGCGCGAGCGGCGGCTGCGGGCCGTGCCGATGGCGGTCGCGGCCGTGTGCCTGACGGCCGCGCTGCACATCGTGCACAACCAGTCCTGGGGCTACCGGTTCGTTGAGGACATCGGGGCGGTACGGGCCGAGGACCCGCTGTGGCTCGCGCTCCTGCGGACGCCGCTGTCGCTGTTCGTGCCCGCGCTGGACCTGCCGGTGTGGGGCGCGCTGGCGCAGCTGCTGGTGGTGTTCGGCATCGCGGAACTCTGCCTGGGCCGGCGACGGACGCTGTTCATCGCCTACCTCGCGACGCTCGCGGGCACGCTGTACGCCCGCCTCGGCATCTGGCTGGGCCCCGACTCCCCGCTGGGCCTGCCCGCCTCGGACGCCCGGGTCGTGGACACCGGGCCGTCGGCGGCGGTGGTGGGACTGGCCGTCTGCCTGGGATGGCGCTACCGCGCGTACGTCACGGCGGGCGCGGTGATCGTGGCGATGGCCGCCGAGGTCGCCGTGAAGGAGAACCTGGCGGGCAAGGAGCACCTGGCGGCGATCGCGGCCGTGCTGGCGGTGTGCGCGGGCGGTGCGCTGCGGCGGCGGCGCGTCAGTGGTGTTCGAGGGACCGGGGCTGCTGCGGGTCGGGCGCGCCGCCGATCCAGTCCTGGAACGCGCGCCGGGGGCCCAGCCAGCGGCGGTCGTGGCGGTAGGCCCGCAGGCCGGACCTGGCGCGGGCGCGCGGGCGGCGCCGGTAGAAGCGCTTGGCCCAGTAGGAGCCGGGGCGGGCCAGCCGTACGGCGCCGATCAGGGCGATGACGGGGACGATCACACCGAACACCGCGAGGCGGGTCTTGCCCTTGAACAGGGCGATGAGGACGAAGAGGAAGTTCACGACGATGGTCACGATCACGGTGGTGCGGTTCTGCTCCTGGTCGTCCGAGAGGCCGTTGACGCCCAGGGGCGAGAAGCCGATCAGGAGCAGTCCGACGAGGGATGCGGTGAGGACGACCATCTCGACGCTCTTGCGGCCGGCCTCGCTCCAGTAGACGTCGGCCAGGTGGAGCACCAGGGCGAACTCGTCGAGGACGAGACCGGCGCCGATGCCGAAGACCGCCGCGGCCAGTCCCGCACCGACGCCGTGCTGGCCGCTGGCGACCGCCCCGAAACCGCCGGCGATCGTCAGGATGATCCCCGGGACCACGTGGTGGACGTGGACCCCACTGCTGCTGCTGACGTTGCGGAAGGGGCCCTTGCCCGCCCGGATGAGGCGGGTGATCCCCCGGGTGACCAGGAAGGTCACCACGAAGGAGACGAGGGCGAGGAGCAGCGGCAGCTTGCCGGGTTCGATGATGTTCCGCTCCAGCCATCCCATATGTGAACTTTATCCTCGGCCGCCGCATCCGCTCTTCCGACCGGCGGGTAGCCTGCGCCGGTGCCCAGAACCTCACCCCTCGACGGTCTCCGCTTCGCCTTCGGCACCCTCACGGTGTTCCCGGCCAAGGTGACCCGGTGGGACCGGGAGGCGGCGCGCGGCGGCATGCTGTGCGCTCCGCTGGCCGGGCTCGCGGTCGGTGCCGCTTCGGCCACCGCAGGACTGGTGCTGCTGTTCCTCGGCGCGGGCGGGCCGCTCGCCGCCGTGGCCACCGTCGCCGTCCCCGCCGTCCTGACCCGGGGGCTGCATCTCGACGGGCTCGCGGACACCGCCGACGGGCTGGGCAGCGGCAAGCCCGCCGAGGACGCCCTGCGGATCATGAAGCAGTCGGACATCGGTCCGTTCGGGGTCATCGCCCTCGTCCTCGTCCTGCTCGCGCAGGCCGCCGCGCTCGCCCAGGTCTACGACACCTCCTGGGCCCGGGGCGCGTGGGCCGCCGTCGTCTCCGCGACGGTCGCCCGGCTGGCGATGACCCTGGCGGCCCGGGCCGGGGTGCCGGCGGCGCGGCCGGAGGGACTCGGGGCTGCGGTGGCGGGCGTGGTGCCGGTGCGCGGGGCGCTGGTCGCCGGCGTCGCCGTCACGGCCGTGGGAGCAGCGGTCGCCGCCGCCTTCGGACCGTACGACACAGCCCGTACCGTGCTCGCGGTCCTGCTCTCGCTGGCCGCCGCCGAAGCGCTTCTGCGGCACTGCACGCGCCGCTTCGGCGGGGTCACCGGGGACGTGTTCGGCGGCCTCGCCGAGACGGCGGCGACCACGGCACTGATCGTCCTGGCGCTGGGCTGAGCCGCACTTGTGTCACCGGGCTGAAACGAAGTCCTCGTCCCCCTCCTGCACGGGCCGCCCAACCGCTAGCTTCCTGCCCCGGAACACACAAGTGATCGGGGGACCTTCATGCCCAAGCTGCGCCGTGCCCTGGCCTGGCTCGTCGATTTCGCCCTGGTGGTGGCGCTGGCCTCGGCTCTCGCCGTGCTCACCTTCCACCGGATCTCGGCGCTCGTCACCGACGTGCCGGAACTCGCCACCCGCAGCGGCCTGGATCTGCTGACCTCGCGCGGCGACGTGCTCGACGCCTCCCAGGACATGGGACTGGCGCTGTGGGACAAGTCCGTGCTGTACGTGGAACAGGCCTTCGGGCTGCTGGTCCTGACGGCGTTCCTCTACCAGTGGGTGTGTCTGGCCCTGGTGGGGCGGACGATCGGCAAGGGCCTGGTCGGACTGAAGGTCACGCCGCGGCTGCCGCGCCGGGCGGCGCTGCGGGCCGCCGTCACCACCGCCTCGGACGTCGCCGTGTACGCGGTGGCCTGTGTGCTGCTGATCGAGGGTCAGGTCGTGCTGTCGGTGCTGGTGTGGGCGGTCGCGGTGGCGCTGTTCCTGCTCAACGCGCTGCCGGTCCTCTTCGCCGGCCGGCGCTCCCTCGCCGACCGGGTGGCGGGTACGGCGGTCACCGGGCTCGGGCTCAGCACGCCCGTCGCCACGCCCCTGGTTCGTACTTCTTGAGCAGCGAACATCTTGAGGCCGACGGCCAGGCCCCGGTCGTGGGCCAGGCGGGCGTTGAGGCGGTTGTAGCGGAGTTGATCGGTGCCGGGCGGCACGCCGTACACCAGGTGGCACAGCCGTACGCCGCCGTCGCCGATCTCGATGAGTGTGACCCAGTTCACCGACATGGAGCATCGAGAATTGGCCACTACGCCACCGACAGGTGAACGCCCGCAGGAATGAGCGAACACGACCACGCGCGTAGTCTCGTCGTCGAGTGTTCGCCGCACCGGGGAAGGCCCCGTGGATACCAGACCCTGAGGTCCGCATAGGGTCGGCTGTCGGGCCCGGTCGACCCACACCGTTCGACCACAGAAACTTCACATCGGAAGCGAGATTTCACCACCGTGACTGCTCTCACTCTCAGCACCGCCGCGGCGCCCGGTCTGCGGGCCGACGCCATCGTGATCGGTGTCGCCAAGGGTGCCAAGGGGCCGGTCGTCGCACCGGGCGCCGAGGCCGTGGACAAGGCGTACGACGGCAGGCTGGCCGGCGTTCTGGAGACCCTCGGCGCCTCCGGTGCCGAGGGCGAGGTGACGAAGCTGCCGGCGCCGTCCGGCTTCAAGGCACCGCTCGTGCTGGCGGTGGGCCTGGGCCCGGTGCCCGAGAAGGACACCGGCTACGACACCGAGGCCCTGCGCAAGGCCGCCGGCGTCGCCGCGCGCGCCCTGGCCGGCTCCAAGAAGGCCGCCTTCGCCCTGCCTTCGGCGGACGCCGCCGACGCCGGCGCGATCGGGGAGGGCGCGCTGCTCGGCGCGTACTCCTTCGACGCCTACAAGGTCAACGGCAAGGACCCCAAGGCGAAGAACGGCAAGGCCCCTCTCGCCGAGGTCGCCCTGCTCGGCGGCAAGCCCCGCGACAAGGCGTACAAGGCCGCGATCGAGCGTGCCGTCACCGTGTCCGAGGAGCTCAACCGCGCCCGCGACCTGGTCAACACCCCGCCGAACGACCTGAACCCCGAGTCGTTCGCCGCGATCGCCCAGGCCGCGGCCAAGGAGCACGGCGTCAAGGTGCAGGTGCTCGACGTGAAGGCCCTGGAGAAGGGCGGCTACGGCGGCATCCTCGGCGTCGGGGCCGGCTCGGCGGCGGGCCCGCGCCTGGTGAAGCTGTCGTACACGTCCTCCAAGGCCAAGAAGCACCTCGCCTTCGTCGGCAAGGGCATCACGTACGACTCGGGCGGCATCTCGCTGAAGCCGGCCGGTCACAACGAGACCATGAAGTGCGACATGAGCGGCGCGGCCGCGGTGTTCGCCGCGGTCGTCGCGGCCGCCCGGCTGGGGCTGGAGGTCAACGTCACCGGCTGGCTGGCCCTGGCCGAGAACATGCCCTCCGGGTCCGCGACCCGTCCGGGTGACGTGCTGCGGATGTACAGCGGCAAGACGGTGGAGGTGCTCAACACCGACGCGGAGGGCCGGCTGGTGCTGGCCGACGCCCTGTGGGCGGCGTCGCAGGAGAAGCCGGACGCGATCGTGGACGTCGCGACGCTGACCGGGGCGATGGTGCTGGCGCTGGGGAACCGGACGTTCGGGATCATGGGCAACGACGACGCCTTCCGTACGGCGCTGCACGAGGCGGCGGAGGAGGTCGGGGAGCCGGCGTGGCCGATGCCGATGCCGGAGCACCTGCGCAAGGGGATGGACTCGCCCACGGCCGACATCGCGAACATGGGCGAGCGGATGGGCGGCGGACTGGTCGCCGGGCTGTTCCTGCGCGAGTTCGTGGGCGAGGGGATCACCTGGGCGCACCTCGACATCGCGGGGCCGGCCTTCAACGAGGGCGGGCCGTTCGGGTACACGCCGAAGGGCGGGACGGGGTCGGCCGTGCGGACGCTGGTGCGGCTGGCGGAGCTGACGGCTGCGGGTGATCTGGGCTGATCGTCGCCCAGTAGTCCGGTCTCGCCGGTTGTGTGGCGAGTGCGGGGGCGTGGGGGCCGTTCGCGCAGTTCCCCGCGCCCCTTCGGGACATGACCCCCGCCGTCCGCCGCAGGACAGCGCGCGGGCTGGTCGCGCCCACGCGGCGAAGCCGCAGATCGGACACAGCCCCGCGCCCCTGCGGGCGATCTCATCTGAACGTGGGGCGTCTCACACAGCAGCCCGGCGTCTCCTTCTGTGCTGACAAGTGCGAAGATGGGGCTCGGCAGGACAGGGCCCCACCGAAGGGCCGAAGAACGAGCGGCCGGACACCAGCCGCCTGCCGGTCAGTGAAGACCGGCGTACGGCGCACATGCATGGAGGACGTGACGTGGCGAACGACGCCAGCACCGTTTTCGACCTAGTGATCCTCGGCGGTGGCAGCGGTGGTTACGCCGCGGCCCTGCGCGGGGCGCAGCTGGGCCTGGACGTCGCCCTGATCGAGAAGGACAAGGTCGGCGGCACCTGCCTGCACCGAGGATGCATCCCTACCAAGGCCCTGCTGCACGCGGGCGAGATCGCCGACCAGGCCCGCGAGAGCGAGCAGTTCGGTGTGAAGGCGACCCTCGAGGGCATCGACATCGCCGGTGTCCACAAGTACAAGGACGGCGTGGTCGCCGGCCTGTACAAGGGACTCCAGGGGCTCGTCGCCTCCCGCAAGGTGACCTACATCGAGGGTGAGGGACGCCTGTCCTCCCCGACCTCCGTCGACGTGAACGGCCGGCGCGTCGAGGGCCGCCACGTGCTCCTCGCCACCGGTTCCGTGCCGAAGTCGCTGCCCGGCCTGGAGATCGACGGCGACCGGATCATCTCCTCGGACCACGCCCTCGTCCTGGACCGTGTGCCGAAGTCGGCGATCATCCTCGGCGGCGGTGTCATCGGCGTCGAGTTCGCCTCCGCCTGGAAGTCCTTCGGCACCGACGTCACCATCGTCGAGGGCCTGAAGCACCTCGTCCCGGTCGAGGACGAGAACTCCTCCAAGCTGCTGGAGCGCGCCTTCCGCAAGCGCGGCATCAAGTTCAACCTGGGCACCTTCTTCGAGAAGGCCGAGTACACCCAGGACGGTGTCAAGGTCACCCTCGCCGACGGCAAGCAGTTCGAGGCCGAGGTCCTGCTCGTCGCCATCGGCCGCGGCCCGGTCTCCCAGGGCCTGGGCTACGAGGAGCAGGGCGTCGCCATGGACCGCGGCTACGTCCTGGTCGACGAGTACATGCGCACCAACGTCCCGACCATCTCCGCCGTCGGTGACCTCGTCCCGACCCTCCAGCTCGCCCACGTCGGCTTCGCCGAGGGCATCCTGGTGGCGGAGCGTCTGGCCGGTCTCAAGACCGTTCCGATCGACTACGACGGTGTCCCGCGGGTGACGTACTGCCACCCGGAGGTCGCCTCCGTCGGTATCACCGAGGCCAAGGCCAAGGAGATCTACGGCGCGGACAAGGTCGTCGCTCTGAAGTACAACCTCGCGGGCAACGGCAGGAGCAAGATCCTGAACACCGCGGGCGAGATCAAGCTCGTCCAGGTCAAGGACGGTGCCGTCGTCGGCGTCCACATGGTCGGCGACCGCATGGGCGAGCAGGTCGGCGAAGCCCAGCTGATCTACAACTGGGAGGCGCTGCCCGCCGAGGTCGCGCAGCTCATCCACGCCCACCCGACGCAGAACGAGGCGCTCGGCGAGGCGCACCTGGCCCTGGCCGGCAAGCCCCTCCACGCGCACGACTGACCCCTCGGTCGACGAACGCGACGACACAGACTTCCGCACTTTCCGTAAGGAGCAACCGAAACCATGGCGGTTTCCGTAACCCTTCCGGCGCTCGGCGAGAGCGTCACCGAGGGCACTGTCACCCGCTGGCTGAAGGCCGAGGGTGAGCGCGTCGAGGCCGACGAGCCGCTGCTCGAGGTCTCCACCGACAAGGTCGACACCGAGATCCCCTCGCCCGCCGCCGGTGTCCTGGCCTCCATCAAGGTCGCCGAGGACGAGACGGTCGAGGTCGGTGCCGAGCTGGCCGTGATCGACGACGGCACGGGCGCGCCCGCTGCCGCCCCTGCCCCGCAGGCCGAGCAGGTCGCCGAGCCCGCCCCCGAGCCGGCCCCGGCCGCCCCGTCCACGGAGCAGGCCGCCCCGGCGCCCGCTCCCACCGCCGACGCCGCTGCCGGCGGCGGCTCCGCCGAGGGCACGGACGTGGTCCTGCCCGCGCTCGGCGAGTCCGTCACCGAGGGCACCGTCACCCGCTGGCTGAAGTCGGTCGGTGACAGCGTCGAGGCCGACGAGCCGCTGCTGGAGGTCTCCACCGACAAGGTCGACACCGAGATCCCGGCGCCCGCCTCGGGCACACTGCTGGAGATCGTGGTCGGCGAGGACGAGACCGCCGAGGTCGGCGCCAAGCTCGCCGTCATCGGCGTCGCGGGTGCCGCTCCGGCCGCCGCTCCGGCTCAGGAGGCCCCGGCCGCCCCGGCCCAGCCCGAGCCCACCCCGGCTCCGGCTCCGGCGCAGCCCGCCCCGGCCCCGCAGGCCCCGTCGGCTCCGGCCCCGCAGCAGCAGGTCACCCCGGCTCCCGAGCCGGCCCCGGCCGCTCCTGCTCCCGCCCCGGCTCCGGCCCAGGCCCCGGCCGCTCCGGCCGCCGTCACGCCGGCCGACGACGGTGCCTACGTCACCCCGCTGGTGCGCAAGCTCGCCGCCGAGCACGGCGTCGACCTGTCCGCCGTCAAGGGCACCGGCGTCGGCGGCCGTATCCGCAAGCAGGACGTCATGGCCGCCGCCGAGGCCGCCAAGGCCGCCGCCGCTGCCCCGGCCCCGGCCGCCGCAGCCCCGGCCGCGGCGAAGAAGGCCCCGGCGCTGGAGGCGTCCCCGCTGCGCGGCCAGACCATCAAGATGCCGCGGATCCGCAAGGTCATCGGCGACAACATGGTCAAGGCCCTGCACGAGCAGGCCCAGCTGTCCTCGGTCGTCGAGGTCGACGTCACCCGCCTGATGAAGCTGCGCGCCCGTGCCAAGGACGCGTTCGCGGCCCGTGAGGGCGTCAAGCTCTCCCCGATGCCGTTCTTCGTCAAGGCCGCGGCCCAGGCGCTGAAGGCGCACGCGCCCATCAACGCCAAGATCAACGAGGCCGAGGGGACCATCACCTACTTCGACACCGAGAACATCGGTATCGCGGTGGACTCCGAGAAGGGCCTGATGACCCCGGTCATCAAGAACGCCGGTGACCTCAACCTCGCCGGTATCGCCAAGGCCACGGCGGAGCTCGCGGGCAAGGTCCGCGCGAACAAGATCACCCCGGACGAGCTGTCCGGCGCGACCTTCACCATCAGCAACACCGGGTCGCGCGGCGCGCTCTTCGACACGATCATCGTGCCGCCGGGCCAGGTCGCCATCCTCGGCATCGGCGCCACGGTCAAGCGCCCCGCTGTCATCGACACCGAGGACGGCCCCGTCATCGGCGTCCGCGACATGACGTACCTGACCCTGTCCTACGACCACCGCCTGGTGGACGGCGCCGACGCCGCCCGCTACCTGACGGCGGTCAAGGCCATCCTGGAGGCAGGCGAGTTCGAGGTCGAGCTCGGCCTCTGACCTCGACGCCGGTACGGCTGTTCGGTGCCCCCGCTCGGATATCTCCGGGCGGGGGCACCGTGTCATGGGCGCGGGGAACTGTGCGACCAGCCACATACAACCGTCAGCCGAAGGACAAACCACACACCCCCCATGTAAGTCTCGTCTCACCTGCACCAAGACACTCCCACGCACCCCACCCACGGAGCGACACGGCCGTATTGTCTAAACGTCAATCCCGCCTAAGGAGCCCACATGACCGCGCCCGTCATCCACTCGCTGCGCGAGCAGATCCGCGAGCACATCCTGGAGGGGATCATCAGCGGACGCTGGCAGCCGGGCGAGCGGATCGTGGAGCGCCGGATCGCCACCGAACTGGAGGTCAGCCAGACCCCGGTCCGCGAGGCCCTGCGCGAACTGGAGTCGCTGCGCCTGATCGAGTCCGCTCCGAACAAGGGCGTCCGCGTGCGCAACCTGACGGCCGCCGACCTGGAGGAGAGCTACCCGGTCCGGGCCGGACTGGAGGCCATCGCCGCGGAACTGGCCGCCCAGGGCCTCGCCGAGGACTGCTCGGCCCTCGAACCCCACGTCAACGCCCTCTATGAGGCCGACCGCGTCTCCGACGGCACGGCCCAGGTCCGCCACACCGTCGCCTTCCACCGCGAACTGGTCCGCGCGGCGGGCAACTCCGTGCTGCTGCACACCTGGGAAGGCCTCGGCATCGAGGTGTTCACGGCCCTGTCGATCCGCTGGCTGGGCACCCGGCAGCAGTCGTACGCCGAGGAGCACGAGGAGCTGGTCGCCGCCTTCAAGCGCCGCGACCCCCGGATCGCGGAACTGGTGAAGGCGCACGTCCTGGGTTGCGCGCCCCGGGCGTGACACCCGAGCGCATCCCCGCTCAAACGCCTCCCACCTGCGAAAACCCGGAGAAACACCGTCACCGCGTGCCACCGCCGGAGGCACCCCGTGCCTACTTTCTCGTGATCAAGAGGTTTTGCCTCTCAACCCTTTGATCGATCATCGATCAGCGAGTTACAGTCGCGACGGGCTTGCCACCCAAGCTCCAGCCCTGTCCTGCCAAAGACCAAGGGCACCCCCGATCCCCTTACGTGAGGGAACCCCCTTCGACTGAGGAAGGCGGCGACATGACCGACCCCAACGCCATCCAGCCGAGCGAGCTCGACCAGCTCCCGGACCGGGACCCGGAGGAGACCGCCGAATGGCAGGCCTCACTGGACGCGGTGACCGAGGCGGCCGGGCCGCATCGTGCCGCGTACCTGATGCGCCGCACGCTGGAGCGCGCCGAGGGCGCCGGCATCGCGCTGCCGAAGCTGCTGGAGACCGACTACGTCAACTCCATCCCCACCGCCGCCGAGCCGGCGGTGCCCGGTGACGAGGCGATGGAGCAGCGGATCACCGCGTGGAACCGCTGGAACGCGGCCGCGATGGTCACCCGCGGCAGCAAGTACGGCGTCGGCGGCCACATCGCCACCTTCGCCTCCGCGGCCTGGCTCTACGAGACCGGCTTCAACCACTTCTTCAAGGGCAAAGAGGCCGACGGCTCCGGCGACCAGCTCTACATCCAGGGCCACGCCTCCCCCGGCATCTACGCCCGCGCGTTCCTCGACGGCCGGCTGACCGAGGAGCAGCTCGACAACTTCCGCCGCGAGGCGGGCGGCAACGGCCTGCCCTCCTACCCGCACCCGCGCCGCCTGCCCTGGCTGTGGGAGTTCCCGACGGTGTCGATGGGCCTCGGCCCGCTCTCCGCCATCTACCAGGCGCGGTTCAACCGCTACCTGACCAACCGCGGCATCAAGGACACCTCCGCCTCGCACGTGTGGGCGTTCCTCGGCGACGGCGAGATGGACGAGCCCGAGTCGACGGCGGCCCTCGCGCTGGCGGCCCGTGAGGAGCTGGACAACCTCACGTTCGTCATCAACTGCAACCTGCAGCGCCTGGACGGCCCGGTCCGCGCCAACTTCAAGATCGTGCAGGAGCTGGAGGCCCAGTTCCGCGGCGCCGGCTGGAACGTCATCAAGACGCTCTGGGGCACGGCCTGGGACGAGCTGTTCCGGCTCGACACCACGGGCGCGCTCGTACGCCGCCTGCGCCAGGTACCGGACGCGCAGATCCAGACGTACCAGACGCGCGACGCGGCCTACATCCGCCAGGACTTCTTCGGCGCCGACCCGGCGCTCGTGGAGCTGGCGAAGCTGCTGAGCGACGACAAGATCCTCGAGTGTTTCCACTTCTCGCGCGGTGGGCACGAGGCGCGCAAGGTGTACGCCGCGTACAAGGCCGCCGTCGAGCACAAGGGCGCGCCGACCGTGATCCTGGCCCAGACGGTCAAGGGCCACACCCTCGGTGAGGGCTTCGCGTCGAAGAACGCCAACCACCAGATGAAGAAGCTGACGGTGGACGAGTTCAAGAACATGCGCGACCTGCTCGGCCTGCCGATCAAGGACAGCGACTTCGTCGACGGCGTGGTGCCCTACGGCCACCCGGGCGCCGACTCCCCCGAGGTCCGCTACCTCCAGGAACGGCGTGCCGCCCTCGGCGGTCCGGCCCCGGCCCGCCGCGTCCACCCGGTCGCGCCGCTGCCCGCTCCGGCTCAGAAGGCGTTCACCGCCTTCGACAAGGGCTCCGGCTCGCAGAACGTGGCCACCACCATGGCGTTCGTCCGCCTGGTGAAGGACCTGGTCCGCGACAAGGAGACCGGCAAGCGCTGGGTGCCGATCGTCCCGGACGAGGCGCGCACCTTCGGTATGGAGTCGCTGTTCCCGTCGCTCGGCATCTACTCGCCGAAGGGCCAGACGTACGAGCCGGTCGACCGCGACCAGCTGATGTACTACAAGGAGGCCCGCAACGGCCAGATCCTCAACGAGGGGATCACCGAGGCCGGTTCGATGGCCGACTTCATCGCCGCTTCGACGTCGTACGCGACGCACGGCGAGACGATGATCCCGTTCTACATCTTCTACTCGATGTTCGGCTGGCAGCGCACGGCCGACCAGATGTGGCAGCTCGGCGACCAGCTCGGCCGCGGCTTCCTCGTCGGCGCCACCGCGGGCCGTACGACGCTGACCGGCGAGGGCCTCCAGCACGCCGACGGCCACTCCCCCGTCATCGCCGCGACGAACCCGGCGGCGCTGACGTACGACCCGGCGTTCGCGTACGAGGTCGCGGTCATCGTCAAGGACGGTCTGCGCCGCATGTACGGCGAGGCCGCCCCGGGTGAGGACCAGAACGTCTTCTACTACCTGACCGTCTACAACGAGCCGCTGCCGCAGCCCGCGAAGCCGTCCGTGGACGGCATCGACGAGGGCATCGTCAAGGGCCTGTACCGCTTCAACACGGCGGAGTCGGCGGGCATCACGCCCCCGGCGAACGCCCCGCGGATCCAGCTGCTCGGCTCCGGTACGGCGATCCACTGGGCGCTCAAGGCGCAGCGACTGCTGGCCGAGGAGTGGGGCGTGGCGGCCGACGTCTGGTCGGCGACCTCGTGGAGCGAGCTGCGCCGGGACGCCCTGGAGGCGGACGAGGCGCTGCTGCGCGGCGAGGAGCGGGTGCCGTTCGTCCGGCAGGCGCTCCAGGGCGCCGAGGGCCCGGTGCTGGCGGTCTCCGACTACATGCGCCAGGTCCCCGACCAGATCGCGCAGTGGGTCGAGCAGGACTGGTCCTCGCTGGGCGCCGACGGCTTCGGCCTCTCGGACACCCGTGAGGCGGCCCGCCGCCACTTCGGTGTCGACGCCGAGTCGATCGTGGTCGCGGCCCTGGCCCAGCTCGCGGGGCGCGGCGAGGTCAAGGCGACGGCCGTGAAGGAAGCACGCGCGAAGTACGGCCTGTAAGGGCTTGTCGGCAGCAGGCCCCCGCCACGGCGGGGGCCTGCTGCATGATGTGCTGCATGCGCGCTGCCCGGCTCATCAAGATGGTGCTGCTGCTCCAGTCCCGGCCCTCCATGACGGCCGCCGATCTCGCCCGTGAACTGGAGGTGTCGGAGCGGACCGTCACCCGGGACGCCCAGGCGCTGTCGGAGGCGGGTGTGCCCGTGTACGCGGACCGGGGCCGGGTCGGCGGCTACCGGCTGGTCGGCGGGTACCGTACGCGGCTGACCGGGCTGCACCGCAGCGAGGCCGAGGCGCTGTTCCTGTCCGGGGTGCCGGGGGCGCTGCGCGAGATGGGGTTGGAGGACGCCGCCTCGGCGGCGCGGCTGAAGGTGTCGGCCGCCCTGCTGCCCTCGCTGCGGGACGCGTCGCGGACGGCGGCGCAGCGGTTCCATCTGGACGCGCCGAACTGGTTCAGGGAGCCGGAGACGCCGGTGCTGCTGCCTGCGGTCGCCGACGCGGTGTGGGACGACCGGCGGATCACCGCGCGCTACCGGCGCGGGCAGGACGAGGTCGTCCGGGAGCTGGAGCCGTACGGGCTCGTGCTGAAGGCGGGCGTCTGGTACCTGTGCGCCCGGGTGGCCGGGGGCGGGTCCTTCCGGGTGTACCGGATCGACCGGTTCACGGCGGTGGACCCGGGCGAGGAGCGCTTCGAGCGGGAGCCGGAGTTCGAACTGCCGGCCTTCTGGGAGGAGCGGGCGGAGCAGTTCGCGCGGTCGATCCTGCGGGCGCGAGTGGTGGTGCGGCTGTCTCCGGACGGTGTGCGCGCGCTGCCGCACGCCCTCGGCTCGCTGATCGCCCGTGAGGCCCTGGCGGACGCGGACGCCCCGGACGGCGACGGCTGGGTGACGGTGGCCCTGCCGGTGGAGTCCGAGGAGGTCGCCCACACCCAGTTGGCGGCGCTGGGCCCGGAGGTGGAGGTGCTGGCGCCGGAGAGCCTGCGCGAGCGGTTCGCCGGGGACGCGCTGCGGCTGGCCGGGCTGTACCACCCCCGGGACGGCGTATAACGATCCCGCGCACTCCGGGTGCGCCCCCGTGCCCCAGGGCCGATGCTGGACCCGTGATGGACGAGACGGAGTTCTGGGAGCTGGTGGACGACACCCGGGAGGCCGCCGAGGGCGACCCGGAGGAGCAGGCCGACCTGCTCGTGGAGCGGCTCACGCAGAAGGACCCGGACTCGGTCCTGGACTTCGCCCGGCACTTCGAGTCCCGCTACAACCGGGCCTACCGCTGGGACCTGTGGGGCGCCGCCTGGGTGCTGCTCGACGGGGCGAGCGACGACGCCTTCGACTTCTTCCGGTGCTGGCTGATCGGCCAGGGCCGGCAGGTCTTCGAGGGCGCCGTGCACGATCCGGACTCGCTCGCCGATCTGCTGGACGACTTCGACGAGGAGATCGACGGCGACGGCGAGGAGCTCGGCTACGCGGCGGACGAGGCCTACGAGCAGCTCACCGGCACGGTCGCCCCCGATCTGGGGATCCCGCCCCCGCCCCCGGAACCGGAGGGCACCCCGCTCGACTTCGAGAACGAGGACCTGCTCGCCGAGCGCTATCCCCGGCTCTGGGAGCGTTTCAGGGGCTGATCAGCGAGATATGCCTGCGTCTGATCCGCCGTGACCGCGTGGTACAGCGGGGCGGAGTTGGCCTGGTCGAGGGCGGACGCGGTGACGGCGGAAGGGCCGAGGACGACGGTCGCGACCGCGCAGAGCACCGCCCAGGGGCCGCGTGTGGCCCCGGCTCCCCTCCCCGGGTTCCTCGTACGTGCGTTGTTCATGGTCCCCACCTCCGGTCGGCTGCCTGTGGTGGCGACCGTAGGGCGCCGGGATCTCAGGACGCTGCGCGCCGGCTGTGGCTTTGCTGTGGACCCGCCGGACGGCCCTGCAAGCGGGCGGCCAGCCGCCTGATCTCGGGCAGCCTGGCGTGCAGGGCGGCGCCCGGGCAGCTGGTCATGTAGCCGTCGTTGTGGCCGGCGAGGGCGGGCAGCTCGGCGGCGGTGCCGGCCGCGTACCGGCTCAGGCCGTTGCTGGAGACCAGGCGGACGCGCGCCCGGGGGTCGGTGCCGGTCAGGCCCAGCTTCCAGGCGGACAGCGCGGCGATGGCGTGGATCATCGCCCGGGGTACGGGCGTGCCGGCGGTGAAGGTGCCGAGGGCGGCGATGCCGGTGGTGCGGTGGTTGAAGCCCTGGGTGTGGGCGCCGGTGACGGCCTTCTCGACACCGCCGGCGCGGCCCTCGTAGATGGTGCCGCAGCGGTCGACGACGAAGTTGTAGCCGATGTCGTCCCAGTCGCGGATGCCGGTCTGGCCGGTGTAGAGGTCCCGGAGGATGCGGGGAGCGTCGGCGCAGTCGTAGCCGCCCGGCGAGTCGGTGTGGTGGACGAAGACGGCGGCGACCCGGTCGTCGTAGCGCGGGCGGGGCTGTGTGCGGGCGGCGTCGCCCAGCCACCGCGATCGCGGCACGATGCGGGGGCGCGGGGCGGTGTAGGGCGTGGCGGCGGGGCGGTGCCCGGCCGGGCGGGCGCCGGTCCCGGCGGCGTTCTCGACGCCGTGGGCGCACAGCACCAGCGCCGCGACGGCGGCGAGGCCCGGCAGGCAGCCGAGCAGTACCCGGACGGCGCGCGGCACCCCGGCTGTGCCGGGCGCCCCGGCGGCGCGGCGCCCGCGCGTACCCCGCCGTCTTCGCACGACACGCATGGACCCACTGTCGGCCTGATCCGGTCCGTCCGCGATGTGTGATGTGCCACCCGGTGGAACCATCGTCACGGTCCGCGACGTTTTTCCGAGTGCACGCGCACGTGGCCGATTCTGATCATTCCCGCGCGTGTGACTGATCAACGGGCCCTTCCCCCACGTACTAAGGGGTTCCGACAGAAAGGCGGCGTTGCGTGGACCTGCTCGACATCCTGCTGTTGCTGGTGGTCCTGGCCTATGCGGCGTCCGGCTACCGGCGTGGGCTGGTGGCCGGCTGTGTGTCGCTGGCGGGCTTCGTGGGCGGTGCGGTCGTCGGCGTGTGGATCCTTCCGTGGGTGATGGACCTGGTGCCGCCGGGTTCGACGCGCGCGACGGTGACGGCGGTGTTCACGGTGCTGCTCCCGGCGGTGGTGGGCCATGAGCTGGCGGGGCGTCTCGCGCTCAGGCTGCGGCGGGAGCTGGACCGGGGGCCGCTCAGGGTGGCGGACGGGATCGGCGGGGCCGTGGCCAACTCGGTCGCGGTCCTGATCGTGGCGTGGGTGGCCGCCAGTGTCCTGGGGGCGTCCTCCTCGCCGCTGGTCACCTCGGCGATCCGGGACTCGCGGCTGCTCGGCGCGGTGCAGGAGACGATGCCGGACACCACCCCGGCCTGGTTCTCGCGGGCCACGTCGGCGCTGACCGAGGCGGGCTTCCCGCAGGTCTTCAACCCGTTCGAGAACGAGTCGACCGCCGAGGTGGCCGCACCCTCCGGCGACAGCGTCACGGCGGCCGCCACGAACGCCGCCAAGCTGAGCACCGTCAAGGTCGAGGGCGTCGCGGGCACCCAGGGCCGCGAGGGCAGCGGGTTCATGTACGCGCGGGAGCACGTGATGACCAACGCCCATGTGGTGGCGGGCATCGACGAGCCGACCGTGCAGATCGGCGGCGTCGGGCGGACGTACGAGGCGCGGGTGGTGTTCTTCGACCCGCAGAAGGACGTGGCCGTGCTGTACGTGCCGGGCCTCAAGGCACCCGTGCTGCGGTTCGACGACACCGCCGAGCGCGGCGACTCGGCGGTGGTCGCGGGCTATCCGCAGGACGGCGACCTGAACCTCCAGGCGGCGACGGTCGCCAACCGGGTCCGGGCGACGGGCCAGAACATCTACAACGACGACACGGTCACCCGCGAGATCTACTCGATCCGCTCCACGGTCCGCCCCGGCAACTCCGGCGGTCCGCTCCTCACCACGGACGGCCGGGTCTTCGGCGTGGTCTTCGCCCGCTCCACCTCGGACGCCGAGACGGGCTACGTCCTGACGGCGGCCGAGGTCTCCTCCGACGCCGAGCGCGCGGCGGACGCGACGGCACCGGTGGACACGGGCGAGCTGGCCGCGTCGTAGGCGTTCCGGTACCGGCTCAGAGGAAACGTCCCATCAGTACGTCGTCCACGTACTGCCCGTCGAGCCGGAACTCCTCGGGCAGGACTCCCTCCACCACGAATCCCTCGGCCTCGTAGAGCCCGCGGGCCGGGGCGTTGTGGCCGAGGACGCGCAGGGTGAGGCGGCGGGCACCGCGCCTGCGGGCCTCGTCGACGGCGGCCCGGACCAGCGCCCGTCCGACGCCCCGGCCGCGTGCCTCCTCCGCGACGGCGAGGCCCTGGACCTGCAGGACGTGCCGGTTCGCTTCGACCGGTGTCGGGAAGCCGAGACGCAGGTATCCCGCCAGGCGGTCACCAAGTTCGGCGACCAGGCAGTCCCCGGGGGCGTGCCGGTCGCTGAAGAACGGCGGATACGGCGGCTGCGGACGCGGCATCACCGCGTGCAGATGCGACCAGGCGAGCCGGTCCAGCAGGGCCAGCCCCTCGTCGTCGCCGGGCACGGCGACGCGGATGCGGAGTTCGCGGGGCTCGGGCATGGCGTCACCCTACGGCGAGGGCTTGTGGCCGTGCGCCGGATTTATGTCGCCGGCAGGCAGGATGGGCCCATGGAACGCTCACGAATCGCAGTGGCCGGTGCGTCCGGCCTCATCGGCGGCGCCCTGGTGCGCTCCCTGACCGCGGACGGGCACGAGGTGGTGCGCCTGGTGCGCCACGCGCCGCGGGCCGCGGACGAGGTCCGCTGGGATCCCGAGGGCGGGCGCGTGGACGCGGCCGGGCTCGCCGGGTGCGACGCGGTGGTGAACCTGGCCGGTGCGGGGGTCGGCGACCGGCGCTGGACGGACGCCTACAAGCAGCGGATCCGCGACAGCAGGGTGAACGGCACGGCGGCCCTCGCCCGGGCCGTCGCCTCGCTGGACGAGAAGGACCGGCCGCGGGTCTTCGTGAACGGCAGCGCCATGGGCTACTACGGCGAGACCGGGGACCGGACCGTCGACGAGAGCGCCCCGGCGGGCGAGGGCTTCCTGCCCGGGCTGTGTGTGGAGTGGGAGGCCGCGACAGCCCCCGCCCAGGAGGCGGGTGTCCGCACGGTGTGCACCCGGACCGGGCTGGTGGTGTCCCGCGAGGGCGGTGCGTGGGGGCGGCTGTTCCCGCTGTTCCGGACCGGGCTCGGCGGGCGGATGGGCGACGGGCGGCAGTACTGGTCGTTCATCGCGCTGCACGACGAGGTCGCCGCGATCCGGCATCTCATCGACACCGACGGCCTGTCCGGGCCGTTCAACCTCACCGCCCCGAACCCGCTGACGAACCGTGAGATCACCGCGGCGATGGGGCGTGTGCTGCACCGCCCGACGCTGTTCGCGGTGCCCGCGCCCGTCCTGCGCACCGTGCTCGGCGAGATGGCCGGGGATGTGCTCGGCAGCGCCCGGGTCCTGCCCACGCGCCTGCTGGAGTCGGGATTCCGGTTCGCCTTCCCGGAGATCGAGGGGGCGATCCGGGCGGCGTTGTGACGCGCCCTGAGGCCGCCGACCGATCGCCGACGGCCGTTATGAGACAGCCCATCGCGCCGCACACCAGTCCCCTGTGACCATTTCATACCCACGAGGAATCCGTATGCGACCGCTGTGCGACCGTGCCCTGTCGATGCGCGACTCCCGCTGACCGACCACGGCCCTACTCTCGACCAGAACTCGCGTATTCCTGCGGCCTGTTGAGGGCATGACGTCTCCAGCGCCCGCGCAACCTCGAGGAGGGGCACGTGCTTGAGCCCGCTTATCAGGCGGACGTGGTCGTCGTGGGGGCCGGGGTCGCCGGACTCTCGGCCGCGCACCGGCTGACCAGCGCAGGAGTGACGACCATGGTCCTGGAGGCCGCCCACGGGGTCGGCGGCCGTATGGCCACGGAGAAGATCGACGGCTTCCGGCTCGACAGAATCGGCCAGTTGCTGTCCACGGCATACCCGGAACTACGGCTGACACCCGGCCTCGGGGCCCTCACGCTGCGCCCCTTCGCGCCCGGGGTCCTGCTGCACGGCGACGGACGCCATCATCGCGCGGGCGTCCAGGCGGGCACAGGGGGCGCACGGGGCGCACTACACGCGGTGCGTGCCCTGGCGAGCGCTCCCCGGTCGCCGTCCGCGCCCAGGAGGCCGGTGGCGGTGCCCGGCCGGCAGGTCTCGGTGCCCCGGAGCCGGTCCGGCGCGCCCCTGGGCACGGCCGTCGACCAGGCCCGTCTGGGGGCCGCCCTGACCCGGCTGGCGGGCACCCCGGCCGAACGGCTGCTGGCCCGGCCGGAGTTGCCCGCCGGTGAGGCCCTGGCGGCTCGCGGTCTGCCGGGCCGTACGATCGACGGCTTTCTGCGCCCACTGCTCGCCGCGCTGCTGTGCGACCCGGACCTGACGACGTCCAGCCGGTGCGCGGACCTCGCGCTGCGCGCCTTCGCGCGTGGCCGCCTGTGTCTGCCGGAGGGCGGCGCCGAGGCCCTGCCGCAGCTGCTCGCGAGCACGCTGCCGCCGGGCACGGTGCACACCGGCGTGCGCGTCACCTCCGTGTCCACGACCTCGGTGACCACCGCCGAGCACGGTGCGATCCGCTGCCGGGCGGTGCTGGTGGCGACGGGCGCCAGGGCCGCGGCCGAGCTGCTGCCCGGGCTGCGGGTGCCGGAGTTCCATCCGGTGACGGTGGTGCATCACACGACGGACGAACCGCCGGCGACGGGGGCGTCCCTGCTGCTCGACGCGGACCTGGGCGGGCCGGTCGCGCACACGGCGGTGGTCAGTCGCGTCGATCCGTCCCGGGCGCCGGCGGGGCGGGCGTTGGTGTCCTCGACGGTGCTGGGGCGGCCGCCGGGGGATGTCGACACGGCTGTGCGGATGCATGTGGCGCGGCTGTACGGGGTGTCGACGGCGCGGTGGGAGACGTTGGCCGTGCATCACACTGCGGAGGCCGTGCCGGCGATGCGGCCGCCGCATGATCTGCGGCGGCCGGTGCGGTTGATTGCCGGGCTGTATGTGTGCGGGGATCACCGGGACACCAGTACGGTTCAGGGTGCTCTGCACTCCGGGCACCGGGCGTCCGCGGCGATAGTGGCGGACTTGGGGGCGGGGCGGTCCATGCATGTCGCCGACCCTGTGCCGACCGTGCCCCGGGCCGCGTAGTGGTGTGCCGGGTGCGGGTGCGTTGTGGCTTGTCGCGCAGTTCCCCGCGCCCCTGAGAACCTCACCCCAAAGCCGATACCTTGTCGCGATAGGTCCGCACCGGCGCCGCGTCCTTGTACGGCTCCAGTCGTCGCTCGAAGTCCCGCACGTACTCCACCGCCCGTACCGAGCGCATCTCCGCTGCCTGGCCAGCCGCTTCCGCGGCCAGTTGGCAGGCCTGGTCGAGTTCGCCGAGGCCGAGGCGGGCGGTGGCGAGGACGACGCGGCAGAACAGGCGGCTGCGGGCGTAGGACGGGGCGCGGAGCTGGAGTGAGCGTTCCGCGTGCTGGGCGGCGGCGCGGAACTGCTGGAGGTCCCGGTGGCAGTGCCCGAACTCGTCGGCCAGCTGTGCCTCGTCGAAGAACCTGGCCCAGTACGGGACGTCGTCCCCGGACCGGGCGGTCTCCAGGGCGCGTTCGGCGCGGACCAGGGCGGCCGTGCAGGCCCGCACCTCGCCGAGCACCCCGTGCCCGCGTGCCTCGGAGGAGTGCAACAGCGCCTGGACGACCGGCGGGGCCGAGGTGCCGACGCCCTGCTGGGCCACGCGCGCCAGCTGTACCGCCTCGCGCCCGTGCCCGAGGTAGACGGCCTGGCGGCTCATGGTGACCAGCACGTACGCGCCGTACGTCCGGTCCCCGGCCGCCTGGGCGAGCCGCAGCGCCTGCACGAAGTAGCGCTGGGCGAGTCCGTGCGCGGCGATGTCGTACGACGTCCAGCCCGCGAGCCGGGTGAGGTCGGCGGCGGCGGCGAAGAGCCGGCGGCCGGTCTGCTCGCCGTAGGTGCCGCGCAGCATGGGCTCGCACTCGTGCTCCAGGTAGCGCACGAGGGCCTGGCGGGCGTGACCGCCGCCGTAGGCGTCGTCGAGGGTACGGAAGAGCTCGCCGACGGAGCGCAGGGCGGCGATGTCGCCGGCGGTCACCTTCTGGCCGGGCCCGCGTTCGGCGCGCTGGCGGGGCAGGGACGGCACGCCCTGCTCGGCCGGGGGACGCAGGGCGGGGCGGCCCTGCGCCGGGATGCGGGCGGCGGCGGGCTCGCCCCGGGCCACCTTCTCGTCGGCGCGGCCGATCAGCCAGTCCCGGCTGGGCACGACGAGCCCGGCGGGCGTGAAGGCGATCTTGCGCAGCTCGGCGTGGCTGCCGGAGTCCTTGCGCCACAGCCCGCTGACGATGTCGACGGCCTCCTCGGGGGTGGCGGCGAACTCCAGCCCCGCGTAGACGGGCGCGCAGGCGTCCAGGCCGAGGTCCTGGGCGGTGAGGCGGCGGCCCAGGCGCCGGGTGAAGACCTCGGCGATCAGCGCCGGCGTGGTGCCTCTGGGCTGCTGGCCGCGCAGCCACCGGGTGACGGATGTCTTGTCGTATCTCAGATCGAGCCCGTGTTCGAGACCGAGCTGGTCCACGCGACGGGCGAGACCCGCGTTGGAGAACCCCGCTTCTGCGATGAGCGCGGCGAGCTGTCGGTTGGGGGTGCGCTGCGCGGGTCGTTCCGTCATGGTGCGGTGCGGTCTCCTGCCTTCCGGTGCTGGTGATCTGCCGGATTGCCTGTGAGCAGGCCCTTTGGCTTGCTGGACGGCGCGAATGTAGCGGAGAGTAAGCACCCCATCACACATTTTCCCGGACATTCATCCGATCGTGTGAGGATTGACCCCAGGACTGACGTGTCCGGGCCGGACGTACAGTGGCTGGGGCGCGATACGTGCCTGACACACCCGTCCTAGGGAGGCGCTTGCCGTGAGTGGGTTGCGGTTCGTCCGCATGGGGTTCGGTGACGAGGCCGTCGAGTACCGGGAGGCGTGGGACGAACAGCGCCGGGTGCACGCGGCGCGCTTCGCCGACGAGGTCCCCGACACCGTGCTGCTCCTGGAGCATCCCCCGGTCTACACGGCCGGACGGCGCACGGCGGACAACGAGCGGCCCCTCGACGGCACGCCGGTCATCGACGTGGACCGCGGCGGCAAGATCACCTGGCACGGCCCCGGCCAGCTGGTGGGCTACCCGATCCAGAAGCTGCCGCGCCCGGTGGACGTCGTCGCGCACGTGCGCCGCCTCGAAGAGGCCCTGATCCGCACCTGCGCGGAGTTCGGCCTGGAGACCACCCGGGTCGAGGGCCGCAGCGGGGTGTGGGTGCTGGGCGACCCGGTCGAGCGGCGCCCCGCACTCGGCGGTCTGGCCCTGGACTTCGACCCGCGGCTGCACGACGAGGAGTTCGACCCGCGCATGAACGGCCCGGAGTACGCGCCCTCCAACGCGGGCCAGCGCCGCGAGGACCGCAAGATCGCCGCGATCGGCATCCGCGTGGCCAAGGGCGTCACCATGCACGGCTTCTCGCTCAACGTGAACCCCGACAACAAGTGGTTCGACCGGATCATCCCGTGCGGCATCCGGGACGCGGGAGTCGCTTCCCTGGCGAGCGAACTGGGCCGCGACGTGACGATCGAGGAGGTCCTGCCGGTCGTCGAGCGGCACCTGCGGGACGTCCTGGAGAACGCCGAGCTGAAGCCGCGGGAGATCGAGAAGACGCCGGCGGCATAAAACGGGCCGTGGAGGGGCTGGCACCCACACAGGCATTCAAATCAACGGGCGTACCCTTGAGGACGCCGAAGAATCAATCGCTAGGGAGCCGGTCGTGTCCGCAGTCGCACCCGACGGACGCAAGATGCTGCGCCTGGAGGTCCGCAACAGCCAGACCCCCATCGAGCGCAAGCCCGAGTGGATCAAGACCCGGGCGAAAATGGGCCCCGAGTACACCAAGATGCAGAACCTCGTGAAGAGCGAGGGGCTGCACACGGTCTGCCAGGAAGCCGGCTGCCCCAACATCTACGAGTGCTGGGAGGACCGCGAGGCCACGTTCCTCATCGGCGGCGACCAGTGCACCCGGCGCTGCGACTTCTGCCAGATCGACACCGGCAAGCCCGAGGCGCTCGACCGCGACGAGCCGCGCCGCGTGGGTGAGTCCGTGGTCACCATGGACCTGAACTACGCCACGATCACCGGCGTCGCCCGCGACGACCTGGAGGACGGCGGCGCCTGGCTGTACGCGGAGACGGTCCGCCAGATCCACCAGCAGACGGCGGACCGCGAGGCCGGCCCGACGAAGGTCGAGCTGCTCGCGCCCGACTTCAACGCCGTCCCGGAGCTGCTCGCCGAGGTCTTCTCCTCCCGCCCCGAGGTCTTCGCGCACAACGTCGAGACGGTCCCGCGGATCTTCAAGCGGATCCGCCCCGGCTTCCGCTACGAGCGCTCCCTGAAGGTCATCACCGAGGCCCGCGACTACGGCCTGGTCACGAAGTCGAACCTCATCCTCGGCATGGGCGAGACCCGCGAGGAGGTCAGCGAGGCGCTGAAGCAGCTGCACGACGCAGGTTGCGAGCTGGTCACCATCACGCAGTACCTGCGGCCCTCCGTGCGCCACCACCCGGTGGAGCGCTGGGTCAAGCCGCACGAGTTCGTGGAGCTGCAGGAGGAGGCCGAGCAGATCGGCTTCTCCGGTGTGATGTCGGGCCCGCTGGTGCGGTCCTCGTACCGCGCCGGGCGGCTCTACCGGATGGCCATGGAGCAGCGGGACGCGCGCATCGCGGCCCAGGCCGTCTGACGAACCGTCACCGCTCCTGCCCGCCAAGGGGCGAGACAAGCGTGTGAATTCGCGCACAAGACACTACCCGCCGGTAGCGGCCGAATGGACGCGGTCCTGACCGTCCTCGCAGATGAGGGCATAGGTCAGGACCGCGTCGGCGTTTCATGGATCCCCGCCGGGGCTTCATGGGTGTTTGACCGGTCGGACACGCCCTGGTAACACCAATCAGTGACGCTGAACTCACAGCACGTACACCGCTCCCGAGGGGGGACCTGACCCATGCAGGCCGCGCCCGTCCGCGCCACCGCTATCCCGTCTTTCACCACCGCTCTGCGTGCCGTCGAGTCGCTGCTGCTCAGCAGTGGTCAGCGCACCGCCCGCCGCAACGCCTGGACCTCCGTGCTGGAGGACCGCCGTCGCGCCAAGGACCGGGTCGAGGCGCAGCGCGTCCTCGAGCAGTCCGTCTCCCGGTCCGTCTCCGTCCACCCCTGAGCCCGTCTCCTCCCCGCCCGAGTCTCCCCGCGGACACTGCCGTCGTAGGCGCTTGTGGGGCCACGTAGACTTCGGGGCATGGCGAGGAAGGAACCTGCAGCGGACGCTGCGAACCCCGGGCGACTGAAGCAGATCGCCCTGACCTACAAGATGACCCGCAAGGCCGACAAGAAGATCGGTCTTGTACTCGCGGCAATCGGAATCGTCACCTTCGGTGTCTTCCTCGCGATCGGTTTCTTGATCGGTCACCCCATCTATCTCGGCATCCTGGGCCTCCTGCTCGCCTTCCTCGCGTCGGCGATCGTGTTCGGGCGCCGGGCCGAGCGGGCCGCCTTCGGGCAGATGGAGGGACAGCCCGGTGCCGCGGCGGCGGTGCTCGACAACATCGGCCGGGGGTGGACGACGACCCCCGCGGTGGCGATGAACCGCAACCAGGACGTGGTGCACCGCGCGGTCGGCAAGGCCGGCATCGTGCTGGTCGCCGAGGGCAACCCGAACCGGGTGAAGTCCCTGCTCGCCGCCGAGAAGAAGAAGATGAACCGCATCGTCGCGGACGTCCCGGTGCACGACCTGGTGGTGGGCACGGGCGAGGGCCAGGTCGAGCTGAAGAAGCTGCGCACGACCATGCTGAAGCTGCCGCGCGTGCTGACCGGCCCGCAGGTCACCGCCACCAACGACCGGCTGCGCGCCCTGGGCGATCTGATGAGCAACATGCCGTTGCCGAAGGGGCCGATGCCCAAGGGCATGCGGATGCCGAGGGGCGGCGGGCCGAAGGCGCGCTGAGCGCCCGCACACCGCATGAGTGAAGGGGCGGCCGGATCACTCCGGCCGCCCCTTCACTCATGTCCGTTCACGCGGGTCAGATGCGGACCTCGACCGTGCCCGCCAGCCGGTCGTGCAGGCCGCGGCCGTCGCGGTCCCAGACCAGGGCGGGGATCGCGAGGAAGAGCAGGACCGTGCGCAGCGCCGCGCGCCACGGGCTGACCCGGCCGGTGTCCAGGGCGAGCACCCGCAGGCCGAAGAGCCGCTTGCCCGGCGTGAAGCCGAGCGTACCGACCGTGAGGACCATCAAGGTGAACATGATGAGCGGCGCCCAGATCTGGGCCGCTTCGTTGTAGCTCTGGGTGATGAGACCGTATGCGATCAGGAGGCTCAGGCCCCAGTCCACGGCGAGGGCGCCGAGCCGCCGCCCCGGGCGGGCGATCGAGCCGGGTCCCTCCTCGGGCAGACCGAGCTGCTCACCCCGGTATCCGAAGTCGACACCGGCCTCTTCCGCCGCCGCGCGGGGCCCGGAAAGCCACGATCCGAGTGCTTGCCTGTTGTCCACCCGTCCACGGTACTGCGACCGGAAATGACCAGGGCACGGCGGGGTGCGTCGGGGCTAGGGTGGGAGCCGAGCCGGTTAACTTGTGCGAAACAAATGAGTCACGCCCGAGAAACCACCCGTCCCTAGGGTCGAGGTCAGCGTGTGCCACCCGCACTGGCCGCACGAACGAACTACCACCCCGGCGGGACGGTCGGGAGTAGGAGGAGCTGGATGTTCCAGAACGCCGACGAGGCCAAGAAGTTCATCGCGGACGAGGACGTCAAGTTCATCGACGTCCGCTTCTGCGACCTGCCGGGCGTGATGCAGCACTTCACGGTGCCTGCCGAGGCGTTCGACGCGGACGAGGAGCTGGCCTTCGACGGCTCGTCCATCCGCGGCTTCCAGGCCATCCACGAGTCCGACATGGCGCTGCGCGCGGACCTGTCGACCGCCCGGGTCGACCCGTTCCGCCGTGACAAGACGCTGAACATCAACTTCTTCATCCACGACCCGATCACGGGCGAGCAGTACTCCCGTGACCCGCGCAACGTGGCGAAGAAGGCCGAGGCCTACCTCGCCTCCACCGGGATCGCCGACACGGCGTACTTCGGCCCCGAGGCCGAGTTCTACGTCTTCGACTCCGTCCGCTTCGCGACCACCGCGAACGAGTCCTTCTACCACATCGACTCCGAGGCCGGCGCCTGGAACACCGGTGCCGTCGAGGACAACCGTGGTTACAAGGTCCGCTACAAGGGCGGCTACTTCCCGGTCCCGCCGGTCGACCACTTCGCCGACCTGCGCGCCGAGATCTCCCTGGAGCTGAACCGGGCCGGCCTGCAGGTCGAGCGCCAGCACCACGAGGTGGGCACCGCCGGCCAGGCCGAGATCAACTACAAGTTCAACACGCTGCTGGCCGCCGCCGACGACCTCCAGCTCTTCAAGTACATCGTGAAGAACGTGGCGTGGAAGAACGGCAAGACGGCGACCTTCATGCCGAAGCCGATCTTCGGTGACAACGGCTCGGGCATGCACGTCCACCAGTCCCTGTGGTCGGGCGGCTCCCCGCTGTTCTACGACGAGGCCGGTTACGCGGGCCTGTCGGACACCGCCCGCTACTACATCGGCGGCATCCTCAAGCACGCCCCGTCGCTGCTGGCCTTCACCAACCCGACGGTGAACTCGTACCACCGCCTGGTCCCGGGCTTCGAGGCGCCGGTGAACCTGGTCTACTCGCAGCGCAACCGCTCCGCGGCCATGCGTATCCCGATCACGGGCTCGAACCCGAAGGCCAAGCGCGTCGAGTTCCGCGCGCCCGACTCCTCCGGCAACCCGTACCTGGCGTTCTCCGCGCTGCTGCTCGCGGGCCTGGACGGCATCAAGAACAAGATCGAGCCGGCCGAGCCGATCGACAAGGACCTCTACGAGCTGGCTCCCGAGGAGCACGCGGGCGTCCCGCAGGTCCCGACCTCGCTCCCGGCCGTCCTCGACTCCCTGGAGGCCGACCACGAGTTCCTCCTCCAGGGCGACGTGTTCACGCCGGACCTGATCGAGACGTGGATCGACTACAAGCGCACGAACGAGATCGCGCCGCTCCAGCTGCGTCCGCACCCGCACGAGTTCGAGCTCTACTTCGACGTGTGATCGGCCCCCGATCCATGTGATCGACACCTGATCGAGGCATCACGACCGCGCCTCCGCCGTCCGTACGGGCAGCGGGGGCGCGGTCGTGTGTTCTATTCTGCTGCCAGGACCTCACGGGGGTGGAGCAGGAGATGCCCGAGCACGAACAGGACGGCCAGGAGCGCGAGTTCGACCTCAGATGGGCGGACAGCGCCGAGCACAAGGAGCCCTCGGCGCGGGCCCGTATGCTCGCCGCGCGCTGGAAGCACAACCCGCCCGGGCCCGTGCCCTTCCGTCCCGAGCCCGATCACAGGTCGTCCGGGCGCGGGTCCCGCTCGTCGTGGGTGTCCACGGTCGTGGTGCTCGGCAGTGTGGCCGCGGTGATCGTGCTGCTGGGGTACATCAACTTCCGGGCGCCGTACTAGGGAGAGTGTCCGGCCGCGTGGATGACGGTGTGTACGTGGGCAACGCGGGCCGGGACGCGGCGCTGGACCGGGGGTGGCTCCTCGGGCACTTCAAGGACGCCGGCGATCCGCGGCACAGCGAGGCCGTCGAGGTCAAGTGGGGTGTCCACCCGGCCGGCGACGAGCGGTCGCAGTGGGTGCGGGGCGAGGAGCGGACCGCGCTGCTGGTGCTGATCAGCGGGCGCTTCCGGGTGGAGCTTCCCGGTCGCAGTGTCCTGCTGGAGCGGCAGGGCGACTACGTCGTGTGGGGGCGCGGGGTCGATCACTCCTGGTGTGCCGAGGAGGAGTCGGTGGTGCTGACCGTGCGGTGGCCGTCCGTGCCCGGGTACGCGGTGGCCGCGGGCGGCTGACGCCTTTGCCCGGCCTGGGGGCGATCGCGACCCGTTCATGGGCCGGGCCGGGTGCACACTGGCAGTGGGACGAGTGCGTGACTGCGGGGTGATGCAGATGCACAGCCGCTTCCGGAGCGACCGGCGGTTGACCACCCGTATGGGGATCACGCTGTTCCTGCTCGGGCTGATGTACGTGGGCTTCGTCGCGGCGCTGATCGTGCTGCTGAAGTCGTGGATTCTGGTCGTGCTGGTCGCGGCCGCGATGCTCGGGGCGCAGTACTGGTTCTCGGACCGGGTCGCGCTGTTCGCGATGCACGGCCGGGTCGTGGAGCGGGAGGAGTATCCCGGGCTGCACGGGGTCGTGGACCGGCTGTGCGCCATCGCCGACATGCCCAAACCGGTGGTGGCCGTGTCCGACATGGACATGCCCAACGCGTTCGCGACCGGACGCAATCCCGACCACGCCGTGGTCTGTGTGACGACCGGGCTGCTCAGGCGCCTGGAGCCGGCCGAGCTGGAGGGCGTGCTCGCGCACGAGCTGTCGCATGTGGCGCACAAGGACGTCGCCGTGATCACGGTCGCCTCGTTCCTCGGTGTGCTCGCCGGGCTGATCGTGCGGTTCGCCTTCTACTCGCAGGTGCTCGGCGGGGGCCGGCGGGACCAGAACACGGCGGTGGTCTTCGCCGCGGTGATGGGCGTGTCGGCGGCGGTGTACGCGCTGAGCTTCCTGCTGATCCGGTCCCTGTCCCGGTACCGGGAGCTGGCGGCGGACCGTGCGGCGGCGCTGCTCACCGGCCGGCCCTCGGCGCTGGCCTCGGCCCTCACCAAGGTGTCGGGGGACATCGCCCGCATCCCGACGAAGGACCTGCGCACGGCCCAGGCCTTCAACGCCTTCTACTTCACGCCGGCGCTGGGCCGTGAGCCCGGTGTCGCGCGGCTCTTCTCGACCCACCCGAGCCTGGAGCAGCGGCTCGACCAGCTGGGCCGGATCTCCGCCGAGCTGGGTGAGGCGACGGCATCCGGAGGGGCGTGAGCAGGGCATGGGGCTGCTGGACATTCTGCTCGGCCGCACGAAGCCGGTCGCGCCGGATCTGGACCGGCTCTTCGCCCTGCCGTCGGCGGCCGTGACGCTGGAGGCCGCGGCGGGTTTCACCCCGACCGGGCAGGGCGCGGTGTGCTTCGCCACGGTCGAGGGCGCGGCCTTCGAGCAGACCCACCGCGAGGTGCAGGCGCTGCTGGACGCGGACATCGACCGCGACGGCCCTCCTGTGGAGCTGCGGCAGGACGACTACGGCTACTCCTGGCTGGTCTCGCACCGCGCCCCCGACCAGCTGGCCCCGCTCGTGACGGACCTGCACGCCGTGAACAGCCAGATGGAGGTCAACGGGTTCGGCCCCCAGCTCCTGTGCTCCCTGGCCGGGTTCCGGGACCGGTCGGACCGGCGGCTCGGGCTGGTCTACCTCTACAAGCGCGGCACCTTCTACCCGTTCGCACCCCTGCCCGGAAGGGCACAACGGCGTGACAACGCGCTGGAACTCCAGATACGGGCGGCACTCGCCGAGGACCTGCCGATCGAGCAGGACCTGGGCCGCTGGTTCCCGGTGTGGGGGGCGCCGGGTCTGTGATCGTCCCGGCGTGATCGCCCCTCTCGATGCCCGGCCGCGTGCGTGAATGGCCGTATGAGCGAGCTGATCCCCTTCACGCACACCGTCGACGGCGAACGACTCAGCGGACTGTCCGGCGGGACCGGTCCGGGTGGGCCGGCCAGGGCGACCGCCGTACTGCTGCACGGCGCGGGCAACGGCAGCAAACAGCCGCTGGTGCCGCTGCTGGAGGAGTTCGCCGCCCACGGCTGCCACGCCGTCTCCTTCGACTTCTCCGGGCATGGGGAGAGCACCGGCCTGCTGCGGGAGCTGAGCCTGCGCCGCCGCTTCGAGCAGGCCGTGTCCGTCATCGACGCGCACGCGCGCGTGGACGGGCCGCTGGTCCTCGTCGGCTTCAGCATGAGCGGCCAGACGGTGGCCGATCTCGTCCGGCACTACGGGGACCGGGTGGCGGCACTCGGACTGTGCGCGCCGGCGGTGTACGCGGCTCAGGCGTGGGACGTGCCGTTCGGTGCGGGTGACGGACGGTTCAGCGAGATCATCCGGCGGCCCGGAAGCTGGCGCGAGTCACCCGCGCTCGACGTCCTGCGGGGGTACGAGGGGCGGGCGGTGCTCGCGGTTCCGGGCACGGACGAGGTCATCCCGCCCGCCGTGACGGACGCCCTCTCGGAGGCGCTGGCCCGGCGTGCCCAGTTCACCCACTGGGAACTCCACGACGCGCGGCACCGGTTGGGCCGGTGGTTCCGAGACCGTCCCGGCGGCCGACGGGAGTTCGTCACCGCCGTGCTGACCGGGCTCGGCGACCAGGGCTGGACGGCGACCCGTGCATGGGTGGCCAAGCAGCTCCCGGCGGGCCGCAAGGTCGACAAGTCCACTTTTCTCACCGGAGGTTGGAGCTCCCAGATGCGGCAGCTCACCCTCGACGACGGCACCGCAGTCGCCCTGCGGACCTTCGTGAAGCCCTTCTTCCGGCGGCACGCCCCCGGGCTGCTGGCCCGCGAGGCGCAGGTGCTCACGCTGCTGGCCGGGCAGGAGGGCGTGCCGGCGCCGGAGCTGACCGGCGTGGACGCGACCGCCGAGCACTGTGACCACCCCTGCCTGCTGATGTCCCGGCTGCCGGGGCGGGTCCGGGTCGATGAGGAGGACCTCGACCGCCGGGTGGACCTGCTGGCGGCGCAGCTCGCCCGGATCCACCGGGTGGTTCCCGTGGAGCGGCCCCGTCCGTATCAGGCGTGGACCTCCCCGGAGCGGGTGCGGGCGCCGGCGGGTGCGATGTGGGAGCGGGCGGTGGACGTGATCCGCCGCGACCCGCCGCCGTACGAGGGCTGCTTCCTGCACCGGGACTACCACCCCGGGAACGTGCTGTTCACGGGCTCGGGAGACGGCTTGCGGATCAGCGGTGTCGTCGACTGGGTGGAGACCTCGTGGGGTCCCGCCGACCTGGACGTCGCCCACTGCTCGACCGCCCTGGCGCTGCTGTACGGCCCGGAGTGCGGCCTCGGTTTCCGGGAGCACTACGCGGCGCGCGGCGGCCACCGACTCGCCGACGGCCCCGACCATCTGTACTGGCGGCTGCTCGACGCCCTGGCCTACGCCCCCGACGCGGCGAAGCTGGCGGGCCCGTGGCGGGAGCTGGGCCGGACCGATCTGACACCGGAGGTGCTGGGCGGGCGGCTGGAGGCGTATGTGGCGGGGCTGCTGGAGCGGTACGCCTGAGCGGGGCCGCCGACGGCCGATTGTCAGTGGCGTTCGCGAAGATGCAGGGGGAGTCGGACGGGCACGACGAGTGGAGGCCGGTATGGGCGAAGCGCAGCGGTACATCGGGGCGGCGGAGCGCCGGGCCCGGCTCGCGTTGCGGCAGCGGCTGGTCGGGCGGGCGCGGGCGGGGACTCCTGAGGAGGTCGCCGGTTCGCTCGTCGCGCTGCACGGCACCGACCCGGCGACGGTGTACCTGGCCGTGGGCGCGCGGCTCGCGGACCCCGCGACGACGGTGGCGGAGACAGGGCGCGCGCTGTACGACGACCGTTCCCTGGTGCGGATGCACGGCATGCGGCACACGGTGTTCGTGTTCCCCACGCCCCTGACCGCCGTGGTGCACGCCTCGACGGGCCTGGCGGTCGCCGCCCGGGAGCGGGCCAAGCTGCTCAAGGACATGGCGGCGGCAGGGGCGCCGGACGCGGCCTGGCTGACGGAGGTCGAGGAGTCGGTGCTGGCGGCGCTGGCCCGGCGCGGGCAGGCCACGGCCGCCGAACTCGCCGAGGACGAGCCGCGGCTGCGGGAGCAGTTCGCCTACGCGGCCGGCAAGACGTACGAGGGCGTGCACACGGTCTCGACCCGGCTGCTGAGGGTGCTGGGCGTCGAGGGGAAGGTCGTGCGCGGACGGCCGCTCGGCTCCTGGACGTCCAGCCAGTTCCGCTGGGCCGTCGCTCCCGAGCATCCCGAGCTGGACCCGGCGCGGGCGCAGGCGGAGCTGCTGGGGCGGTGGCTCGCCGCGTGCGGTCCGGCGACCGAGGCCGATCTGAAGTGGTGGACGGGATGGCGTGTGACGGAGGTCCGCGCGGCGCTGGCCGCGATCGGGGCGCGGCCGGTGTCGCTGGACGAGGGCACGGGATGGGTGAGCGAGGGCGATGCCGACGAAGTGGCCGCGCCCGGCGAGCCCTGGGCTGCGCTGCTGCCCGGGCTCGACCCGACGGCCATGGGGTGGCTGCGGCGCGACTGGTATCTCGCGCCGCAGCTGCGGCCCCGGCTGTTCGACCGCAGCGGGAACGTGGGGCCGACGGTGTGGTGGAACGGCCGTGTGGTCGGCGGGTGGGCCCAGCGGCCCGGCGGGGAGATCGTCTGGCGGCTCCTCGACGAGGAGGGGGTGGGCCGGGAGGCCCGCGCGGCGATCGAGGAGGAGGCGGAGCGGCTGAGCGGGTGGGTGGGGACGACCAGGATCACACCGCGCTTCCGGACGCCGTTGGAGAAGGAGCTGGCGGCGGGCCAGGACGTCTGAGAACTCCGGGAGAACCACGACGCCGGGTGCCCTGGAGAACGGGCACCCGGCGCTAGGCGTGCCGGGCGTCGCGGGGCAGGCGGGACTTTGCGGACACGCCCTAGGGGGTCGGCTCAGCGCGAGTAGCGCATGAACGCCCTCACCATGTGGCACGTCGTGTCCGACGGCGGGTGGACGCCGATCAGTTCCGCCGTGTCGCGGATCGTCTCGTTGCGGGCCTGGTTCGGCATGTGGACGCCGGAGTCGAGCAGGGCGATGGCGAGGCGCATCGCCTTGAGGCGGCGGTTGTGCGCGACGTACCACTCGCGCGGCCGGCCCGGCGGCAGCGGCCGCTTCTCCAGGGGCGCGTACGGCAGGTCGAGCAGGACGGGGCGCTTCGCGGTGGACTGGGTGGGCAACGGCTTCGGCTTCAGTGCGGCAGCGGGCACAGGCATCCTCCTGTCGCGGTCAGGGCGGCACTCCGGGGTCCTCGGCGATCCCGGCGCCACCCTCGAACACTGCTTCTATTCTACTGCCCACCACTGACAAAAGGCCCTGGCCACAAGGGCTTTCGGGAGTGCGGTGACGGATGGGGAGAACGGGTTTCGGGCCCCGCTCCCGGGCGTCACGAGGGCGTACCGTAGCCCCATGGAAATCTGGATCAACCCGGCCTGTTCGAAGTGCCGCAGTGCCGTGCAGCTGCTCGACGCCGAGGGCGCCGACTACACCGTCCGCCGCTACCTGGAGGACGTGCCGAGCGAGGACGAGATCCGCGGCGTGCTGGACCGGCTCGGACTGGAGCCCTGGGACATCACCCGTACCCAGGAGGACGCCGCCAGGGAGCTCGGCGTCAAGGAGTGGGCCCGGGACGCGAGTTCACGGGAGCAGTGGATCAAGGCCCTCGCCGAGCACCCCAAGCTGATCCAGCGGCCGATCATCACCGCGGACGACGGCACGGCGGTGGTCGCGCGCACCGACGAGGCCGTACGGGACGCCCTCTCCCGTTGAAGGTCTCGTTCCGGTGTGACGGAGGTTACTTAAGTGACTCCTGTAACCACTGAGTAACATCGTTCGGTATCTCGTACATAGCGGCGTACGCTCCCCCAGCTCTTCAGGAGGCGCGCATGTCGCGTAGAAGAACGCTCGGCCCGATGAAGAAGATCGCGCTGCTGGTGAGCGCGGCGACCGTGGCGGGAGGCGGGGCCTTCGTCATGGCGAGCACGTCGAACGCCGCGCCGCCGGCTCCCAAGTCGGCGGCGGAGTCGACGGCCTGTCTGGGACTCGCCACCGCCCTCGGCAACAACGAGAAGTTCATCGCCGGCCAGCGGGCCACCCCCGACGCACAGTCGGAAGCCCGGATCGCCAACCGCCAGGCGGTCATCGAGGAGATCAAGCGGAAGCAGGAGGCGTCGGGGTGCACGGTTGGGGAGTCGGCTCAGGACTCCCGGGCCACACAGCCCTCGCAACCAGCGCGGTCCGCCCCCGCGGAGAACGCCGGCGGTGGCGCCGCGGCCTCCGGGCAGCAGGTGTGCAACGGCTCCACCGTCACGCTCTCCGGCGAGGACGGTGCGCCCGCCGCGTCCAGCGACCAGTTCCCGGCCGGTACGAAGCTGAAGGTCACCAACCTGGACAACGACAAGTCCACGACGGTGGAGGTCACTTCGGTCTCCGGCAGCTGTGTGCTGCTCAACAACGCGGCTTTCGAACAGGTCCGTGAGCCCGGCAAGTTCCTGATCCGCCGGGCCGTGATCGAGAAGGTGGGGTGACGCCGGACGAGCGAGGACGAGTGAGTCACTGAGGCGGGCGGCCCACCCCTCGGCCGCCTCCTCGTACGTGTCAGCGGTCCTGCCGCTCCCGGCCAGGAGCGGCGGGACCGGCGCGCTGTGGGACACGCGGCGCCGGTCACCGGCTTGACGGAGGGAAGCCGGTGACCGGCTCCTCCCCCGCGGCCAAACGCCCTCACAACGTGAGGTGCGGCACAGCGGCACCAGGTAACACGGGGTTCACATTCGAGCAATGGCCGGGAAATCGCCTGTTGACAGGCTGCCGGGCATTGAGCGGCGCCCCAGTGCCGCAGCGCCGCAAGCACCCGCGATACGCGCCCAGACACACCCCCGAAGGATGTGGCCCGTGACCTTCAAGGCTGAGTACATCTGGATCGACGGCACCGAGCCGACGGCCAAGCTGCGTTCCAAGACCAAGATCATCGCGGGCTCCCCCGCCGGTCTCGACGCGCTGCCGATCTGGGGCTTCGACGGGTCCTCCACCAACCAGGCCGAGGGCCACGCCTCGGACTGCGTCCTCAAGCCGGTCTTCTCCTGCCCGGACCCGATCCGCGGCGGCGACGACATCCTGGTGCTGTGCGAGGTCCTGAACATCGACCTCACCCCGCACGCCAGCAACACCCGTGCCGCGCTGGCCGAGGTCGAGGAGAAGTTCGCGGCGCAGGAGCCGATCTTCGGCATCGAGCAGGAGTACACCTTCTTCAAGGACGGCTACCCGCTCGGCTTCCCCAAGGGCGGCTTCCCGGCCCCGCAGGGCGGCTACTACTGCGGTGTCGGCGCCGACGAGATCTTCGGCCGTGACGTCGTCGAGGCCCACCTGGACAACTGCCTGAAGGCGGGCCTGGGCATCTCCGGCATCAACGCCGAGGTCATGCCCGGCCAGTGGGAGTTCCAGGTCGGCCCGCTGGCCCCGCTGGAGGTCTCGGACCAGCTGTGGGTGGCCCGCTGGCTGCTGTACCGCACCGCCGAGGACTTCGACGTCGCCGCGACGCTGGACCCGAAGCCGGTGAAGGGCGACTGGAACGGCGCCGGTGCGCACACCAACTTCTCCACCAAGGCGATGCGCGAGGGCTACGACGCGATCATCACCGCGTGCGAGTCGCTCGGCGAGGGCTCCAAGCCGCTCGACCACGTCAAGAACTACGGCGCCGGCATCGACGACCGCCTGACCGGTCTGCACGAGACCGCCCCGTGGAACGAGTACTCCTACGGCGTCTCCAACCGCGGTGCCTCGGTCCGTATCCCGTGGCAGGTCGAGAAGGACGGCAAGGGCTACATCGAGGACCGCCGCCCGAACGCCAACGTCGACCCGTACGTGGTGACCCGGCTGCTCGTCGACACCTGCTGCTCGGCGCTGGAGAAGGCCGGCCAGGTCTGATCCGTCCGCAAGGCTCCGAGGGGCGCTCACCGTTCGCGGTGGGCGCCCCTCGCGTTGTCAGGTGGGCGCCCCCCGCGTTGTCAGTGGGGCATGTCATCGTGGGGGCATGGAGATCGACGGGGGACTTCCGGTCAAGGTCATGACGGAGAGCGGGCGGACGTACGCGCGGATCCCGGCGCGGCGGTTGCGCGAGTTAGTGGAGCGGATCGGCGGCGAGGACGACCACTTCCTCGTGGTGCAGCGGATACCGGACCGGCCGCTGGTCTTCATCCAGACGGCACGCGACGCGAGCGGGGCGTACGACCTCCAGCACCGCACGGGCCGCGTCCCCCACATGTGGGTGGCCCGGGTGGGCGACCCGGGTCTGGTCGCCGATGTGATGGTGCGCTGGGCGCGGCAGGAGGGCGGCTGGGACGCCGGAGTCACCTGGGAGCGCGAGGAGTTCGGGCTGCCCGAGGAGGCTCCCGCTCTCGCCCCCGAGGTCGCGGCGCGGGCCGAGGGATACGTCCGCGCCATGCTCCAGGACGGCTGTCTGGGCATCGGGGCGATGATCCGCGAGACGGTGTACCTGATGGACGACGGCGAGGAAACCCCTCCCGTCTCCCAGGAGCAGGCCCGCGAGCTGGTCGAGCGGCTGTGGCTGGAGCGGCTGGACGAACAGGAGAAGTGGGCCGGGCCGACCGATCCGGACCGGCTGGAGCGGGCTTTCGCGGCCCTGGAGGACGACGGCATCGTCGCCCGGGAGAACTTCACCTGCTGCCGCGGCTGCGGCATGTCGGAGATCGGCGCGGAGGCGGACGGCAGACCGGGGGTGCGCGGGTTCGTCTTCTTCCACCAGCAGGGCACCCGCGGCGCGGCGCAGGGCCACGGCCTGTCGCTCTACTACGGCGGGTTCGACGGCTCGGAGGAGACCACGAAGGCCGTCGGACACCAGGTCGTGGCGGCACTGACCGCGGCCGGGCTGTCCGCGCGGTGGGACGGCGACCCGGGCAAGGCGGTCGAGATCGCGGCCCTGGAGTGGCGCAAGCGCCTGGTGGGATGAGACGCCGGGCGGCCGTCCGCCCTCCCGGCCCGTGTCCACGCTGTGAGAGGAGGGTCCCGGTACCCGGCACCGGTCTGCTTCAATGGCCCCATGGCCAGCCACCAGGAGTACACCGCGACGGGTCGCCATGACCTCGAGCCCTTCTGGCCGTCCCGTCAGGACCACGACTTCGACCGGGTGTGTTGCCGCGCGACGAACGCGCCGGCCCTCTAAAGCCGTACACCCCGGCCTTCGGCCAGCGCGAACCGCGTACGTCCTCGGCGAGCCCGACCACGAACTCGCGGCCGTCGAACTCCCGACGAACTCCTCGCGCGAAAGAGCTGACCTCTCATGGCGACCACTCGTTCCCTGTCCACCGCCGCCCCCTTCAACGCCCCGCCGGCCGCCGGTCCCCGGCATCGGCTGCGCGCCGTCGACCGGGAGGAGGTGGTGACGGTCGCGGATCTGCTGCCCCCGGGCGCGACCTGGCTGCCGGCGCCGCAGCACACCCTGCCCGCGCTCCCCGGCCGGCCGCCGATGATCGGCTATCTGGTGCTCGTCCCGGCCGACCAGCAGCCGCCGTTCCCGGTGGCGGTGCCGGACCGGCCGGAGGCCACCGGCCCTGAAGGCCTTACGGGCCCCGAGCCGGGCGCCGAGCAGCCGATCCGCGTCGACACCGTGCAGCGCACCGCCGAGGTGGCCGGGCGGCCGCTCGACCTCACGTATCTGGAGTTCGAGCTGCTGGCCCACCTGGTGGCGCACCCGGGCCGGGTGCACACCCGCGACCAGCTGGTCGGCACGGTGTGGGGCTACGGGCATGTCGGTGACGGCCGTACGGTCGACGTCCACATCGCCCGCCTGCGCCGCAAGCTGGGCGCCGAACACCGCGACACGATCCGCACGGTGCGCCGGGTCGGCTACAAGTACGTGCCCCGCGTGGGCCGCTGAGCCGCCGGTGTCCGCCCGTCTGCTGACGGCAGACAGGCGTTCCGCACCGCCGCCCCGACGGGCAGAGTCGACGGCATGAGACTTCTGATGCTGGGCGGTACGGAGTTCGCGGGCCGGGCCGTCGTGGAGGCGGCCCTGGGCCGGGGCTGGGAGGTGACCGTCTTCCACCGGGGGCGGCACGGGGCGCCGCCGGGTGCGCGCTCGCTGCTCGGCGACCGCACCGCGCCCGGCGGTCTGGCCGCCCTCGCCGAGGACCCGGGCGAGTGGGACGTCGTCGTCGACACCTGGTCGGCGGCGCCCCGCGCGGTGCGGGACGCGGCGCGGCTGCTGCGGGACCGCGCCCGCCGGTATGTGTACGTGTCGAGCTGCTCGGTGTACGCGTGGGCCCGGTCCGCCGGGTACGCCGAGGACGCGCCGCTGGTGGAGGACGCCTCGGCCGACGCGGAGCAGACGGCGTACGCGCAGGACAAGCGCGGTGGTGAACTGGCCGTGCTGGACGCCTTCGGCGAGGACCGGTCGGTGCTCGCACGGTCCGGGCTGATCCTCGGCCCGTACGAGAACATCGGCCGGCTGCCCTGGTGGCTGGCCCGCGCGGCGCGCGGCGGCCCGATGCTGGCGCCCGGCCCGCCCGGCCTTCCCCTGCAGTACCTGGACGTCCGTGACCTGGCCGAGTGGATCCTGCACGCGGCGGAGCGGGAGCTGAGCGGGCCGTACAACCTGGCCAGTCCACAGGGGCACACCACGATGGGCGAGCTGCTGGACACCTGCGTGACGGTCACCGGCGGCGCGGCCGAACTCCGGTGGACCGAGCCGGAGGTGATCCTCCGGGCGGGCATCCAGCCGTGGACGGAGCTGCCGGTGTGGGTGCCGCCGGGCAGTGACCTGTACGACGGTCTGCACAACAGGGGCGTCTCACGGGCGGTCGCGGCGGGGCTGAGCTGCCGGCCCGTCGAGGAGACCGTGGCCGACACCTGGCGGTGGCTCCAGGATCTCGGCGGGGTGGCGCCCCAGCGCCCGGACCGGCCGTGCTCGGGCCTCGATCCGGAGGTGGAGGCGAAGGTGCTCGCAGCCGGCGGAGGTGTACCTGACACCACCCCGTGACCGGGTGTTCCGGCCCAGTGACCCCGCATCCCCGCTCGGCGACACTGACGCCATGACCATCGACACGAAGAGCGGCAACGGGCGTACGAAGGGGCGGGGCCTCGCACTCGCCGCGGTGCGGGGGCTGGGGGTCGCCCTCGTCTCCCTGCCGGGGGCGGTGTTGTGCTTCACCCTGTCCCTGGTGTCCATGGCGCTCATCCCGATCGGGATCGGGCTCGTCACGACGCCGTACGTACTGCGGGGGGTGCGGGCGTTCGCGAACTGGCGGCGGGAGCTCGCGGCTCAGTGGGGCGGGGTGCGGATACCTCCGGCGTACCGGCCGCTGCCCAAGGACGCCAATCCGTGGTCGCGCACCTTCGGGATGCTGCGCGACCCGGCGACCTGGCGGGACCTGAGGTGGCTGCCGGTCGACATGACGGCCGGGTTCCTCACCGCGCTGCTGCCGGCCATGCTGTGGCTGTTCCCGCTGGAGGGGTTCGCGCTCGCGGCCGGGCTGTGGCGGGTCTCTCCCGAGGGGTACTGGTACGGGTTCGTCAAGGTCACCGGGCAGATGTCGGCGTTCGGTGCCGCCGCCCTGGGCCTGGCCGTCCTCTCCTGCGCGCGCTTCCTCACCCCGCTGCTGCTGGACGTCCACTTCCGGCTCACCCAGGCCGTCCTGGGCTCGAACCAGCGCGAACTGGCCGAGCGGGTGCGGGTCCTGACCGAGACGCGGCGCGACGCCGTCGACACCTCGGCCGCCGAACTGCGGCGCATCGAACGGGATCTGCACGATGGGGCGCAGGCCCGGCTGGTCGCGGTCGGCATGGACCTGGGCACCATCGAGGCGCTCCTCGACAAGGACCCGGACCAGGCCAAGGAGCTGATCGCGCAGGCCCGCAGGTCCTCGGTCGAGGCGCTGTCCGAACTGCGCGAGCTGGTGCGCGGCATCCATCCGCCGGTCCTGGCCGAGCGCGGACTGGGCGACGCCGTACGGGCGCTGGCGCTGCGGCTGCCGGTGGCCACCGAGGTGAACGTGGACCTGCCCGGGCGGGCGGAGGCGCCCGTGGAGGCGGCCGCGTACTTCGCCGTGAGCGAGGTGCTCACCAACGCCGTCAAGCACTCCGGCGCCGACCGGATCTGGGTCGACCTGCACCACGCGGAGGGCCATCTGCGGGCGACCGTCACCGACAACGGCAAGGGAGGTGCGGTGATCGGGGCCGGTTCGGGCCTGGCCGGAGTGGAGCGGCGACTGGGTACATTCGACGGCGTCCTGGCCGTCGGCAGTCCCGCGGGCGGTCCCACCATGGTCACCATGGAGATCCCTTGCGCGTTGTCCTAGCCGAAGACCTCTTCCTGCTGCGCGACGGACTCGTCCGGCTGCTCCGGGCGCACGACTTCGAGATCGCGGCGGCCGTCGAGTCCGGTCCCGAACTGGCCGCCGCGCTGGCCGAGCTGGATCCGGACGTCGCCGTGGTCGACGTACGCCTGCCGCCCACGCACACCGACGAGGGGCTGCAGTGCGCGCTCGACGCCCGCAGGAAGCGGCCCGGACTGCCGGTGCTGGTGCTCTCGCAGCACGTGGAGCAGCTGTACGCGCGGGAGTTGCTCGCCGACGGCAGCGGCGGTGTCGGATACCTGCTGAAGGACCGGGTGTTCGACGCGGAGCAGTTCGTGGACGCGGTGCGGCGGGTCGCCGCCGGTGGCACGGCGATGGACCCGCAGGTCATCCAGCAGCTGCTGGCGCGGCAGTCGGGCGACGACCGGCCGCTGGCCCGGCTGACGCCCCGGGAGCGGGAGGTGCTGGAGCTGATGGCGCAGGGCCGGACCAACGCGGCGATCGCGGGCCGGCTGGTCGTGACCGAACGGGCGATCGCCAAGCACACCGCGAACATCTTCGCCAAACTGGGACTGGAGGTCTCGGACGACGACAACCGGCGCGTGCTGGCGGTTCTCGCGTATCTCGACCACGGCCGGTGATATCGGCCCGGCCTGTTCACCCACGGTCGGTGATCAACAACTCCTGGTGCATGAGGGGCTGTTGAGAACACAGCTCCCTCACGAATCTCGCATCAATTTCCGGGACATCTGAACACCCCTGGGACGGCCTCCGTATGGAAGGGCGCCGCTTCACTCCTGTCGGGCGCCTCGATGCCCCCGAAAAAGGAAGTCAGAGGAGTTCCATGGGACGCAACACAAGAAAACGCCGGACGCCGATGGCCACCAAGGCCATAGCCGCATCGGCGGCCCTAGCGCTCGGTGGGGGCGGGCTGATCTGGGCAAACTTCTACGCTTCGGCGCATGAGGAGAACTCGGCGAACCAGACCAAGTCCGCGGGTGCACAGGTCGCCACGATCCAGTGTCCGGACGTAGGACAGCAGCTCACCGACGTGCCGGACAGCGCCCGCCAGGGGGTGGACAAGGAGCTGGCGAACCTCGACAAGCAGATCACCGAGGCCTACTCCCGCCTTGCCTCCACGCGCCAGGCGCAGGCCGGTGACTCGGGCTTCGTCAACAACGCGATCCTCGGCCCGCTGAAGTCGAAGCGGACCGCCGCCATCGACCGGATCGGGATCAACATCCGGCGTGTGGGCGGCCAGGCTCCGCAGGGGCTCGACCAGCTCGCCGAGTGCAAGGGCATGGCCGCCGCACAGCCGGAGACCAACGACGGCAACGGCCAGGCAGGCGACCAGAACAACGGTGGTCAGGACCAGGGCCAGAACCAAGGCGGTCAGGACCAGGGTGGCCAGGACCAGGGCGGCGGCCAGGACCAGGGCGGCCAGGACCAGGGCGGCGGACAGGTCGGCGACAACGGCAACGGGGCCGCGGGCCCGGTGGCCGCCGACTTCGTCGACATCAACCAGGTCCAGCCCGGCTCCCGTGGCCTGCAGAACGGTCTGGCCGCCAACGGCGACGGCGGTTCCACCGGCACCTTCACCGCCGAGTGCGGTGTCAACGAGAACAACCTGTTCAACAGTGACAACCTGATCGTCGCCCCGGGTGTCGACAACGGCGCGCACCACACGCACGACTACGTCGGCAACCAGGGCAACGACGCCTTCTCCAGTGACGAGGACCTGGCGGCCGCCGGCACCTCGTGCCAGAACCAGGCCGACAAGTCGACCTACTACTGGCCCGTGCTGCGCCTCCAGGACGGCACCCAGGAGTTCGACGCGGCCGACCAGGGCGGTGGCGCCGAGGGCAACGTCGGCAAGATCCTCAAGGCCAGCCAGGCGGAGATCAAGTACGTCGGCAACAAGAAGAGCGACGTCGTCGCGATGCCGAAGTTCCTGCGGATCATCACCGGTGACGCCAAGGCCTTCACCAACGGCCTGAAGAACGCCAACACCTCGTTCAGCTGCACCGGCTTCGAGGACCGGCAGGTGACGGACAAGTACGTGATCTGCCCCCAGGGCAGCCAGGTGGTGCGGACGTCCAACTTCCAGAGCTGCTGGGACGGACAGAACATCGACAGCGCCAACCACCGTGACCATGTCGCCTTCGTCCAGCAGGACGGCAGCTGCCCGAACGGCTTCCAGGCGATCCCGCAGCTCCAGGTCCGCCTGGTGTACGACGTGCCGGCCCCGACCATCGAGAACGGTCAGGTGAAGAACCCGTACGCCGTGGACGGCTTCCCGGAGCAGTTGCACAAGCCGATCACCGACCACAACGACTTCATCAACGTCATGGACGACAACCTGATGAACAAGGTGGTTCAGTGCATCAACAGCGGCCAGGACTGCAAGTAACGGCCCGCTAGAAAAGCCGGCGGTGGGATCTCCCACCGCCGGCTTTCGCATGTTCCCCGGTTCGACGCGGTCAGCCTGCGTGGTGACCGGAGTGCGACGGCTCCTCGCCCTTGCCGCCGCCGGAGGAGTGACCGGAGTGGTTGACCCCCACTTCCACGGTGCCGCCCAGCGTGCCGCGCAGTGTCTGCAGCAGGTCCTCGTGGCCGACGGCCACCCACTTGCGCCCGACCAGGTAGAAACCGCCGTAGTCCTTGGCCGTGTTGATCCACTCGCGCTGGCCGCGGTCGGTGGCGAAGGTGGCGAGGACGTACTTCTCCTTGCCCTTCTTGCAGAGGGCCTGGCGGATCTCGTCGGCGTCGGTCTGCATGTTCGGCTTGCACTTGGCCTCTGCCGCGATGTGCTCCAGGCTGCCGGTCACCGCCTCCGGCACGGCCGCCTCGTCCTTGCCGCCGGATCCGCAGCCGGCCAGCGCCAGTATCGCCACCGCGCCGCTCAGCGCGAGCATCGGTCGGGTCACCCTCATCTGTTCCTCCGGTCCTTGTCACGGCACGGTCCGGACGCATGCCGCACGGAGCCCCGGCAAGAGGCTCTGGCCTTCGATACGGCTGTGGCGGGCGCGGTGCTCAAATTCGGGTGTCAACGCAGGCACGTCCGTGCGAGTGTGTCCGGGTGAACCAGGACTGGGAAGATCGTGTGGCCGCCCTGTGGGACCGGTTCGACGACTACGCCGAAACCGAGGAGGACGAGACCCGCTTCCGCGCCGACGTCGACGCCCTCGTGGCCGAACTGCCGCAGGGCAGTCCGCTCGGGCCGTTCGAGCGGGCCTGCGCCTGGGACTCCACGGGCCACTCGGACCAGGCGGTCCCGCTCTACCGGGAGGCGCTGGCCCGCGGTCTCGCCGACGTCAGCCCCTACAAGGCCCGCCGGACGAAGATCCAGCTGGCCAGCTCGCTGCGGAACATCGGGCAGGCGGAGGAGGGCGTCAAGCTTCTCGAAGCCGAACTGGACGCCCCCTCCGACGAGCTGGACGATCCGGTGCGGTTCTTCCTCGCCCTGTGCCTGTCGAGCCTCGGCCGGGACCGGGAGGCGCTGTCCCTCGCCCTGGGCACGCTGGCGCCTCATCTGAACCGTTACCGGGGCTCGGCGGCGTACTACGCCCAGGCGCTCGTGGCGCCGGAAGAGCAGCCGGGCACATAACGCCCGATGTCAGGTGACCATCCCCCGATTCGCTCGTTCTGCTGAACGTGCAGTCACAGGATGTCGCCCAGCGCCCCGCGTCCCCCTCCCCCACCGGCCCGGTCGTCGATGTAGAGCAGGCCGAGGCCGCGCTCGTCGAGCACTACCCGCGGCTCGTGCGGCTCGCCTATCTGGTGCTGCCGCCGGGCCTGGGCCGCAGCCGGCGCGTCCTGACCGCACACGCCCTCACCCAGCGCGCACTCCCCCGCAACCGCACCCCGGCGCCGGTGATCCCGGCCCAGTCGACGGGCCGTGACGGCGACCCGGGCTACGCCCTGGTCCGTCTGCAGGTGCTGCGGACGGCGCTGGAGGCGGGGCTGCCGCTGAAGCGCAAGGCCTGGCCCAGGCGGTCCCAGCTGCCGCCGGTGCTGCCGCAGGTGTGGGGCCTGAAGCTGTTCCCGCGCTCCGGCGGCGCCGACGAACTCGCCCTGGACCAGCGGCTGTCCACCCTGACCGGGCCGGCCCGGGCCGTCTACGCGCTGCGCGGCCTGGAGCGGCTGACGGACGACGGCGTACGCAAGGTGCTCACGGCCGCGGGCGTCGCCGACGCGGACGGCGCGCTGCTGGAGGCCGACGGGATCCCCGCGCAGTACGGGCTGCTCGACTCCCCCGAGTTCGACCCCTGCTCGCTCCAGGCCCGCCCCACCGACCTGATGCGGCGCCGCCAGCACCTGAAGGCCGCGCTGGCCGCCGGGGCGGCCCTGCTGGTGTGCGGGGCGCTGCTGGGTCCGCCCGGCGAGGGCTGGGGCCCCGAAGGCGCCGCCGCGCCGCCGTACGCGCGCAACCCGGCCGCCCAGGCCGCCCTGGACCCGGCGAAGCTGACCCGGGTCCCGCCCACCGCGTGGCGCGGCTCGGCGCGCACCGACTTCTCGGTGTGGCCGGCCCGCGGTGACCTCACCGGCGACTCGGCCCTGCTGCGCCGCGCCCTGGCCGTCTGGGCCCGCCCCGGCGAGACGGTCCGGGTCGCCGCGACGCCCGGCACCCCGTCCGGCGGCCCTGCCGGACCGCCCCAGCTGCTGTACGCGGGGACGGTCGACGCGGCGCGCGTGGTGATCCTCTACGACGGTCTGCGCATCGTCCGGTACGCCGAGCCGAAGGAGGGCACACAGGGCGCCGCCCTCGACTTCGCCCGGGTCGACGGCGCGGGCCGGGCCGAGGCGGGCGCGGTGGTACTGGGCCGGGCCGACGGCAACGTCCGCTATCTGACCGCCCCTTGGGTGACGGAGGCGGGCGAGCGGGACCTGATGAAGCCTGGCTCCGGCGCGATGGAGCTGGCCCTCACCGAGGGTGTGACCGCGCCGCTGGCCAGCCCGGCCCTGCGGTCCGGCGCGTGTACGTCGTGGAACGTGCTGCAGCTGACCGACGGCAGGAAGACGCGGCTGCTGACCGACCTCGGCGAACTGGTCCCGGCCCGGCTCACCGCCGGCCGGCCCGGGTCCCCGGGCGAGGTGTCCGGCGCCGCGGCGCTGCACGCCTGGGCGCCGTTCGCCTGCTCGCTGGGGACGGTGCGCTCCGGGGGCGTGCGGAGCGTCAACGCCTGGGCGTTCAACGAGCAGCCGCTGCCGGACGCCAGCGGTTCGGCCGCGTGGGTGTGCACCCGGGCCGAGACCTGGCGGGGCGGCGGGGCGCGGGTGCTGGCCCAGTTCCACACGCCGGGCGGGAGGTACGGGGCGGTGGCGGCGAAGGCCGAGAACGTCGCGGCGTGCGGGGCGCGTGACCCGCACGTGCTGGCCGGAGTGCTGTGGAAGTCGAAGGCGGGCGACTGGTATCTGCTGGCGGCCGGCAGCCGGGATACCGCGTCGGTCCGGGCGACGGCCGGGGTCGCCGGGTCGTCGCCGACCAGTCTGCTGACCGTGCCGGCCGAGCAGGGGGCGCGGGCCGAGCTGAAGGGCACGCTGCGGGACGGGCGTTCGATCGACGGGCTGCGCTGACCGACGATCGCTGGAACTCAAGCCCGCCCGGGGCATCCGGGTGTACATCCGTGACCGATCCGATCCGTTCAAGGCTGGATTCGATCGGTAGGGTGTTCGCATGACTACCGGGGTTCGCCGCAGAATGGGAGTCGAGGAGCGGCGGCAGCAGTTGATCGGCGTCGCCCTCGAACTGTTCAGCCGCCGCTCGCCCGACGAGGTCTCGATCGACGAGATAGCGTCCGCCGCGGGCATTTCACGCCCGTTGGTCTACCACTACTTCCCCGGCAAACTCAGCCTGTACGAGGCCGCGTTGAAGCGGGCCTCGGACGATCTCGCGGCCCGTTTCGCGGAACCGCACGAGGGGCCGCTGGGAGCGCGGCTGCTGCGGGTGACGTGCCGCTTCTTCGACTTCGTCGACGAGCACGGCCCCGGTTTCTCCGCCCTCATGCGCGGCGGGCCGGCGGTCGGCTCCTCGACGACCAACGCGCTCGTCGACTCCGTACGGCAGGCCGCGTATGTCCAGATCCTTTCGCATCTGGGCGTGACCGATCCGCCCGCGCGGCTGGAACTGGTCGTCCGGTCCTGGATCTCGCTCGCCGAGTCGACGGCCCTGATCTGGCTGGACGGCCGGCGTATCCCGCGGGCCGAGCTGGAGGTCCAGCTCGTCCATGACTTCGCCGCGCTCACCGCGGTCAGCGCCGCCCAGGACGCCGAGATGGGCGCCCTGATGCGCCGCATCGCCCGGGAGGAACCGGCCGACGGCCCGTTCGCCCAGCTGGCCGGGCGCCTCCTGGCGCTGGCGACCTGAGACCGCGCGGCTGCGGGACCTCCCGGCTTCTCAGCTCTCGAACTTCCGGTAGGACGCGTCCAGTTCGCGCACCTCGGCGGAGGCGTGCAGCGCGCGCCCCTCGGCGGCCTTCACATGCGTGCGCAGCAACTCCAGGGTGGCCTCGGTGAGCCGGGCCTTGGTCTCCTCGGTGCGGCCGGGGAGCAGCGCGAAGTGGACGTGCACATGGGAGTGCCCGCCGGTCTCGGGCCCGACCACGATGTCCTCGGTCCGGCAAAAGCGGGTCTTGCACGCCTGCGGCGTGGCGGCGGCGATCTCGACGGTCGCCTCGTGCAGCGCCTTCGCGAACCCGGGCCGGTCGAAGTCGTCCGCGAGGTCGGCGGAATAGTCGACGGTGATCTGCGGCATGAGCACTCCTGTCCTGGGCGGCCAACGGGCTCACCCTAACCGCAGGGCGAGCATCGCAATGTCGTCCTCCCGGTCCCGGCCGAAGCAGCCGAGCAGCACGTCACAGAGGGGGTCGAGTCCGGCCGGGGCGTCCGCCGCGGCCGTGCGGAGCTGTTCCAGGGAGGTCTCCAGGGGGGTGCCGCGGGTCTCGATGAGGCCGTCGGTGACCATGAGGAGGCGGTCGGTGGGCTTCAGGTGCCACTCGGTCGGCGCGGGCCGGTCCAGGCCCAGCCCGAGCAGCGGACCGCACGCGTCGACGTACTCGGCGCCGCCCCCGTCGCGCAGGATCAGGGGTGGGATGTGCCCGGCGTTGGCGATCCGTATCCGCCCGCTGCCGGGCTCGACCAGGGCCAGGCACACGGTGGCCGTGATGTCGGGGTGGTACCGCTGGAGCATCCGGTCGAGCCGCTCGGCCAGGACGACCGGGTCGCTCTCGGTCACGCAGTAGGCGCGCAACGCGTGCCGGATCTCGACCATGACGGTGGCCGCGTCCAGCGAGTGCCCGACGACGTCCCCGACGGCGGTGAGCACGCCGTCGCCGGTGTGCAGGGCGGCGTAGAAGTCGCCGCCGATCTCGGTCTGCCGGGAGGCGGGCACATAGCGGACGACGATGTCGACGCCCGGCAGCTCAGGCAGCTTGTGCGGCTGGGGCAGGAAACTGTGCTGGAGGGTGAGGGCGACGTGCCGCTCCACCCGGTACAGCAGCAGCGGCTCCGCGGCCAGCGCGGTGGCCTGGGCGAGGCGGGCGAGCAGCCCGTCGGCCGCCGGGTCGATGATCGCGGCCCGCCGTACGGGGGTGGCGAGGCAGACCGCCGTCCGGCCGTCCTGGGCGGTCGCCACGGTCAGGCGGGCGTCCTCCTCGACGCCCGGCCGGAACAACCCGGCCGGCCACAGCGGCGCGGGGACGACGGTGCTGTGGACGCCCGTGCGGCCCTCCGCGAGCCGGGTGACCAGCCGTGCCGCCGCCTGGTGGGCGCCGGTGTCCGCCGGTGCGGGACGGCACCGGGCCGTGCCCCGGTACGGCTCGCCGTCCGGGCCGAGCACGAACACCACGGCGGGCGAGGCGGTGAGGCGGGCGGCGCCGTCGGCGGCCGCGGCGGCGAGTTCCCGCGGGCAGCGGGCGGCCTGCACGGTGACGATGGCCTCGGCCAGCAGCGTCAGTCGGTGGACGGCGGTCTCGTCGCCCGTGCTGCGGCGCGCCCCGCGCACGGCGGCCCGTACGACGGCCTGGATCTCCTGCGGCTCGGCGGGCACGGTCAGATAGGCGTCGCCGCCCGCGTCCAGGCCCCGGCACCGGTCGCCGGGCGCGGTCGCGGCGGCGGAGAAGTGCACGACGGGCAGGGCGGCCATGGGCGGCCGGGCCCGGACCCGGCGGCACAGTTCGAAGCCGCTCATGTCCGGCAGGCCCACGTCGACGAGGGCCACGTCGGGCAGGGTGCCGTCGCGCAGCCGGACGTCGAGTTCGACGAGCGCCTCGCCGCCGCTGGCGACCGGCACGACCTGGTGGCCGGCCCGGCTCAGCACCGCGCCCATGGCGTACCGGCTGGCCGCGACGTCGTCCACGACCAGCACGGTGGTGCCGGGGCTGTGCTGCGTGCCGTTGCCGTCCATCTCGACTGGCCCTCGGGGCGTACGGGGGTGGGGCAGACCGTCGGTCGCGGCCTGCCCCACCCAACGTAGTGCGGCTATCCGGCGGCCCGGGTGAAGACGGCGACGGTGCGCCCCGGAACGGCGAACGTGCCCGATTCCGCCGCGTAGGAGGAGGACTTGACGGTAGGGTCCGCCCCCGCGGCCTGCACGGGGTGCAGCCGGTAGCCGGTCCCGGCGAGTGCGGGGACACGCTGTTCCCGCCGCTCGGGGGTGGCGTTGAAGACGACGACGAGGTCGCCGAGCCGCATGGTGATCACGCCGGGTGTCTCGTCGCTGCCGGACAGCGGGAAGGAGAGCCGGGACTGCACCCGCTCGGTGGTGCCGAGGGAGAAGTCCCGCTCGGTGGTGCGGATCCGCAGCAGGTCGCGGTAGGCCGCCGAGGCGCCGTCGATCTGCTCGCAGCCCACCCTGACCCGGCTCAACAGGGGCTTGGCGTACGGCCACTTGGCGGCGTTGTCGGCCGCCATCGGCAGTCCGCGGCCGAAGCCATTGCCGTCGGCGCAGTTCCAGTGGACGGCGTTGAACCAGTCGCCGCTGTCGTAGGAGTTGCGGTCCAGGGACTTGGAGCGGAGCAGGTCGGTGCCCGCCTGGGAGAGGGCCGGGCCCTGGGACAGGGTCGCGGTCGCCATGGCCAGGACCTGCATCCGGGCCCGGTCGGACGCGCTGGTCGTGGCGGGCAGTTTGAAGGTCAGCGCGTCGAAGAGGGACTCGTTGTCGTGCGCGTCGGCGTAGGCGAGGGCGTCCCCGGGGGCGTCCGCGTAGCCGGCGGGTGAGCCGTTGTAGTCGACCTCGGCGCCCTTGACCTCCTTGCCGGTGGTGTCGGTGAACCGGTAGCGGGCGAGGTTGCCGGAGAGGCCGATCTTGATCAGGTCCTGGTAGTGCAGCAGGCGGGCCTTCTGCTCGGCCCCGGTGCCGTTGTGCTCCGAGGAGTTGGGGTCGGTGTAGAGGCCGGACGCGAAGCCCTGGACGCCGGGGTCCTCGTCGAAGGGGCCGCCGCCGCGCACGGCGTCCCGGGCCCGGTCGGAGAAGGTGGCGACGCCGGTGCCGGCCATGTTCTTCTGGGTGGCCTGGACGAAGCGGGCGTCGTCGGCGGCCTCCCCGAAGTTCCAGCCCTCCCCGTACAGGATGATCTTCTTGCCGTCGACGCCGTCCCCGGCGAGGGTCAGCTCGTCCAGTGCCTTCCGTACGGCCAGGATGTTCGCCTTCGGGTGGTGGCCCATGAGGTCGAAGCGGAAGCCGTCGACCTTGTACTGCCTGGCCCAGGTGACGATCGAGTCGACGACCAGCTTGCCCATCATGGCGTTCTCGGTCGCGGTGTTGGCGCAGCAGGTGCTGTTCGCCACCGAGCCGTCGGCGAGGAGCCGCTGGTAGTAGCCGGGCACGATCCGGTCGAGGACGCTGGTCCGCTCCTGGCCGGCGGCCGCGGTGTGGTTGTAGACGACGTCCATCACGACCCGCAGGCCGTCGTCGTTGAGGGCCTTCACCATCGTCCGGAACTCGACCGTACGGGCCGTGCCGTCCGGGTCGGTGGCGTAGGAGCCCTCGGGGACCGTGTAGTGGTACGGGTCGTAGCCCCAGTTGTAGGCGTCCTTCGCGGCGATCTTCCCGACGCACTCCTGCTGCTTGTCGGAGTCGGCCGGGTAGGAGGCCAGGTCGCAGTCCACGCTCGCCTGGTCGGCCTTGCGCTCCGGGATGGTGGCGATGTCGAAGGCGGGCAGGAGATGGACGTAGGAGGTGCCCGCCTTCGCCAGCTCGCGCAGGTGCTTGGAGCCGTCGCTCGCCTTGTCGGTGAAGGCGAGGTAGGTGCCCGGGTGCTTCGCCGTCCTGTCCTCGACGGAGAAGTCCCGGATGTGCAGCTCCTGGATCTGGGCGTCCCGCAGCGGTACGGCCTCGGGCTTGGTGTACGTCGACCAGCCGCTCGGCGCCAGGGACTCGTCGCCGAGGTCGACGACCAGGCTGCGCTCGGAGTCCGCGGTGAGGGCGACCGAGTAGGGGTCGGTGACCTTGTTGGTGACGACCTTGCCGGCGCTGGGCGCCCAGACCTTCACGACGTACCGGTAGGGCTTGCCCTTCCAGGACTTGTGGCCGGTGACGGACCAGACGCCGGTGGTGTCGTCGCGTCGCATCGGCACGGTGGATCCGCCGATCTCCAGCGCCACGTGCTGCGCGGTCGGTGCCCACACCGACAGCGTGGGGCGGCCCCGGGAGAACACCGGCCCCAGGCGGGCCTTTGTGGCGTCGTACAGGTCGTCGAGGACACCGGCGATCTGGACGCCGGTCGCGGCCAGGACGGCGCCGTTGGCAGCCCGCTGCGTGGCGACGACCTGGCCGCGCAGTGCCTCGCGGACCCGGTCGCGGTCGCGCGGGTCGACGGTCCAGGCGTCGTACTCCTTCAGGTGCGGGAACTTCGCCTTCTGGGCATCGGTGAGGCTGCTCTTGGACAGACGGAGCCACCTCTCGTCGTCGCTGGTCAGCGCGCCGTCCTTCACCGTGATCGAGCCGTCCCGGCTGTACGGCAGCTGGGTGGATGCGGCGGCCTCGGAGCCGTTCCAGGCGAGGGTGTTCCGGTCGATCCAGACCGCCTTGGACGTGGTCAGGTCGAGCGCGGCCGAGGTGCCCGCGGGCTGCGGGAGCAGGTACTTCTCCTGGCCGCTCAACAGCCACACCTCGTGGCCGTTCGCCGTGAGGTCGAGCGACTGGTCGGCGGGCAGGTCCTTCTCGTCGCCCTTGTGGAGGATGTAGCCGAGGCTGGTGGCACCGTCGCTGAGCGGTACCTCGAAGACCGCACCATACGTATCAGTCTTGACCGGCTTCAGGGGGTTCGACCAGTCGGTGGGGTGCGCGGCGCCCGTCCAGACGTGCAGGCCCCAGCCGTCGTAGGTGCCGTCGGCGCGGTGGTAGTGCAGGACGGCCTTGGTCCTGTCGGGCGCCGGGTGGTCCGGGCGCTCGGTGGTGACGGTCTCCTTGCCCTGCTCGATCCAGACCTCGCCGGTCTTCGTGACGTCGATCGTGCGGTCGGCGGCGGTGTCCTTGTCGCCGTCCTTGTCGACGACGAGGAAGCCTACGGTCGAGGCGCCGGGCCTGAGCTTGACGTAGGCGAAGGCGCCGTAGGCGTCCCGGCCGGTGAAGGGGTGGCTGTCGGGCCACTGGGTGGTCTCGCCGTCGGCGAGGTCGCCCCAGGCGTACAGGCCCCAGTCGGCGTAGTCGCCGTCGGCGCGCTTGTAGTGGACGATCGCGTAGTCGCGGGAGGAGGCGCCGGGCGGCTGCTCGGCGGGTGGCGTGCCGCTGGTGGAGGCGGCCAGGGCGCTCGCGGTGCGGCCGGACGAGTCGACCACGACGGCCTTGTAGCGCAGGGCCGTGCCGGGCGGTACGTCGCCGGCGATGGTCTGGGTGACCTTGTACGGGGCGTGGTCGGCGGAGCCGAGGGTCTGCCACCTGCCGTTGCCGGTCTGGGCGGCGAAGACGACCCGGCCCAGCCGGCCGCCGTCGACGTCGGCGGAGAGCTCCACCGTGCCGGTGGCGCCGGCCGCCGGTGCCTTCAGGGTGAGCGTCGGCTCGGTGGCGGGTGCGGCAGGGCGGCCGGACGCTTTGAGGACGATCGCCGAGCCGGGCGGGACGGTGACGGTGAGCTTCCTGTCGCCGTCGCTCTTCAGGGCGTCGTCCGTGCCGTAGACGCCCTTGAAGGCCATGCCGGCCGAACCGGTCGCGAAGGTCGCCGTCCTCGCCTCGCCGGCGTTGTTGACGGCGACGACGTACTCGATGCCGCTTTTGGCGTCGGTGCGGGAGAAGGCGTACACGCCCGGCCCGTCGGCCGCGTACCGCTGCTCCTGGACGCCGTCGGCCAGGGCGGGGTGGGCCTTGCGGAGCCTCGCGAGAGCACTGATCCGGCGGTAGAGCGGTGCACTCGTGTCGTAGGCGTCCTCGGCGTGGGTGCGGTCGGTGCCGATCAGGTCGTCGTCGAGGTAGTCGGCGGTGCGGGAGGCGAACATGCTCTGCCGGGCGTCCTTGTCGCCGCCCGCGCCGGTGAAGCCCTGCTCGTCGCCGTAGTAGACGACGGGGTTGCCGCGGCTGAGGAACATCAGCTCGTTGGCGAGCCGGTCCTTCTTCAGCAGCTCGGCGTCGGTGGCCGTCGGGTCGTCCTGCTTCAGGAAGGACCCGATCCGGCCCATGTCGTGGTTGCCGAGGAAGGTGACCTGCTCGTAGGCGTTGGCCTTGTCGGTCGTGTACTTGTAGTCGTCGCCGAAGACGTTTCCGAGCTGCTGCGCACTGCCGCCCTGGGAGGCGTACCGGCGGGCCGCCTCCTGGAAGGGGAAGTCGAGCGTGGCGTCGAGGCGGCCCCGGGTGACGTAGGGCGCGGTGACGGACGTGTCGGCCGAGTAGACCTCGCCGAACATGAAGAAGTCGTCGCGGCCCTGCCTGGCCGCGTAGGCGTCGAGGGCGGTCGCCCATTGCCTCCAGAACTCCATGTCGACGTGCTTCACGGTGTCGATCCGGAAGCCGTCGACGTCGAAGTCCCGCACCCAGCGCTGGTAGATCCGCTCCATGCCCCGCACGACCTCGGGCCGCTCGGTCCACAGGTCGTCGAGGCCGGAGAAGTCGCCGTGGGCGGAGCTCTCACCGGCGAAGGCGGAGTCGCCGCGGTTGTGGTACATCGTCGGGTCGTTGAGCCAGGACGGGACCTTGTTCTTCCTGGTCACCTCGGGCGTGCGCGGGAAGGAGCCGCTGTCGACGCGGGGGAAGTCCCGCCGTCCGTCCGCGTAGTCGGCGTCGTCGAAGGGCACGCCGTCCTTCGTCAGGTACGGGAAGGCGCCCTTGGAGAGGTAGTCGTAGGACTTCTCCTCGTAGTCGACGACGTCCGCCGTGTGGTTGGTGATGACGTCGAAGAAGACCTTCATGCCCTTGGCGTGGGCCTTGTCGATGAGGTTTTCGAGGTCGTCGTTGGTGCCGAAGTGCGGGTCGACTTGGGTGAAGTCGGTGATCCAGTACCCGTGGTAGCCGGCGGAGGCGTCGCTGCCCCTCCCCTGCACGGGCTGGTTCTTGAAGATCGGGGCCATCCAGAGGGCGGTGGTGCCGAGGCCCTTGATGTAGTCGAGCCTGCGGGTCAGGCCCTTGAGGTCGCCGCCCTGGTAGAAACCCTTGTCGGCGGGGTCGTAGCCGGTGGACAGGCGGGAACCGGTCAGCCCGCCCGTGTCGTTGCCCGCGTCTCCGTTGGCGAAACGATCGGGCAGGACGAAGTAGAACTGCTCACGGGTGGCGTCGTGCCGGGCGGGCTCGGCGGCGAGCCGCGCGTCGGACGGGGGCGGCGGCGGGCTGTCCGCCCGCGCCGCGAGGGGCTGGACGAGTGCTGCGGCCAGCGCGGTCGCGGTGACCGCGGCGACCCGTCCGGCACGGGAGGTTCGGCGCCTGGACGGCGCCGGCCATCTCGGTATCACTGACGTGGACTCCTTGCGATTGCGGCACTGTCGGGTCCGAGCCCGTGCGAGCAGCTCGGCTTGGACGTGTGGATCGCCAGGGCCGTGTTCGGGCCCAGCGTGGCCGTCAGCTGCCCGTTGGAGTTCACCGTCACGGCCGTGTTGTTCTGCACGTCGCAGTACGTCCCCGCGGGCAGCGAGGTCTGGTAGGTCCGGGTCAGGGAGCCGGACTCGTGGTTGATGGCCACGAAGCCCTTGCCGCCCCGGCCGAAGGCGATGGCGTCGCCGCCGTTGTCCCACCAGTCGGTGACCGGTTCGCCGCGTGTGGCGTTGCGGAAGGCGACCATGGACCTGATCTCCGGCCAGTTGTGCTGGCACTTCCAGCCGTCCTGCCAGCAGGCGTCGACCGTGCCGCCGTTCGGCGGGCCCGCGTCCTGGTCGGTGAACTCGTAGCCGGAGTTGATGTCCGGTGCGCCGTAGGGCCAGGCGAGCATGAAGACGTTTGCCAGGGTGTACGCGGCGCCGTCCTTGTAGCTGAGGGTGGAGCCGTTGCGCTCGGTGTCGTGGTTGTCGACGAAGACACCGGAGACGCCGCCGCTCAGATAGCCCCAGCCCTCGCCGTAGTTCTTCAGGTAGGCGAGGTTCTCGTGGGTGAAGACCCGCTTGAGGTCGTAGGCGTAGCGGAACTCCTGGACGTCGCCGTTGCCGGTGTACTCGGCGGGCTGGACGGCCTCGCCCGCGCCGTGGATGACTTCCTGCTTCCAGTACACGTCCGGGTTGGTCAGGCGGGACTTGATGTTCGCCAGGTCGGCGGCGTCCATGTGCTTGGCCGCGTCGATGCGGAAGCCGTCCACGCCGAGGGAGAGCAGGTCGTTCATGTACCCGGCGATCGCGCCCCGGACGTAGGGCTCACCGGTGTCCAGATCGGCGAGCCCCACCAGTTCGCAGTGCTGGACGTTCCAGCGGTCCTGGTAGTCGTCGATCCGGCTCGTGCAGTCGTCGAAGTCGTACGACGAGTACAGGCCGGGGTAGGTGTACTTGGTGTACGACGAGCCGCCGGTGCCGGTGCCGCTGCCCGCCGACATGTGGTTGATCACCGTGTCGACGACGACCTTCACACCGGCCGCGTGGCAGGTGTTCACCATGTCCTGGAAGGCCGCGCGGTCACCGAGCCGGCCGGCGATCCGGTAACCGACCGGCTGGTACGAGGTCCACCACTGCGGCCCCGTGATGTGCTCGGCGGGCGGTGAGACCTGGACGTAGCCGTATCCGGGGCCGAGGGTGTTGCCGCACTCGCGGGCGACGGAGGCGTACTTCCACTCGAAGAGGACGGCGGTGACGTCCTTGGCGCCAGGTGGGGAGGCCTGCGCACTGGTCGGGTTCATGACAACCGCAGCCGCGGCGAGCGCGGCGGCGGCGAGGTGTCTGCGTGCCATGTGGGGTTTCCTTCTTCGTCGAAGGAGCGTTGCGGGTTCTCGCGTTTGCAGATTCTTGCTGCAAGGTTCAGAAACCTTGCGGTGAGGCAGATGGTAAGGGCCCGCCGCTCCGAAGGGCAGCGGGCCGTGCGAAATTCAAGGGAAAATCCGAGGGTGGATCAGCCGGTGGTCCACCACACCGTGGTGTCGGCGGGCATCTTCGCCTCGTCGTCGACCTGGACGATCTCCCCGCTCGCGACCAGCACCCGGCCGTACGCCGGCATCGCCACCGACTCGCCGGTGGTGTTCGCGACGCACACGAACTCGCCGCGCCGGAAGGCCAGCACGCCCTCGGGCGCCCGCAGCCACTCCACGGAGCCGCCCGCACCGAGGTCGGGCTGCTCCCGGCGCACGGCGAGCGCCGCCCGGTACAGCTCCAGGGTCGAGCCGGGCTCGCCGGTCTGCGCCTCGACACTCAGCTCGCCCCAGCCCTCCGGCTGCGGCAGCCAGCTGCCCCCGTCTCCGAAGCCGTACGACGACCCGGCCCGGGTCCACGGGATCGGCACCCGGCATCCGTCTCGGAAGCCGTCCTGGCCCGCGCCCCGGAAGTACGCCGGGTCCTGGCGCACCTCGTCCGGCAGGTCCACGACGTCCGGAAGCCCCAGCTCCTCGCCCTGGTAGAGGTAGGCGGAGCCGGGCAGCGCCAGCATCAGCAGGGTCGCGGCCCGGGCCCTGCGCAGGCCCAGGTCCCGGTCGCCGGCCAGACGGATCTGGGTGCCGAGGCCGGGCGGGTTGGCGAACCGGGTGGCGTGCCGGGTCACGTCGTGGTTGGACAGGACCCAGGTGGCGGGGGCGCCGACCGGGCGCATGGCGTCCAGGGTGCGGTCGATGACCTCGCGCATCTCCGCGGCGTCCCAGTGGGTACTGAGGTACTGGAAGTTGAACGCCTGGTGCAGCTCGTCCGGGCGGACGTAGTGGGCGGTGCGCTCGATGGTCGGGGTCCACGCCTCGGCGACGAAGATGCGGTCCCCCGAGTACTCGTCGAGGATGAGCCGCCACTGCCGGTAGATCTCATGGACCCCGTCCTGGTCGAAGAACGGCATGACATCGTTACCCAGCAGCCGCACCTGGTCATGGGATCCAAGGTCGGGAAGCCCCTCCGCCTTCACCAGGCCGTGGGCGACATCGATCCGGAAGCCGTCGACGCCCATGTCCAGCCAGAAGCGCAGGATGGAACGGAACTCGTCGCCGACCGCCGGGTGCTCCCAGTTGAAGTCGGGCTGCTCGGGGGCAAAGAGGTGCAGGTACCACTCACCGTCCGGGACCCGTGTCCAGGCCGGGCCGCCGAAGATCGACTCCCAGTCGTTGGGTGGGAGTTCGCCGTTCTCCCCCTTGCCGGGGCGGAAGTGGTAGCGGTCCCGCAGCGGGGAGCCCGGGCCCTCGGCCACGGCCCGCTTGAACCACTCGTGCTGGTCGGAGGAGTGGTTGGGCACGAGGTCGACGATGATCCTCAGGCCCAGCTCGTGGGCGTCGCGGATCAGCGCGTCGGCGTCCAGGAGGTTGCCGAACATCGGGTCGACGGCCCGGTAGTCGGCGACGTCGTACCCGGCGTCGGCCTGCGGCGAGGCGTAGAAGGGGCTGAGCCACACCGCGTCCACGCCGAGGTCGCGCAGGTACGGCAGGCGGGTGCGGACACCTTCCAGGTCGCCCATGCCGTCGCCGTTGCTGTCGGCGAAGCTGCGCGGATACACCTGGTAGATCACCGCGTCCCGCCACCAGTCGCGACGCTTGGCGACGGCCACGGCGGACGTGGGGGTGGGGGCAGGTGCGGCAGAGTGCTGGCTCATGTCGTCCTTGATGCGTAACAGAGGTGTGGTCATGTGAGCGGACGCGCCCCCAGGGGCGCGGTGCTCTCTCGATATGCGGCTCCGCCGCGTGGGGCGACCAGCCACGACGGGTCCGCAGCCGGTCGACAAGCGGGGCTCACCCCTTCGTGCCGCCCGCCGTCAGCCCGGTCACCAGATTCTTCTGCACGAGATAGAAGAACGCGGCTGCCGGTATGGCAATCAGAACGGCCGTCGCGGCCATCAGGTTCCGCTGCGCGTCATGCTCGCTCACGAACGTCTGCAGACCGACGGCAAACGTGTACTTGTCGTCACTCAGCAGGAACGTCGAAGCGAACGCGACCTCGCCGAAGGCCGTGAGGAAACTGTAGAACGCCGCGACCGCGAGGCCCGGCTTGGCCAGCGGCAGGATCAGCCGCGCGAACGTGCCGAAGGGGGTCAGCCCGTCGACGCGCCCGGCCTCGTCGATCTCGAACGGGATGGTGTCGAAATAGCCCTTCATCAGCCAGGCGCAGTACGGCACGATCGTGGTGCAGTTGACAAGGATGAGACCAAGGTAGCTGTCGATGAGCCGCAGGTCCGAGAGGATCTGGTACATCGGCACGATCAGTACCGCGATCGGGAACATCTGGGTGACGAGCAGCACCCACATCAGCTTCCGGTAGCCGGGGAACCGCATGCGGGAGACGGCATAGCCGGTGGAGGCCGCGACGACGACGCCGATCAGCGTCGTGCCCAGCACCACGACCAGTGTGCTCGTCAGCCAGTCGAAGAAGCTCGTGTCCTTCAGGACGAACGTGTAGTTGTCGAACGTCATCTTGCCCCAGATGCGTCCGGGGTGGAGGTAGTCGTCCTTGTCCGGGCCGAGGGACAGGAAGACCAGCCAGGCGATCGGGAAGAGCGCGATCAGGCTCGCGCCGATCAGCACGGCGTGCGAGACGAGGGAGGTCGCGCGGCTGTGCTCGCCGCGCCGGCGGGTGGTCGTACTCATGTCGGACTCCTGCCTCAGATCGCGAGCTGCTGCTCGTTGCGGTTCAGCCAGCGGCGGTAGAAGGAGGTGAAGACGATCAGGAGGGACAGCAGCAGGATCCCGTAGGCGGCGGACTGGGCGTAGTCGCGCGGCTGCTGTCCGAAGCCCAGCTGGTAGGCCCAGGTGACGAGGATCTGGGCGTCCGGGGCGGTGTTGCCGAACAGCAGGAAGATGATGGCGAACTGGTTGAAGGTCCAGATCACGCCCAGGAGGACGACCGTGGTGCTGACGGCCCGCAGACCCGGCAGGGTGACGTACCGGAAGCGCTGCCAGGCGCTGGCGCCGTCCATCTCGGACGCCTCGTACAGGCTCGCGTCGATCGACTGCAGGCCGCCGAGCAGCGAGACCATCATGAACGGCACACCGCACCAGGTGTTGACCATGATCGCGGCGAACCGCTGCCAGAAGGTGTCCTCCAGCCAGAGCGGTGTCGGCAGGTGCAGGAGGTCCAGGCCGGAGTTGATGACGCCGCCGTCGGCGAGCATGAACCGCCAGCCGAACACGGTGACGAAGGTCGGGACGGCCCAGGGCAGGACCAGGACCATCCGGTAGAGGGTGCGGCCGCGCAGCTTCTGGTTGAGCAGCAGGGCGAGGCCGAGTCCGATGCCGTAGTGCAGGGCGACGCAGGCCGCCGTCCAGAAGACGGTCCACAGGACGTGCGACCAGAAGCGGTCGTACGAGGTCGGGCCCCACAGGATGTCGGCGTAGTTGTCCAGGCCGATGAACTGGTAGGTGGCGTCGATGTGGTTGACGCCGATGGTGCGGGCGGTGTTGAGGCTGGTGGCGTCGGTGAGGGTGAGGTACAGGCCGTACGCCAGCGGGTACAGCACGAGGACGCCGAGGACCATCACCACCGGGGCGATCATCGCGTAGGCGTACCAGTGCTTGTGGAAGCCGTGCTTCAGCCGCCGGCCGGGTCCGGGCCGCGGTTCCCGCTCACCGCGCGGCTTGCCGGTCGCTCGGTCGATGACGACGGTCATGGTTCGACACCTCTGGAGGTTCAAGGAGGTCAGGGGAGCTGCCCAGGCGCAAGCACGGGCGCGGGCGCAGACGCGGGCCGGTGGCTGCCGGGCCCCTCCCCCCGTGACCGGGGGTCCGGCAGCCACGCGGCGGTCACCTGGAGAAGTCCGGCACCAGCTTGGTGATCGCGGTCTCGGCGTCGCCGAGGCCCTTGTCCAGGGACTCCTTGCCGCCCGCGATCTCGATCAGTTCGTCGTCGAGCGGGCCCCACAGCGAGCTGTACTCGGGCAGCGCCGGGCGCGGCTGGGCGGAGGCGAGCACGCCCTGGTAGCCGGCGATGCCGGGGTCGGCCTTGACCTCGGCGGTGTAGGCGTCCTCGCGCGTGGGGAGCGTGGAGTTCTTCAGCGCGATGGTCTCCTGGGCCTTGGCCGAGGTCATGAACTGCACGAACTTCAGCGAGGCCTCCTGGTGGGCCTTGTCCGAGCCCGCGTACACGGAGAGGTTGTGGCCGCCGGTCGGGGCGCCCGCCTTGCCGGTGGAGCCGGCCGGGACGGTGGCGATGCCGAGGTTGTTCTTGTCCTTGAAGGCGGAGCCCTTGTAGAAGTTGGTGATCTCCCACGGGCCCTGGACGATCGAGGCGACCTTGCCGCTGACGAACGCCTCCTGGATGTGGGCGTAGGCGTCGGCGGTGGTGTCGGCCTTGTGCAGGCCCTTGCCCTCGAAGAGGCTCTGCCAGGTGCCGTAGGCCTTCTTGGCGGCGGGCGAGGTGACGGTGATCTTCTTGGCGTCCACGTCGACGGTGTCGGTGCCCTCGCCGTAGAGGAAGGACTGGGCGTAGTAGGCCTGGGTGGAGCCCCAGTAGCCCTCGACGCCGGTCTTGTCCTTGATGGTGGCGGCGGCCTTCTTCAGGTCGTCCCAGGTCTTGGGGGCCTCGACGCCGGCCTTCTTGAACAGGGCCTTGTTGTAGACGAGGGCGAGGGTGTCCGTGGTGAAGGGGACGCCGTAGGTCTTGCCGCCGTACTTCGCCTGCTCGATCAGGCTGGGCTGGAACTTGTCCTGCTCGGCGAGGGCCTCGGTGCCGTCCAGCGGCGCGAAGAAGCCCTTCTTGGCGAAGGCCGGGGTCCAGCCGACCTCGGAGCGCAGCACGTCGGGGGCGCCCTTGGAACCGGCGGCGGTGTCGAACTTGTTCTGCGCCTGGTCGAAGGGGACGTTGACGTAGTTGACCTTGATGCCCTTGTTGGCCGCCTCGAACTCCTTGACCAGGGCCTTGTACGTCGGCGCCTCGTTGGTGGCGTTGGAGGTGTCCCACCAGGTGATGGTGACCGGGCCGTCGGCCTCGTCGCCGCTGTCGCTCCCGCCGCACGCCGTCGCCGCCAGGGCGAGGGACGCCACCAGCGCGGTGGCCGCTATGCCACGCCGCATGAGTTCTCCTTGAGGGTGAAAGCCCGTTACGTGCTGCCGACTGCGCCGTTGGCCGCCGGGCGTCGGTGAGATTAGCCGCGCCGCAAGGAGTTGCGAAAGACCTTGCAGCAAAAAGATGCAAGGGGTGCGGAAGGTTATCCGGCCGTGATCTCTTCCCGGCCTCCTCCTGACCGTTGCCGAACGGGGATTTTCGGCTGTCCGGCGGGGAGTCGGGCAGTTGTGCAAGACTCTGCAAGCACTTGCCATCCGTTGCCGCCGGGTGAATCATCCGTGGCGGATCGGACGCCGACCACGACTTCGAGGGACCGCGATGACCAAGCAACCCGCAGCGGGCCGTGCGCCGGCACGCACCAGGCGGCCCGTCGGTGTGCAAGCGGAACCCCGGCCGCTACAGTCCAGTGCTGTGACCACACGGCTTGCCGACATCGCTGCTCAGGCGGGGGTGAGCGAAGCGACCGTCAGCCGCGTCCTCAACGGGAAGCCGGGCGTCGCCGCCACCACCCGCCAGTCCGTGCTGGCCGCCCTCGACGTGCTGGGCTACGAACGCCCGGTACGGCTGCGGCAGCGCAGCGAGGGGCTGGTGGGTCTGATCACCCCGGAGCTGGAGAACCCGATCTTCCCGGCCCTGGCCCAGGTCATCGGCCAGGCGCTGACCCGGCAGGGCTACACGCCGGTGCTGGCCACCCAGACGCCGGGCGGCTCGACCGAGGACGAGCTCACGGAGATGCTCGTGGACCGCGGGGTCGCCGGCATCATCTACGTCTCCGGGTTGCACGCGGACACCACGGCCGACATGCAGCGCTACGACCGGCTGCGCGCGCAGGGCGTGCCGTACGTGCTGGTCGACGGTTTCTCGCCGAAGGTGCAGGCGCCGTTCATCTCCCCCGACGACCGCGCGGCGATGACCCTCGCGGTGACGCATCTGGTGTCACTGGGGCACACGCGGATCGGTCTGGCGCTCGGGCCCAAGCGGTTCGTGCCCGTGCAGCGCAAGATCGAGGGGTTCGTGCGCACCATGCAGGACCAGTTGGGCCTGGGTGCCGAGGCCGTCGAGACGGAGCTGGTCCAGCACTCCCTCTACACCCTGGAGGGCGGGCAGGCCGCGGCCACGGCGCTGATCGAGCGGAACTGCACGGCCGTGGTGTGCGCCAGCGACATGATGGCGCTGGGCGCGATCAGGGCGGCGCGCCAGCGCGGCCTGGAGGTTCCGACGGACGTCTCCGTGGTCGGCTTCGACGACTCGCCGCTGATCGCCTTCACCGACCCGCCGCTGACGACGATCCGCAAGCCCGTCCCCGCGATGGGGCAGGCGGCGGTCCGCACCCTGCTGGAGGAGATCGGCGGGACGCCCGCGCCCCACAGCGAGTTCGTGTTCATGCCGGAACTGGTGGTGCGCGGCTCGACCGCTTCGGCGCCCGGGGACCGGGCTCGCCCCTGAGCTTCGCGGCTGGATCCCGCCGCAGAACATGCGGGCCTCACAAGAGCGGGGGATGATCGGGGGAACAGGGCTTTTCTGGCAAACTTTGTGCCTATGGGTGACTCGACCGTGACGACGCTGGACGGCCGGAAAGCGGCCGTTCCGGACCCGGTTGCGGCCGATCCGGGACAGGGTCTCCTGCCCCGGCTGCGCACCCCCCGCCGGCCCCGGTTCTGGTTCGAGATCCTGCTGATCGCGGTGAGTTACTGGACGTACTCGCTCGTCCGCAACGCCGTGCCCGAGCAGCGGACCGAGGCGCTGCGCAACGCCGACTGGATCTGGCAGACCGAGCACGCCCTGGGCATCGCCGTCGAGGAGTCGGTGAACCGGGCGCTGAACTCGGTGACTTGGCTGATCATCGGCATGAACTACTACTACGCGACGCTGCACTTCGTGGTGACGCTGGGTGTGCTCGTGTGGCTGTACCGTCGCCATCCCGGCCGGTACGCGGCGACCCGCCTGGTGCTGTTCGCGACGACGGCCGTCGCCCTGCTCGGTTACTACCTGTATCCGCTGGCGCCCCCGCGGCTGATGAACGGTGGCGATTTCATCGACACCGTCATGGTCCACCAGACCTGGGGATCGATGGCGTCCGGCGACCTCAAACACATGTCCAACCAGTACGCCGCGATGCCTTCGATGCACATCGGCTGGTCCGTGTGGTGCGGCCTGACGATCTTCGCCCTGGCGACGGTGCCCTGGGTGCGGGTGCTGGGCCTGCTGTACCCGGCGCTGACGCTGGTGGTCATCGTCGCCACGGCGAACCACTTCTGGCTGGATGCCGTCGGTGGCCTGCTCTGCCTGGCCTTCGGGTTCGCGGTGGCGGGGGTCTGGTACGGGAGGCACCCGTACACCCTGCCGAGGCACGTACCGAGCCGGGGCACCGACAGGTCACGGAGAACCCCCGCGCCCTCCCCCGAGCCCTGACCACCGTCGGCCCCGGCGGCGCCAACCGGCCGGGCCATCACACACGGCCCGGCCCCGGTGAGCCGCCGCCCGCCCGGCCGCCACGCCGGCCCGCAATGAGCCGGCACGGCGTGGCGGAACGGCCGACGGGCGACCGGCCACCACGGACGCGCCGGCCCGAAGGCGCCACCGCACTCCCGCCCGGCGTTTCGCGCGGTGGCGAACCGGCCAACGCCGACGAGCGGCCGACCGGGCCCGCTCGGGCGAGCCCGCGCGTGCCGGTCCGACCTCCCCGGCCGAGCGGTGCCGACCCGGCCACCCCCGAAGGCCCCCTGGCCCGCCCCGTCGGCAAGCGGCGGCCCGCGCGGCGGTCGGCCGACCGGGCCACTCGGGCAAAGCCGCGCCTGCCCGTCCGACATCCCCGGCCGGCACCGGCGAGACGCCGGTCCGCACAGGCCCGTACGGCGGCGGGCAGCCGAGCCGGCCGCTCGGGCAAAGCCGACCGGGCCCGGCCTGGCCCCTTACGGTCGCGGCGGTATCCAACCGGCCCGGCCACCACGCAAGCGAAGGGCCCGAAGGCACTCCAGGCCGGCCACGACCGCACCGGCGGCGACCCCCGCGCCGACCGGACGGCCACCGCCCACAGGCAGCCGACCGCACCGCCCCGGCGGGGCCGATCCGCCCCTCCGGCCACGGCAGTACCAACCGGCCCGGCCACCACGGACGCGAACGACACGAAGGCGTCACCGCACGTCCGCCCGGCGCTTCGCGCGGTGGCGAACCGGCCAACGCCGACGAGCGGCCGACCGTGGTGCGCCGGCAAAGCCGCCCGGGGCTCACTTCCCCCGGTGCACCACGTGCCCGCCGGTCACCGTCAGGCGTACCGGCGCCTCCGGCAGTTCGTCCGCCGGGGCGGTCACCGGGTCCAGGTCCAGGGCCGTCAGGTCGGCTCGGAGGCCGGGGGTGATGCGGCCGGTGGTGGCGGACTCGCCCGCTGCCCGTGCCGCGTGGGTGGTGCAGCCTTCCAGGGCCTCCAGGCCGGTCAGGCCGGTGCGTGCCGACGCCGCGCCCTTCGGTGTGCGGGCCGTGGCGAGCACGGCGCGGGCGTCGTAGTGGGCGATCGGCCAGTCCGAGCCGAGGGCCACCACCGCGCCCGCGTCCCGCAGGTCCCGCAGCCGCCAGGCGCGGCCCGCCCGTGCGGTGCCCAGCCGCCGGGACCACTCGTCGGTGCCGTCGGCCCGGGTGTACGCGGTGTGCGGCGGCTGCATCGATGCCGCCACGCCGAGCTGTGCGAACCGCGGCAGCAGTTCGTCCGGCACGGTCTCGATGTGCTCGATGCGGTGTGCGCCGTGGCCGCCCGGGCCGAGCCCCTCCACCACGTCCAGGACGTGCCCTACCGCCGCGTCCCCGATGGCGTGCGTGGCCGTGCGCACCCCGGCCGCGTGCAGGTGCCGTACGGCGGCGGCGTACGCCTGAGGGTCGGGCCAGAACGCGTCCGTGCCCTGGCCGTGGCAGTCGGCGTGCTCCAGCCAGGCCGTGCCGCCCTCGACCGTGCCGTCCATGAAGAACTTGACCCCGCCGGTGAGCCAGTGCCGGCCGCCCCGGCCCTGGACGGCGACCAGCTCGTCCAGGGCGGCCCGGTCCGCGCCCGGCATGCACCAGGGCGCGAACCGCAGCCGCACCGGCAGCACCGTCTCCACGGCCACGGAGTCGATCAGCTCCGGGTCGCCGGTGTCCATGACGTGCGCCCCGGTCAGCCCGGTCGCGGCCATGGCGGACAGCAGCTCCACCAGGCGTGCCCGGCGTGCGGCGCGGGACGGGCGCGGTGCGATCGCGGCCACCAGGTCCATCGCGGCGTGCTCGACGAGGTGCCCGGTGGGCCGGCCCGAGTCGTCGCAGACGACCTCCGAGCGCTGCGCGAAGTCCCGGGGGCCGTGCACACCGGCCGCGCTGAGGGCCGGGCCGGTCGCGAGGGCGGAGTGGCCGTCGTAGAGGCGCAGCAAGGCGGGTGTGCCGGGCAGGACGTCCTCGATCAGGTCCCGGTCGACGGGGCGGCCCCCGAAGGCGTTGTGGTCGAGGCCGAAGCCGGTCACCCACCCGTCGGTGCGCTCCGCGTCCGCGAGGGCGGCCCGCAGCCCCGCCAGGTCCGTCACGCCCGACAGGTCCGTGCCGGTCGCCATGTCCAGCCCCCACACGGGGTGGCTGTGCGCGTCGACGAGGCCGGGCACCAGGTGCGCGCCGTCCAGGTGGACGACCTCGGTGCCCGGGCCGCGCCAGTCGCGGACGTCCGTGTCGTCGCCGACCGCCGCGATCAGCCCGTCGCGCACGGCGACGGAGGTGGCGTAGGGGCGGTCCGGGTCAAGGGTGCGGACCTTGGCGCCGGAGAGGACCAGATCGGCGGTGGGCATGCGGTGAACTCCCTTGTAGGTCTTGGTTATACGGTGGTCGGTCCGTGGTCGAGCGGTGGCTGTTCGGGGGGCTCCGCGGCGAAGTCGGCGTAGACGTCCGGGCGTTGCCGGCGCAGCCACCAGGCGAAGGCGAGGCCCGCGGCGAACACGGAGGGGGCGGTGACGACGAGGACGGTGTTCACGGTCGGGGACGCCCCGGTGAACAGGTCGAGGTGGTTCACCACCAGCACGATGGCCGTCGCGAGCAGCACGGCCGCCACGACGGGCGCCACGACCGTCCGCAGCGCGCCCTCCTGGTGGCGCACCCGGCGGAAGTAGCAGGGCACGGCGATCGCGGCGAGCAGCTGGAGCACGAACAGGCTGATCATCCCCGGGGTGTTGACCCACAGCAGCAGCTGTCCGTACGGGTCGGCGCCGGCCGCCGCGAAGGCCAGCACGACGACCGCGCCGAGGACCGTCTGGGCGAGTCCGGCCATGTACGGGGAGCCGTGCCGCGGGTGGACCCGGCCCAGCGCCCTGGGCAGCACTCCCTCCTCGGCGAGGGCGAGGGCGTACCGGTTGATGGCGTTGTGGAAGGCGAGCAGCGAGGCGAGGACGCTGGTGACGATGAAGACGTGCATCAGGCCGGCCGCCCAGCCGCCCACGTAGGTGGTGATGGCGGTGAAGAACAGCTCGCCGGGGTTCTCGCCGGCGGCTCCCGCGATCTCGGCGTCGCCGAAGGCCTGGATGACGGTCCAGACGATGAAGGCGTAGAAGACGCCGAGGAATCCGACGGCCACGTACGTCGCGCGCGGCACCGTGCGCTGCGGGTCGCGGGCCTCACGGCGGTAGATGACGGTCGACTCGAAGCCGGTGAACGCCGCGAAGGCGAAGGCGAGGACGGCCGCGGTGCCGGGGACGAGGACGTTGCCGGGTTCGAAGGAGGCGAGGGACAGCCCGTGCGCGCCGCCCTTGATCAGGACCCCGCCCGCGAGGAGCACGAGGATGCCGGTCTCGGCGACGAGCAGGACACCGAGCACCTTGGCGCCGAAGTCGATGGAGCGGTAGCCGCCGTAGCCGATGAGCAGCAGGCCGGCCAGTGAGATCGGCAGCCAGGGGACGTCGGTGCCGAACAGGGCGCGGGCGGTGTCCTGGCCGGCGGAGCCGAGCAGGCCGTAGACGCCGGTCTCCATGCCGTTGTAGCCGACCAGGGCGAGCAGGGCGGCGCCGATGCCGACCGGGCGGCCGAGCCCGCGCGTGATGTACGCGTAGAAGGCGCCGCCGCTGCGGACGTGGCGGCTCATGGTGGTGAAGCCGACGGCGAAGACGGCGAGGGTGAGACCGGCCAGGAGATAGCCGACGGGGGCGCCGACGCCACCCAGCAGGATCGCGAGGGGGGCGACGCCGGCCATGACGGTGAGCGGGGCGGCGGCGGAGACGACGAAGAAGGCGATGTCGGCGGTGCCGAGGGAGCCGGAGCGCAGGGTCGCCGTGGCGGCCGGGGTGCGCTCCCCTGAGGTGGTGACGGACATGGGCAAGCCCTTCGAGCGGCGGACGGAGAGGGCGTGGGGGGAGTCCGGGCATGCGGGATCACCGCGATAAATCTAAAGGCTTTCGGTTTTGGCAATGTAGCCTCTACCTCGGCATCCGGGAAGACCTCAGGGGGACCACCGACCATGGGACGGCCGCGCACACCGCTCCTCGACCGCGAGCGCATCGCGACGACGGCGCTCGAAATCGTCGACGAGCGCGGCGACTTCAGCGTGCCCCAGGTGGCCAAGCGGCTGGGCGCGCAGACCGGCTCGGTGTACCACCACGTGGACGGCCGGGACGGCATCGTCGAACTGCTGCGTGAGCGGGTGTCGGAGGCGATCGACCCGGCGACCCTGGATCTGCGCCCCTGGGACACGGCCCTGGAGGCCTGGGCCCGCTCCTATCGCGCCGCGTTCGCCGCCCACCCCAGGGCGATCCCGCTGCTGATGACGTCCCCCGTGCGGGCACCGCGCGTGCTGGAGCAGTACGAGCGGGCCGTGGCGCTGCTGCTCGACGCGGGCTTCGCCCCGGCCGATGTGATGCCCCTGCTCACCGCCCTGGAGAACCTGGTCCTCGGCTCGGCCCTCGACCTCGCGGCCCCCGAGACGATGTGGGAACCGACCGCCTCGTCACCCACCCCACGGCTGGCCGAGGCACTGTCGGCGGCGAGCGAGGGCCGGGCGGACCGGGCGGACCGGGCGTTCGAGGTGGGGCTGACGGGGTTCATGAAGCATGCGCGGGATGTGCGGGCCGGTACCGGCGAGGGCCTCCTGGGCGGTGCCTAACGCTCGGACACTCCGTAGAACAGCTCGTCCACCACGCTCCGGGCCCGGCGGGCCGTCCGCCGGTAGGCGTCGAGCATGTCGCCGGCGTGACCGGGGCCGTAGCCCAGGTACCGTCCCACGGCGGCGAGTTCGCGGGGCTCCATGGGAAACGTGTCGCTCGCCCGGCCGCGGACCAGCATGACCGCGTTGCGGACGCGGGTCGCGAGGACCCAGGCCTCGTCCAGGATCGCCGCGTCCTCGTCCCCGATGAGACCGGCCGCACGGGCGGCGGCCAGGGCCTGACGTGTCCGGGTGGTGCGCAGGCCCGGCTCGGCCGCGCCGTGCCGCAGTTGCAGCAGCTGCACCGTCCACTCCACGTCGGACAGACCGCCCGGGCCCAGTTTGGCGTGCAGCTTGGGGTCGGCGCCGCGCGGCAGCCGCTCGGACTCCATACGGGCCTTCAGCCGCCGGATCTCGCGCACGGCCTCGTCGGCGAGCCCGTCCGCCGGGTAGCGCAGCGGGTCGATCAGCTCGATGAACCGGCGGCCCAGGTCCTCGTCCCCGGCGACGGGCTCGGCCCGCAGCAGCGCGTGCGACTCCCAGGTCAGGGCCCACCGGCGGTAGTACGCCGCGTACGAGGTGAGGGTGCGCACGAGCGGGCCTGACTTGCCCTCCGGGCGCAGGTCGGCGTCGATGAGGAGGGGCGGGTCGGCGCTGGGGATCTGGAGCAGCCGGCGCATCTCGGAGACGACCTTGTTGGCGGCCTGGGAGGCCTCCCGCTCCTCGACGCCGTCGCGCGGCTCGTGCACGAACAGCACGTCCGCGTCCGAGCCGTAGCCCAGTTCGTGTCCACCGAAACGGCCCATGCCTATGATCGCGAACCGGGTGGGCAGGTCGTCACCCCAGCCGTCCCGGACCACCGCGCGGAGCGTGCCGGCCAGGGTCGCGGCCGTCAGGTCCGACACCGCGCCGCCGACCTGGTCCACCAGGGCTCCCTGGTCGGCCTCGGCGGCCTGCTCCTCGGTGCCGTAGGAGCCGACGATGTCGGCGGCGGCCGTACGGAACAGCTCGCGGCGGCGCACCCCGCGGGCGGCCGTGACCGCCTGGGCGGCCCCGTCGGCGCGCTTCACCGCGGCGAGTATCTCCTGTTCCAGATGGGCCCGGGAGCGCGGTTCGAGGCCGCCGCCGTCCCCGTCACCGAGCAGCGCCACGGCCTCCGGGGCGCGCATCAGCAGGTCGGGCGCGAGCCGGCCGGCCGACAGCACGCGGGCGAGGTTCTCCGCGGCGGCGCCCTCGTCCCGCAGCAGCCGCAGGTACCAGGGCGTCTTGCCGAGCGCGTCGGACACCTTGCGGAAGTTGAGCAGGCCCGCGTCCGGGTCGGCCGAGTCGGCGAACCAGCCCAGCAGGACGGGCAGCAGGGTGCGCTGGATGGCGGCCTTGCGGGTGACGCCGGACGCCAGGGCCTCCAGGTGACGCAGGGCGGAGGCCGGGTCGGCGTACCCGAGGGCGACCATCCGCTCCCGGGCCGCCTCGGCGCTCAGCCGGGCCTCGCCGGTGGCGAGTTGGGCGACCGCGTCCAGCAGCGGCCGGTAGAACAGCTTCTCGTGCAGCCGGCGTACGACGGTGGCGTGGCGCTTCCACTCGCGCAGCAGCTCGGCGACCGGGTCGGTGCGCAGTCCCAGGGAGCGGCCGATGCGGCGCAGCTCGGCCTCGTCCTCGGGCACGAGGTGGGTGCGCCGCAGCCGGAACAGCTGGATCCGGTGCTCCATGGAGCGCAGGAAGCGGTAGGCCTCGTCGAGCTGGGCGGCGTCGACCCGGCCGACGTACCCGCCGGCGGCGAGGGCCTTCAGCGCGTCGAGGGTGGTGCCGCTGCGCAGCGAGGTGTCGGCCCGGCCGTGCACCAGCTGGAGCAGCTGCACGGCGAACTCGACGTCCCTCAGGCCGCCGGGGCCCAGCTTCAGCTGGCGGTCGACCTCGGCCGCGGGGATGTTCTCCACGACCCGGCGGCGCATCTTCTGCACGTCGGGGACGAAGTTCTCGCGCTCGGCGGCCTTCCACACCAGCGGCTGGACGGCGGCGACGTACTCCGCGCCGAGGTCGAGGTCGCCGGCCACCGGCCGGGCCTTGAGCAGCGCCTGGAACTCCCAGGTCTTGGCCCAGCGCTGGTAGTAGGCGAGGTGGCTGGACAGGGTGCGCACCAGCGGGCCGTTCCTGCCCTCGGGCCGGAGGTTGGCGTCCACGGGCCAGATGGACCCCTCGACGGTCGTCTCGGAGCAGATCCGCATCATGTGCGAGGCGAGCCGGGTCGCGGCGCGGACGGCCTTGGTCTCGTCGGCGCCCTCGACGGCCTCCCCGACGAAGATGACGTCGACGTCGGAGACGTAGTTCAGCTCGTGGCCGCCGCACTTGCCCATCGCGATGACCGCGAGCCGGCACAGGGCGACGTCCTCGGGCGCGGCCGCACCGGCGATGCCGAGGGCGGCGCGCAGGGTGGCGGTGGCCAGGTCGGCGAGCTCGGCGGCGGACTCGGCGACACCGGTGGTGCCGCACACGTCCCGGGCGGCGATGGACAGCAGGCAGCGCCGGTAGGCGACGCGCAGGGAGACGGGGTCGGTGGCCTCGGCGAGACCGGCCTCGAACTCCTCCACTCCGGGGTGCAGGTCGTGCGCCTCGTACATGACGAGCGCCTGCCAGTCGTCCGGGTGCCGGACGAGATGGTCGGCGAGGGCGGTGGAGGCGCCGAGCACACCGAGCAGCCGGTCGCGCAGCGGCTTGGACGAGATCAGCGTGTCGAGGAGCTCCCGGCGGGCGCCGGGCTCGGGCTGCGCCTCCAGCAGCCGGACCAGCCCGAGCAGCGCGAGATCGGGGTCGGCGGTCGCGCCCAGCGCGTCCAGCAGCACCGGGTCCTCGCGCAGCGGCGCGAGCTCGGCGGTGTCCAGCAGCCGCTCGGCGGCCAAGGCGTCGGTGAAGCCGTGCCGCAGCAGCCGCGTGAAGGTACTGCTCCTGCGCCCCGGCGCCGCCGTCATCCGGGCCTCCCACACTCTGTCTCGGACGTGCATCGGATCAAGGTGTTACCGCTTTGAGCCTAACCGCAGAGCCCGGGGGAAGCTCCGATGAGTTCGGCGGGCGGACGGGGTCTGCACCTGTGAAGCCACAGGCCTGGAGGACGCTCATGACCACGATGCACCCGGAGGAAACCCGTCTGGACCGCCGCTACAGCGACGAGACGGCCACCGCGACCGACTGGCGGGAGGCCGAGGCGCGGCTCGGGGAGGCCGAACTGTTCTGGATCTCGACGGTGCGCCCCGACGGCCGCCCGCATGTCACCCCGCTGCCGGCGGTCTGGTCGGACGGCGCCCTGCACTTCTGCACGGGACCTGAGGAGCGCAAGGCGAGGAACCTCGCGGAGAACCCGCACGTCGTGCTGACCACCGGCACGAACACCTGGAACAAGGGCTACGACCTGGTGGTCGAGGGCGAGGCGAGGCGCGTGACCGACGAGGGCCGGCTACGCGAACTGGCCGCCGCGTGGGAGGCGAAGTACGGCAGCTTCTGGCACTTCGAGGTGCGGGAGGGCTCTTTCCGCCACGGCGGGGGACACGCGGCCGTCTACTCGGTGGCGCCGCGCACCGTGTTCGGCTTCGCTAAGGGGGAGCCGTTCAGCCAGACGAGGTGGCGGTTCACCGATGCCTGACGAAGGAGTCACGCCATGGACTTCACGCTCGAAGTCATCCCGTTGCCCGTGACCGACATCGACCGTGCCCGGGACTTCTACCGGGACAAGGTCGGCTTCCACGTGGACATCGACCAGGAGGTCATGCCCGGGGTGCGGATCGTCCAGCTGACGCCTCCCGGCTCCGGCTGTTCGATCGCCCTGGGCGACTCGATCTGGGAGATGACCCCCGGCCCCACCCCGGCACCCGGCTCCTACCAGGGCCTGCAACTGTGCGTCGCCGACATCAAGGCGGCCCACGCGGAGCTCGTCGAACGCGGCCTCGAGGTCTCGGAGCCGGTCCAGTACGCCCCCGACGACGGCGCCACGTTCATGCACTTCCAGGACCCGGACGGCAACGGCTGGGCGATCCAGGAGTACCGCCGCCGGGCGACGGAGCCGCTGCACCAGGTGCTGGCGGACCTGAAGCGGCAGGGGGGCTGACCGGATCCAGGGCGGTCCGGTCGTAGGCGACGACGATACGGGTCCCGGTGATCCTGGGAGGGGTCCCGGCCGGACACCCCTACGCTCGCCGCCATGGTCTACGTCAACTTGCCCGAGATCGGCCTGGAGGGCGAATGGCCGGTCAGCGACGGGGAACGGACCCTGGCCGCGCGCCTGCTTCCGCTGCTCCCCGCCGCGCCCGCGCCCGGAAGCGACGGGCCGACGCGCTGGGACATCGTCGACACGTCGCTGCGGACCGTGCTCGAGGTGATCCGGGACAACGGGGACCTGCTGTTCGGCGACCGCACCTCGGTGACGAGCGAGCGCGGCCGGATCAGCATGATCGAGATGCCGTTCGCCATCGGCAGACTGTTCCAGGAGATCGACACGCATCACCGGCTGGCGTCGTCCGTTCAGGGCACGGCGGCGGGCAACGCGTACCTCGACTCGTGCGTGGAGCGACTGGAGCCGGAGGTGGCGGAGCTGCGGCGGCTCCTCGGGGAGGCCGCGAAGCCGTAGAAACGGACGAGGGACCGGCGGTCGATGACCGCCGGTCCCTCTCCCGGGTCGCCCGGAGACGGCACCGCCCCTACAGCGCCGGAAGGTTCTTGCGCAGCTCGAACGCCGTGACCTCGCTGCGGTACTCCTCCCACTCCTGGCGCTTGTTGCGCAGGAAGAAGTCGAAGACGTGCTCGCCGAGGGTCTCGGCGACCAGGTCGCTGCGTTCCATCAGGGTCAGGGCCTCGCCCAGGTTCTGCGGCAGCGGCTCGATGCCCATCGCGCGGCGCTCCGCGTCGGAGAGGGCCCAGACGTCGTCCTCGGCGCCCGGCGGGAGCTCGTAGCCCTCCTCGATGCCCTTCAGGCCGGCGGCGAGGAGGACGGCGTAGGACAGGTACGGGTTCGCGCCGGAGTCCAGGGAGCGGACCTCGACACGGGCCGAGCCCGTCTTGCCGGGCTTGTACATGGGGACGCGGACCAGCGCCGAGCGGTTGTTGTGGCCCCAGCAGATGTACGAGGGGGCCTCGCCGCCCGCGCCCGCCGTGCGCTCCGCGCCGCCCCAGATGCGCTTGTAGGAGTTGACCCACTGGTTGGTGACCGCGGAGATCTCCGCCGCGTGCCGCAGCAGGCCGGCGATGAAGGAGCGGCCCACCTTGGAGAGCTGGTACTCCGAGCCCGACTCGTAGAAGGCGTTGCGGTCGCCCTCGAAGAGGGAGAGGTGGGTGTGCATGCCGCTGCCGGGGTGCTCGGAGAACGGCTTCGGCATGAACGTCGCCTGCACGCCCTGCTCCAGCGCCACCTGCTTCATGACCAGGCGGAAGGTCATGACGTTGTCGGCCGTGGAGAGCGCGTCGGCGTAGCGCAGGTCGATCTCCTGCTGGCCCGGCGCGCCCTCGTGGTGGGAGAACTCGACGGAGATGCCCATCGACTCCAGCATGGTGATCGCCTGGCGGCGGAAGTCCATGCCGACGTTGGTCGGGGTGTGGTCGAAGTAGCCGGAGTTGTCGGCGGGCGTCGGACGGCTGCCGTCCAGCGGCCGGTCCTTCAGCAGGAAGAACTCGATCTCCGGGTGCGTGTAGAACGTGAAGCCCAGGTCGGAGGCGCGGGCCAGGGAGCGCTTGAGCACGTAGCGCGGGTCGGCGAAGGACGGCGAGCCGTCCGGCATGAGGATGTCGCAGAACATCCGCGCCGTGCCCGGGGCCTCCGCGCGCCAGGGCAGGATCTGGAAGGTCGACGGGTCCGGCTTGGCGATCATGTCGGACTCGTAGACCCGGGCGAAGCCCTCGATGGCGGAGCCGTCGAAGCCGATGCCCTCGTCGAAGGCCTGTTCCAGCTCGGCCGGGGCCACGGCGACGGACTTGAGGAAGCCCAGGACGTCCGTGAACCACAGGCGTACGAACCGGATGTCGCGCTCCTCCAACGTCCGGAGCACGAACTCCTGCTGCTTGTCCATCTTCCGCTTCCCCATCCTTGCTGGTCAGGCCGCCTGTCTTCCGTACCTCGGGAGGCGGTCGGGCACCTGAGCATCCCACCACACGAGCATTTCGTACGCGTTGCGCACCATGATCGCCCGGCCGGCCCGGGACCGAACGCCTCACGTACGGCCGGTGAACCGCTCTTCCGCCCATAGTGCCTGCTCGCACCGCCATCCGTAACGGCCGGTTCCCTCCGCGCCCCCGCCCACTTAATTTGCATTTCAGATGCAACTTTAAATACCGTGCACAGCAGTCGAGTCCCGAGGAGTCCCGATGCTGTCCGAGCAGTCCGCCGCCACCGTCCGCGCCACCCTTCCCGCTGTCGGCGCGGCCCTCGGCACGATCACCGAGCGCTTCTACGCCGGGCTGTTCGCGGCCCACCCCGAGCTGCTGAACGACCTGTTCAACCGGGGCAACCAGGCCGCCGGCACCCAGCGGCAGGCGCTCGCCGGATCGATCGCCGCCTTCGCGACGCACCTGCTGGACCACCCCGGGCAGCGGCCGGACGCGATCCTGCACCGCATCGCCCACAAGCACGCCTCCCTGGGCATCACGCCCGAGCAGTACGACATCGTCCACGAGCACCTGTTCGCCGCCATCGCCGGCGTGCTCGGCGACGCCGTCACACCCGAGGTCGCCGCCGCCTGGGACGAGGTCTACTGGCTGATGGCGAACGCCCTGATCGCCGTCGAGAAGCGGCTGCGGGAGGAGCGCGGCGGGCACGCCTGGCGGACCTGGGAGGTCGTCGAGCGCGTCGCCGAGACCGACGACGTCGCCACGTTCCGGCTGCGGCCCGCCGACGGCGGGCCGGTGCGGGACTTCCTCGCGGGCCAGTACGTCTCCGTCCGCGTCACCCTCCCGGACGGCGCCCGGCAGATACGCCAGTACAGCCTCTCCGGGGCGCCCGCCCCGGACCTGCGGCAGATCAGCGTGAAGCGCGTGCACGGCGACGGCACCCCCGACGGCGAGGTCTCGAACCACCTCCACGCGCGCGTGGCCGTCGGCGACCTCCTGGAGGTGTCCGAGCCCTACGGCGACCTGGTCCTGGACGCCGACCCCGACACCCCGCTGCTGCTGGCCTCGGCGGGCATCGGCGTGACCCCCATGACCGCGATGCTGGCCCACCTCGCCGGCACGGGCCACCGCGCCCCGGTCACCGTCGTGCACGGCGACCGCTCACCGGCCACCCACGCCCTGCGCACCGACCACGAGGCCTACGCCGCCAAGCTGCCCGACGCGGCCGTCCACTTCTGGTACGAGCAGGACGCCCCGGCGGGCACCCGCTCGGGCCTGGTCGACCTCGCCGGCGTCCCGGTCGAACCGGGCACGCGCGCGTACCTGTGCGGACCGCTGCCCTTCATGCGGGCCGTACGGGCCCAGCTGATCGGCAAGGGTGTGGCACCGGCCGACATCCACTACGAGGTGTTCGGGCCGGACCTGTGGCTGGCGGGACAGGCGTAGCGGGGACGCCTCAGGCGTGCCCCGCGGGCCCTCGCGAGATGCCCAGCAGCAGCGCCCCGGTGGGTTCCGCGACGATGTCCGCCACCGTGATCGGGTCCAGGGAGGCGAAGAACGCCTCCTGGGCCCGGCGCAGGGCACCGCGCAGCCGGCAGGCGGAGTTCAGGGGGCAGGGAGTGGGGCCCTCGCAGTCGACGACGTCGCCGTCGCCCTCGAAGGCGCGCGCCACGGCGCCGACCGAGGCCGTGCGGCCCCGCTCGGTGAGCGTGAGGCCGCCGCCGCGCCCGCGCCGGGCGTCCAGCAGCCCCCTGTGCTGGAGCTCGGCCACGACCTTCGCCAGGTGGGTGTACGGCACGTCCATGCCGGCGGCGACGTCCCGCGTCGTCGGCGTGGACTCGCCGGCGACGGCGAGCCGCATCAGGACCCGCAGGGCCAGGTCGGTGGAGCGCAGCAGCCGCATACCCGCAGCCTAGATAATCGGAATCCCAGGTTCAAATAATCCGGTACTCGAAGGTCCGCGACTGACTGGCAACTGTCGGTGCTGTGCTGCTCTGACGCGCCGGTGGCCTCCTTCAGCTCCACCTCGAAGCCTTCGAACACACCTGCTCACGTCGTGTGCAATTCCGGTTGGATGTGATCTTTCGCCGTGAGTGGCCACGAAGCACCCCTACGGTGATCGGTATGCAGCTCCGCTACAACTACCGGGCCTACCCGGACACCCTGCAGTGCCGTGCGCTGGCGAAGGCGTTCGGGTGTGCCCGTGTGGTGTGGAACGACTGCCTGCGCGATCGGAAGGAAGCGCACACGGCGGGGCTGCCGTACGTGAAGTCTGCGGATCTCTCCAAGCTGCGCATCACCCAGGCCAAGCGCACGGAGGAACGCGCCTGGCTCGCCGACGTGTCCGCCGTGATCCTGCAACAGTCCCTGCGCGACCTGGACACCGCCTACAAGAACTTCTTCGACAGCCGGAGCGGCAAGCGGAAGGGCCGGAAGGTGGGGCCGCCCCGTTACAAGTCGAAGAAGGACACCCGGCAGTCGATCCGCCTCAACACCAACGCCTTCTCCCTCCAGGACAACGGCACCGTGTACGTGGCCAAGGTCGGCAACCTCAAGGTCAAGTGGTCCCGCCAGCTGCCGGCCGCCCCGACGTCCCTGACTGTGACCAGGGACAGCTCGGGCCGGTACTTCCTCAGCTTCGTCGTGGACACCGAGCCGGACATCCTCCCCGAGCTGGAGTCGGAAATCGGTATCGACCTGGGCCTGTCCGCCTTCGCCGTCCAGTCCGACGGGATGAAGATCGCCAGCCCGCGTTTCCTGCGCCGGGCGGAGAAGAAACTCAAGCGCCTTCAGCGGGACTTGTCCCGCAAGACCAGGGGATCGAAGAACCGGGCCTAGGCCCGCCTCAAGGTCACACGCCAGCACGCCAAGGTGGCCAACCGGCGCCGGGACTTCCACCACAAGGCATCCACACAGATCATCCGCGACAACCAAGCGGTGTACGTGGAAGACCTCGCGGTGTCCGGCCTCGGCCGCACTCGGCTCGCCAAATCCGTGCACGACGCGGGATGGTCCGCATTCGTCGGCATGCTGGAGTACAAGGCGGCTCTGCACGGCCGCACCTTCGCCAAAGTCGACCGTGCCTTCCCGTCTTCCCAGATCTGCTCGGCCTGTGGGTTCCGGGACGGCCCCAAGCCCCTGCACGTCCGGGAGTGGACGTGCAGGGGATGCGGCACCGTGCACGACCGCGACCACAACGCAGCCCGCAACGTCCTCTTCGAAGGACGCCGTATCGTCGCCGCCGGACGGGCGGAGACACCAAACGCCTGTGGAGCACCGGTAAGACGGGCATACGTGCCTGCACAGCGCGTCGAAGCAGGAAGCCACCGGAAGGGTCGGACACCCCAGGCCGGAACTCTGGACAGTAAGCCAGGGAGCACGTCAAGATCAGCCCACCCGACTGTCCCACCTTTCCCACGAAGGACACCCCATGGGCTCCGCCAACAAGAGCAGCACGGCACGCAAGGCTCGGATAGAGGAGATGCGGCGCGCCGAGCAGGCCCGTGAGCGCCGCAACCGGATCCTCACCATCGGGGCCAGTGTGGTGATCGTCTGCGGTCTCGTCGTCGGCGGTGTCGTGCTCGTGCGGTCCCAGTCCGACGACGGCGGCAGCGACACGGCGGCGACCGACACCTCCGCCAAGGGCAAGTTCGTCACGGGCAAGGACGGCGTGAAGACCTGGGAGGGCAAACTGTCCCGCAACCACGTCACCAAGGCCGTGAAGTACGCCTCCGAGCCCCCGGTCGGCGGCGACCACAACCAGGTCTGGATGAACTGCAACGGCGACGTCTACACCAAGAAGATCGACAACACCAACGCCGTGCACTCGCTGGAGCACGGGGCGGTGTGGGTGACGTACAACGCCGACGCGAAGAAGGCCGACGTCGACGCGCTCGCGGCGAAGGTGAAGAAGACGCCGTACACGCTGATGAGCCCGATGGACGACCAGAAGGACCCGATCATGCTGTCGGCGTGGGGGCACCAGCGCACGGTGACGGGCGCGAGCGACCCGAACGTCGACACGTTCTTCGAGAAGTTCGTCCAGGGCGAGCAGACCCCCGAGCCGGGCGCCGCCTGCACGAACGGGCTGTCGCAGTGAGGCAGGCGGCTCTGATCGCGGGGGCCGCTGCGACGGCGCTCGTCGCGACCGGAGCGATCACCTACGCCGTCGCCGGGGACGACGGCGGCGGCCGGACCCCCTCCGCCGAGTCCGCGGACGCCGGGTTCGCGCGGGACATGGCGGTGCACCACCAGCAGGCCGTGGAGATGTCGTACATCGTGCGCGACCGCACGAAGGACGAGGAGGTACGGCGCCTCGCGTACGACATCGCGCAGACGCAGGCCAACCAGCGCGGCATGATGCTCGGCTGGCTCGATCTGTGGGGGCTGCCCAAGGTGTCCTCCGAGCCGCCGATGACCTGGATGGACATGGGCGGCATGGCCTCCGGCAAGGACGGCGCGCTGATGCCGGGCATGGCGACCAACACCGAGCTGAAGAAGCTCGGCACGCTCAGCGGGAAGCAGGCCGAGGTCTTCTACCTCCAGTTGATGACGGACCATCACAAGGGCGGCATCCACATGGCCCAGGGCTGTGTCGACAAGTGCGCGGTCGGCGTGGAGAAGCGGCTCGCGCAGGGCATGGTGGACGCGCAGCAGTCGGAGATCGGGCTGATGGCGGACCTGCTGAAGGAGCGGGGCGCGGCGCCGCGCTCGTAGGACGTACACCCTCAAATCGCCCTCCCTTACGGCCTCTTGGGCTCTTCTTGGCCTCCGTAGGGCGCTTCTTGGGACGCGCATTCCCCTGACATGAACCGTTCATCGCGAGAGTGGCGACCGTCGAGTGATCCACTCGCGACGGACCGCACAGGGGGTTCCATGAGATCCAACCGCGCCAAGGCGCGCGCCGGGCTGAGCATGGCAGCGACACTGCCGATGCTCGCCGGCGCGCTGGCGCTCGGCATACCCGCGGCGCACGCCGCCGACCACCCGCTCCGTGACCTGCTCGCCGGGACCAAGCCCGCCTGGGCCACGGCCAAGGCCGACAAGGGTGCCGCCGCCGACGGCGCCGGGGTGTCGGCCCGGGTCTATCTCCGGGGCCGCGACGCGGCCGGCCTCGCCGCGTACGCCAAGGCCGTCTCCGACCCGGCGTCGGCCTCGTACGGCAGGTACCTGACGGCGAAACAGGCGCAGGCCCGCTTCGGCGCGACCAAGGCCCAGGTCGCGGCCGTGAAGGCATGGCTGACGGCCGCCGGACTGAAGGTCACCGGCGTCACGGCGCACTACGTCTCCGTCACCGGTGACGTGGCCGCCGCGGAGAAGGCGTTCGGCGCCCAGCTGCACAACTTCGCCAAGGGAGCGAAGACCTACCGCGCCCCGGCGAGCACCGCCTCCGTGCCGGCGGACCTGGCCGGTGCCGTGCTGACCGTCACCGGCCTGGACAACGCCCCGCACATGGTCACGCACGACGACCGGCTGCCGCCGCCGGACACCGTGTTCCGCAACGCCGGGCCGTTCTCCTCGTACTACGGCTCGAAGACGGCGAGCACGCTGCCGGACGCGTACGGCACGAAGATCCCGTACGCGGTGAAGGGCTACACGGGCAAGCAGCTGCGGGCCGCCTACGGCGCGGGCACGCGCACCGGCAAGGGCGTGCGGGTCGCCATCACGGACGCGTACGCCTCCCCGACGATCGCCTACGACGCGGCCACCTACGCCGGCAAGCACGGCGACGCGGCCTGGAAGACCGGCCGGCTGCACCAGGTGCTGCCGAAGAAGTACACGAACACCAAGGACTGCTCGGCCGCCGGCTGGTACGGCGAGGAGACCCTGGACGTCGAGGCCGTGCACGCGGTCGCGCCGGCCGCGGACGTCACCTACGTGGGCGCCGCGTCCTGCACCGACGCCGACCTGCTCGACGCGCTCGGCAAGGTCGTCGACCACCACCTGGCGGACATCGTGTCCAACTCCTGGGGCGAGGTCGAGGCCGCGCAGACGCCCGACCTGGCTGCCGCCTACGACCAGGTGTTCCAGCTGGGCGCGGTCGAGGGCATCGGCTTCTACTTCTCCTCCGGCGACGACGGCGACGAGGTCGCGAGCTCCGGGACGAAGCAGGTCGGCTCCCCGGCCAACTCGGCGTGGGTCACCGCCGTCGGCGGCACCTCGCTGGCCGTCGGCAAGAACGACACGTACCTGTGGGAGACCGGCTGGGGCACCGACAAGGCGACCCTGTCGGCCGACGGCAAGAGCTGGACGGACTTCCCCGGCGCGTTCACCTCCGGCGCGGGCGGCGGCACCAGCAGGACCGTCGCCGAGCCCTCGTACCAGAAGGGCGTCGTGCCGGGCGCGCTGGCCAAGGCCAACAGCGCCGACGGCAACCGCGTCGTCCCGGACATCGCGGCGATCGCCGACCCCAACACCGGCTTCCTGGTCGGCCAGACCCAGACGATGCCCGACGGGAAGACACAGGCGTACAGCGAGTACCGCATCGGCGGCACCTCGCTCGCCGCGCCGGTCATCGCGGCCGTCCAGGCCCTGGCCCAGGAGGCCCGCGGCGGCAAGCCGATCGGCTTCGCCAACCCGGCGATCTACGCGAAGGCCGGCTCGAAGGCCTACCACGACGTCACCGACAACCCGACGGGCTCCGGCCTGGCCGTGGCCCGCGTCGACTTCGTGAACGGCTACGACGCCACCGACGGCCTGGCCACGTCCGTGCGCAGCCTGGGCAAGGACAGCTCGCTGTCCGCCGTGAAGGGCTACGACGACGTCACCGGCGTGGGCACGCCCGCGAGCGGTTACGTGGAGTCGTACCGGCGCCACTGACCTCCGCAAGGGGACATGGGGTGGTGTGGGGTGACCCACACCACCCCATTGCGTCGCTCTGACGATTACACTGGGCGCGTGCCTCAACTACGTCTCGCCCTGAACCAGATCGACTCGAGCGTCGGCGACCTCGCCGGGAACGCCGAGTCGATCGTCCGCTGGACCCGGCACTCCGCCGAGCAGGGAGCGCATCTCGTGGCGTTCCCCGAGATGGCGCTGACCGGGTATCCCGTCGAGGACCTGGCCCTCAGGTCGTCCTTCGTGGAGGCCTCCCGGGCGGCGCTGCGCGGCCTCGCCGCCCGCCTGGCCGACGAGGGCTTCGGCGAGCTGCCGGTGATCGTCGGCTACCTCGACCGCTGCGCGACCGCCCAGCCGAAGTACGGCCAGCCGGCCGGCGCGCCGCAGAACGCGGGGGCGGTGCTGTACGGCGGCGAGGTGGTCCTCAACTTCGCCAAGCACCACCTGCCGAACTACGGCGTCTTCGACGAGTTCCGCTACTTCGTGCCCGGCGAGACCATGCCGGTCCTGCGCGTCCACGGCGTCGATGTCGCCCTGGCCATCTGCGAGGACCTCTGGCAGGACGGCGGCCGGGTCCCCGCGGCCCGCTCGGCGCAGGCGGGCCTGCTGGTCTCGATCAACGCCTCGCCCTATGAGCGCGACAAGGACGACACGCGCCTGGAGCTGGTCCGCAAGCGGGCCCAGGAGGCCGGCTGCACCACGGCCTACCTCGCCATGATCGGCGGCCAGGACGAGCTGGTGTTCGACGGCGACTCGATCGTCGTCGACAGGGACGGCGAGGTCGTGGCGCGGGCGCCGCAGTTCGCCGAGGGCTGCGTCGTCCTGGACCTGGACCTGCCGGCGGCGTCGGCGGACGCCCCGACGGCCCGCGACAAAGTCGCCAATGGACAGCGCATCGACGACGGCCTGCGCATCGACCGCGTGGTGCTCTCCGAGGACCCGCTGCCCCGTTACGAGCCGGAGCTCACGGGTGGCTACGCCGACCGTCTGGACGACGACGAGGAGGTCTACTCGGCGCTGGTCGTGGGCCTGCGGGCGTACGTCGCGAAGAACGGCTTCCGGTCCGTCCTGATCGGCCTGTCGGGCGGGATCGACTCGTCGCTGGTCGCGGCGATCGCGTGCGACGCGCTGGGCGCGCAGAACGTGTACGGCGTGTCCATGCCGTCGAAGTACTCCTCGGACCACTCCAAGGACGACGCGGCGGAGCTGGCCCGCCGCACCGGCCTGAACTACCGCACGGTCGCCATCGAGCCGATGTTCGACGCGTACATGGGCGCGCTGGGCCTGACGGGCCTGGCCGAGGAGAACCTCCAGTCCCGTCTGCGCGGCACGCTGCTCATGGCCATCTCCAACCAGGAGGGCCACATCGTCCTGGCGCCCGGCAACAAGTCGGAACTGGCGGTCGGCTACTCCACGCTCTACGGCGACTCGGTGGGCGCCTACGGCCCCATCAAGGACGTCTACAAGACGCTGATCTTCCGCCTGGCCGAGTGGCGCAACCGGGCCGCCCGCGAACGCGGCCAGACCCCGCCGATCCCCGAGAACTCCATCACCAAGCCCCCGAGCGCGGAACTGCGCCCGGGCCAGGTCGACACGGACTCGCTCCCCGACTACCCGGTGCTGGACGCGATCCTGGAGCTCTACGTCGACCGGGACCGGGGCGCCGACGAGATCGTCGCGGCCGGCTTCGACCGGGAGCTGGTCACGAAGACGCTGCGCATGGTCGACACGGCGGAGTACAAGCGACGGCAGTACCCGCCGGGCACGAAGATCTCGGCGAAGGGCTTCGGCAAGGACCGCCGCCTGCCGATCACGAACGCGTGGCGGGAGTCGCTCTGACGCCTCAGGTGGTGACGGCGGCAGCGCGAAGGCGGGGCCAGTGACCGGGATCCGTGACATCGAGGTCGTCGTCCTCGATGTCCTCGGCACACTCGTCGACGAGCCCAGGGGGCCTCGGGCGGCGATGGCCGAGGCCCTGCCCGCGTCCGGCGAGGCGGCCGTCGACGACCTGCTCGTCCTGTGGCAACAGCACAGCGAGGAGGAACAGCGACGCATCCGGCAAGGGCTCCGTGCGTACGTCAGCACCGAGACCCTCGACGCGGAGGCGGCGCGGCGGGGCCGTACGGCGCTGCCGCGCCTCAACGCGCACGCCGGGTTGCGCCGGCACCAGGCCCTGTCCGCCGAAGCCGTCCAGGCGTACAAGCCCGCGCCTGAGGTGTACCGGCTCGCGCTCGACGCCGCCGGATGCCCACCGGAACGCGTCCTCATGGTGGCCGCCCACGCCTGGGACCTGTGCGGAGCACAGACGGTCGGCATGCGGACCGCCCACGTCCGACGGCCCGTCGGGGATCCGCCGGCGAGCGACGACGCCTTCGACGGGCGGTTCGACGAACTCTCCCGACCGGTCAGCTGGCTGACAGGGGATCAGATAGCGTCGGGCTGACACCGACAGGGGGCTCAGCATGTCAGAGCGTGTGGTCCCGGACCGTGTGGTGGTCGCCGAGGGGCTCGCCGCCGAGGCCGGGTTCCAGAAGAGCTGCATCCCCGAAGTGGGCCGGCTGCTCAGGCTGGCCGCCGCCGCCAAGCCCGGCGGGGTCGTCGCGGAGAGCGGCACCGGCTCGGGTGTGGGCACCGCCTGGCTGCACAGTGGTCTGGGGGCCGGCGCGCGTCTCGTGACCGTGGAGCGGGACGAGGCGCTGGCCAGGCGAGCGGCGGGTGTCTTCGCCGACGACGACCGCGTCAGCGTGGGACGCCCCCGAACGGGTCGTCGAACTGCTGGCACCGGGCGGCATCCTCGTCCTGGACGACTTCACCCCGTCGGCCGACTGGCCGCCCCGGTTCGAGGGCGAGGTGGACGAGCTCCGCCTCTTCTACCTCACCCACCCGGCCCTGGACGCCACCGAAGTCCTCACCACGCCGTCCAGTTCGGCGGTGGTCGCGGCACGTCGCGTCTGACCAGGGGGGAGGCGACGCCGCCGCTCGGCCGCCGTACGCGGCGGTGCCGTACGCAACGGGCGGCGGCCCGCGGGTGAGCACCCGCGGGCCGCCGCCCGAGTCGCAGCGCCGGAGCACCGGCTGAGCTTCCGTCAGTGGCGCACCGTTTCCGCCTCCTGCGGGACGTGGCTCGCCACGATCCGCTCGCGCCGGACGACGGGCGCACTGCGCCGGTCCACCGCGTATGCCAGCGACGCCACACCGAGGCCGAGCACGGCCAGGGCCGCGCCGGCCAGGGCCGGGGAGGTGACCCCGAAGCCCGCGGCCAGGGCGAGGCCGCCGATCCAGGCGCCGCCGGCGTTGGCCAGGTTGAAGGCCGCCTGGTTGGCGGAGGAGGCCAGGGACGGGGCCGACGCGGCCTTGTCCATGACCATCAGCTGGAGCGGGGAGCCGGTGGCGAAGGCCGCCACGCCGAGCAGGATCACGGCGACGGCCGCGGTGACCTCCGTGCGCATCAGCAGCGGGAACAGCGCCAGCACCGCCACCAGAGCGCCCAGGCCGCCGAACAGGGTGCCCCGCAGGGAGTGGTCGGCCAGGCGGCCGCCCAGCAGGTTGCCGGCGGTCGCGCCGACGCCGAACAGGGCGAGCAGCAGGGTCACACTGGCGTCGGCGTAGCCGGCGGCGTCCGTGAGCATGGGCGTGATGTAGCTGTAGGCCGCGAAGAGGGCGCCGAAGCCCGCGACCGTGGTGCCGAGCGACAGCCAGACCGGGACGGAGCGCAGGGCGGCCAGTTCGCCGCGCAGGCCCTTGGCGGTGGCGTGCTCGTGGTCGTGCGGGATCAGGAACGCGAGCGCGGCGATCGCCGCCAGGCCGATGGCGCTGACGCCGAGGAAGGTCGCCCGCCAGCCGAGCTGCTGACCCATGAGGGTGGCGACCGGCACACCCACGACGTTCGCGACGGTCAGGCCGAGGAACATCAGGGAGACCGAGCGCGCCTTGCGTTCGGGCGCGACCATGTTCGTCGCGACGACGGCGCCGACGCCGAAGAAGGCGCCGTGCGGCAGGCCGCTCAGGAAGCGGGCGGCCAGCAGCCAGCCGTTGCCGGGAGCGAGGGCCGACAGCGCGTTGCCCGCGACGAACAGCCCCATCAGCCCCATCAGGACCGTACGGCGGGACATCCGGGCGGTGACCGCGGCCAGCAGCGGAGCGCCGATGACGACGCCCAGCGCGTACGCCGACACCAGATGGCCGGCGCTGGGGATCGAGATGTGCAGGTCGTTCGCGACGTCGGGCAGCAGGCCCATCATCACGAACTCGGTGGTACCGATGCCGAAGGCGCCCACGGCGAGGGCGAGCAGGGCCAGGGGCATGAGGGAGCCTTTCGAGACTTACGGGGGTTCGTGACTTCGTATGTTCAAGTACGGAACAAAGTCTCGCAGGCCCACTATTCCGTGAGGCCGCCCAGAGGTGAAGCCTCGGTTGCCTGATCTTGCCGAACAGGCCCTGAGCTGCGGTTTTCCTCAGCTGCCTGTGGTGACCCTCACACGGGCCGCGATGGGCAGATGGTCACTGGCCGTCTCCGGGAGGGTCCATGAGCTCTCCGGCTTCAGGCCCCGGACCATGATCTGGTCGATGCGCGCCATCGGGAACGACGCCGGCCAGCTGAACCCGAAGCCGTTGCCGGCGGCGCCCTGCGTGGAGCGCATCTGGGAGGTGACGGCGTTGAGCGCGCGGTCGTTCATGGTGCCGTTCAGGTCGCCGAGCAGGACGGCGTTCTTCAGCGGTTCGTGGGCGATGGCCTCACCGAGGAAGTCGGCGCTCCGGTCGCGCTGCCGGGCCGTGAACCCGGCCTCCATCTTCACGCGCACGGACGGCAGATGGGCTACGTAGACGGCGACCTGCCCGGCCGGGGCGGTCACGGTGGCGCGCATCGCCCGCGTCCAGCCCAGGTCGATGTCGACGGCCCGCACACCGGTCAGCGGGTACTTGCTCCACACCCCGACCGTGCCCTGCACCGAGTGGTACGGGTACGTCGAGTCCAGCGCCCGCTCGTACGTCGGGACCGCGGACGCCGTCAGCTCCTCCAGGGCCAGCACGTCCGCGCCGGAGGCGGCCACGTCACGGGCGGTGCCGGCCGGGTCGGGGTTCTCCGCGTTGACGTTGTGCGTGGCCACGGTGAGGTCGCCGCCGGTGGCGGTCTTGTCGCTGAGCTGGCCGCCGAAGAGGTTCAGCCAGACCAGCGCCGGCAGCAGCACCGCGATCAGCGCGGTCGCCGACTTGCGCACCACGGCGAGCAGGAGCAGCACCGGGATGAGGAGACCGAGCCAGGGCAGGAACGTCTCGGTGAGGCTGCCCAGGTTGCCGATCGTGTTCGGGATGCGCGAGTGCAGCATCATGACCACGGCCAGCAGCACCGCGCACGCGGCCAGGACGAGGCCGCGCCGCCAGATCCGCCGGTCGCGGAGCCGGTCGCCGAACCGGCCGCCGAGCAGCCGGTCGTACAGGCGCCGAAGCCGGTCTCCCCGGGGCTCGGGCCCCGAGCCGCCGTTGTCCGTCTCCGTCATGTACGCCTGCTGCGCCATACCGTCGCCTCACTGCCTGCCGTGCACACCATCGCCCCCGTGTCTACGACCCTAGGGGATGATCCGTTCCGTTCCCGCCGTCCTTCGACGGCCGTACGGGGGCGATGACGTTCGAGCCCGCGCGCCGAGTTCCGACCGGGCCCTCGGTAAGCGCCGTCTGTGACGAAACGCGCACACTAGGAGCCGTGAGCTGCGGAACTGACGGGGCGTAGGCCTTCGAGGAGTGTGTCGACGACCTTCGCTGCGAGGTCGTCGGGGAGGTCGGCGTCCGGGCGCAGGACGGAGCGCACGAGCACGGGGGCGATGAACAGGTCACCCAGCAGTTCGAGGTCGACGTCCGTGCGCAGTTCGCCGTTCTCCTGCCCCCGGCGCAGGATCTCCAGGCCGAGCCGGCGGCGCGGTGCGAGAACCATGGCCTCGTACGCCGCCCAGATCTTCGGGCTGCTCTTCATCTGGGCGTGCACATTGGTCAGGATCGCCGACGAGCGGTTGGCGAGGCCGCGTCGGCGCGCCTGTTCCAGCAGGGCCACGAGGTCGTCGCGCATGGAGGTGCCGGGGAGCGGCGGCTCGGGGGGTTCGACGGCGCGCAGGACGTCGACGAAGAGTTCCTCCTTACCGCTCCAGCGGCGGTAGATGGTGGCCTTGCCGACGCCGGCGGTCCGGGCGACGCGCTCGATGGACAGCTCCGCGAGGGACACGCCCTCCTCCAGGAGCTTCATCAGGCCCTCGATGATGGCGCGTTCGACGGCCTCGCTTCTGGGGCGGCCTCTCGCAGGGCCGTCGTGCCGGGTTTGCCTTTCGGCGAGGCTCACGTCGCGTTGTCCTTTCCTGGGCGGGCCGGGGCGGGTCCCTGACGCATTCTCCCGCGGCCTACGACCGCGCGTCCGACAGTTCCTTCTCCTCCTCCCCCTCCTGGGGCGCCGGCGGCCGGCCGGGCAGGAACAGCGCCACGATGACCGCGCCGATCAGTGCGACGCCCGCTCCCCACAGGGCGGTGATGTGCATCGCGTGCAGGAACGCGTCGTAGGCCGGGGTGACCAGGGCCTTGCCCTGCGGGCCCAGCTTCGCGGCGACGCCGAGCGTGGCCTCGATGGACTCGCCCGCGGTGTGCCGGACGCCCGGCGGCAGTTGGCCGAGCTTGTCCTCGATGCCCGTGCGGTACGCCGTGGACAGCACCGAGCCGAGGACTGCGATGCCGAGGGCGCCGCCGACCTGCCGGAAGGTGTTGCTGAGGGCGGAGGCCGAGCCGGCCTTCTCGCGGGGCAGGGCCTGCATGATGACGACGCTGACCGGCGTCATGATGTGGGCCATGCCGGTGCCCATCAGGAAGAAGATCACTTCCAGGATCCAGATGGGGGTGTCGGCCTCCAGCGCGGCGAAGGCGGCCAGCGTCGCGGCGATGACCAGCAGTCCGCCGGTCGTGGTGGCCCTGTTACCGAAGCGGTCGACCAGCAGCCGGGCGCGCGGCGCGAAGATCATCTGGGCGGCGGCCAGCGGCAGCATCAGCAGACCGGTCTGCAGCGGCGAGTAGCCGCGCACGCTCTGTGTGTAGAAGACCGAGAAGAAGGTCACGCCCATCAGCGCGAAGAAGACCAGCGCGATGGCGGCGATGGCGGCCGAGAACATCTTGTTCTTGAAGTACGTGACGTCGATGGACGGGTGGTCGCTGCGCTTCTCGAACACCACGAAGGCGACGAGGACCGCGAGGCCCGCGCCGATCGTCGACAGCACGGTGGCGTCGGTGAAGTCGGCGAGCTGGCCGCCCTTGATGATGCCGTAGACGAGCAGCACCAGGCCGACGACGGACAGGGCGACGCCGACGGGGTCGAGGCGGCCGGGGTTCGGGTCCCGGGAGTCGGGCACCAGCCACAGCATCAGCGCGAGCGCGAGCAGCACGATCGGCACGTTGATGAGGAAGACCGAGCCCCACCAGAAGTGGGCGAGGAGCACGCCGCCGGTGATCGGGCCGATGGCGATGGCGAGGCCGACGCTCCCCGCCCAGATGCCGATGGCCTTCGGCTGCTCCTCGCGCTCGAAGACGTTCATGAGGACGGCGAGGGTGGCCGGCATGACGAACGCGGCGCCCAGGCCCATCACGGCACGGAAGGCGATCAGCTGCCCCGGCGAACCGGAGAAGGCGGCGAGCGCGGAGCCGGCGCCGAACACGGCCAGACCGCCGAGCAGTACCTTCTTGCGGCCCAGCCGGTCGCCGAGCAGACCGGCGCTGAACAGCAGGCCCGCGAAGACGAGGGTGTAGGCGTTGATCGCCCACTCCAGCTCGCTCTGCGTGGCCCCCAGGCCGGTCGGGGCGGGTGTGGAGATCGTCTTGATGGCGACGTTCAGGATCGAGTTGTCGAGGACGACGATCAGCAGGCTGAGCATCAGCACGCCGAGTATCGCCCAGCGGCGCCGGTGCACCGCTTCCGGTATGCGGGGGCCGGTGGGGGCGGCGCGGTCGGCAGGATTGGTCATGCCGTCGAGCGTAGGACCATTTCGATACGACACCGTCTCGTATTGGAATACTTTTACCGAGCCCTTACGCGCACGGTGCTTACCGGCCCGGGGCGGAACTCACAGGGCCTCCCCTGGCCCTCGCAGGCACGAGGTGCCACCATGGACGTGGTCCGGGGACGCCGTCAGGGCGCCTCGAGATGACGTGTGAGGAGCCGTGCAATGACGCAGCTTCCGGCTGCCCAGTCCGCTCAGAACAAGCCCTCCGACGGCGGCAGGACGCTGTACGGAGGCAAGGGCACCCGCCGCATCACCGTGCGGGACATCGCCGCCGCCAAGGAGCGCGGCGAGAAGTGGCCCATGCTCACCGCCTACGACGCCATGACCGCGTCCGTCTTCGACGAGGCCGGGATCCCGGTCATGCTCGTCGGCGACTCGGCGGGCAACTGCCACCTCGGGTACGAGACGACCGTGCCCGTCACCCTCGACGAGATGACCATGCTGTCGGCGGCGGTCGTACGGGGCACCTCGCGCGCCCTGATCGTCGGCGACCTGCCCTTCGGCTCCTACCAGGAGGGCCCGGTGCAGGCGCTGCGCTCGGCGACCCGGCTGGTGAAGGAGGCGGGCGTGCAGGCCGTGAAGCTGGAGGGGGGCGAGCGGTCGCACGAGCAGATCCGGCTGCTCGTCGATTCCGGCATCCCGGTCATGGCGCACATCGGCCTGACCCCGCAGTCCGTCAACGCGATGGGCTACCGCGTGCAGGGGCGGGGCGAGGAGGCGGCCCAGCAGTTGCTGCGGGACGCGAAGGCCGTGCAGGACGCGGGCGCGTTCGCCGTGGTGCTGGAGCTGGTCCCGGCGGAGCTGGCGGCCGAGGTGACGCGCGTGCTGCACATTCCGACCGTCGGGATCGGCGCGGGCGCCGAGACGGACGCGCAGGTGCTGGTGTGGACGGACATGCTGGGTCTGACCGGCGGGCGCGTGCCCAAGTTCGTGAAGCAGTACGTGAATCTGCGTGAGGTCATGGGGAACGCGGCGAAGGCGTTCGCCGAGGACGTGGTGGGCGGAACGTTCCCGCTGGAGGAGCACAGCGTCCACTGAGCCACTGTGGCACCACGGGCAGCCCGCCGATCTTCCCCCGTCGGCGGGCTGCCGCGTTCTGTCGGTGGCTGACGGGCCCCTGTCGGTGACCTGTCGGTGCTTTGTCGGTGGGAGCTGACACCGTCAGGGGCATGACGCGAATCGACAAGACCACCAGCGGCGCCGCTGTGACCGTGCGGGGGCTGGTGAAGCACTACGGCGAGACCAAGGCGCTGGACGGGGTCGACCTGGAGGTGCGGGAGGGCACCGTCATGGGGGTCCTCGGGCCGAACGGGGCCGGGAAGACGACCCTGGTGCGGATCCTGTCCACCCTGCTCGCTCCCGACACGGGACAGGCCACCGTCGCCGGCTACGACGTCGTACGGCAGCCCCGGCAGCTGCGGCGGGTCATCGGGCTCACGGGGCAGTACGCCTCCGTGGACGAGAAGCTCTCCGGCTGGGAGAACCTGTACATGATCGGGCGGCTGCTCGACCTGCCCCGCAAGGACGCCCGCGGCCGGGCCGACGCGTTGCTGGAGCGCTTCTCGCTGACCGAGGCGGCCAAGCGGGCGGCGGCGACGTACTCCGGGGGCATGCGGCGGCGGCTGGACCTGGCCGCGTCCATGATCGGACGGCCGGCCGTGCTCTTCCTGGACGAGCCGACCACCGGGCTCGACCCGCGCACCCGCAACGAGGTGTGGGACGAGGTCAAGCGCATGGTCGGCGACGGGGTCACCGTGCTGCTCACCACCCAGTACATGGAGGAGGCCGAGCAGCTCGCCTCCGAGCTGACGGTCGTCGACCGCGGCCAGGTCATCGCCGGCGGCGCCATCGAGGAGCTGAAGGCGAAGGTCGGCGGCCGGGCGCTGCGGATCCGCCCGGCCGATCCGGCGCAGCTGCGGCCCCTCGCCGGCGCACTGGACGACCTGGGGATCACCGGGCTGGCCACCACGACCGTGGACACCGAACGCGGTGACGTCCTCGTGCCGATCCTCAGCGACGAGCAGCTGACCGCCGTGGTCCGCGCGGTCTCCGCGCGCGGCATCACGCTCTCCTCCCTCACCACCGAACTGCCCAGCCTGGACGAGGTGTTCCTGTCCCTCACCGGCCATCGCGCCAGTGCCCCGCAGGACACCGTGCCCGCCGAAGACCTTCAGGAGGCCGCCGTATGAGCGCCGTCACCGTCCACGACGCCGAGGCGGACGCCCGTATCCCCCTGCGCGGCCATCTGCGCCACACCGGGGCCCTGATCCGCCGCAACCTGCTGTGGATCCGCAAGGACCCGGAGTCGATGGCCGACGCACTGCTGATGCCGGTCATCTTCACACTGCTGTTCGTGTTCGTCTTCGGCGGCTCGATCGGGCAGGCGCTGGGCGGCGGGCAGGACCGCTATGTGCAGTACGTGATCCCCGGCATGATCGCGATGATGAGCATGACGCTGTCCCAGGGTGTCGGCACCGGCTTCAGCCAGGACTTCAACTCCGGTGTCATGGACCGCTTCCGGTCCCTGCCGATCGGGCGCGGCTCGGTGCTGTTCGCGAAGATCTCGGTGGAGCTGCTGCGGATGCTGTTCGCGACTGCCGTGCTGATGATCGTGGCCGTGGCGGTCGGGTTCGAGATCACGAACTGGCCGGGGCTGTTCGCGACCGTGGCGCTGTCCACGGCGTTCGCCTCGTCGATCATGTGGGTGTTCCTCACCCTGGGCGTGATCCTGAAGAACGCGCAGTCCGTGCAGGCGATGGGCTTCCTGGTGCTGTTCCCGCTCCAGTTCGGCTCGTCGATCTTCGCGCCGACGACGTCGATGCCGGGCTGGCTGCAGGCGTTCACCGACTACAACCCGCTGTCGACGCTGGCGGACGCCGCGCGCGGTCTGATGGTCGGCGGGCCCGTCGCGCACGACCTGTGGGTGACGCTCGGCTGGTCGGTGGCGATCACCGCGGTGATGGCGCCGGTCGCGATCCACAAGTTCCGCACGAAGAACTGACCGGAAGGACCCTGATCCGCGTCAGAGCAGGGCGGTGGCCTCCTCCAGGGAGAGGCCGCCGCCCTGCGCGTACGCGGCCTCGTACGCCTCGTCGCCGAGCAGCGCACGGACCTGCCGCTCGGTGCGCTCGCGGGTCTCGCGCTCCTGCCGCTGGGCGATGTGGCCGGCCGGCAGCAGGGCGTCGAAGGCGCCCAGGCAGCGGGCCGCGTCCACGGCGCGCAGCCCGCCGTCGGCGGCTGCCAGGGCCGAGGCGCCGATGACCAGGTACCCCGAGCGCAAATGGGGCGCGATGGCCTCGGACAGCGGGTCGGCGGCCCGCTCCAGCGCCTTGCGGATCCGGTCCAGGCACTCCTCGTACCGTCCCTCCATGGCGTCCAGCCACGCCTCCGTGCCGAGGATGTACGCGTCGAAGATGATGAAGTGGGCGATACGGAAGTCCTGGCGCAGCCGCCGCAGTTGCTCCCGCGCCTCGGGGATGCGGCCCGTCATGCCGAGCCGGCCGGCCAGGAAGAGGCGGGCGGCGGGCATGGCCTCGCTGTGCGCGTCCTCGCGCGCCGCGATCACCTCGCGCAGCAGCCGCTCGCCGCGCTCGTCCTCGCCCGCCTCCAGCAGCGCGCTGCCCAGCCGGGCGGCGAGGACGGCCGCCTGGGCGCGGGCGCCGACGCGTTCGGCGTGCGCGATGGCCGCCTCGTAGTCGGCGGCGGCCCTCGTGTGGTCGCCCTTGCGTTCGCGGGCCTCGGCGCGCGCCGAGAGGGCCTCGGCGGTGCCCCAGGCGTCACCGAGGCGCTGGTAGATCGCCAGCGACTCGTCGGCGTCGCGCCCGGCGTCGCCCGCCCAGTCGGTGCGGTTGGCGAGGAAGTTGGCCCGCATCTGGAGGCCGGCGGCCAGCTCCCAGTCGAAGCCGGGGGTCTCCCGGCAGGTGCGGATGGCGGCCTCGATGATGACGCGCAGCCGGTCCATGTCGCCGGTCAGCATCACGGCGAAGAACCAGAGCAGACCGGGCAGCCGGCAGTTCTGCGGCAGGCCGGGCTCGTAGGTCAGGGCGATGGTCCGCAGCTTCTGCTGGGAGCGCGGGTTCTGCCAGGCGTCCAGTTCGGTGTCCATGCAGGCGAGATGGGACAGATGGACACCGCGCCGGGCCTCCCACAGGACCTCGCCGGTCATCGGGGGCGGGGCGTCGGTGCAGCGCTGCCACACCGGGGCCGCACGGCGGACGGGCTCGGTGAAGGGGTCGGGGCCGAGGGCCATGACCTCGCGGCACCAGTTGCGGGCCTCGATGCGCAGGTCGCGCATCTGCCAGTACCAGACGAGGGACAGCGTCAGGCACAGCGCCTCCTGCTCGTCGCGCAGGGCGACGGCGTGCCGCAGGGCGGTGCGCAGGTTCTCGTACTCCCGCTCCAGCCGGCGGATCGCGGCGAGCTGGTCCGGGCCGCGCAGCAACGGGTCGGTGGTGCGGGCGAGTTCGCGGAAGTACGTCAGGTGGGCGCGCTCGGCGGCGGCGCGCTGCCCGGACTCGTCCAGCCGCTCGGCGGCGTACTCGGCGACCGTCTCCAGCAGCCGGTAGCGCATCCCGCCGTCGGCCGGGTCGCCGGGCGGTGTGGCGACGACCAGGGAGCGGTCGACGAGCGAGCCGAGCGCCTCCAGGGCGACCGGGCCGCACACGGCCTCGGCGGCGGGCAGGTCGCAGCCGCCCGCGAACACCGACAGCCGCCGCAGGACGTCCCGTTCGTCCTCGTCGAGCAGGCCCCAGGACCAGTCGACGACCGCTCTGAGGGTCTGCTGGCGGGGCAGGACGGTGCGGCTGCCGGAGGTGAGGAGACGGAAGCGGTCGTCGAGCCGGTCGGCGATCTGGCGCGGTGTCAGCATCCGCAGCCGGGCGGCGGCCAGTTCGATGGCCAGCGGCAGCCCGTCGAGGCGCCGGCAGATCTCCGCGCACGCCTCGGGGTCGTCCTCGATCCGGAAGCCGGGCCGGGCCGCCGCGCCCCGGTCGGCGAGCAGCCGCAGCGCGACCGGCTCGGGCAGCGGCTCCACGGGCCGCAGCAACTCCCCCGGCACGCCGAGGGGTTCGCGGCTGGTGGCGAGGACGGTCAGGCCGGGGCAGCGCTCCAGCAGTTCCTCGGTGAGCCGGGCGGCGGCGTCGGCGACGTGCTCGCAGTTGTCGAGGATCAGCAGCATGCGGGGGCGCGAGCAGTGCTCGGCGAGCCGCGCGACGGGGTCGTCGAGCCGGTCGGTCACGGCCGCCCGGATGCCCTCGGCGCCGGCGCCGTACAGCACGGTCTCGCGGGCGCCGAGGGCGGTGAGCACGGCCTCCGGTACGGCGGCGGGGTCGTCGACCGGCGCGAGTTCGGCCAGCCAGACGCCGCCCGGCATGGCGTGCCGTACGGCCTCGGCGGCCTCCTGGGACAGCCGTGTCTTGCCCGCCCCGCCCGGCCCGAGCAGCGTGACCAGGCGAGCGGCGGTGAGATCGTCCCGGATGGTCTCGATGTCGCTCTCGCGGCCGATGAAGGAGGTGAGGCGGGCGCGCAGGTTGCCGACGGCCGGGGCGTCCGGGGCGGGCGCGGGCCCGGGGCCGTCGTCGCCCGGCGTCAGCAACTGCGCGTGCAGGGAGCGCAGTTCCGGGCCCGGGTCGGCCCCGAGCCGGTCGGCGAGCAGCCGCCGCACGTCCTCGTACGCGTCCAGCGCCTCCGCCGTGCGCCCGGCGTCACGCAGGGCACGCAGGCGCAGGGTCTGCAGGGGCTCGTCCAGGGGGTGGCTGTCGCACAGGGCGGTCAGTTCGGGCAGGGACTGCTCGGCCTGGCCGAGGGCGAGGGCGGCGCTGTGGCGGGCGCGCAGCACGTCCAGGCGGCGGGTGTCCCGGCGGGCCGCCTCGGCGGCGCGGTCGGGGAGGTCGGCCAGGGCCGGGCCGCGCCACAGGGCGAGGGCGTCGTCCAGGGCCGTGACCGCCTTGGCGGGGTCGCCGTCGGCCAGGGCCCGCAGCCCCTCACCGGCCAGGCGCTCGAACCGGTGCAGGTCGACGTCGTCGGGCGCGGCCGTGAGCCGGTACCCGCCCTCGTCGGAGGCGACCGCTTCCGCGCCGAGCGCCCGCCGCAGCCGCCCGACCAGCGCCTGGAGCGCCCCCGGGGCGTCGGCGGGCGGATCACCGCCCCACACCTCGTCGACCAGCAGCCCCGCGGGCACGGTACGGCCGGCGCGCAGGGCGAACACGGTCAGCAGCGCACGCAACCGCGCCCCGCCTACCGGGACGACCGTGCCGTCGGTGCGGAGCGCCTGTGTGGTGCCGAGGATGCGATAGCGCACGGGGTCCATTGTCTCCGGTGGTAAGAGGGCGGGTCACGACGGTTCTGCGAAGCGGCGGGATCGGACCGGCCGGTGCGGACCGCACCCGGCCACCGGCGACGCCGGGCACCGGCCGGTGCGGGCCCCGGCCCTCGCCCCGCCCAACCGGGCCGCCCGGCCGGGCCCGAGGCCCGGCGACCGACGAACCGGGGACGAAGGCCAGAGGGCCACAGCCTGCCACGCTCCCGGACCGGCCGGGCCCATATCGACCACCCAGGCCGACACGGACACCGACCGGGCACGGCCCCGACGAGACCCGAACTGCGGGTCGACGACCGGCAGAAGACCTCAGCCTGCCACGCTCCCAGGCCACCCCGCGCACGGCGGGCGTGGACCGGCCGGTGCCCGTCGCGCCCCGGCCACCGGCCGTGCGCTGGGGGACGGCCGGCACGGAACCCGGCCCCCGCCCACGCGACCCGGCCGCCCGGCCAGGACGCAAAGCCCCCGACACGCATACGGCATCCGCACACCCCGGTCGGGCCGCCGCGCCCAGGCGGTGGCCGCCGGGCAGGCGGTCCTGGACGCGGGCCTGATCTGGATCGGCCCGCCCCCGCAGGCCATCCGAGACCTGGGCGACAAGGTCGCCGCCCGGCACATCGCGCAGCGCGCGGGCGCCCCGCTGGTGGCGGGCACGCCCGACCCGGTGTCCGGTGCGCAGGAGGTCGGATCGGCCCCTGGCGGCCCCGTCCCCGACCGCCGCGGCAGCGGGCGACGCAGGGGTCAGGCATGTCGACGGCGTCGCCCACCGGACCGCCCGGGGCGCGCCCGGGGGACGGCCACCGTGCTCAGGGTGTGCAGCAGGTCCGCCAGGTCCGCCGCCGCAAGTCCCTCCGTCTCCGCGCCGGGCTGCGCGTCCTGGTGCGGGATGCCGCGGGCCTCGCGGACGGCCTGGGAGAGCCGGGAGTCCGTGCCCGGCACGTCCAGGGCCACCACCACTCCCGGTTCGCGCGACCGCCGTCTCCGGCCGTCGGCACCCCGCTCCCCCTCGGCCTCGGCCTTGGTGAACCACTTCGGACACCGGTCCACCGCCCGCAGCCCGCGCCCGCGCTCCCCCCGCACCGGCTCCCAGGAGCGCGATCCCGGCGCGCTCTCGGCGTAGACCTGGCTCAGCACCTGGACCGCCCGCACCCGCCCCTCGACCTGCGGCCACACCGCCCCGTGCCGCTCGACGGACAGCAGCCCCGCCGACCGGATCCGGTCCCCCGGCTTCGGCCGCCGGTCCTCCTCGGAGTCGGGGTCCGCGGCCAGGGCCGCCGTGAGGCCCGTCTCCTCCCGCACGACCCGGACGCCCCCCACGTCCTCCACCGGCCCGGCGATCTCGCTGAGCTGGTCGTGCCAGCCGCCGCCCAGTACACCGTCCGCCTCCACGAGCATCAGCGGCCAGCTCACCTCGTCTCCCACCGAGAACGGCGTGCCGCAGCACTCCATCTGCCAGTCCGCGTAGAACACGTGCCACAGCCCCATGCCCCCACCCTCCCCGGAACCGACCGGCCCGCGCGAGACGTTTTCCCCCTGCGCCCGGTACCGTCGGGCGTCCACCGCGTGTCCGAGAGTGCAGGGAGTCCCATGGCCACCGCCACCAGCCGCCACAGTGAGCGGCGGATCAGTCCCGTCTTCGTCGGGATCCTGGCCGTGACGGCGGTCACGGGGTGGGCGACCTGGACCGGCTTCGCGGAGCAGCCCGGCGTCGCCGTGTTCCTCTTCGTGACGGCGGCCTGGATCGTCTCCCTGTGTCTGCACGAGTACGCGCACGCGCGCACCGCCCTGCACAGCGGCGACATCTCGGTCGGCGCGAAGGGCTACCTCACGCTGAACCCGCTGAAGTACACGCACGCGCTGCTCAGCATCGTCCTCCCGGTGATCTTCGTGATCATGGGCGGGATCGGGCTGCCCGGCGGGGCCGTGTTCATCGAGCGGGGGCGGATCCAGGGCCGCTGGAAGCACAGTCTGATCTCGGCGGCCGGTCCGCTGACGAACGTGCTGTTCGCGGTCGTGTGCACGGCCCCGTTCTGGCTGGACGCGCTGGACGGCGTGCCGAGCGACTTCCGGTTCGCCCTGGCCTTCCTCGCGCTGCTCCAGGTGACGGCCGCGCTGCTGAACTTCCTGCCGGTGCCGGGCCTGGACGGCTACGGCGTCATCGAGCCCTGGCTGTCGTACGGCATCCGGCGGCAGGTGGAGCCGTTCGCGCCGTTCGGCCTGCTGTTCGTGTTCGCGCTGCTGTGGCTGCCCGCGGTGAACGGCGTGTTCTTCGACGTGGTCGACTCGCTCCTGAAGTCGCTCGGGATCAGCGACTTCGAGACGTACTGCGGTCAGGCGCTGTACCGCTTCTGGCAGGGCTCGAACGAGTTCTGCTCGGCCGCTCCCTGAGGCGTCAGCCCGTGACGGACTTCTGCTGCTTGCCGCGCTTCACGTAGTACCAGCACATGTTGGACGACAGCCCCGCCAGCAGCACCCAGACGATCCCCAGCCAGCTGCCCCGGGTGAAGGAGACGACGGCCGCGGCCACGGCGAGGACGCAGACGGTCAGGGCATAGAGGGCGAGGCGGGGCATGTCGGTCGGCTCCTGTCGGGGGACACTGCGGGCACTGCTGCTGCAGTCCAGTGTCCCCCATGCACCTCACCGGCTCACACGTCGGTGACGCGGAGCCCCGCGTGCGCCTTGTACCGGCGGTTCACGGAGATCAGGTTCGCCACCAGCGACTCCACCTGGTGGGCGCCTCGCAGCCGCCCGGCGAAGATGCCGCGCATGCCGGGGATGCGTCCGGCGAGGGCCTGCACGATCTCGACGTCGGCGCGTACCTCGCCGAGCACCATCACGTCGGTGTCGATCTCGTCGATCTCCGGGTCCTGGAGCAGCACGGCCGACAGGTGGTGGAAGGCGGCCGTGACCCGGGAGTCCGGCAGCAGGGCGGCGGCCTGCTCGGCGGCGCTGCCCTCCTCGGGCTTGAGCGCGTAGGCGCCCTTCTTGTCGAAGCCGAGCGGGTTGACGCAGTCGACGACGAGCTTGCCGGCCAGTTCCTCGCGCAGGGACTGAAGCGTCTTGCCGTGGCCGTCCCACGGCACGGCGACGATCACGATGTCGCTGCGGCGCGCGGTCTCGGCGTTGTCGGCGCCCTCGACGCCGTGGCCGAGTTCCGCCGCGGCGGCCTGTGCGCGCTCGGCCGCCCGTGAGCCGATGATCACCTTCTGGCCGGCCCGGGCGAGCCGGTAGGCGAGGCCCTTGCCCTGCGGCCCGGTCCCGCCGAGCACCCCGACGACCAGTCCGGAGACGTCGGGCAGGTCCCAGGGGTCCTTGGCGGGGGCCTTCTGGGCGTTGTCGGTGGCAGCACTGTCGGTAGAGGTCATGGCCCCGACTCTACGTCCGCCGCCGTCATCGGCTCAGGTCAGCTCCGTCACGGGGACCCGCCGGAAGGCGATGGTCTCGTAGGCGCTGAAGTCGCCGGTCTCATACAGCAGACCGACGGTGTCAGCGTCGACGCGCACGAGGTCGGAGTAGGCGGCGGGCAGGCCGTCCACGGTGTGGACCGGGCGCCAGGTGGTGCCGCCGTCGGTGGAGGCGCGGATCGTCATGAGCGCGCGGAAGCCGGGGTCGGCGGGGCCGGAGCAGAGCAGCAGGTCCGGGTCGCGGAGCTGGAGGACGCTCGCCTGGCACACGGGGGCGGTCAGGCCGGCCTGTGGACGGACGGGTTTCACCAGGGTCTCGCCGCCGTCGGCGGAGTGGGCGTCGGCGCGGGTGCCCGGCGAGGGGGAGTCGTTGCGGGTGTTGAAGTAGACGCGGCCGTCGGGGAGTTCGGCGGCGGTGGTCTCGTTGGCGTTGATGTGGCCGTCGGTGTCGTCGTCGACGTAGCCGATCCGCCAGGTCGCGCCCCGGTCGTCGCTGAGCAGGCAGTGGCCGCCGTCGTATCGGCCCTCCGTGCCGTTGTCCGTGCCGGTGGGCGGCAGGGAGTGGTTGGCGGGGACGACGATCCGGCCGGTGCCCAGTTGGAGGGCGTGGCCGGGGCCGGTGGCGTACCAGCGCCAGTGGGGTTCCTCGGCCTGCTGGGTGATCTCCCTCGGCGGGGACCAGGTGAGGCCGTCGTCGTCGCTGTGCCGCACCCAGACACGGCGCCCGTCGGCCGCGCTCACCGTGCCGCGCCGGATGGCGTCCTCGGTGGCGAGCGCGGCGTTGCGTACGTGTACGAGGAGGACGCGGCCGGTGTCGAGGACGACGGGCGCCGGGTTGCCGGCGAGGGCGTCGCCGTTCTCCGCGACGACCAGGAGCGGGCCCCAGGTGCGGCCGCCGTCCGTGGAGCGTTTGAGGACGATGTCGATGTCCCCGAAGTCGTCCCGGGAGCCGACGCGGCCCTCGCAGAAGGCGAGCAGGGTGCCGATGGGGGTGCCCCCGCTTGAGCGGAGCCGGGAGTGGGGGACGGTGACGACGGCGGCGGGGATGCGGAAGGCGGCATACCCCTCCCGGCCGGCGCGGAAGGGGACGCTGGTCTCGGTCATGGGCGGGTTCCCCTGGGTGTTCGACGACGGTACGGATGACCGGTCCATCTGCCCAAGCCGGGCGAATTCATGGTGAATTCCGCGTCACGAGTGACCGGTCCGGGCAGGATGCGGCCATATGGATGCCGTACGGGTCGCGCTGTTGCGAGAAGTGCTCGCCGGGACGGAGTGGCTGGGCGCCACACGGCGGTTCGCCGGTGCGCTGCGGGGGTCGGTGGTGTCGCACGGCGGCGGGCTGCTGCTCGTCGGCACGCCGGAGTACGAGCCGTGGCACCTGGCGGCGCACCTGGTGGACGAGGCGGCGTGGTCGGGCACCCCGGAGCTGGCCCCGACGCTGGTACGGCATGACGCGCGCCCCTCGGATCCGGCGCATCTGGCGGTCGGCCTCGGGCGCCTGGAGGCGGCCCGGCGGGGCGAGACGCTGCTGGTGGTGTCCCCCGAGGGCCTGTCCTCACCCCTGCTTGAACGGGTGTTCGACGCCCGGCGCGCCGGGGCGACGGTGCTGTCCCTCGGCCCCGGTGAGGGCGAGCTGCCGGCGATGGCCCACGAGTGCCTGGCCGTCCCCGACGGCTCGGAGCTGGACCTGGACACGGTGCAGCACCTGGTCAGCGCGGCGGCCGGGGAGAACGCCCTGCCGACGCCGCGCGGCCGGCGCCGCTTCCGGGACAGGGTGGCGAGACTGGCGGAACACCTGACGGCCCCGCCGCCGGCGCGCTGGTAGGGGCGCTAGCCGGTTGCGGTGGTGCGGCTGCGCGAGGGGCGCGCAGCCGCCGGGATGCGCCTACTCGTCGTTACGGCCGCCCGCCGGGGCGTCGTGCCACTTGGGGTCGTTCTCCCACTGCAGGTTGCGCGCGCGGGCGGTCTCCATCGCGTGTTCGGCCTCCGTGCGGGAGGCATAGGGTCCGAACCGGTCCTTGTTGGGGCATTCCGGCCCCTCCTCGACCTTCTTGTGTTCCAGGCAGTAGTACCACTCACCCGGTTTGCCGACCGTCCGCTTCTTGAACAGGGCCATGACCAGCTCCTCTCGCCACCGTCATGTTCCCCCATGGCCGCTGGTTAGACTCGCTGGCATGTCTGGCCAGTCGCTGCTCGTACCGGGGGAGCTGTCCCCCACCCGTTCCGTGCCCGGAAACATCCGCCGCCCCGAGTACGTCGGCAAGCCCGCGCCGACGCCGTACACCGGACCGGAGGTGCAGACGCCCGAGACGATCGAGGCGATGCGGCTCGCCGGCCGGATCGCCGCCCGGGCGATGGCGGAGGCCGCGAAGCTGATCGCCCCCGGGGTGACCACCGACGAACTGGACAGGGTGGCGCACGAGTACATGTGCGACCACGGCGCCTACCCTTCGACGCTCGGCTACCGGGGCTTCCCGAAGTCGCTGTGCACCAGCGTCAACGAGGTCATCTGCCACGGCATCCCGGACTCGACCGTCCTGCGCGACGGCGACATCGTCAACCTGGACGTGACGGCGTACATCGGCGGCGTGCACGGCGACAACAACGCCACCTACCTGGTCGGTGACGTCGACGAGGAGTCGCGGCTGCTGGTGGAGCGGACCCGGGAGTCCCTCAACCGGGCGATCAAGGCGGTCAAGCCGGGCCGGCAGATCAACATCATCGGCCGGGTCATCGAGTCGTACGCCAAGCGCTTCAGCTACGGGGTGGTCCGGGACTTCACCGGCCACGGCATCAACTCGTCGTTCCACTCGGGCCTGATCATCCCGCACTACGACAGTCCGCACGCGACGACGGTGATCCAGCCGGGGATGACGTTCACGATCGAGCCGATGCTGACGCTCGGGACGCACGAGTACGACATGTGGGACGACGGCTGGACGGTCGTGACGAAGGACCGCAAGCGGACGGCCCAGTTCGAGCACACCCTGGTGGTGACGGACTCGGGCGCGGAGATTCTCACACTCCCGTAGCTCCCGGCGCCGCCCCGCTCCGGATCGGGGGTCGGTCGATCTCACCGAAGTACCCGGGTCAGCGTTCGAGGTGCACCCGGCCGCCGACCTCGGTCCAGCCGCCCGGCTGGGGTGCGGTGAGGATCTGGGAGCCCGCACCCTGGGTGATGTTGAGGGCCCGGCCGAGCCGGTCGGTGAGCAGCAGGGCCGCCGCTCCGGTCGCCTCGTCCTCGTCGATCCCGTCGCCGCGTCCGGGGAAGGCCCGGGCCCGCACCCGTCCGGCGGGCTCGTCCTGCCATGCCCAGGCGTACACCCACTCCCCCGGCGGCGGCACGGCCAGGCCGTCGACCTCGGCGGCGCTGCCGTACTGCCGCAGGGTGCGCTGCGGCACCCACTCCGCCCGCGCCTCGATCCAGCAGAACTCGCCGTCCTGCCGGGCACCGACCACCCCGGCGGGCGTGACCAGTTCGGGCACGTCGAGCAGCCAGGCCGTCCCGACGCACGGGTGTCCGGCGAAGGGCAGGCGCAGGGTGGGCGTGTAGATGTCGATCACCCCGCGCTCGGGGTCGTCGACGAACACGGTCTCGCTGAACCCGAGCTTCGCGGCGAACGCCTGCCGCTCGCTCCGCTCGGGCAGCACGGAGCCCTCGCGGACGACACCCAGTTCATTGCCGTATCCGCCGTCCGGCCCACAGAAGACGCGGAGCACGTCGTAGTCAGTCACGGAGGCATTCAAACATCGCGCGCCCGGCCAGGTCGTCCCAGGCGTCCGGACCACCCGGAAAGGGCCAGGCACGCCCACCCCGGTCCTCCCGAAGCGCGACTTTTGACCTCCCCTTGACCAATTCATGGCGGCGATTTTGAGTCACTTAAGTAATCCTTATCTAGCTTAGGTGAGCCTCACCTTCCCCGTAACCTGGAGCTTTCATGCGACCCGCCAGCCCTGTATCCGTCGTGATCGCCGCAGCGGCGGCTCTGACCGCTGTCACCGGCTGTACGGAGAAGAGCAACGCCAAGGACGGCGACCATGTGGTCCACGTGACGGCCACGGACGACAAGTGCGCCGTGTCGAAGAAGGAGTTCCCCGCCGGGCACGTCGAACTGGCCGTCGAGAACAAGGGTTCCAAGGTCACCGAGGTCTATGTGCTCTTCCCCGACGACCGTGTGGTCACCGAACGGGAGAACATAGGCCCCGGCACCAAGCAGCGGGTCACCGCCGAGGTGAAGGCCGGCGACTACCAGATCGCCTGCAAGCCCGGCATGAAGGGCAAGGGCATCCGACAGGCCGTCAAGGCCACCGGCGGCAAGGCGGTCAAGCGCGACCCGCGCCTGGACGAGGCCGTGGCGGCCTACCGCGCCTACACGCAACAGCAGGCCGACGAGACCCTGCCCAAGGCCGAGGCCTTCGCCCGGGCCGTCAAGGACGGCGACCTGGACGCCGCGAAGAAGGCCTACGCCCCCTCCCGCATCGGCTGGGAGCGCACCGAGCCGGTCGCCGAGTCCTTCGGTGACATCGACCCCAAGGTCGACGTCCGCGAGGACGGCCTGGAGGCCGGCCAGGACCCGGCGAAGGACTGGACCGGCTGGCACCGCCTGGAGAAGGCCCTCTGGCAGGACAAGAAGATCGGCGACCGGGAGAAGGAGCTCGCCGGCCGGCTCATCACCGACCTGAAGGACTGGCAGGAGCGGGTCGGCAAGGCCGGCATCACCCCGACCTCGATGGCCAACGGCGCCAAGGAACTCCTCGACGAGGTCGCCACCGGCAAGGTCACCGGCGAGGAGGAGCGCTACTCGCACACCGACCTGGTCGACTTCAAGGCCAACGTCGAGGGCGCGCAGAAGTCCTACGAGCTGCTGAAGCCGGTCGCGCGGGAGAACGACAAGGCACTCACCACCGAACTGGACAAGCAGTTCGCCACCTTGAACACGCTGCTCGACAAGTACCGCCCGGACACGACGTCGTACGACTTCACCTCGTACGACAAGGTCGGCAAGGCCGACCGCAAGGAGCTCTCGGACGCGGTCAACGCGCTGGCGGAGCCCCTGTCCAAGCTCGCCGCCGCAGTCGCGAAGTAAGGGGCCGCGCGATGACGGACAACGAGACGCCCTCCCCCTCCCGGCGCGCTCTGCTCGGCTGGGGCGGCGCCGGCCTGGCCCTCGGCGCCGCCGCGGCGGGCGGAGCCGTGGCGATGGCCCGCACCGACGACGGCCCCGCGCCGGACACCGGAACCGCGATCCCCTTCCACGGCCCGCACCAGGCGGGCATCGCCACCCCGGTCCAGGACCGGCTGCACTTCGCCGCGTTCGACGTGACGACCGACGACCGGGCGGAGTTCGTCCAGCTGCTGAAGGACTGGACGGAAGCCGCCCGCCGTATGACGGCCGGGCGCCCGGTGGGCGAGGGAGGCTTCGGCGGCCTCCCCGAAGCGCCCCCGGACGACACCGGCGAGGCGCTGGACCTCAAGCCCTCCCGCCTGACCCTCACGATCGGCTTCGGCCCGAGTCTGTTCGAGAAGTTCGGCCTGGCGGAGCAGCGACCGGCCGCTCTGGTGGACCTGCCGAAGTTCGCGGGCGACAACCTGGACAAGAACCGCAGCGGAGGCGACCTGTGCGTCCAGGCCTGCGCGGACGACCCGCAGGTCGCCGTGCACGCCATCCGCAACCTGGCCCGCATCGGCTTCGGCAAGGTCGTCATCCGCTGGTCGCAGCTCGGCTTCGGCAAGACGTCGTCGACGACACCCGAGGCACAGACGCCGCGCAACCTGATGGGCTTCAAGGACGGCACCCGCAACATCGCGGGCACGGAGACGGACCGGCTGGAGAAGTTCGTGTGGGTGGACGGGAAGGACGGCCCGTCCTGGATGACGAACGGCTCCTACCTCGTCGCCCGCCGCATCCGCATGCACATCGAGACCTGGGACCGCACCTCGCTCCAGGAGCAGGAGGACATCTTCGGCCGGGACAAGGGCGAGGGCGCCCCGGTCGGCAAGGCGAAGGAGCGCGACGAGCCGTTCCTGAAGGCGATGAAGCCCGACGCGCACGTCCGGCTCGCGCACCCCGACGCCAACCACGGGGCGACGATCCTGCGCCGCGGCTACTCCTTCACCGACGGCACGGACGGACTGGGCCGCCTGGACGCGGGCCTGTTCTTCCTGGCCTACCAGCGCGACGTCCGCAAGGGCTTCATCCCGATCCAGCGCAACCTGGCCACGGACGCGCTCAACGAGTACATCCAGCACGTGGGTTCGGCGCTCTTCGCCATCCCGCCGGGCGTCCGTGACAAGGACGACTGGTGGGGCCGGACGCTGTTCTCCAAGGAGGCCTGAGCCCGTTGTTCTCCAACTACCTGATCGGTCTGCGCGAGGGCCTGGAGGCGAGCCTCGTCGTCTGCATCCTCATCGCCTACCTGGTCAAGACGGACCGCAGGGACGCGCTGCGCCCCATCTGGATCGGCATCGGCGTCGCGGTCGCCCTCGCGCTCGGCTTCGGCTGCGCCCTCGAATTCGGCTCCCAGGAGCTGACGTTCGAGGCGCAGGAGGCGCTGGGCGGATCCCTGTCGATCCTCGCGGTCGCTCTGGTGACGTGGATGGTGTTCTGGATGCGGCGCACCGCCCGGCACCTGAAGTCCGAACTGCACGGCAAGCTGGACGCGGCCCTCGCCATGGGGACGGGCGCGCTGGTCGCCACGGCGTTCCTGGCGGTGGGCCGGGAGGGCCTGGAGACGGCCCTGTTCGTCTGGGCCTCGGTCCACGCGGCCAGCGACGGCAGCCCGCGCCCCCTTCTCGGTGTCGCCCTGGGCCTGTTGACGGCGGTCCTGCTGGGCTGGCTGTTCTACCGGGGTGCCCTGCGCATCAATCTCGCCCGGTTCTTCACGTGGACCGGCGGCATGCTGGTCGTCGTGGCCGCGGGCGTACTGGCGTACGGCTTCCACGACTTGCAGGAGGCCCGCTTCCTGCCGGGCGAGAAGAGCCTGGCGTTCGACATCAGCGACACCGTCGATCCGTCCAGCTGGTACGGCACCCTCCTGAAGGGCATCTTCAACTTCCAGCCCGACCCGACGGTCCTCCAGGTCACGGTGTGGCTGCTGTATCTCATCCCGACCCTGGCCCTGTTCCTGGCCCCGGTGGGTTTCGGACGCGGCCGGACCACCCCAAAACCGGTACGCGACAGGGTCTGACGCCGCTGAGGCGGGTGGGTCCGCAGCTCAGCGGACCCGCGCAGGCCGCCGCAGGCACCCCCCGCCAGGCCGCCGGAGGCACCCGGTAGGGTTCGCCTCCGGAAAGGGGAAGGTGAAGGAACCCGATGAGCAGGGATCGCGACCCTCGAACGCTCCGCAGGTCCGCCCGGAGCGCCCTCATAGCAGCCTCGGTGACCGCTTTGTCGTTGACGGCGAGCGGCTGCGTGGTGGTGCACGGCGAACGGGAGATCCTCCCGTCCACCACCCGCGCCGAAGCCGCCAAGGCCCTCCAGGAGTTCACGACCGCGTACAACGCGGCGGACGAGGCCTACGACGCCTCCCTGGACGCCGACCACACCACCGGCGCCCTGGCCGACATCGACTCGGCCCGCCTGAAGGCCGGCAAGACGAACAACCCGGACGGCAACCCGAACCACACGCCCCTGAAGCTGACGGACGCGAAGTACACGATCCCCAAGAAGGCCGGCTGGCCCCGCTGGTTCCTCGTCGACGCGGCCGGCAACAAGGGCGGCGCCGCCCGCTGGCTGCTGGTGTTCACCCGCAGCAGCCTGGACGACCCCTTCCAGGTCGCGTACCTCACCCTCGTCGCACCGGGCAAGGTCCCGCAGTTCAAGAAGGACGCGGACGGCTGGGCCGAGTCCGTCCCCGTGAACTCGACCGGCCTGGCCGCCACCCCCGGCGACCTGAGCCAGGACTACACGTCCTACCTCAAGAACGGCGGGGACACCTTCGCCGACGGCTCCCACACCAGCCAGTGGCGCGCCCTGCGCGCGAAGAACGCCAAGAAGCCCGGCCTGGTCACGCAGTACGTCGACGAACCGCTGACGAACGGCGACTACCAGCCCCTCGCCCTGCGCACGGCGGACGGCGGCGCACTGGTGTTCTTCACGACACGGCACTACGAGAAGCAGACGGCCTACGCGGGCACGACGTTCCCCATCCCCAACAAGGACGTCCTCGCACTGACGGACGGCGAGGTCAAGCAGTCCCTCCTGATGGAGTTCGTCTCCAACGAGGTGGCCCTGGACCCGCCGAAGGGCAGCGGCAGCCGCAAGGTGACGATCCTCGGCCGGATCCAGGGCATGACCTCGGCAGAGGGCTCCTGAGGGCGGACGAGGCCGGGTCGGCTCAGTGCCGCAGCGGCCAGGCCGCCCCGGCGTGGTCGGTGTGCTCACCGGCGTACCGGGCACAGGCCTCGGTCAGCGTCTCCAGCAGGCTCAGCGGATCCGGCAGCGGATGCTCGGGCCCGCGCACCCAGTGCACCGTCTGGGCCTCGCCGGGCAGCCGCGCCGGCGGTACGAGGACGTAGGAGCCGCGGCAGTGCCACCGCAGCCCGGGGTGCTCGTCCATCGTCTCGGGGTGGCAGTCCAGTTCGCACGGCCACCACTCGTCCTCCTCCTCGGGCGTCCCGCGCGTGAGGGTGAAGAACAGCATGCGGCCGTCGCCGCTCTCTGCGACGGGCCCGACCTCGACTCCGGCGGCGAGCAGCCGCTCCAACGCACTGCGACCGGCATCGAGGGGCACGTCGAGGACGTCGTGCACCATGCCGGTCGCGGTGATGAAGTTGGCCTGCGGCTGATGGCGGGCCCAGCGTTCGATCTGGGCGCGGTCGGTGGTCGACTGCGTCTGCCAGGCGAAGGACACCGGGTGCCGGGCCGGGGTGGGACAGCCCACGCGGTCGCAGGAGCAGCGGTAGCCGGCCGGGTGGGCGGCGGGCGCGAGCGGCAGTCCCGCTCCGGCGGCGGCGAGCAGCAGGGCCTCACGGCCGCCGTCACCGGCGGTCTCCTTGGGCCGGCGCCCGGCGCGCAGCCACCGGGTGAGTTTGCCCTGTAGGCCGGTCCTGCCGCCGTACTCTGCGCTCATCTATCCCCTCGCCTCGCTGTCGTGCGGAACAGCATGCCTCATGCTCCCATCTTCCCGCGCGCCGGGGGGCCAGTGCCCACATCCGGGGCAGGAGGGCCGAGACGGGTACCGGTGGGGCGAGACGGATACCGGAGGGCGAGACGGGTACCGGTGGGGCGAGGCATATGCCCGTGGGGCGAGAGGTACTCCGCACCGTGATGGGGTGTCATTGCCCGCTTTGCCGCGACATGGCGGCCTACCGTGGTCGCCATGGTCACAAGGATCGCGCTGACGGGCCTCGCCTCCGCGGTTTCGGTGGTCTCGCTGACCCTCACGGGACCGGCCGGCGCCGCCCCGGCCCTGCCGGCGGGCATCCGTCCGCCGCAGGGGCGCATCCTCCCCTTGGAGTGGGGCACCGGCCCCCTGACCGTGGCGGCGCTCCCCCGGATCACCTACGTCGCCCACCGCGGCGGCGCCCGGGAGGTCCCCGAGAACAGCATGACGGGGCTGGTGGCCGCCTACGAGCGCGGTACGGCGCAGGTGCTGGACTTCGACACGCGGCTGCTGCGCGACGGGACGCCCGTGGTGTTCCACGACGAGACCCTGAACCGCACCACCTACCTGGGCGGTGAGGTGCGCGGCCTCGACGCCCGGGAGTGGCGGGGCGTCCGGCTGCGTCCGAAGGACGCGCTGCCCGGCAGCTGGCGGTCGGAACGGCCGCCGACGGTCGCCGAGGTGCTGGACCGTTTCGGCGGGCGGATCGTGCTGATGATGGAGGCGAAGGACCCGCGCAGCCTGGACCGGCTGGCCGGGATGGTCCGGGCCCGTGGCCTGACCCGCTCGGTGTTCGTGAACTCCAACGACCCCGAGGTGGCCCGGCGCGTCCACCGCCTCGGCCTGCTCACGCAGTTGTGGCGCTCGGCACGGCAGCTGCGCACGGACCGCCCGGAGCGCTGGCGGTCGTACGTGGACCTGCTGGACGTGGACCACCGGGCGCGTGACGCGGATCTCGCCCGGGCGGTGAGGTCGGGGATCCGGCGGGTGTGGGCGCACACGGTGGTGACGGACGCACAGCGGGACCGGGTGCTGGCGCTGGGCTGCGACGGGGTGATCACGGACGCGCCGGGGCGCCTGGCGCGGCCCGCCCGACAGGGCACCCGGCACGGCCCTCAGCGCGGCGCGAGGCCGTGAAGGGCGTAGTCGACGAGGGTGTCGGTGTACTCGTAGGAGATCGGGCCGGTGTGCTGGAGCCAGCGCTGGGCGAGCGGGGAGATGAAGAACTCCAGCGCGATGCGCGGGTCGATGCCGGGCCGCACCTGCCCGGCGTCCTGGGCGGCGCGCAGCCGGCCGATGTAGAGGTCGAGCGAGGGCTGCATCAGCTTGGCCACGACCTCGCGGCCGAGCCGCTCGTTCACGACGCCCTCGGCGGCCAGCGCGCGGGACGGCGCCTCGAACCTCGGGTCGCGCAACTGGTCGACCGTGGCACGCAGGACGCCCTTGACGTCGGCGGCGAGGTCACCGGTGTCGGGGAAGGCGTACGGCACCGGCCCCGCTTCCCGCAGGGACTGCTCGCCCAGGTCGAGGAACGCCTCCATCAGCACGTCCGCCTTCGACGACCACCAGCGGTAGATCGTCTGCTTCCCGACGCCGGCGCGGGCGGCGATGCCCTCGATGGTGGTCTTCGGATAGCCGACCTCCACGACGAGCGCGAGGGCGGCGTCGTAGATGGCACGACGGGACTTCTCGCTGCGCCGTGTGGCGTCGGGGGTGGGCTGTGCGGACTTCTGTGCGGCCATGCCCCGAATTTATCAGGTTGACAAGACGGAGCGTCTCGCGGACATTGGAGAACCATTACACGAGACGAACCGTATCGTCGCGAAGGAGAGGAAGGAGCCCCGCATGACCCGAGGCGGAGCCGGAAACCTGCTGGGTGTCGGCGGATCGCGCCAGAAGCTCGGCCGCAAGGCGCTGCGCGGCGGCGGCCGGGGCGGCCGGATCGGCGGCGGCCTCGACCCGCAGGCCCACAAGCGCGAGTTGCTGCGCAAGCTCCAGGAGAAACGGCGGCAGCAGGCAGGACAGGAGGGCCGTACCACCGACGAGTCGTCGTGAGCCTCCCCCGCCCGGGGGAGACGGTCCCCTCACGCGCGGGATCCTCCCGGGGCGTCCGCCGGATGTACTGAAGCGGCCGACGGACACCCGGGAGGACTCACGATGCGCGTGTGGACGAGACGACGACTGCTCACCTCGGCGGCGACTGCCGTCTCGGCGGCGGGTCTGGCCGCGACGACGGCCCTGCCCGCCCGGGCGGCGGCCGGAGCGGCCCGTCCCGGCGGCGACCTCGCGGACGCGCTGCGGGCGCTGCCCGGACTGCGGCTGATCGAGGAGCGGCAGGACGCCGAACCGGGCTACCGGCACTTCGTCCTCGGCCTGCGCCAGCCGGTCGATCACACGAACCCCGCGGCCGGCACCTTCGAGCAGCGCCTCACCCTGCTGCACACCGCCGCCGACCGGCCCATGGTGCTCACCACCACCGGCTACCACGCGATCCTCACGCCCTGGCGGAGCGAACCGGCGATCCTGCTCGGAGCCAACCAACTCCAGGTGGAACACCGGTACTTCGGCGCCTCGCTCCCCGCCGGGCCCGGCTACTCCCACCTCACGATCCGCCAGGCCGCCGACGACCACCACCGCGTCGTCCGCCTCTTCCGCCGGCTCTACCCGGGCGCGTGGATCTCCACCGGCGCCAGCAAGGGCGGCATGGCCGGCGTCTACCACCGCCGCTTCCACCCCCACGACGTGGACGGCACGGTGGTCTACTCGGCGCCGAACAACGTCGACGACCGGGACGACTCCGCATACCTCCGCTTCCTGGAGACGGTCGGCACCGCTCCCGACCGCGAGGCCGTCAAGGCCGCCCAGCGGCGGATGCTGCTGCGCCGGACCGAGATGGTCGCCCGCTACGAGGCCTGGGCGACCGGCCGGGGCGACACCTTCCGCATCATCGGCAGCGCCGACCAGGCGTTCGAAATCGCCGTGCTGCGGGTGCTGTTCATGTTCTGGCAGCGCGCGACGCCGACCGACGTCAACGCGATCCCCGGCCCTGCGGCGACGGCTGACGAGTTGTACGCGTGGCTGGACGCATGGGCGGGACTGTCCCTGTACGCCGACTCGGCGGCGCGGCGGTACGTCCCGTACTGGTACCAGATCGGCACGCAACTGGGGTACGGCGATGTCCCCACCGCTCATGTGGCGGACCTGCTGCGCCACCCCGACGGCATCGCGGCGCGCAGCTTCGTCCCGCGGGACATCCCGATGCGCTTCGACCCGGAGGCCATGCCGGACATCGACCGCTGGGTCCGCCGCCGCGGCAGCCGGCTGCTGTTCGTCTACGGCACCCAGGACCCCAGCGTGGCCGAGTACTTCCTCCCCGGCGGGGACGACTCACACCTGCTGTGGGTGCCGGGCGGCAATCACGGCGTCGACATCGCCGACCTGTCCCCCGCCGGCCGGGCGTCGGCGCGGGAGGCGTTGTCCCGCTGGGCCGGTCAGGGGTGACGGGCTCCTCAGGGTTGACCGGTTCCGGTCAGGGCGCCGGAGGCCAGGCGTCGCCCCAGTCCGCGTCCCGTGCCGCCTTGTAGAGGTCGCCGTGGCGTTTGGTCACGGTGGTGCGACGCAGGGACGGTTCGGTCTCGCACAGGTCGAGGAGGACCTGGCCCTTGCGGATCTGCGGGCGCCTCACGACGCGGGAGGGTGCCGGGGTGACGGGGAAGCGGGCTGCGGCGACGTAGCTGAACTTCTCGTCCTCGTAGGGGAGGGAGCCGCCCTTGACCTGGCGGTGCAGGGAGGAACGGCTGACCCGGGCGGAGAAGTGGCACCAGTCCGTGCCCGGGGCGATGGGGCAGGCGGCGCTGTGCGGGCAGGGCGCGGCGACATGGAAGCCGGCGCCGACCAGCCGGTCGCGGGCCTCGATGACGCGGGCGTAGCCGTCGGGGGTGCCGGGTTCGACGATCACCACGGCCTGGGCGGCGGCCGCGGCGGCGTCGACGAGGGCGGTGCGGTCGGGGGCGGTCAGCTCGTTGAGGACGTAGGAAACCGTGACGAGATCAGTGCTCTCCAGGGTGAGCGCCGCTCCGATCCGAGAGCGCTGCCACCGTACGTCCCGCAGGGCCGGGTCGGCCGCGGCGATCTCCCGGCCCAGGGCGAGCGCGGGCTCGGCCCAGTCGAGCACGGTGACCGGCCGCTCCCCGCCCCAGGTCGCGCTCACGGCCCAGGCCGCCGCACCCGTACCGCCGCCGACGTCGGTGTGCGAGCCGGGCACCCACGCGGGCGCGGTCTCGGCGAACGCTTCCAGCGCCGAGCGCACCGCCTCGAAGGTCGCGGGCATCCGGTAGGCCGCGTAGGCGGCCACATCCGCCCGGTCCCGCAGGATCGGCGCGTCGGTCGGGGTGGCCCCGCGGTAGCTGGCGATCAGCCGCTCGACCGCCTGCGCGGCCTGCCGGGGCGGCAGCCCGTCGAGCAGACCGGCGAGGGCGGTACGGAGGGTTTCGGCCGGGGGTGCGGGGGCGTTCACCCGGCGATTCTACGAGGGTCCCGAGCCCGGAGACTCACCCGTCCGGACCGGTTCTCCGGCGAGCCGCCCGGACGGTGAGCACGGACCTGCGTGCCCATGTGAAGCATGCCATAATACGTGCATATGCCACTAAAGGGGAAGTCTGGACATGCCGTGAAAGGGCCGCTCACCGCAGTGCGGGCCGCCGTCGCCCTGGCGCTGGCCGGTACGCTGGTGATGGCGTGCGGCGCCGACGGTGGCGGCTCGAAGCCGTTGACCTGGTCGATGTGGGCCGACGGCGGTGAGGAACAGCAGGTCTGGCATGAACTCGCGGACCGTGTGTCCCGCGAAGATCCGCAGCTCACGATCAAGCTGGAGACGTCGTCCTTCGACGACTACTTCACCAAGCTCGGCACCCGTTTCGACAAGGGCGACGCGCCCTGCATCGTCTCGATGCAGTCGCTGCGCACCGCGGGCTACACCCGGGGCATGCTGCCGCTCGACGGTCTGATCGCCAAGAACAAGTTCGACGTGACGGATTTCGACAAGTCCATCATGAAGGGGCTGAGTGCCGGCGGGAAGCAGTACGCGCTGCCGTACGACTTCGGCCCGGTGATCCTCACGTACAACAAGGGCATGTTCCGCAAGGCCGGGGTGCCGGAGCCCAAGCCGGGATGGACTCTGGCCCAGTTCGAGTCGGTCGCACGCAAGCTGACCGGAGACCGGAAGTACGGGTTCGTGGCGACGCCTCAGGATCTGTGGATGTTTCCCATGGTGCTGACCAAGACCGGTGCGCAACCCACCGACGCGGCGGGCGATCTGCGGCTGACCACCGCCGCCATGACCAAGGGCGTGCAGTGGTACGCCGACCTGGCGGCCAAGGAGAAGGTCGCTCCCCACCTGCCCGCGTCCGGTGCCGCGTTCTTCGGTGAGCGCATGTTCCTCAGCGGCGATGTGGCCATGAGCGCCAGCGGGCCGTGGGCGCTGCTGAACCTGAAGAACCAGGCCGGCTTCCAGGTGGGCCTGACCACGATTCCCGCCGGCCCGGACGGAAGCAGGACGTACTCGGCCGGTTCCGGATTCGGCATCTCCAAGTCCTGCCCGGACCCGGAGCGGGCGTTCAAGGCGATCACGGTGATGACCGCCAAGAATCAGCTGGAGTGGCTCGGCAGGGTGGGACGTGCCTATCCGTCACGCGAGTCGGCACAGCATGCGTGGTACGAGAACGCCCACCTCGCCGGCGCCCGAGAGGTCCTCGAAGCCGCCAACGCCACGTCGATTCCGCTGCGTACGACGAAGAACTGGGAGCAGGTCAACCGCCTGCTCAACCAGGACGGGGCCCAGCTCTTCAACGGGACGGGTTCCGCGAAACAGGTCCTGGAGCAGGTGCAGAGACAGGCCGGGCGGGATTGATCGGTACCGAAGCGGGCTGAGGGGCGCGTGGACGCACAGGCAGCAGGGGGATCTGCCACGAGGGCGGTTCTCACATCCCCCGCAACGCCCTGGCCACCCGCGACCCCGCCGCCGCCCTGGGCGCGCTGTCCGGCCGGCGACGACGGGGGTGGACCGCGTTGGTGAGGAGGATCAGGAACGTGCCCGTCGCCGGGTCGAGGACGAGGGACGTGCCCGTGAATCCCGTGTGGCCCGCCGCGCCGCGCCCCGCCAGGTCCCCCATGAACCACCGCTGGTCGAGGGAGAAGCCCAGGCCGGGCGGTGTGAAGAGGAGTTCGACGAAGTCGGGGCCGAGGATGCGGGCGGGGCCGTAGGAGCCGCCGGCGAGGAGGGTGCGGCAGAACACCGCGAGGTCCCGGCCGGTGGAGAACAGGCCCGCGTGTCCGGCCACGCCGCCCAGCGCCCAGGCGTTCTCGTCGTGCACCTCGCCCCGCAGCATCCCCCGGTCCGCCTTGGCCCACGGCCGCCGCTGGTCCTCCGTCGCGGCCGCCCCGGGGCACGGCCCGAAGTGCGTCGCCGTCATGCCCAGCGGCCGGGTGATGCCGTCGCGGAAGAGGACGTCGAGCGTGCGGCCGGTGAGGCGTTCCAGGAGGTGCTGGAGGAGCAGCATGTTCAGGTCGGAGTAGCGGTAGGTGCCCGGTGCCCCGACCGGCGCCTCCGCCCGCAGCGCGGCCAGCCGCCCGGCGTCGTCGGCGCAGTCGTACAGCGGGAGTTCGGGCCGCAGCCCGGAGGTGTGGGTGAGCAGCTGCCGCACGGTGATGCCGTGCCGGGCGGCCGCCGTGAAGTCGGGCAGGTACGCGCCCACCCGCGCGTCGATGCCCAGGGTGCCGCGCTCGATCTGCTGCACGGCGGCCACGGCGGTGAACAGTTTGGTCAGGGACGCCAGGTCGAAGGGGGTGCCGACGGTCATCGGGACCCGGTCCTCTACGGGCAGGTCCACGCCGGTGTCGGTGTCCTCGTCGTAGGCCGAGTACCGCACGGCCCAGCCCGCCGCCTCCTCCACGGCGATCACCGGGCCGCGGCCGACGACCACGACCGCGCCCGGCGCCCAGGGGCGCTGCCCGGTGGTGAGGACGTGGACCTCCCGGACCAGTTGACGCAGTTCCCCGCGGTCGAGCCCGGCCCGTTCCGGCGTGCCGTGGCGCAGTCGTGGTGCGCTCAGCTCCCTGCTCCCTCCACGCTCGCGCGCCTGCCGTCCGTTTTCCCGTCCGTGGTCTCTTCCGTCTTGCGGTCCGGGGTCTGTGCCGTCTTGCCGTCCGTCTTCCAAGGTCGGCACATTCCCACGAAACAGGCCAGTGCCACCAGGGCGGCGGCCAGTTGGACGACGGCCATCGGGACGGCCGTGTCCTCCCCGGCGACGCCGACCAGCGGGGAGGCGATCGCGCCGATGAGGAACGACGACGTGCCGAGCAGGGCGGACGCGGAGCCGGCGGCGCGCTTGGTGCGCATCAGGGCGAGGGCCTGGGTGTTGGGCAGGGTGATGCCCATCGCGGACATCAGGACGAACAGCGCGACGGCGACGGGCGCGAGTGAGACCTCGCCGAACACGCCCAGGGACATCAGCAGCAGCGCGGTCGCGGCCGTGATGACGATGGTCAGGCCGGTCCCCAGGACGCGGTCCAGGCTGACTCGGCCGACCAGGATCTTGCCGTTGATCTGGCCGACGAGGACCAGTCCGACCGAGTTGACGCCGAACAGCAGGCTGAACGTCTGCGGGGAGGCCCCGTAGATCTCCTGGATGACGAACGGGGACGCGGAGATGTAGGCGAAGAGGGCGGCGAAGGCGAAGCCGCCGGTGAGGGTGTAGCCGGCGAAGGAGCGGTCGGCGAGCAGGCCGCGCATCGCGCGCAGGGCCTCGCCGACACCGCCGCCGTGGCGCCGGGCGGGCGGCAGGGTCTCGGGCAGCCTCGTCCAGACCAGGACCCCGATCAGGATGCCGATGGCCGTGAGGACGACGAACACGCCCCGCCAGTCCGTCACGCGCAGGACCTGCCCGCCGATGAGCGGCGCGACGATCGGGGCGACCCCGGAGATCAGCATGAGGGTGGAGAAGAAGCGGGCCATGGCCATGCCGTCGTACAGGTCGCGGACGACGGCCCGGGCGATGACGATCGCGGCGGCGCCCGCGAGGCCCTGTGCCAGCCGGAAGGCGACGAGGAGTTCGACGGTGGGCGCGAGGGCGCACAGGACGGTGGCGACGACGAAGACGCCGAGCCCGGCGAGCAGCGGGCGCCGGCGTCCCCAGCGGTCGCTCATCGGCCCGACGACGAGCTGGCCGAGCGCCATGCCGGCCAGGCAGGCGGTGAGGGTGAGCTGGACGGTCGCGGCGGGCGCGTGCAGGGAGTGGGTGACCTGCGGCAGCGACGGGAGGTACATGTCCATCGCCAGCGGGGGTACGGCGGTCAGGCTGCCGAGGAGGAAGGTGACCAGGAGCCCGGTGCGGCGGTGCGCCGTGAGGTCGGGGGGCTCCGTCCCGGTCGTGGCCCCCTGCGCGGTGTTCGGTATGGACGCCCCACCCTCGGGCATGAGTCCCTCCCTTTTCGAGTCGATCGCCACCTATGCTCTCAGCTCGTACGGACTGCTCGGGGTCACGAGGTGAAGGCGGGGCGGGAATGACGGCGGACACGGTGCGGTGGGGGATCCTGGCGACCGGCGGGATCGCGGGTGCGTTCACCGCGGACCTGATCGACCTGCCGGACGCCGAGGTCGTGGCGGTGGCGTCCCGGTCGGAGGCGTCCGCGCGGACGTTCGCGGAGCGGTTCGGGATCCCCCGTGCGTACGGCGACTGGGAGGCGCTCGCCCGGGACGAGGACATCGATGTCGTCTACGTCGCCACCCCGCACACGGCGCACCGCGCCGCCGCCGGTCTGTGTCTGGCGGCCGGGCGGAACGTGCTGTGCGAGAAGCCGTTCACGCTGAACGTGCGCGAGGCGGCGGAACTCGTCGCGCTGGCGCGGGAGCACGGGCGCTTCCTGATGGAGGCGATGTGGATGTACTGCAATCCGCTGGTGCGGCGGCTGACGTCGCTGGTCGAGGACGGCGCGATCGGCGAAGTGCGCACGGTCCAGGCCGATTTCGGGCTGGCGGGTCCGTTCCCGCCCTCGCACCGGCTGCGGAACCCGGAGCTGGGCGGGGGCGCGCTGCTCGATCTCGGCGTGTACCCGGTGTCGTTCGCGCAGCTGCTGCTCGGGGAGCCGTCGGACATCGCGGCGAGAGCGGTGCTCTCCGACGAGGGCGTCGATCTCCAGACGGGAGCACTGCTCTCCTGGGAGAGCGGCGCTCTCGGCTCGGTGCACTGCTCCATCGTGGGCGGCACGGCGACCTCCGCCTCGGTCACCGGCTCCCAGGGACGTATCGACATCCCGCACGGCTTCTTCTTCCCGGACCGCTTCGTGCTGCACCGGGACGGCCGCGACCCCGAGGAGTTCACGGCCGACCCGGCGGACGGGCCCCGCAACAGCCTCCGGCACGAGGCGTCCGAGGTGATGCGCGCCCTGCGCGCCGGCGAGACCGAATCCCCGCTGGTCCCGCTCGACGGCACGCTCGCCGTGATGCGGACGCTCGACGCCATCCGGGACCGCGTCGGCGTCCGCTACCCGGGCGAGACCCCGGACGAGGACCGCTCGGCCGAGCTCACACCGGCTTGAGCCCCTGCTCCCCCGCCTGAGTCGGCTCCGGCTGCCTTCGCATGGGGCCTCCCGTACGCTGCGGGCCCATGAATGCCAAGGAAGATGCGATCGCGGTGGTGACCGGGGCGGGCTCCGGTATCGGCCGTGCGGTCGCCGTGGAACTGCTCGGCGCCGGCTGGTCGGTGGCGCTGGCGGGGCGGCGGGCGCGGGCGCTGGAGGAGACGGCGGCCCTGGTGCCCGAGGGTGCCTCGCTCGTCGTACGGACGGACGTCTCACGGCCCGAGGACGTGACCGCCCTGTTCACGGCCACCGTCGAGCGTTTCGGGCGGGTCGACCTGCTGTTCAACAACGCGGGCACGTTCGGGCCCGGCGGCGTGCCGTTCGAGGAGCTCCCCTACGAGGCGTGGCGGCACGTGGTGGACACCAACCTCAACGGGGCGTTCCTGTGCGCGCAGGCGGCGTACCGGCAGATGAAGGAGCAGGAGCCGCAGGGCGGGCGGATCATCAACAACGGTTCGGTCTCCGCGCACGCGCCCCGCCCGCACTCGGCGGCCTACACCGCGACCAAGCACGCGCTGACCGGTCTCACCAAGTCCCTGTCGCTGGACGGGAGGCCGCACCGGATCGCCGTCGGACAGATCGACATCGGCAACGCGGCGACCGACATGACGGCCCGTATGGAGACGGGAGCCCTGCAAGCCAACGGGGAGGTCGCCCCGGAACCGGTCATGGACGTCACCGACGTGGCACGCACGGTCCGGCACATGGCGGAGCTACCCCTGGAGGCGAATGTGCAGTTCGCGACGGTACTGGCCACGGCGATGCCGTACATCGGGCGCGGCTGATCCCGGAGCGGCACTCGTCAACGCGTCAACCTGCACAAGCGGAATATGAACGTCCGCCCTGTTGCGGCCAGTCGTGCGCTTATGCTCAAATCTCCTACACGAAAGCTTCACAGTTGGGGCAGAGAGCTTCCGTCGGCCACATCCAGGGGGGCGGGCGGCAGTCGTTCCACGGCACCGGGTGGGGGTGGACCCCGCGTGGGACCGCGGGGTACGCACCGGTACGAGTGGAACGACTGCCGCCCAACATCAACGGCGGGGTGCCGTAGGGCCGTTGGACGTCATTCGCGGTGCCGTCCCTTCGCAGGCCGGCGCACCACGCGCCGGCGCAGCACCCAGGCCCCGCCCGCCAGGAGCGCGACCGCGGTACCGGCGCCTTCCACCAGCCGCCCCGCCGAGGGCCCGGGCGACGCGACCGTACCGGCGTCGGCGGTCCCGCGCCTCGGTGCCGGCTCCGCCCCCTGCCCCGCGCTCACCGGCTCCACCAGCGTGCCCACCGCCCGTGCCGAGGCACCGTGCGCGAATCCCCAGTCGAGCAGGGCGGCGGCCTCCTCGTAGACGGCGTCGGCGCTGTCGGCGGGGTGCATGACGGTGACGAGCAGGGTGCGCCCGGCACGCGTGGCGGCACCGGTGAAGGTGTTGCCGGCGTGGGACGTGTAGCCGTTCTTCACACCGATCAGCCCCGGATAGGCCCGCAGACCCCACGCCCCGCCCAGCAGCCGGTCGGTGTTCTGGATCTGGAACGTCTTCCCGCCCCCGGCCGGGAAGTCGGCCGTCCGCGTACGGCAGTACGCGCGGAAGCCGGGGTCGCGCAGCCCGTGCCGGGCGAACAGCGTCAGGTCGTACGCCGAGGACAGCTGCCCCGGGTGGTCGAAGCCGTCCGGGCTGACCACGTGCGTGTCGAGGGCCTGGAGTTCCCGCGCCTTGGCCCGCATCTCGGCGACGGTCCTCGCCACACCGCCGTTCATATGGGCGAGGACGTGCACGGCGTCGTTCCCCGAGCGCAGGAAGACCCCCTGCCAGAGCTGGCCGACGGTGTACGTGCTCCCGGCCTGGATGCCGACGAGGCTGGAGCCCGCCGGGATGCCCGCGAGGTCGGCGGCGGTGACGGTGTGCCGGCTGCCGGGCGGGAACCGGTCGAGCACCGTGTCGGCGAACAGCATCTTCAGCGTGGACGCGGGCGGCAGCCGCCGGTGCGCCCGGTAGGCGGCCAGCACCTCGCCGCTGTCCTGGTCGGCGACCAGCCAGGACCGTGCGGTGAGCCTCCCGGGCAGTGCGGCGGTGCTGCCCGCCTGCACCGCGTCGCTGCCGAGGCGGTCGCCGCCCAGCACGGGCCCGGAGGCCCGGGCGGGTGCGGCGGCGGCCACCGGGGCGGCCACCGCCAGGGCGAGCACGGAACGTCTGGACAGCCGGGCGGAGTCACACATCCCGCGACGTTACGAAGCGAAACCGCCTCGGCGTGCACGGAACGTTCAAAGACTCGCCCAAGGTCCCGCAATGATCACGGCCGCTCGGCGCGTGCCCGGACGCCGCCCGGCGCCAGGTGGTCACCGCCCGAGCAGCCGGTCGACCTCGGCCAGCTGCGCACCGGTCAGTGCGCCCTTCTCCAGCGCTCCGGCGTTCTGCTCCGCCTGGGCGACCGAACGGAAGCCCGGGATGGGGATCGTGCGCGGGCTGCGCGCCCACAACCAGGCCAGGGCGCCCTGGCCGAGCGTGCGGCCCTCACTGGTCAGGACGTCCCTGAGGGCGTCGATGCGGGCGAGCCACTCCGGGTCGGCGCCGGATCCGTCACCGAACCCCTGCAGCCAGGCCGGGGGCCTGCTGCGGATGTCACCGGCCTCCAACGGCTGCCCCGCCCGGCGTTTGCCGGTGAGCAGCCCCATCGCGAGCGGGCTGCGGTTGACGCTCGCCAGGCCCGCCTCCTCGCACAGCCGGATCATCGCGGGCGCGTCCTGGAGAACGTTCAGGGTGTGCTGGACGGCGGCGCAGTGCGGCCCCTCGGCGAACACGGCGGCGCGTGCCGGGTCGTCGGTGCTCCACGCGTAGGCCCGTATCAGCCCCTCGCGGACCAGTTCCTCGCACGCGTCCCGGAGCGGGGCGGCCTGCTCGGTGTCCGCGTCGGAGAGGTGGAACTGGTAGAGATCGACGTAGTCGGTGCCGAGCCGCTCCAGGGATGCGGTCAGGGCGCGGCGCAGGTAGGTCGGGGAGGCGTCGCCGCCGGTGCGGGTCCGGGTGTCCTCGTCGAACACGTTGCCCCACTTGGTGGCGACGACCGCCTCGGCCCGGCGCTTGCCGAGGGCCCGGCCGAGCACGCGTTCGCTGTGTCCGGCGCCGTAGGTGTCGGCGGTGTCGAAGAAGGTGACGCCCAGGTCGAGGGCGCGCCGCACCGCCCGCACCGACTCCTCGTCGTCGACCTTGCCCCAGCCGAGCGGCCGCCCGTCCGTGTCCTGCCATTCGCCGCCGATCGCCCAGCAGCCGAAGCCGAGGGCGCTCACCTCGATGCCGCTGCGTCCGAGCGACCGTGTGGTTTCCATGTCCGGGAGGCTAGGAGTTGGAGCGCACGCGAACACAAGCCCTCGGCGGGGGTGGTTTTTCAGGCCTGGCCGGTCTCGAAGCGGGAGATCCTGCCGTCGTCGTCCACGGTGAAGCTCCACCGGGTGCGCATCTCGCCCCAGGTGTCGTTGCTGTAGCGGGCGATGAGGGCGCGACCGCCGCTGGACTCGTTGTCGACTTCCAGGTGGCCGTGGGAGGAGAAGATCTCCCGGTCGATCCAGTCGGCGAGGTCGCGGTCGGAGCCGTCGTCCGCCATGGTCGCGCCCGGCGCGAGAAGCGCCATGAAGGCCTCGCGGTCGTGGTTGTTCACGGCGGTCACGAAGGCGCGGACGGCCGGGTCGCTGAGACGCGTGGTCTGAATCGTCATGCCCGTCAGCCTCGTACCGGCCGCCGGACCACGCCACCGGTGCCACCCGAACGGCGTCCCGGGCGGGTCCGCCGGGTGTCGGGGGGTGTCAGGGGTGCGACGGTGGAAACGCGACGGGGAGTGTTCTGTTCGTGCTGTCTGCTCCGGGAGACGACGTGAGGCGTGACGACCGACGTGATCTGGGTCTGCTGCTGCTCCGGCTGGGGACGGGCGGTGTGCTGGCCGCGCACGGCACGCAGAAGCTGTTCGGCTGGTTCGGCGGGCACGGCATCGAGGGGACCGGACAGTTCATGGAGTCCGTCGGCTACGTCCCCGGCAAGGCGAGCGCGACGGCCGCGGGCCTCGCGGAGACCGGCGGCGGCACCCTGCTGGCCCTGGGCCTCGCCACACCGGCGGCCGGCGCCGCGGCGGCCGGTGCGATGGCGGGCGCGGCGGCGGTGCACGCGCCGAACGGCTTCTTCAACCAGAGCGGCGGCTACGAGTACGCGGCGTCCCTGGGCCTCACCGCCGCGGGCCTCGCCGTCACCGGCCCGGGCCGGCTCTCCCTGGACCACGCGCTCGGGCACGCCGTGAACCGCGGCTGGATGCTCCCGGCGGCGTTCGCGGCGACGGCGGCGGGGACGGCGCTGATCGTGGGGGTGCGCAACCGGCGGCTGCGCAAGGCGAAGGAGGGCGAGCAGGAGGCGCTGTTCGAAGAGGAGTACATGGAGTAGAGCAGTACATGGAGTGACAGCGGCAGGGGGCACTGTCAGACCCTCGTGGCAGGCTGCCGCCATGAGTGATCACACGGCGCCCGTGCCCGACCTGTGGGCCACCATCGACACCCTGTCCGAGTGGCTCGACACCCTCCGCCCGGTCGAGGGCCGCGAGGGCGTGCTCCTGCGCATCCTGAAACTGTCCGAGGAGGTCGGCGAGGTCTCCGAGGCGGTCATCGGCGTGACGGGGCAGAACCCGCGCAAGGGCGTGACGCACACGTGGGACGACGTGCAGGCGGAGCTGTGCGATGTCGTCATCACGGCACTGTTGGCGCTGCGGACGCTGACGCCCGAGGCGCGGGAGGTGTTCGGGCGGCATCTGGAGGGGGTGCGGGAGCGGTCGCTGGGTTCGGCGGCGGGTTGATCCGAACGCTCCCGGGACATCGTCACAACGCGTCCACCGCACTCACCTTCCACCCTTCACCCGTGCGGTCCATCGTCATCCGCACCCGGTTCTGGTCCACTCGGGCCCCCGAGACCTGGGTGCTCCGGGTGACCTGGTTGACGAAGAGCAGGACCACGACCTTGTCGGGGGAGGCCGAGACGACGGAGGCGGCCGGGGCGCCGCCGGAGCCGGGGGCCGCGACCCTAGCCTTCACCACCCCGTGGTACTTCTCGGCCGTGGGGGCGACCACGGTCTTCGTGGTCTTGCCGTACTCGTCGCGGAAGTCGCCGGTCAGGTGGGCACGGGCCCTGGAGAAGTCCTTGTCCAGGTGGCGGTAGTCGTACGACAGGACGACCGGCGCCGCCTTTCGCGCGGCCGCGAGCGCCTCGGTCCGGGCCGTCTCCGACAGGCGGCCGTCGCGGTACTGCCGTCCCAGGGCGGCGAGCGCGACCAGGCCCACGACGAGCAGGACGGCCAGGAGCAAGGTGAGCGGCCTCCGACGGCCGCCGGGCCCGGGCTCGCTCCGCTCCTGTGGCACGTCCTCCTCGGCCGACTCCGGCGACGGCTCCGGCGGGTCGTCCCAGCCGTCCTCCGGGGCCTCGACGAGGGCGGTGCGTCCGGCGCGTGGCCGCTCGGCCCGGCGCGGGGACTCCTCGTCTCCGGCCGTCGCCGCGCCCGCTTCACGGTGGCCCCGCTCCGCGCGCTTCGCCGCCGCGCGGGCGGCCGCCGTCATGGTGCGGCGGGTACCGGGGGCGCGGCCGGTGGTCGTCTTCGGCATGGTGGTACTCCTCGTGCTCCTCGTCGGTGTTTGCCGGTCGGCGGATCGGCCCGTGGCTCAGCCGACGAACTCGACGTCGGACGTCAGCCAGCGGCCGTCCTCGTGCACGAGGTCGAGCTGGAGCCGGTACGTGCGCGCCTCTCCCTCGGGCGCGGCGGTGTTGGTCACCTTGCTGTCGGCGACCACCAGCACGCGGGCCGAGTCCTCGTCGGAGCGGACGATGCCCGCCTCCAGGACCTGGCCCTGCGACACGGACTTGTTCTGGGCCACCAGCTTCGTCAACTGGTTCGTCTGCGCGGTGAACTGCTTCTTGAACTCGCCGGTCGCGCCCGCCAGTACGTTCGCGCTGTCGCGGTCGTAGTGCCGGTAGTCGAGGGAGGTGAAGTTCAGCGCCGACTGGCGGGCGGCGGCCAGAATGCCCTGGCGTCGCTGGTCCGCTTCGCGCTGCTGGTAGAGGCCGAAGGCCAGCCAGAGTGACAGTGCCGTGGTGACGACGGTCGCCGCGACGAGCCCTGCCGTCATCACTCCGGGGCGCACCGGCTTCATGCCACGGGGCCAACGAGCAGCCATTGCCACGACTCCTTTCCGAACACGGCCTGCTGGCCGCCCGTCGAGCCGATCTCGACGTTCCTGCCGTCCGGGCCGGTGGTGGTACCGGTCTCCGGGTCGTAAGGGGTGACGTACGCCGCCTGGTTCGCGCCTTTGCCGGCGGTCGACGCGCCGGGGGCGTTCTGCGCGCCCCGTACCGACGACTGGCTGCCGCGCGGGAGCGTGCAGCGGGCGTCGGTGTTCGCCTCGCGTCGGCTGGTGTCGGCGGGGTCGCGGCGTGCCGTGCCGTAGCCCTGGGTGCAGGCCGGCGGGTCGTCGGCGTTCAGCACCAGGCCGAAGTGGGTGGTGCCGTCGCCCGGGACGACCGTGTAGCTGCCCGCGACCATCAGCGGGAAGGTGACCAGGGCCTGCTCCACGCCGGGGAGGCGCGCCAGCGTGACCTGGCCGCCGCTGATCAGGTTGGCCAGCAGGACCGACAGCTGCGGCCCGGTCGACTTCAGCAGCGAGTTCAGCTCCTGCGCCGCCGGCCGTGCGTTGCCGATCAGCTTGCGCAGGTCACCGTCGCTCGCCTTCAACTGGGCGGAGAGCGCCGCCAGATCGCGCGCGAACGACTTGATCGACGAGCCCTGGTCGGCCTGCGTCTTCAGGACCTTGCGTGAGTCCTCGATCAGGGCGGTCGTCTCCGGCAGGGCCTCGGACGCCGACTCGACCAGGGTGTTGCCCGAGTCCACCAGGCGGCTCAGGTTCGGGCCGGTACCGGCGAACGCCTTGCCCAACTCGTCGACCGTGACGCCCAGGTCGTCCTTGCCGACCGAGTTCACCAGGCGGTCCAGGCTGAGGACCATGTCCGTCGTCGACAGCGGCACCCGCGTGCTCCCGCGCGGGATCGTGCTGCCGTCCAGCAGGTACGGGCCGCGGGAGGTGCGGGGCTGGAGGTCGACGTACTGCTCGCCCACCGCCGAACGGTTCGCCACCACGGCCAGCGTGTCCGCCGGGATGCGCGGCGCCCCGTCGTCGATGTCGAGCGTGACCGAGACCCCGTCCGGGCCGGTCAGGCGCAGGGCGCCGACCTTGCCCACCGGCACCCCCCGGTAGGTGACCTCGGCGCCGGGGAAGACGCCCCCGGAGTCGGCGAAGTCGGCCCGCACGGTGTAGCCGCGGTCCAGGACCTCGTCCACCAGGCCCGTGTACTCGGCGCCGACGTAGGACACGCCCACGGCGGTGAGGGTGGCGAAGGCGATCAGTTGTGCCTTGACCGTACGGGTGATCACGGCTGGACCCCCTTCAGCATCAGCTCGGCGAGTTCGAGGTCGATCCCCTCGGGCCAGTCGCCCCCGGTGCGGTGGCCGCCGGAGCCGTAGCCGGCGGTGCACACCGGCGGGCACAGCGGCTCGTCACCGCCCGAGGGTGCCGACGGGGCCGACGGCACGCTCGGACCGCTCGGCAGCGCGGTGGGCTTCGGCACGTCCGGCAGATCCGGTGCCTCCGGGAGATCCGGTACGTCCGGCAGGTCCGGGGCCTCGGGAAGCTCCGGTATCCGCGTGTCCCCGCCGTTCCGGCCGCCCGGCTCGTCCGTCAGGTTGCCGTAGATGCCGGGCAGGTCGAGGTCCGCCGTGATGTGCAGGTTGACGTAGTCGCCCTTGATGGCGTCCACCACGTTGCGCGGGAACGGGTACGTCGTCAGCAGCTCCAGGGAGTTGGGCAGGTCGCTGCCCGCCTTGTTGAGCTGTCGCAGGATCGGCCGCAGCCGCTTGAGGTTGGCGACCGTGTCCTCGTGGGAGGCGTTGACCACCTTGGTGCCGGTCTTGCCCAGCTTCGACAGGGCGGTGAGCATCCTCGTCAGGTCGCGGCGCTGGTCGGCCAGGACCTTCAGGGCGGGCGGCATCGCGTCGACGGCGTCGGCGATCGTCTTCTTCTCCTTGCCCAGCCGTTTGGCCAGCCGGTCCACGGCCTTCAGCGCGCGGACGATGTCCCGGCGCTGGTCGTCCAGGCCGCCGATGAAGGTGTCGAGCTCCTTGAGCAGGGACTTGACCCGGTTCTCCCGGCCCTCCAGGGCCTTGTTCAGTTCCGTGGTGATCGTCTTGAGCTGGGCCACGCCGCCACCGTTGAGGAGGGCGGACAACGCGGACAGCACCTCCTCGACCTCCGGGTTGCGGCCGCTGCGGGCCAGGGGGATCACATCACCGTCGCGCAGCCGGCCGACCGGTGTGCTGTCCGGCGGGGCGGCCAGCGCCACGTACTTCTCGCCGAGCATGCTGGTCTGCCGCAGCCCGGCGACGGCGTTGGCGGGCAGCTTCACCGAGTCGGCGACCCGCAGGCGGACCCTCGCGTGCCAGCCCGCCAGCTCCACCTTCTCCACCGCGCCCACGGTGACGTTGTCGACCTTGACCGCCGACTGCGGCACCAGGTCCAGGACGTCGCGGAACTCGACGGTGACGTGGTAGGCGTGGCCGTCGGCGGCTGCTCCGCCGGGGAGCGGGACGTCGTACCAGCCGTTGAACTCACAGCCGGACAGCAGCAGCGTCCCGATGGCCGCCCATGCGACGGCCCCGCCCTTGCGCGGTGGCCTCATGCGCGTGCCCCCAGGATCCCGCCGAGGGTGCGGTCGACCGTGCCGGTGACCGCGGTGCCCTCGGGCACTTCGGGCACTTCCGGCAGGGAGTCGAAGAGGTCCCTCAAGTCCCGGCAGTCGGTCTTCTCCCCCGTCGTCTTCAGGATCGAGCACAGCAGGGAGGCCGGATCCTGCGGGTGGTCGGGGTTGTTGCGGGTGTCCAGGGTGCCGGCGGCGGGGTTGTAGGCGTTGTTCAGGTTCGACATGCCCGTCGGCGCGACCTCCAGCAGCTCCTCCAGCGCCGCCCGTTGGGTGACGAGCACCTTGGTCACCTTGCTCAGGCCCTCCACGTTCGACGTCAGGGACTTCTTGTTCTTCTTCACGAAGGCGGACACGTCACCGAGCGCCGTGCCGAGGTTCTTCAGGGCCGCCGCCAGGTCCTTGCGCTCGCCCGCGAGTTGCCCGGCGACCTTGGCGAGGCTGCTGTTGAACGACCGCACGCTCTTGTCGTCGGCCGCCAGCGCCGCCGTGAACACCTGGAGGTTGCGGACCGTGCCGAACAGGTCCGTGCGGCCGTCGGAGAGAGTCGTGACCGCCTCCGAGAGGTCCTCGACCGTCCGGTGGAGGTTCTTCCCCTGGCCGTCGAGGTTGTCGGCGCTGACGCCGAGCAGCCGTGACAGGGCGCCGTCCTTGTTGGCGCCCTCGGGGCCGAGCGCCTCGGCCGTGGTGTGCAGGCTGTCGAAGACGCGGTCCAGTTCGACCGGTACGGCGGTACGCGACTCGGGGATCTCGTCCCCGTCCCGCAGCACCGGACCGCTCCGGTACACCGGCAGCAGCTGCACGTAACGGTCGCTGACCACCGAAGAGTTGATGATGGCGGCCTGCGCGTCCGCCGGGACCTTGCGGTCCGCGTCGTACTCCAGCTCCACCCGCACCCGGCCGCCCTGCGGTGTGATCTTCCTGACCTCGCCGATCCGCACGCCCAGCACGCGGACGTCCGAGCCGGGGTAGATGCCGACGGTGCGGGGGAAGTACGCCGTGACGCGGGCCGGCTCGGTCCGCGGCCACAGGGCGTAGGTGAGCGCGGCGACCAGGGCCAGGGCGGTCAGCAGGGCCGCGCGCTTCTTCCAGCGGTTGCTCATCGCGCACCTCCCGTCCGCGTCCGCGGCACCACCGGGGCGGCGACCAGGTTCTGGACGTAGGAGTCGAACCAGCGGCCGTTGCCGAGGGTGTTGGTGAAGACCCGCACGTAGGGGGCGAGGAGCTTGATGCTCCGCTCCAGGCCGGCTTGGTTGCGTTCGAGCATCTTCACCACCGTGTTGAGGCCCTTGAGCGCGGGCCCGATCTCCTTCTCGTTGTCCTGGACCAGCCCGGAGAGCTGGATGCCGAGCGCGGCGGAGGTCTTGAGCAGCTTGTGGATCGCCGCACGCCGCTTGCTGATCTCCTTGAACAGCTTGTCGCCGTCCTCGACCAGGGCGGTGAAGTCGCCCGACCGGTCGGCGAGTACGCCCGTCACGCCGTTCGCATGGTCGAGGAGCTCCCCGAGGGCCTTGTCGCGCGAGGCCACCGTCCGGGAGATCTTCGACAGGCCCTTGATGGACGCCCGTACCTCTTGCGGTGAGTCCTCGAAGGTGGTGGAGATGGTGTCCAGCGCCGTGGCCAGCCGGTCGGTGTCGACCTTCTCCGTCGTGGTGGTGAGATCGCTGAACGCCTGCACGACGTCGTACGCGGGAACGGTCCGCTTCAGCGGGATCTCGCTGCCGGGCTCCAGCCGGCCCCGTCCCTTGGGATGCAGGGCGAGGTACTTGGCGCCGAGGATCGTCTTGACCCGGATCGACGCGCCGGTCTCTGTGCCGAACGCCGGCTCGTCCTTGATCTTGAAGGTGACCTTGACGTGGTCGCCGTCCAGGTCGACCTCCTCGACCTTGCCGACCTCGACCCCGGCGATCCGCACCTCGTCGCCCGGCTTGAGACCGCCCGCCTCCGCGAAGGCGGCGCTGTACGTCTCACCGTCGCCGATCACCGGAAGGCGGTCGGCGTTGAACGCGGCCGCGGTCAGCAGCGCGAGGACGGTGAGGCCGATCGCGCCGATGACGATGGGATTACGCTCGCGGAAGGGGCCGAGGTGCGGGCGGCGGAGCCGTATCCTCGGCAACTTCGGCGGGTCGACACGGACCTTGACCAGCGGCTGCGGACGCGGCTTGCGGCGCGGCAGGAGCCGTACCTTCGGCAGTCGCACGTGAGGCAGCTTCGGCGGCTCCACCCGCACCTTGACCAGCGGCTCCGGGCGGCGTTTGCGGCTCATGCCCCACACCTCGCCCTCGCCACGTGCATCTCGGGCGTGAACACCTGCTTCGTCTTCGGCAGCACGATCCGGCCGTCGAAGTCACACAGGTAGAAGTTGAACCACGAGCCGTAGGACGCCGTCCCCGTCAGTTCGTCCAGCTTGTTCGGCAGCCTCTTCAGCACGCCCTCCACGGTCTTCTCGTTGTCGTTCAGCGTCCCGGTGAGGTCGGTCAGCTCCGCGATGTCGTCCTTCAGCGGCGGACGCGCGTCCTTCAGCAGGCCCGAGGTGGCCTCCGTCAGATCGCCGACGCTCACCAGCGACTCCCCGATGGGCTTGCGGTCGGCGGACAGACCGGAGATGACCCGGCGCAACTGCTTGAGCAGTCCGGAGAAGCGGGCGCCGCGCTTGTCGAGCGTCTTCAGCACGGTGTTGAGGTTGTCGATCACCGAGCCGATCAGCTTGTCGCGGCCGGCCAGCGTCGTGGTGAGCGACGCCGTGTGTGTCAGCAGGCTGTTGACGGTGCCGCCCTCGCCCTGGAGGGTCTTGATGATCTCGGTGGCGAGCTGGTTGACGTCCTTCGGGCTGAGCGCGGCGAACAGCGGCTTGAAGCCGTTCAGCAGCGCGTTCAGGTCGAGGGCGGGTTGGGTGCGCGCGAGCGGGATCGTGCCGCCGGGGCGCAGCCGGGTGCCGTCGCCGGCGCCCTCGGTCAGCGCGACGTACCGCTGTCCGACCAGGTTGCGGTAGCGGATGACGGCGCCCGTGCTGGTGAGCAGCGGCCGGTCCCGGCTGACCGTGAAGGTGACCTCGGCCAGCGTCCGGTCCTTGATCCGGATGCCCTCCACCTCGCCGACCCGCACTCCGGCCACCCGGATGTCGTCGCCCTCCTCCAGGCCGGTGACGTCGCTGAAGACCGCGCGGTACTCGTGCTCGGGGGTGAAGGAGATGTTCACGATGGTGGCGGCGAGCAGGGCCGTCGCCACCACCGTCACCAGCGCGAAGAGACTGAACTTGATCAGTGGAGCGGCGGTCTGGCGGGCTCCCGTGGTGCTCATGCGACGCTCACCGCCGTCCCGCGCGCCATCGGCCCGAACAGCAGCGTCGCGACCGGCGGCACCTCGTCCGCGGGCACGCCCAGCACCGGCGCCACGAGCGAGCCGACGGCCCGCTGCTCTGCCCGGGTGGCGGAGACGCCGAGCGGACCGCCCGAGGCCGTACCCGGCTTCCTGGAACCGTCGTCGAGGTGGGCGCCGGGCGCCGGCACCGGAGGATGCGGCAGATCACGGCAGTTCGGGCCCGACCGCTCGCCGTAGCGCGGTTCCTCACCCGGTTCGTACGCGCCCTGCGGCCGTACGACCTCCAGCGTGATGTGCATCCTTCCGCCCCGGAACGCCTCCTCGGACGCCTTCTCCTGCCGGACCAGGCCCGCCAGCAGACAGGGGTACTGGGGCGAGTAGCGGGCGAACAGTTCCAGCGTGGGGCGGGAGACCCGGCCGAGGGTGATCAGCCGGTCGCCGTTGGCGTCGAGGAAGTCCTCGGCGGTGCCCGCGACGGTCGCCGTGGTCGTCAGCGCCGCCGCCAGCCGGTCCTTCTGATCGACGATCGTGCGGCTGGTGGTGACGGTGTTGCGCAGGGTCTCCATCAGGTCGGGCGCCGCGTCGCCGTAGACCTCGGCGACATCGGCGAAGCGTGCGATGTCCTCTTTCAGGGACGGCAGGTGCGGATTGAGGCGGCGCAGATAGGCCTCCACTCGCGTGAGGTTGTCGCCGATCCGGTCGCCGCGTCCCTCCAGGGCGGTGGCGAACGCGGAGAGCGTGGCGTTGAGCTTGCCGGGCTGCACGGTCCGCAGCAGCGGCAGCAGATCGTTCATCAACTGCTGGACCTCGATGCCGACGCGGGTGCGGTCCTGGGTGATGACGTCCCCGGCGCGGATGGGGCGGCCCGATGAGCCGCGCGGCGCGACCAGGTCGACGTACTTCTCACCGAACAGCGTCTTGGGCAGCAGGCGTGCGTGCACGTCGGACGGGATGTGGGCGACGTGCTCCGGCTTGAGCGCGATGTCGAGCGTCGCCTTCGTCCCGTCGGCGTGCACCGCGCGCACCTCGCCGACCAGCAGCCCGCGCAGCTTGACGTCGGCCCGCGGATCGAGCTGGTTGCCGAGGCTGTCGGCCTCCAGCGTGATCCGCACGACCGGCGTGAACACCTGCCGGTAGACGGCGACGGACAGGGACAGCAGCAAGGCGAGCACGGCGATGAAGACGACACCGTACAACCGCAGTCTCAGCACTCTCATGCGCCGGCTCACCCCGCGATCCGTACGGTCGTGCTGGCGCCCCAGATCGCCAGCGACAGGAAGAAGTCCAGGACGTTGATCGCCACGATCGAGGTCCGCACCGCACGGCCCACCGCGACGCCGACGCCCGCCGGGCCGCCGCTGGCGTAGTAGCCGTAGAAGCAGTGCACCAGGATGATCAGGACGGCGAAGACCAGCACCTTCCCGAAGGACCACAGCACGTCCACCGGGGGCAGGTACTGCTGGAAGTAGTGGTCGTAGGTGCCCGCCGACTGCCCGTAGTAGCCGGTGGTGATGGTGCGGGCGGCCAGGTACGAGGACAGCAGGCCGATCACGTACAGCGGGACGACGGCCACGAACCCGGCGATCATCCGGGTCGTCGCGAGGAACGGCAACGAGGGCACGCCCATGACCTCCAGCGCATCGGTCTCCTCGCTGATCCGCATCGCGCCGAGCTGGGCGGTGAACCCGGCGCCGACGGTCGCGGAGAGGGCGAGCCCGGCCACCAGCGGGGCGATCTCGCGGGTGTTGAAGTACGCCGAGAGGAAGGCGACGAAGTTGGAGGTGCCGAGCTGGTTCAGGGCCGCGTATCCCTGCAGCCCGACCTCCGTGCCGGTGAAGAACGACAGGAAGGCGATCACGCCGACCGTGCCGCCCACGACGGCGAGCGCGCCCCGGCCGAAGCTCACCTCGGCCAGCAGCCGCAGGATCTCCTTCTTGTAGCGGCGCAGGGTGCGGCCGGTCCAGGCCAGCGAGCGCCCGTAGAAGGACAGTTGGGCGCCCAGTTCCTCCAGACGGTTCAGCAGCGCCATGCCTCATCCCCTCTGCGGAACGACTTGGAAGTACACGGCGGTCATCACGAAGTTGGTCACGAACAGCAACATGAAGGTGATCACCACCGACTGGTTCACCGCGTCGCCCACGCCCTTGGGTCCGCCCTTCGCGGTCAGCCCCTTGTAGGAGGCGACGATCCCGGCGATCGCGCCGAAGACGAGTGCCTTGATCTCGGCCGCCCACAGGTCGGAGAGCTGGGCGAGGGTGGTGAAGGAGGCGAGGTAGGCGCCGGGAGTGCCGTTCTGGAGAACGACGTTGAAGAAGTAGCCGCCCGCCACGCCCACCACCGACACCAGGCCGTTGAGCAGCACCGCCACCAGCATCGACGCCAGCACGCGGGGGACGACCAGCCGGTGGATGGGGTCGATGCCCAGCACCTGCATCGCGTCGATCTCGTCGCGGATCTTCCGCGCCCCGAGGTCGGCGCAGATCGCCGTGCCGCCGGCGCCCGCGATCAGCAGCGCGGTGACGATCGGCGAGGCCTCGCGCAGTACGGCGAGCACGGAGGCGGCCCCGGCGAAGGACTGGGCGCCCAACTGCCGGGTGAGGCTGCCGATCTGGAGCGCGATGACCGCTCCGAACGGGATGGAGACCAGGGCCGTGGGCAGGATGGTGACGCTTGCGACGAACCAGGTCTGCTGGATGAACTCCCGGGCCTGGAAAGGCCGTCGGGGGATCGTCCGGACGACGTCCAGCGCCATCGCGAAGAGGCTGCCCGAGTGCCGCAGCGCTCCCACGGGTGACAGGCTCATGCGTCGGCCCCCTCCTTGTGGTGGAGACGGGTTTCGCGCCGTGCGATCGCCTGCCAGCGGGGCGGCCGGGCGATGCCCGGCCCCGGCAGCAGGCGCGGAGTCAGCTCCTGGACGTGCGCACTGTCGTCGACCTGCGCCAGCTCCTGCTCGACCTGGGCGGCGTCCTTCTCCTCCGCCATGCCGATCGGGCCCTGCATCCGGCCGTTCAGGAACTGCCGTACGACCGGCTCGTCGCTGGCCAGCAGCTCCTCGCGCGGCCCGAACATCACCAGCTCGCGGCGGAACAGCAGCCCGATGTTGTCCGGCACCTGGCGGGCCGAGGCGATGTCGTGCGTGACGATCAGGAAGGTCGCGTCGATCTGGGCGTTGAGGTCGACGATGAGCTGGTTGAGGTAGGCGACACGGACCGGGTCGAGACCCGAGTCGGGCTCGTCGAAGAGGATGATCTCGGGGTCGAGGACGAGGGCCCGGGCCAGCCCGGCCCGCTTCCGCATACCGCCGGAGATCTCACCGGGCAGCTTCCCTTCCGCCCCGATCAGCCCGACCATGTCCATCTTCTCCAGCACGATGCGCCGGATGTCGCTCTCGGACTTACGGGTGTGCTCGCGCAGCGGGAAGGCGATGTTGTCGTAGAGGTTCATCGAGCCGAACAGCGCGCCGTCCTGGAACAGCACGCCGAAGAGCTTGCGCACCTCGTACAGGTCGTGCTCGCGGAGCTTGGTGATGTCCCGGCCCTGGATCGTGATCGAGCCGCGCTCCGGCTTGAGCAGGCCGACGAGCGTCTTGAGGAACACCGACTTGCCCGTGCCGGAGGGGCCGAGCATGACCGAGACCTCCCCGGCCGGCAGCGTCAGCGAGACGTCCTGCCAGATGACCTGGTGACCGAAGGACTTGGTCAGTCCTTCCACACAGATCTCGACACCCATCCGGTCCACCCTTCAGCCCGTGGAGCAGCTCCGACATCTGCTCTACGGGGAGGGGCGGGGTGTCCGTCGCTCGGGGGGCGGATTTTTTTCGAGTGGGTTCCGGGCGGGTTTCCCGGCGGGGTTCCGGGCGGGATGCCGGGCAGGATTCCCGGCGGGATGCCGGGCAGGATGCCAGGCGGGATTCCGGACGCTATGGAAGCGGGCTCGGAGTGGGCACGGGGAGCGAGGCGGACGGTGTGGCGGGGGCTTCCGGAGCCTGCGGAGTTTCCGGGACCGCCGTGTCCGTCGGCAGGGCGGAGGGCTCCACCGGCAGGTCGGGAACCTCGGGCCTCGGGACGTCGGGCACCTGCGGGACCTCCGGCGCGGACAGCACGGGCAGCGGCGACACGGGAACCTCAGGTACGTCCGGGACCTCCGGCAGCGACGGCACGGACAACGGAAGGAACGATTCCCCGGCGTGGGACTCGGCCGCTCCGCGCTCGTCCGCCGCAGCCGTGGGCCCACTTCCCCCGGGCGTACGGCCCCCGCCACGACCGTCCGGCCGAACCGCCTCCGCGCCCGGCGAGGCGACCGCGGGCCGAGGCGCCACACCACCCTCACCCCCGCCGCCACCACCGTCGAGGGCGTACGGCAGCACGAACCCCGCCACCACCAGGGACGCCGCCGTCGAGGCGACCGCCACGGCCTGTGCCCTGCCGACTCCGCGCGGCCGTCCCCAGCCGATCAGGAACAGCGCGAACCCGAGCGTGGCGGCCAGCGACTGCCGCAGCGTCCGCCGGGCGCGGGCCAGCAGCGACTCGACGGTCCGGTAGCTCAGCCCCATCCGGACGGCGACCTGGCCGACGTCCAGGTCCTCCGACTTCAGCCGCAGCGCCTCGGCCTGCCGGGCGGGCAGCTCACCACTGCGCACCGCCAGCCACTTCGCCTCGGCCCGGTCGCACACCGCCTCCTCGACGGGCACCGGGCCGGGGGCGATGAGTGTCGGGCTGGTACGCACCTCGGCCTCGCGGTTCACCTGCCGGTAGCGGTCGACGCACAGCCGCATCGTCACCGTCGTCAGCCAGGCCGCGAGCCGCTCCTCGTCCAGGTCGGGCCGCTCGGCGGCGCGCAGCATCGCCTCGTGCACCGCGTCCTCGGCGTCCTCCGCACTCATCGACCTGCGCCGGGCCACCTTGAGCAGGTGCTCGCGGTGGCTCCACATACGCCGCCACCGCTCGTCGGCCGCGGTCACCCCTGCAGGTGTCTCTGCGGGCATGTCCGCAGGCATGTCCGTCGCCATGAGAGCCCCTTCGCGCTCGCCCACCGGTCTCGTGCTGTCCGGCGGGGGGCGACATTACCGCCCAGTATCGGCGGTTGTGGAGGGGGAGACGGCCATCGAGTCCGCGCTGTTACGGGTGAGCGGGGCGCCGCTGGGCAGCAGGTCGGGGGCGGGGAGCTCCAAGTCCGGGTCGGGGGTGGGGAGTCGTGGCTCGTCCGGGTTCTCTGGGTCGGTGGCGGCCGGGGAGGCAGGGGCCGACGGGGGGTGAGACGGCGGGGCACTCGGCCGGACGGAGGGTGTCGGTGTCGGCGAGGCCTCCTTCGGCTTCGAGGAGGACTGCGACGGCTCGGGGCGTGGGGAAGAGGCCCCGGCGACGGATCCGGCGGAGCCGTCCGGCACCACCCGGTGCCCTTCCAGGAAGTACGCGTACCAGGACCGGACCGTGCGCAGATAGGCCGCCGAGTGGTTGTAGCCCAGGATCGCCCGGTCCAGCTCGGCGGGAACGGAAAGATCCCGCCCGCCCGCACACAGATACCGTCCGGCGGCGAGTGCCGCGTCGAAGACGTTGTTCGGATCCGCACGCCCGTCGCCGTTGCCGTCCGCGCCCCAGCGCGCCCAGGTCGACGGGATGAACTGCATCGGCCCGACCGCGCGGTCGTATGCCGCGTCCCGGTCGTGGGCGCCGCCGTCGGTGTCCCGGATCAGCGCGAAGGCCGCGCCGTCCAGCCGCGGCCCGAGGATCGGCGCCAGGGTCGTACCGTCCGACGCCACCCTGCCACCGCGCGCCTGCCCCGACTCCACCTGCCCGATCGCCGCCAGCAACTGCCACCGCAGCCGGCAGCCGGGCACTTCACGCGCGAGCCGGCGCTCGGCCCGCCGATACGCGGCGAACACGCTCACCGGCAGCGCGCCGCCCACCTCCTCCTCCGCCGCCTGGCCGCCCGCGCGTTTCCCGGCCCGCAGCGGCGGCAGCTCGGTCCGGTACGGCGCGTCGCCGGACACGCTCGGTCCGTCCTCGGCGGGTGCCTGACCGCGCGCGGGTGCGGCTGCCCGCGCCGGGACCGCCACCGGCGCCTGCGACGCGGTGAGCGCCGCCATCGCCACCACTGCGGCAGCCGCACCTCTGACGCGTTTGCCCCTGTGCCCCGCCACGTCCTGCTCCCCTCCCTGTGAGCTTCCTGTCATCTGCTCTACGGGGGAGGGCGGTGGGTCCGTCGCGGGGTCTTGCGCATGCTTCAGCGGCGCCCCGGCGGCCAGAGCCACGAACATGGATCCGGCGGCAGCCATGGCGGGGCTGATGGCAATCTCCCTGCTGAGCCGCACGGATCCTCGCCCGATGGTCAGGGCCAGCCCATGGCTCGCGGCGGCGAGACTGAGCAGCGGGTCCGCGACGCGGTCAAGGGCATCCCGGGCAAGAAGAGGCCCAAGCCGAACGTCCTTGACAGGGTGTTGGAAAGGCTCGCCACGGAACCCGACGGTCAACGGATCGCCGAGATCATCGGCTCCGGGCAGTTCAATCTGAGCGACGAGTGCGGGCAGGTCGTGTCGTCCTTGGGGGCGAACAGAGCGCAAATGTTCCAGCCAGGGGCCGACCAGCTCATATTCGCGGATGACCTACACACCATCGACTTCGAGCAGAAGTACCCACCTGGCGCTGATATGGACATTCGTATCGCCGACGAGTCCGGTGAGGTCTACGCCTTCCAGATGAAACACCTCAACGACCCGCAGGATCCGGTGGGTGAGATCACGCGGGGCAAGTACTTGCTTCAGCTGGCGAAATCCGAGGCCAACCACCACATACTTCTGGTGGACGGGGGCCGGGGGACGCGCGCGGACTGGATGTCCAACGGCTCCTACGATGCCCTCATGGACATCCACCGCGGTGGGCGCGGACCGAAAGGCGAGGGCATCACGTTCGTCATACGTCTTGAGGACGGAAACCTTGTCGTCCCGCCTGGAAGCAAGCTCGATCCCAAGGACATGCTGTGATCACCTCTCAACCAATCGGCCACTGGACTTGGGAAGTCACACCCGGCACTGGCGGACTTCGGCCCGTGCGGGCTGCGGAGACCGCTGTGGCCGTGTGGTCTGTTCTGGCCGGGCACGAGCTGGCGACTCCCGTGGGCAAGGCCAGCGTTTCGGTCCGGTCCGTGAATGACACACGGGACGTGCGTGTCCGGGCCGATGGCCTGAGCCTGGAACCGGAGCCGCTGTCCCCTGGAACGACTCTGTCGCGTGCTGTGGCCGAGGCCGAATCCCTCGAAGGGGATTTCGTAGTCGGTGTTCGGATCGAATGCCCTGGGTACTGGCTGGAACCAGGAGCCAAACATCGGGCGGAAAAACTGTTCACCATCCAGGTGGACATCTGGAAGAGCAGTCTGCTCGTGGTGACGCTGGAAACGTACGCCGACGCATGGTTGACGATGGACACTCGCGACCGGGAGCAGCCCGAGATCTACGCGGAGAATGCGCCCCGGCTCGCCGCTGCACTGGAGGGGATTTCAAACCTGCTAGGCGGCGCTCCGACGCCGGGCGACCCGAACCGTCACGCGACTCCCACGGAGTCGGGATTCGAAGATCCCAGGATCGAAGGGGCTGCTTACGACGATTCCTGGGGGACTTTCGAGATCCCGGCACGATCGCGTCTGCTCCGGTCCAGAATTCCGGCCTCAGAGGACGAGTACCAGGAGATCACGGACCACCCGGTACGTTACTTCACGATCCGACGCGACGGACAGACCATGGGGTATGTCTGGGCCTCAGTGGGTGACGAGGCTGCGGGCTACGAACCTCGAACCGCCGCTGGAGAGGGAGCATTCGAGGTGGGTGCCGATTGGCTGCTACGCCTGCGGGACGCCCGAAGCCAAGGGCTCAACGCTCTCGCAGCACTGACTTGGGTAGCGCAGAGGCCACCGCGGCCGGAGGCCGGCCTTGTTGTTGAGGACACCCCTCAAGTAGCACCGTCCTTGGACGCTCTCGAAGAACTTTCGGGCCGGTACTGACCCTCATGGCTCGACAGTCTCAGTCAACTCGCCGCGACCTCACGGTCCCCTCACACCTCGAACTCCCGCCGATCCCCGTCACGTTCACGCTCGGCCACGACGAGATCGAACGCATCGGCCCTGCCCACGCCGCGCACCCGCCCCAGGGCCCCACACCCGCGCGGCTCGGCCCCGCGGCGCAATCCGCCCTTCACTACTGCCTGGGTGACGGAACCGATGCCCGGGCCCGGACGACGTTCCAGCGCCTCGTCCGGCATCTGAAGCAGACATGACGGCGCACCGGCGGCGCAGGCCGTGTGCGGGGTGCCGGCCCGTTCGCTTCGTTACGATCGTCCTGGGGGTCGCCGCCGTACGGGAGGGCATGGGCAGATGAACCGGAGACTGGGTACTGCCATATCGGCCGTGCTGGGGATCGTCGTCGGTGTTCTGACCAATCTGGTCACCTCAAATCCCACGGTGCCGCTCGTCGTGGGGTTCGCCGCGGCGGCGGTGCTCTGGGTCGCGCTGACCGTGCTCCACCAGACCGGCTCGTCGTCGCCCCCGACGCCGACGGCGCAGACGCACGGGGCCAACAGCCCCATCATCAACGCCGACAACAACAGCGGCACCATCGGCATCAACACCCCGCCGCGCGTCACCGAGGAACCCGAAGCCGACGGCAACACGACGTCATGAGAAGGCTGTTCGGGACGGGCGGCACCTCGCTCAGCACGTCCGGGGACTACTCCCCGATCATCAATGCCCCGAACAACAACGCGCCCATCACCGTGCACAACGGCGTACAGCCGTACCGGCTGGTGGACGCCCCGCAGGCGTACCGCGGGTACGTCGATGCGTTGACCCCGACCTATTACGAACACAACCCGCTGGTCGCGGAGTTCCACCGGTTCCTGGGCCGACGAGACCGGGGGTACTTCGCGGTGGAGGCCGAGCCGGGCATGGGCAAGTCGGCTTTCGCGGCATGGGTGGAAGGTCGCCAGGAGACGGACGCCGCGCACTTCGTGCAGAAGGGGGCCGGGGCGGAGCAGACCGCGCCGGCCGTGCGCAGCCTGGGCGCCCAGCTCATCACCGCCTGGCGGCTGGACGATCTGGCTCCCGACGGTTTGCTGTCCGGCGGCAGTGGAGAGCCCGAGTGGCTGGCCCTCGTCATCGAGAAGGCTGCGGCGCGGCGGGACGAGCAGGAGCCGGGGCGGCCGATCGTGATCGTCGTCGACGCCCTGGAAGCCGTCAGCGAATACCCTGCGCTGGAGTTGCCGTTCGGGCTGCCGCGACACCTCCCGAACGGGGTGTACGCGGTCGTCACCGCACGCACCGGACGGTTGCGGAACACCCCGGCGGACCAGACGCACCGCGTCACGCTCCCGCCGGACGACCCCGGCAATCTGACGGCGCTGGACGGGTTTCTGCGCACTCGCTCACGGGAGGACACGTACCTGGCCCGCGCCCTGGACCGGTACGGCGTCGGTGAGGGCGCCTTCGCCGCGCAGGTCCTGGAACGCAGCAGGGGCTCCTGGGTCTACGCCCACTACGTACTGAAGTCCATCGGTGAGGACCCACAGACGGTCCGCCGCCTTCCCGATCTGCCCGTCGGCCTGGACGACTACTACAAGGTACGCGTCCTGCCGCTGTGTCTCGGCCCGGACCGGCAACCGGACGAGCGGCGGATCGCACTGCTCGCCGCTCTCGGCGCGGCCGCCGAGCCCGTGGACGGCCCCACGCTCTGCTCGCTGGCCGGGACGGACGAGCCCTCTTTGGTGGACACCCTGATGCGGGACGGGCTGCGGCCGTTCTGCACGGTCGTCACGCCCGAGGACGACCCGGACGGGCCGCCTCGTTACACGCCCCACCACCCCAGCCTCCGCGAGTACCTGTCGGGTTCGCCCGATGCGGCCCTCAGGCAGGCCACCCGCGCGGCCCACGCCCGCATCTGCGACCGGTATCTGACGGCGTGGGGCGGGCTGGACTCGGGGCTCGACGCGCTGGCGAGCCACCCGGAACTCGCCGATGCGGACGCCGGATATCCCGTACGGCAGATGGTGTCACACCTGCTGGCGGCGGGCCGGGAACCGGAGGTGCACCGGCTGCTCGCGGTGAGCCGGCGCGGGAAGAATCTCTGGTACGCGGTGCACGAGCGAGCGGGTGGCATCGGCGCCTATCTGCGGGACATCGAGCTGGCGGAGGCGTCGGCCGGCGAGCTCGGCACGCGGCTGCGCTACCGCCTCATCCGGGCGAGCGTGACCTCCGCGGTCACGGCCCTGCCACCCGGGCTGGTGAGGGAGATGGTCACGCGCGGCTTGTGGACGGCGGAGCAGGCATTTCACCGTGTCGAGCGCATGGGGGACCCCACTCTTCAGGCACGGGCGCTGCAGATGCTCGTACCGGATCTGCCGAAGCGGCTGCACCCAAAGGTGCTCGCGCTCGCCGCCGCGTACGGGGACGAGGATCGCGCCCCTGTGCTGGAGAAGATCATTCCGTTGCTGGACGACGGGCTGATCGCGGCCGCCGTCGAGCCGGTCCTCGCCACCGACGGCGGTCTGCCGCTGCCCGGGCCACTGGTCGCGCTGGCCCCCCGGCTGCCGCACGCCGAGCTGAGGGGTCTGGCCCATCACCCGCTTCTGGCGGACAAGCACGGCAACAAGGCCTACGTACGAGCCGCCGCCGCCCTGTTCCTGCATCCGGACCGGGTCGCCGGGGCCCGGAAGGCGCTGCGGATTCTGCGCTCGGTGAAGTATGTGCCGTACCCGGACCAGCTGATCGCCCTGCTCACGCCCATGCCTGCCGACGAGACGTTCGACGACGTGGTCACCCTGCTCGAGGACAGGCAGCAGAAGCTGGGCCGCGGTGCGATGTCCACGCCGGGCGCCCACGGGTCCGCGGACCGCACCGAGCGCCTGTTGTCCGTGCTGAACGCCGGCGCGGACATGAAGGTGGCCGCCTTCGTGCTCCACCGGGCGGTAGGCCTCGACTTCAGCAGGCCCCGTGCGTCCGACCTGCTGGACACGGCGCTCGGGCTCAGGCTGGAACAAGTGGGCCCGGGCCTGTTGTACTACGCGCTCGTCGATCGGCTGTCGACCACCGCGGTGCGTGAGTGGCTGAGCGCGCTGTTCCCCCCGGAGGGAAAGCCGGGGCGCCGGCTGTTCACGGAGTGCCGGCACGTCCTGCTCGGTGCCCTGCTCCGGCGGCTGCCGCCCGAGGAGGCCCGCACGTACGCCGAGGCGGAGATCCGGGCCGTCCCGGAGATCCCGTCGTCATGGGAGTCCCGGGCGCACCTGGTGGCGTACCTGTCCCCCGAATCCCGCCGTCGCTACGTGGAGGAGGTCAGCGGCGGGTGGGGAAGGTACGGCGGCGCTGTGGGCAACGCCCTGCACTGGCAGACGCTCGACCTGATCGGTCCGCATCTGGGCGAGGAGGAGTTCGGCATCGTGCTGGAAGGGGTGAGCACGGAAGACGCATGGGAGTCGCGCGCCCGTCTGACGGCCCTCGACGCGCTCGCCCCTTATCTGCCCGACCACATGCTGCCGCAAGCCGTCGCCGACAGCACCCACCGCTCTGTCCGCGGACAGGCCGAGGCTCTCTCCTGCCTGGCCGAGCTGGCACGGCTTCTCCCCCCGGAGCGGCGGAGGCCCATCGAGGAGCGGAGCCTGGCGTTCGTACGGGACGTCCTGGCGCCGCCGACCCAGGCCGATGGGGTGGCGGAGCTGGCTCCCGCTCTGTCGGCGGACGCCGCCGTGCGCGCGCTGGCGATCCTGGAGTCCGCGCCGGACACCCCGCCGCTGTGGATGCGGACCCGGGGGGTATGGGAGTGGGATGGCGCACAGTCGTCGGACGCCTCCGCGAGCGCGCGGTTGGTCGCGCGGCCGGTGTACGAGCTCGGTGGCGGTGCGCGGGCGGTCGAGGCACTCAGCGCGGTGCTGCCCGATGAGGCTCTGCCGCGGGCGTGGGCGGTCGCCGCACGCGGCGCGGAGGACGGCCCCGCACAAGTCGCTCTCTGGGCACGCCGGCTCGTTTCGCGTCTGTTCTCCGCGGGGTGGGGAGGACTCCTCGACGACGTACTCCCCAGAGCTGCCGAACACATACCACTGGCCGGCGAGAACGACGTGGCGCACTTTCTCCGTTTCGCGGACCTGGTTCCGGTGGAGCAGGTCCGGCGCGCGCGGGATGCCCTGCTGGCACGCCGCGACAGCCCGCCCCGCCGCGCCGAAACCCTCGCGTATCTGAGCCGCCGTCTCCCCGAAGCCGAGAAGCACTCCCTGGCAAGGGTGGTGCTGGACATGCTGGCGGACGCGCGGCGGGCCCACCAGGACGCCGCCACATGGCATCGCTGGATCGATCCATGTGCCTTGGGGCACCTGTACCGGGCCGGGGCCACCGCAGCGGCGACCGAGGCGCTACGTGAACTGCTCTCTCCGGACATCGCAGGGTACGTGCTCGAACATTTCGGCCCCCCGCTGCCGGCACCGGTCGTCGAGGAAGCCCTGGCCATGGCCTTCGCGGACGACTCCGACTTCAACAGGGCGCACATACTCGGTGCCCTCGCCCCCAGCCTCGACGAGAACCAGATCCGAACCGTCCTCCGGGACGTCGTGGACGCCGAATCGGTCGACCATGACCACCTCCAACTGCTCACCGCACTCGCCCAGCGGCTCGAGCACTGCGGTGCGGACGCCCTCTTACCAGCAGTGGTCCAGCACGCCTGGCGGGCTGGAGAAGCGGAACTTGCGAGTGGCGCGGACGCCTTTCGCACGTTCGTTCCCCTGCTGCGCCGGCTCGACGCCGCCAGGTGCCGGGTCCTGGTGGAACAGGTCATCGACCACCACACGCCCGGCACGTCCACCTCCTGGAAGCCCGAATCCGACTTCGAGTCCTGCGTCGCGGTCCTGGAACCCGAGGAACTCGCCCACCTGTACGACCGCGTCACCCGGGCCCGTAACCCCGCCTCCCGGGCCGCCGCCCAGGCCACGGTCCTGCGCCGGCTGGGGGACGAATGGCCTGGTGCCGACTTCCCCGGCGCCACTGATCTGCCGTCCACCTGGCCCGCCGACATCGACCGGCCCACGCTGTGCCGGCTGCTCGCCGCGTCGGCATGGTGGATACGGCGGCAGCGTGGCAACGAGGCAGTCGGGGAAGCGGCCGGGGCCCTGCTCGACGTGTGCACCTGGTGGCCGTGAAACGCGGGCCGGATCGGCTGTGACCTGCTAGGGCGTGTATCGAAAGTAGATCTTGAACGTGAGATGATCTTGGTTCGTGGCACGTGGAGATCTGACGGACGCGCAATGGGCGGTGCTGAAACCGCTGTTACCGAAGGGCAAGAAGCCTGGACGGCCGCCGACGTGGGCCAGGCGGCAGCTGATCGACGGCATACGGTTCCGGGTCCGCACCGGCATCCCGTGGCGGGACCTCCCCGCCGAGTACGGGCCGTGGGGCCGGGCGTACGACCTGTTACGTCGCTGGCAGCGGGACGGCACCTGGCATCGGATCTTCACCGAGCTTCAATCCCAGGCTGACGCGAAAGAGCTGATCACCTGGGACATCAACGTCGACTCCACGGTGTGCCGGGCCCATCAGCACGCCGCCGGTGCGAGGAAAAGGGCGAGCTGCAGAAGGAGCCGCCCGGCGGCGTCACTGTCGAGCCGGACGACCATGGGCTCGGGCGCTCGCGCGGCGGCCTGACCACCAAGCTGCACCTGGCCGTCGAACAGGGCCAGAAGCCCATGTCCATCGTGATCACGGCCGGGCAGCGGGGCGATTCCCCGCAGTTCGGGCCCGTCCTGAACAAAGTCCGTGTCCCGCGTCCTGGGCCGGGCAGGCCGCGCACCCGGCCCGATCGCGTGCGCGCCGACAAGGCGTACGCCTCCCGGAAGAACCGCGCTTACCTGAGGAGACGCGGGATCCGCTGCACCATCCCCGACAAGGCCGACCAGGCCCGCAACCGCAGGAAGCGCGGCGCGCGCGGTGGACGGCCGCCGAAGTTCGACCCGCAGGACTACAAGGCTCGGCACGCGGTCGAGTGCGGCATCAACTCAAACGGCACCGGGCCGTGGCCACGCGGTACGACAAGCTCGCGGTCCGCTACGAGGCCACCGTCCTCGTCGCCGCCATCAACGAATGGTTGTGAACGGCCGTGTTGTGGTGGCGCGTGAGCTTCTTCGAAGCCAAGCGTTCTGCTGTCGGCCAAGACAGTCGCGGCTCCGACGGCATGGGCGACAGGATCGTCACATGCAGCCGATCTTCGTTCTCGTGCACAGTCCGTCTGTGGGCCCTTCGACCTGGCACCCTGTGGCCGAACACCTGACGGCGGCGGGATACCAGGTACGGGTGCCGTCTCTGCTGAACGTAGGCGCCGGTGCTCCGCCCTTCTGGCCCCGCATGGTCAACGCCGTCCGCGACGACCTCCGACAGGTCCCGGCCGACAGCTCCCTCGCGTTGGTGGCACACAGCAACGCTGGCCTGTTTCTCCCGGCGATCCGCTCGGGCCTGGACCATCCGGTGACCAGCTCCATCTTCGTCGATGCCGCGCTGCCGGCCCGAACCGGACCCACCCCTGTCGCCTCACCCGAGTTGCTGGAGTTCCTCCGCCCGATGGCCGTGAACGGCAGGCTGCCGCGCTGGACCGACTGGTGGGACGAGGCAGACGTCGCACCCATGTTCTCCGATCCGTCGATGCGGCAGACAGTCATTGAGGAGCAGCCGACCCTGCCGCTGTCCTACTACGAGCAGCACATCCCGGTCCCCGACGGATGGGACGATCACCCCTGCTCCTACTTGCTGTTCGGTCCTCCGTATGACGACCTTGCCGACGAGGCGCGCGGACGCGGCTGGCGTGTGGCACACCTGCCCGGCGCACACCTCCATCAGATCATCGATCCTGCCGGCACAGCCCGGCACCTCGTCTCACTGGCCACTACGACCTGATCCACTTCCGATACACGCCCTAGGTCGGGTTGCAGAGGCGATCGGAGGCAGTCAGAGGCAACCGCCCTCTGTATTGGTCCGAGTCTGCCCAGGTCAGACGGCGTTGATCGGGCCGTGAACCCGCTGACAGCACTCGGAATCGACCTCGGCCGAGGCGCGATGGGGACGTCTGCCTCCGGCATCGGAGCCAGGGGCCGACCGCATCAGATGCCTGTGCAACGAGGCCGGCCGTGCCCTTCTCAGCTGTGGCGCGGGCGAGGCAGCAAGGCGAACGCGCTCTCCGCTATCGAGGTCAGGCGGGCGGGACTGTGGCCGTACGCGCCTACGACATCGCTCCCGCGGATGATGGTCAGCAGAAGGTAGGCAAGGTCGTCGGGATCCGCGTCGGGGTCGATGTCGCCGTTGCGCTGCGCCGCTCGCACGCACTCGGCCACCGCCGTCACGACCACGGAGAAGCAGTCGTTGGCCAGGCGTTCCACCTCGGGGTCGGAGGCGCCGAGCTCCAGGGCCATCTTGGCGGCGAAGCAGGCCGCCGTCGCCCGGTCAGGGGCGGGGGGTACGTCGGCGGCGAGTGGCACCCCGTGGACGGCGCGGAGCAAGTACCCGTGCAGTCGCTCCAGGGCGCCCTCGTCCGGTCCGGCGAGCGCCTTCGGCGCAAACTGCCCCAGCCGGGCGAAGTACCCGCCCATCGCCTGCAACAGCACGCCGTGCTTGCCGTCGAACGCGGCATAGAGGCTGCCGCGGCCCAGGCCGGTGGCGGCGCTGATGTCGTCGACGCTCGTGCCGTTGTAGCCCGAGACGCGGAACTGCCGCTCGGCGGCATGGAGGACGTGATCGCGGTCGAAGCTTCGTGGTCTCGCCATACACCGAAGGTAAAGCCGACCCGCCGTACTTGACAACTCAGTACAGAACTACCTAGGTTTCGGACTGTTCAGTACACAACCGCCCTGAGCTCACCGGACAAGGTGCGTGCACGCCTGGCGCGATGGAGAGCAACCGATGCCTTTGCACTCCTGCGCACGAACGTCGGGCTGTCCTCGGCGCGGGGCACTTCCTTGCACCTCGAACAGCCCAAGACGGTCGCCGACCACATCCTGGGCTTCCTGAACCGCTGACCACCCTCCAACCACCCGGAACTCGAAAGGTCGACCGAACCATGACTGACAAGGAAAGGCAGGAGGCCATGGCTGTGACGACTCCTCCGTACACGAGCGACGCACTGGCCGAGGGGACCGTCGACGCGGTGGTGATCGGCGGGGGCGCCGCGGGGCTGAACGGTGCACTGATCCTCGCCCGCTCCCGCCGCTCGGTCGTCGTGATCGACAGCGGCTCCCCGCGCAACGCGCCCGCGGAGGCCGTGCACGGCCTCATCGCCCTGGACGGCACCCCGCCGCCCGAGATCCTTCAACGGGGCCGTGAGCAGGTGCGCCAGTACGGCGGACGCGTCGTGTTCGGCGAGGTGGTCGCGGCCGAGTCCGCCGCCCCGTCGGCGGACGGGGACCTTCGGTTCACCGTCACCCTGGCCGACGGCCGCCGCATCACCGCCCGCCGCGTCCTGGTGGCCACCGGCCTCACGGATGTGCTGCCACAGGTGCCCGGGCTCGCCGAGCACTGGGGGCACAGTGTGGTGCACTGCCCGTACTGCCACGGCTGGGAGGTGCGCGACGAGCCCATCGGCATCCTCGCCACCGGCGCGGCCTCCATCGGCCACGCGTTCTTGTTCCGTCAACTGACCGAAGACCTGACCTACTTCACCCACGGCACCGACCTGGACGAAGACAGCCGCGCCCGCTTCGCCGCCCGCGGCATCCGCGTCATCGACACCCCGGTCACCGAGGTCGTCAACGACGAGGACGGTGCCCTCGCCGGGGTGCGCCTGGCCGACGGCCAGGTCGTGGCCCGCCGCGTCGTTGCGGTCGCCGCGCAGATGCAGGCCCGAACCCAGGGCCTGGAAGGTCTGGGCCTGCCGGTGCGGGACCTGCCGAACATGGGCCGCGGTTTTGCCTCCGGTATGGCCGGCGCCACCGAGGTGCCGGGTGTGTGGGTGGCCGGCAACGCCACCGATCTGGTCGCCCAGGTCGGGGCCTCCGCAGCGGCCGGCGCACTGGCCGGCGCCGACATCAACAGGATGCTGGCCATCGCGGACACCGACACGGCCCTCCAGGGGATCGCCGAGGGAAGCCCACAAGGGGCCACAGGATGATCTTGAAGCCCGGAGATCTCAGCCCGTCGCCCGCTCGCCTCACGGGCAATTGAGTGATTCCGCTCGTCCGCCCCGTCCCTCTCAGGAGCTACTGATGCCCTTCCTTGCGAACACCCCCGTGGAGAAAATGAACGGGCCTTACGCGCGGCGCTGGTGGGCGCTGCTCGTGCTGTGCCTGAGCCTGCTGATCACGGTGATGGCGAACACGTCGCTGATCGTCGCCGCCCCCGACATGACCACCGAGCTGGGCCTGAGCAGCAGTGATCTGCAGTGGGTCGTCGACGGCTACACCGTTCCGTACGCGGCGCTGATGCTGGTGCTGGGCTCGATCGGCGACAAGTACAGCCGGCGTGGCGCGCTGGTGCTGGGTCTGCTGATCTTCGCCGGCGGTTCGGTGATGGGGAGCATGGTCGACGAGACCTCGCTGGTCATCGTGGCCCGCGCGATCATGGGTTTCGGTGCCGCGGTCGTGATGCCGGCCACGCTGTCCCTGCTGGTCGCGACCTTCCCCCGGAGCGAGCGGAGCAAGGCCATCACCGCCTGGGCCGCGACCTCCGGGCTGGCGGTAGCCGTCGGCCCGCTGGTCTCCGGCTGGCTGCTTGAGGACCACGCCTGGGGCTCGACCTTCCTGATCAACGTGCCGATCGCCGTCGTCGCCGTGTTCGCCGCGCTCGCCCTGGTACCGCCGTCCAAGGCGGAGGGCATGGGCCGGATCGACTACGTCGGTGGTCTGCTGTCGATCGTCTCCGTCGGCTCCCTGATCTACGCCGCCATCGAGGGCCCGCACTTCGGCTGGGGCGCCGGCCCCGTCACCGCCGCCGCGGTCGCCGCTGCCGGTCTGGTCGCCTTCGTCGCCTGGGAGCTGCGGCACCCGCACCCGATGCTGAACGTCCGAATGTTCGCGCTGCGGCCCTTCACCGGCTCGATGCTCGCGGTGATGTTCTTCTTCTTCGGCATGTTCGCCGTGCTCTACTACTCGACGCAGTTCCTGCAGTTCGTCCTCGGCTACGACGCCCTGGACACGGGCCTACGGCTGCTGCCGCTGGGCGGTGCGGTGTTCCTCGGGTCCGCGGCGACCGGGACGCTCACCCCGAAGCTGGGGGTGAGGACGATGGTCGTGACCGGCATGACCGTCGGCACGGCGGGCATGTTCCTGCTCACCCAGATCGACAAGGGGTCGACGTACGGGGACTTCCTGACGCCCCTGATGATGCTGGGCCTCGCGCTCGGACTGAGCATCTCCCCGGCGACCGACACGATCATGGGCTCCTTCCCCGAGTCCGAACTGGGCGTCGGCGGCGGTGTCAACGACACCGCGCTGGAGCTGGGCGGTGCGCTGGGCATCGCGGTGCTGGGCTCGCTGCTGGGCACGGCCTACCGGGACGAGCTGACCGACCTGGTGGGCAACCGGCTCCCGGCGGAGGCGATGGAGATCGCCAAGGACTCGGTCGGTGGTGGCCTGGCCGTCGCGGAGCGGGTCGCGCAGGATCCCTCCGCCGGGCCCCAGCAGGCCCAGGCCGCCGTGGACGCCGTCCACCAGGCCTTCGCCCACGGCGTCGCCCAGGCCAGCCTCGTCGGCGGGATCATCATGGCCGCCGGAACGCTGATCGTCCTCGCGGTCCTGCCGGGCCGGCGCGGGTTCGCGAGGAAGAGCGCCGAGCCGGGGGCCGGGACGGCGGCGAGCAAGGCGGCGACTGTGCGGGAGCACACCGGGGCCACCCGCTAGATCACCGGCGGGGCGTCCACTGGATCGCCGGGGACACGCCCGCCGGAGCGACGGGCACCGCCTCCGCCGGATCGCCCGCCAGGCGCGTCGGGCAGGAGCCCGGCGGCGCGAGATGCGCAGGGCGCGGGCGTGGTCCACGGTCCACGGCCACGCGGATCCTCTGCCGGAGCACCCCACCATCCTTGGCCTCCGGGCCGCCCCGGGGCTCTCCTCCGGGGCGGCCCGGAGGCCAAGGGCCGTGAGGTGACAGCGGCGGTCGCCGCAGACGCCGCCCTGCGCCGGCACGCGACCGCCGCTACGCCGCACTCCGCTATGCCGCACCCGCCGCTGCTCGCACCCACACGGCGGCGTCGTGCCACTGCCCTGCGGCCCTGCTCGCGCCCCCGCCCTCTGAGCCTCGCGCCCCCACGGCGCCGCTCGCGCCGGCACCCCTCTGCCGCCGTCACCCTCAGCTGCTCGCACCCTCGCGACGGAGCCACGCGCGGATTCGACCCGGCCAGTTTGTTCAATAAGTAAACATGGCCCTTGACCTGCAAAAATGAATAGCGGCAGACGAGTCAGGTTAGCCCCACCTGAGCCAACAGCGGCGGCTCGGATCCCCCTTCGTAAGCGAGAGACAGCTCGCGTCGGGCTCGCGTGGGGCGCGTTCCACAGCTGCCACCCTGCGCATCTGTTCTTGCACATGGACCGGGATGCGGATTAGGGCGCCTCCGTCCGCGATGGCTCGGGAGTCTGTTGACGTACCCACCAAGTCGCGTACGTCGAAAACTAGTTGCCCATCGCCGGGTCGAGCTTGCGGGCCACCCTCATCAGCCCCGGCACCCCTACCTGGAACAGGTCCTCGTGATCCAGCCCCTGCTCCAGGTAGGCGCGGATGAGCGAGCGCCCCAGCCGAAAGTTGTGCCGGACAAGGGTAGTCCCGCCTCCGGATCCTGAGGTCGCCGGACAGCAGTGCACACAGTTCCGCCTCCTCAGGCTCCTATGCGACGCGGTCGGCACCGCCGGGCACGAGCACAGCCAGGCCGACTCCGCTTCCGCGCTGAGGATGCGACTGTCGGGCCGCGGTCGAAAGCGGCCCATGTGCGCCACGGACAGGGCGGCCGCCACAGCATCGGCTGAGTGGCCAGTTTCCGGCGGGCCCTCCTACTCCGCTGTTCCTCGGCCACCCTCCGGCAGCGATGAGGCCACCTGCGCCGACGCCCGGTCCGTCCCGGGTTCGGCATCCCGCACCCTCATCCCCGCCCGAAGCTCGCCCGCTTCACATGCGGTCAGCCCGGCCAGCCGGATCACTCCATCGAACGCCTGGGAAGTCACACATCCGTCGGCGTCCGCGTAGCACACCAGTGGCGCCCGCACCCGCCCAACACAGATCAGCACATTTTCTTCACGGACTCGTGCAACCTTTTCCACATCCGGGGGGTCCGCATCTACATGCGCACGCACGTCCTGGACATGCAGGCCCAATCGGGCCAACTCGCCCCACGGCCGGCCCCGCTCGACCTGGCCGAGTCAGCGCCCCCCGCTCGCTTCACAATGAGACTCGAGAAGCATGTTGACGATGTCAACGTATTGCCGATCTATCAAATGTGAACTACATCGCGTACGGTGACGACTGCCTCACTGTCTGTTCTGACACGATGGGCCATGCGGCAGCAGGTCAGGGGGCGCGTTCCGTTTCGGAACCGCGAGAACGCGAGCAGCAGACAGAGGAGCGGCAGTGAGCCAGGATCTCGTCGACGGCAGATTCCGCATCGGGCGCGTCATCGGCAGGGGCAACATGGGGGAGGTCCACCAGGCCGAGGACCTGCGCGCTCCCGAGGGCTCGCCCGAGCGTACGGTCGCCGTCAAGACGATCCTGCGTCGCCGCACCGGAGGCCGGATCGACACCGGCGGCGACACCAAGGCCGTGGAGCGCTTCGCCCGCGAAGTGAACATCATGCGCCAGCTGGATCATCACCCCAACATCACCAGGCTCGTCGCCGGCGGCATCGCCGCGGACTGCGACGATCTGCCCTATCTCGCCATGGAGTACCTGAACGGCGAGTCGCTGCGCGACCTGATCGAGGAGGAGTCGCAGCTCCCGGTCGCCTGGGTCGCCGCCATCGGAGCCCAGATCGCCGCCGGCCTCGCCGCCGCGCACGCGAAGGGCGTGGTCCACCGGGATCTGAAGCCCGCCAACGTCATGCTCACGCGGGGCGGCACGGTCAAGGTGCTCGACTTCGGCATGGGCAGCATCGTCGACGACCCGGACCAGACCCGCCTGACCAGCACCGGCGTCAGCGTGGGCACCGCCCGCTACATGGCGCCGGAGCAGTGCCAGGCCAAGCAGGTCACGCAGGCCGCCGACCTGTACGCTCTGGGCTGCGTGCTGTACGAGATGCTGGTCGGCGTCCCCCCGTTCACGAGCGAGTCGGCATACGAGCTCGCCGAGCGCCATGTCCACCAGGAGCCCAGCCCCGTCCGCGCGATCCGCGGCGGTATCCCCGCCGAACTCGCCCGGCTCGTCGACCGGCTGCTGGCCAAGGACCCGGCGAACCGCCCCGCCGACGCCGTGACCGTACGGGACGCCCTGCTCCCGCTCGCCGTACCGGCGGACGACGCCTGCCTCGTCCCCGCGTGGATCGAGCGGGACCCGACACTCCCCCTGCGCGAGGCCACGCCGGCCCCGGCGATCGCCCTCTCACAGCAGCCTGCCCCCGTGACCGGCTCCGGCACGGGCATGGACGTCTTCGGTGTCCACCAGGCCCTGATCCGCGACTACCGCTCCTTCACCGAGGGCGGCACCGTCATCCGTGACGAGCGCATTAAGGCCTACGTCGAGAAGGATCTCGACGACAAGTCCCAGTGGCCCAACCCCTGGCTGTCGCTCAACCCGTTCTTCCAGGGCGGCGGAACAGTGGTCGAACTCGCCCAGCAGAAGGTGCTGCACCCCGAGTGCGCCCGCATCTTCCAGGCGAAGAAGACCGAGGGCGGCACCGTCTGCGACGGCCGGCCGCTGCTCCTGCACCGGCACCAGCGCGACGCCATCGACGCCGCCGCCTCCAGGGCGTCGTACGTCCTGACGACCGGTACCGGCTCCGGCAAGTCGCTCTCCTATATCGTCCCGATCGTCGACAAGGTGCTGCACGAGCGCGACGAGGAGGGCCCGAACGCTCCGAAGCGCGTGCGGGCGATCATCGTGTATCCGATGAACGCGCTCGCCAACAGCCAGCTGCGGGAACTGGAGAAGTTTCTGCGCGACGGCTACGGCGCGGGCCGCGAGCCCGTCACCTTCGCCCGCTACACGGGGCAGGAGGACGACGAAAAGCGCAAGGAGATCCGCGACAACCCCCCGGACATCCTGCTCACCAACTACGTGATGCTGGAGCTGATGCTGACCCGCCCGGCCGACCGGGCGAGCCTCATCAGGATGGCGCGAGGCCTGGAGTTCCTCGTCTTCGACGAACTGCACACCTACCGTGGCCGCCAGGGCGCCGACGTCGCACTGCTGATCCGCCGTGTCCGCGAGGCCTGCCAGGCCGAGAGCCTGCAGTGCATCGGCACGTCGGCCACCATGTCGACGGAGGGCACGCTGGAGGACCAGCGGCAGGTGGTCGCCGGCGTCGCGACCACCCTGTTCGGCACGACGGTCCGCCCCGAACACGTCATCGGCGAGACCCTGGTCCGCGCGACCGGCGAGGCACCCGACACCGTACCGGCCGAACGCCTCACCTCCCCCGCCCCCCGCGCCTACGACGACCTGGCAAGCGATCCTCTGGCCCGCTGGATCGAGGACCGCTTCGGCCTCGTCGAGGACGATGCCACGGGCCGCCTCGTACGTCGCCCGCCGACGCAGATCGAGGTCGCGGCGCGCGAGTTGCACGAGACGTCGGGCGTCGACGAGGAGCAGTGCGCGAAGGCGATCCGCGCCACCCTGGAGGCCGGCTCGCAGGCGCTCAACCCGCGCAACGAACGGCCGCTGTTCGCGTTCCGCCTGCACCAGTTCCTCTCCAAGGGCGACACCGTCTACGTCACCCTGGAGGACAAGTCCTCCCGCCACCTGACCCGCTCCTACTAGCTCGAACAGCCCGGCAGCGGAGGCAAGTTGCTGATGCCACTGGCCTTCTGCCGGGAATGCGGCCAGGAGTATCTGACCGTGTGGCGTACCGAGAAGGACGGCGAGGTCCGCTACGAGGCGCGCCGCGACACCTCGGCTACCGGCGGCCGGCAGGGCGACGGCTACCTCTACGTCGACCACGAGCGCGAGTGGCCGTCCAACGTGCAGTACGCGGTGGACGACCGCCGACTGCCCGAATCCTGGCTGGAGTTGGACGACAAGAGCCAGGAGGTCGTCAAGCGCGCCTACCGCGACCGGGTACCGAAGGCCGTCACCGTGGACACGCTCGGCCGCGAGGGTCAGGGTGAGCTCAAGGCCGCGTTCATCCCGTCGCCGTTCCTGTTCTGCCTGCACTGCGGTGTGGCGTACGAGCAGACGCGCGGCCGGGACTTCGCCAAGCTGGCGACGCTGGACCAGGAGGGCCGCTCCTCCGCGACCTCCTTGGTATCGGCGTCCATCGTCCGCTCGCTGAAGTCGGTACCGGAGGAGGCCCTCGACCCGAGGGCGCGCAAGCTCCTCACGTTCGTCGACAACCGGCAGGACGCCTCCCTCCAGGCCGGCCACTTCAACGACTTCGTGCAGATCACGCAGTTGCGCGGGGCCCTGTACCGGGCGGCCCTGGACGCCGGCGACGACGGCCTGCACCACGAGGAACTGGCCTCGGCGGTGACCAACGCGCTCACCATCGCCCCCGCCGACTACACCGGCGAGAGCGAGCTGCCGCCGTCGCTGGCCCGCAACGCGGCCCGCACGCTGCGCGACGTGGTCGCCTTCCGGCTCTACCTCGACCTGGAGCGTGGCTGGCGCATCACCATGCCCAACCTGGAGCAGACGGGCCTGCTGGAGATCGACTACGAGGATTTGGGCTGGGTCGCCGACAAGCAGGACCGTTGGGAGGGCACGCACCAGGCGCTGCGCGACGCCGACCCTGCGTTGCGGGCCGAGGTCATGAAGGCCCTGCTGGACGAGATGCGCCGCTCGCTCGCCATCGACGTGTCGTACTTCCGTGACGACGCCTTCGACTCCCTCCAGCGCGCCAGCGAGGAGCGGCTGGTCGACCCGTGGGTGCTGGCCTCCGCGGACAAGCCCCGGGTCGGCACCGCCTACCCGCACCCCTCCCGGCGGGGCACGGACCGTTCGAGCCTGTTCCTGTCGGCGCGGGGCAGGTTCGGCAAGTTCCTGCGGCGCACCGACCGTACCTTCCGCGACCTGGACCAGGACGACCTGCAGCTGATCATCGCGGAGCTGCTGAAGGTGCTGACCAAGGCGGGCCTGGTCAAGGAGGTGGAAGTCGCCCCGCAGCGCACCGGCCGTTACCGCAGAGCGTCCTCCGCGGCCATGACCGGCTACCGGGTCGCCGCCCAGTCGCTGGTGTGGCGCGCCGGCAAGGGCGAATCGGGCGCGCACGACCCGCTGACCCGCACCTACCAGAGCGGCGACGGCCCGCGCATCAACACGTTCTTCCTCAAGCTGTACCGGGAGACCGCCGACGCCCTGTCCGGCCTGTACGCCCGCGAGCACACCGCCCAGGTGTCCCCGGAGGACCGCGAGGCCCGTGAAAAAGCGTTCCGCAACGCGGAGTTGAAGCTGCTGTACTGCTCGCCCACGATGGAGCTGGGCGTCGACATCTCCGAACTCAACGCGGTGATGATGCGTAACGTGCCGCCCACGCCCGCCAACTACGCCCAGCGTTCGGGCCGCGCGGGCCGCAGCGGCCAGCCCGCGCTGGTCACGACGTACTGCGCGACGGGCAACAGCCACGACCAGTACTACTTCCGCCAACCCTGGCGCATGGTGGCGGGCGCGGTGGCCCCGCCCCGCCTGGACCTCGCCAACGAAGACCTCGTCCTCTCCCACCTCCAGGGCATCTGGATCGCCGAGGCCGGCCTGCGCCTGGGCCGCTCCATCCCCGAGGTGCTCGACGTGTCGTACCCGGATTCCGGCGACCGCCCGGACCCGGCCCTCCACCTCCTGCCGGACATCCGGGACGCGGCCCACGACGACGGCGCCCAGCGGCGCACGGTGAACGCCGCACTGCGCGTCCTCGGCCCGCTGTTCAGGGACTTCGCGGACACCACGTGGTGGCACGACGACTGGATCGACGACAAGGTCCGGACGGTCGCCGAACGCTTCGACCGCGCCTTCGACCGCTGGCGCAGCCTGTTCCGGGCCGCCCTGGACGACCAGTACGTCCAGAACAAGCGCCGCCTCGACTACAGCCTCACCGAAAGCGACCGCAACCGCGCCAACGCCCGCCGCCGCGAGGCCGAGACACAGCTGAACCTCCTCATGAACGAGAGCGTCGACAGCAAGTCGGTCCTCTCCGACTTCAACCCCTACCGCTACCTGGCCTCCGAGGGCTTCCTGCCCGGCTACAGCTTCCCGCGCCTGCCGCTCGCCGCGTACATCCCGACGATCGGCCGCCGCCGCGGCGACGGCGACTACCTCCAGCGCCCCCGCTTCCTCGCCATCCGCGAGTTCGGCCCCGGCTCACTGATCTACCACGAGGGCGCCCGCTACCAGGTCACCCGCATCCAGCTGCCCCCGGACTCCTCCGGCGAGCTGACCACGGGCGAGGCCCGCCGCTGCGCGAACTGCGGCTACCACCACGAACCCAAGGAACGCGAGGACCGCTGCGGCTTCTGCAACGAGCCGCTGGGCGCCGCGACCTACGGCCTGCTGCACCTGCACACCGTGTACACCACCCGCCGGGAGCGGATCTCCTCGGACGAGGAGGAGCGGCGCCGGGCCGGCTTCCGGCTGGAGACGTCGTACCGCTTCCACGACCACGGCGTCCGCAAGGGCCGCCTCAACGCGACGATCGCCGCCCCGGACGGTGAGCTGGCACAGATCACGTACGGCGACTCCGCGACCGTCCGCATCACCAACACCGGGCGGGTACGCGCCCGTACGGACGAGCCGCCGGGCTACTGGCTGGACCTGGCCGACGGCCGCTGGATGAACGACAAGGACGCCGCCGAGGCGTCCGGTGACTCCAGCGAGCTGCCGCTGGTGGACGCGGACGGCAACGAACGGCGCCGCAAGAAGCGCGTCATCCCGTTCGTGGAGGACCGCCGCAACATCCTCGTCGTCACCCTCGACGAGGCGCTGCCGGAGCCGATCGCACTCACGCTGATGTACGCGCTGGAGCGCGGCATCGAGGCCGCCTTCGAGTTGGAGGACGCCGAGCTGTCCAGCGAGCTGCTGCCGCCGGACGACGGTCCGAGGCGCCGCATCCTGTTCATGGAGGCGGCGGAGGGTGGCGCCGGCGTGCTGCGGCGCCTCCAGGCCGAGGACGACGCCCTCGCGAAGGCGGCCCGCCGGGCCCTGGAGATCTGCCACTTCTCGGCGGACGGCAAGGACGAGGGCGACGAGGAGCACCGCCCGGGACGGGCCTGCGCGCTCGGCTGCTACGAGTGCCTCCTGACGTACGGCAACCAGCTCGACCACGCCCAGATCAACCGGCACACGGTGGCCGGACTGCTGGTGCGGTTCGCGTCGGCGACGGCGCAGCGGGAGTCGCGTGGCGAGTCGCGGTCGGAGCAGTACCGGCGGCTGCTGGCCGAAACCCCGTCCGCTCCCACGGCCGTCGAGACGTCGGCGGCCGAACTGGCCGCACAGGGCGACTTCCTGGGCTGGGCGAAGGCGCGCGGCCTGCGGCTTCCCGACGAGAAGGACGTCTTCCTGACCGACGCGAACGCGGCACCGGACTTCGTCTACCGGCTCCCGGGCGCCAACGTCGCGGTGTTCGTCGACGGCCCCGACACCGAGCCGAGCGCGCTGCGCGACGCCGACGCCGAGGAGCGGCTGTTCGACGCCACCTGGGACGTGGTCCGCTTCCCGCACGGCGGTGACTGGGACGCCATCGCAGCCGGCAACACCCGCTACTTCGGCTCTCCGGCCGCCCACTAGTCACCCACCCAGAGGATTTGAAGATCGCTATGGCATTCACGTATTCCGCCGGATCCCTGGTGAAGGCCCGTGGCCGCGAGTGGGTGGTACTCCCCGAGAGCGAGCCCGACCTGCTCGTCCTGCGTCCGCTCGGCGGCTCGGACGACGACATCGCGGCCGTGTTCCCGTTCGAGCCCGTCGAGGAGGCCCGCTTCGCCCCGCCGGAGCCGACCGACCTCGGCGACCAGCGTGCGGCGGGCCTGCTGCGCACGGCCCTGCGCGTGGGCTTCCGCTCGGGAGCGGGCCCGTTCCGCTCGCTGGCCGGCATCGCGGTGGAACCGCGCGCGTACCAGCTGGTGCCGCTGCTGATGGCCCTGCGCCAGAAGACGGTCCTCATGCTGATCTCGGACGACGTCGGTATCGGCAAGACCATCGAGGCGGGCCTGATCGCGAGCGAGATGCTGGCGCAGGGCGAGGCGAGCGGCGTGGCGGTGCTCTGCTCCCCGGCCCTGGCCGAGCAGTGGCAGCAAGAGCTGCGCGGCAAGTTCGGCATCGACGCGGAGCTGGTGCTGTCCTCGACGGTGTCGCGCCTGGAACGGGGCCTGGACCTCGGCCAGTCCCTCTTCGACAGGTACCCGAACGTGATCGTGTCGACGGACTTCATCAAGTCCACCCGCCACCGCGACGACTTCGTACGCCACTGCCCCGACCTGGTGATCGTCGACGAGGCCCATACGTGCGTCGCGGCCGACGACACCTCGGCGAGCGCCCAGAGCCAGCTCCGCTATGAGCTGCTGCGCCGGGTGGCGGAGGACGCCGATCGGCATCTGCTGCTGGTGACGGCGACCCCGCACAGCGGCAAGGAGTCGGCGTTCCGGAACCTGCTCGGCCTGGTCAAGCCGGAGCTGGCCCACGTGAACCTGGAGTCGGAGACGGGCCGGAAACTGCTCGCCCAGCACTTCGTGGCACGCAAGCGCGCGGACGTACGCCAGTACCTCACCAAGGAGGACGGCCTGGCGGACGACTCCCTCGCCGAACGCACCGCCTTCCCCTCGGACCGCTTCTTCAAGGACGAGACGTACAAGCTGTCCCCCGAGTACCGGGCCCTGCTGGACGACGCGATCGACTACGCGAGCGAGCGGGTCGAGCAGGCGGGCGGGCAGGGCAAGCGTGAAGCCCGTATCGCCTGGTGGTCGGCGATCGCCCTGCTGCGCTCACTGGTGTCCTCCCCGGCGGCAGCCGCGCAGACCCTCACGACCCGCTCGGCTGCGGCGATCGCGGCGTCGGCGGAGGAGGCCGACAAGCTGGGCGCCCCGCTGAACAGCGACGCGGCGGACAGCGACGCGCTGGAGGGCATGGACGTGGCGCCGGGAGCGGAGACGGACGAGGGCCCGGTGAAGTCGCAGCTGGCCGAACTGGCAGAACTGGCCGCGCAGTTGAAGGGCCCGGAGAAGGACCTGAAGCTGAAGGCGCTCATCAAGCACCTGAAGGCGCTGCTGGCCGACGGCTACAACCCGATCGTCTTCTGCCGCTACATCCCGACGGCCAAGTACCTGGCCGAACAGCTCGCGAACGACCCGGAGACGAAGAAGCGCGGCCCCCTGGGCGCGAAGACGGTCGTCAAGGCGGTCACCGGCGAGCTGTCGCCGCAGCAGCGCATCGAGCGGATCGAGGCGCTGGCGGCGGAGGCCGGCGAGGACGCGGCGGCCCGCCGGGTCCTGATCGCGACGGACTGCCTGTCGGAGGGTGTGAACCTGCAGCACTACTTCGACGCCGTGGTGCACTACGACCTGGCTTGGAACCCCACGCGCCATGATCAGCGAGAGGGCCGCGTCGACCGCTACGGCCAGCGCCGCGACGAGGTCCGCGTCATCACCCTGTACGGCGACGACAACGGCATCGACGGCAAGGTCCTGGAGGTGCTGATCAAGAAGCACCGCCAGATCAAGAAGGACCTCGGCATCTCGGTCTCCGTCCCCGACGAACTGTCGACGGGCGTGACGGACGCGATCGTGGAATGGCTGCTGATGCGCGGCCGGGAGAACGAGGACGCGCTGTTCAGGGCGGACGCGTTCAAGGTGAGCACGGCGAAGCTGGACAGCGACTGGAACTCGGCGGCGGAGCGGGAGCGGGCGTCCCGCTCACGGTTCGCGCAGCGTTCGATCCACCCGGAGGAGGTGGCCCGCGAGGTCGCGTCGATCCGGGAGGCGCTGGGCGGGGCGGGGGAGATCCGGACGTTCGTGCGGGAGTCCTTGGGCGCGCTGAACGCCGTGCTGCGCGACCACGGCGACGACTTCACGGCCCAGGTCGGCGGTACGCCGATGGGCCTGCGGGATGCTCTCGCGTCGACCGTGGGCGCGGAGGTGATCGAGAAGGACCGCGAGATCCCGTTCCGCAGCGACCCCGCGGTGGCACGAGGCGAGGCGGCCTTGGTCCGCACGGACCCTGTGGTGGGCGCACTGGCGTCCCACGTGCTGAACGCTGCCCTGGACGCCCAGGCGGAGGGCGCCCGTCCGGCGCGCCGCTGCGGGGTCATCACGACGGGTGCGGTGAGCACCAGGACGACACTGCTGCTGGTCCGGTACCGCTTCCACCTCACTCTGCCGTCGAGGAATGGTGAGCGGCAGCTGGTAGCGGAGGATGCTCGGCTGCTGGCGTTCGAGGGCGCGCCGAGGAACGCGGTATGGCTGCCCCAGGAGCGGGCGACGGAACTGCTGGACGCGACTGCGTCGGACAACACCGACCCGCACTTCGGCGAGCGGACGATGACGCGAATCCTCGACCAATTGCCGGACGTGAACGGCTATCTGGACTCATACGGCGACGAGCTGGCTGCCGAGTTGGACGCGGCCCACCGCCGAGTGCGTGCCGCGTCCGGCGAGATCGTCCGAGGTCTGTCGGTGACGGCGCAGAAGCCGGCCGACATCCTCGGCGCCTATGTCTACCTGCCCGCTGCTGCTTCTGTTTCGGTTGGAGTATCCGCCTGATGGCCGCCACCGCCCGCAACCAGGTGTTCACCGCCGTCCACACGGTCGGGGGGCTGCTGCCGGCCGACATGCTGCTCAGGATCTCGGAGGGCAAGGACGTCCCCGGCTGTAAGTCGGCCGACTACGGCCTGCCGTCGTCGCGTTCCGTGCGGGACGAGGCGGAGCGCAGCTGGGAGTACCTGAAGCCGCTGTGGCGGGAACTGCGCACACGCCTGCCGGAGAACCAGGAGACCGGTGTCCCGGCCTCCGACCCGACAGGGATCGCCGACACCGACTGGCTGGCGCCACTCTGGCGCGAGCTGGGCTTCGGCCGGCTTGCGGCGGTCGGCCCGGCGGGCATCACCGCCGACTCCGACTCGGAGAAGAAGTTCCCGGTCTCCCACCGCTGGGGCCACGCCCTGATTCACCAGACGGCGTGGAACGCCGACCTGGACAAGCGGCCGGGCGGCGCGGGCACGGTCCTGCCGCAGTCGATGCTCCAGGAGTGTCTGAACCGCACGGAGGCCCACCTGTGGGGCGTCCTGACCAACGGCCGCCAGGTCCGCCTGCTGCGCGACTCCAGTGCGCTCGCCACGGCGTCGTACGTCGAGTTCGACCTTGAGGCGGTCTTCGACGGCGAGCTGTTCAGCGAGTTCGTGCTGCTGTACCGACTGCTGCACGCCTCGCGGTTCGAGGTGGCGGAGGGGGCGCCGCCGTCCACGTGCTGGCTGGAGGCCTGTCGTACGGCGGCCATCGAGTCCGGCACGCGCGCCCTGGAGCACTACCGGGACGGCGTGCAGCAGGCCTTGGCCGCGCTCGGCACGGGCTTCCTGCGCCATCCCGACAACACGGACCTGCGCGAGGGGCTGGACCCGTCGGCACTCCAGTCAGCGCTGCTGCGCCTGGTCTACCGCCTGATCTTCCTCTTCGTGGCCGAGGACCGTAACGCCCTTCTGGACCCAGAGGCCGACGAACAGGCCCGCGACCGCTATCACCGTTACTTCTCCACGGCTCGGCTGCGTGAGCGGGCCCAGCGCAGGCAGGGCACCGCGCACAGCGACCAATACGAGGCCGTTCAGCTGGTGCTGGCCGCGCTGGGAGAGGAAGAGGGTCGACCGGAGCTGGGCCTGCCCGGCCTCGGCGGCCTGTTCAACGCGACGGAAGCGGACGCGCCGCTGCGCGGGGCCCGGCTCTCCAACCGGTACTTCCTGGAGGCGGTACGGCACCTCGCCCGCGTCCGCGACGCCGACTCCGGGCGTTGGCGCTCCGCCGACTACCGGCACATGGGTGCCGAGGAGCTGGGGTCGGTGTACGAGGCGCTGCTGGAGCTGGTACCGAAGCACAGCGCGGTGAAGCGTACATTCGAGTTGGTGGACCGGGCGGGCAACGACCGCAAGAAGACTGGGAGTTACTACACCCCGACCGCGCTGACCGAGACACTGCTCGACTCCACGCTGAACCCGGTGATAGACGCCGCTGTCGCGCGGGGCGAGGAGCGGGCGCGGACCGAGGGCGCCTCCGACCCCGCCGAGAGGATCCTCGAGGAACTGCTGTCCCTGACGGTCTGCGACCCGGCCTGCGGCTCCGGTCACTTCCTCGTCGCTGCCGCCCGGCGCATCGCCAAGCGGGTCGCGTCGGTACGGGAGCGGAACCCCGAGCCGACGGTCGATGCCGTCGGTGAGGCCCATGCACGAAGTCGTCGCCCGCTGTGTGTACGGCGTCGACCTCAATCCCATGGCCGTGGAGCTGGCCAAGGTGTCGCTGTGGCTGGAGGCCATGAAGGCGGGCCGCCCCCTCGGCTTCCTCGACGCCCACGTCAAGCACGGCAATGGCCTCATCGGGGCCACGCCAGCGCTGATGAAGGACGGCATCCCCAGCCGGGCCTTCAAGAAGACGGAGGGGGACGACGAGGCGTACGCCAAGAGGCTGTTCGCCGAGAACGAGCAGCAGCGCGCCGGGCAGGGCCTCCTGTTCGAAGCGGAGGAGCGCGAGCCGAATGTCTCCAACACCGGCTTCGCGACCGGCCTGCGCCGCATCATCTCCGCGCCTTCGCGCAATCTGACGGAGGTGCGGCGCAAGGAGGAGGCGTTCAAGGCGTGGTCGACCTCGACGGAGTACCTGCGGGCACTGCATCTCGCTGATGCATGGTGCGCGGCATTCGTGTGGGTGAAGCGGGAGGATGCGCCGCCGGCCATTACTCACCAGGTGTTCCGGGGACTGGAGGACCCCGAGGGGGATGCCGCGCCGCAGTCGACGCACGATGAGATCGTGCGGTTGCGGGAGCAGTATGCGTTCTTCCACTGGCACTTGGAGTTTCCGGAGGTGTTCCAGGTGCCGGTGAAGGGCGAAGAGGCGGGGGCTGAGTCGGATGGGGTCGACCCGGGTACCGGCTGGGCTGGGGGATTCTCGTGCGTGGTAGGGAATCCGCCCTGGGACAAGGTCGACTTCATGGACAAGGAGTACTTCAGCGTCGTGGAGCCCGAGATCGCGGCGATCTCGGGCACGGCTCGGCGGACGCGGATCGCTGAGTGGGAGCAGGAGCATCCGGCGGAGGGCAGGCGTTACCGGAAGGCGCGCCGCACTGTGAAGGGGACTTTCCACTTCGCGGGAGACTCCTGGGTGTTTCCGTTGTGCGCGAAGGGGCTGACGGTCAAGGGCGTCAACTCGCTTCAGACGGACACGCTGTTCGCGGAACGGATGTCGAGCGTGGTGGCGCCGGAGGGGCGGTTCGGCGTGATCCTGCCTACGGCTATCGCAACGGGGGCGGGCTCGCAACACCTATTCTCGGACTTTATGCAGCGGGGGACACTGGTCTCGCTGTATGACTTCGAGAACCGTCGTCCCAAGAGCCCGGCCCTACCGAAGGGTGGCAAGTGGTTCGAGAGCGTGGACTCACGCTACAAGTTCTGTCTGTTCTCCCTCACCGGCCGGGCCACACGCGCGGACGCCAGCCGCATCGGCTTCTTCCTGTCTGACATCACGGATCTGGAAGACCCGAACCGGGTCTTCGCTCTGGATCCGGGGGACCTTGCGCGGGTCAATCCCAACACCGGCACTCTCCCGGTGTTCCGAACGCAGCGGGACGCGGATATCACGGCTGGGGTATACAGGCACGTGCCCGCGCTGTGGAACGAGGGACGCCGAGACGGCAACCCGTGGGGCATGACTTTCAAACGCCTCTTCGACATGACCGACGACTCGGACCTCTTCCGTACGCGGGAGCAATTCGAGGGTGCCGGCTGGCAGGCTAAGGGCAACAGGTTCGTGCGGGGCGGGGAGCGAATGCTTCCGCTGTACGAGGGCAAGATGGCGCATCTATTCGATCACCGCTGGAACTCTTTCACTGGCACGGGCAACGAGGACCGCCGCCGGATCGAGTCCGCCGAGAAGCAGGACCCGGAGCTCTGTGCACACCCTCGATACTGGGTCGCGGAGCACGGTCCGATCACCACCGTCCGCAATGGCAAGGAGATTGAGGGACGCGGCGTCACTGAGCGCCTTGGCGAGGTGGGTTGGGACAACGACTGGCTGGTCGGGTGGCGTGACATCTGCCGTACGACTGACGAACGCACCGCCATCCCGGCCTTCCTGCCACGTACGGCGGTAGGCAACACCTATTCCTTGATGTTCCCGCGAGTCTCATCCCCGCTGGTCGCAGCTTTGCTCGTCACACAGTCGTCTCTGATCTTCGACTTCGTGAGTCGCCAGAAGATCAGTGACGCGCACATGAAGCCGTTCATCTGGAAGCAGCTCCCCGTCCCCACCCCCACCACCCTCGAACCCCACCTCCCCTTCCTCCTCCCCCGCGTTCTCGAACTCGTCTATACGGCCTACGACATGACTCCCCTCGCCCGCGACCTGGGCGATGAGGGCGAGCCGTTCCGGTGGGACGAGCCACGCCGGGCGCAACTGCGGGCCGAATTGGACGCGTACTTTTTCCACCTGTACGGCATCTCCGCTGAGGACACCGACTACATCCTGGAGACCTTCCAGTCGGAGTCGGGCGGCCTGAAGAACAACGAGATCGCCAAGTACGGCGAGTACCGAACCAAGCGGCTCGTCCTCACCGAGTACGACCGCATGGCCACCGCCGGCCTGAGCCTGGAGAAGCCCCTCGTGGACGGCGAGACCTACACCTCCCCGCTCACCCCGCCCCCGGGCCACGGCCCCCGCCACCCCGCCTGACAGCTCGTCCCAGAGACAGGAGCTCCACGGACCATGAGCGACCGGCAGTACCCGAAGCAGCCCGACCTACTTCCCTCGGACTACGAGCTCGACGCCTGGCGTGCCATCCAGCAGTTCAGGGGCCGCCCCCTGTCACGAGCGATGACCAACGCCGGCGAGCACGTGGCCAACGGAGTCGGAAAACTCGGCAAGCGTGTTGCGAAGCAACTGGAGAATCACCCACGGGCGCAATCAGCGGTCTCACGTGGACAGGCAGCGGTCGCCAAGGGCGCTCAAAAGGTCGGCACCGGGGCTCGCGGAGCCGCCGACGCCCTGCCTGACTGGAGCGGCACGGCCGTTCAGTCCATACGGCAGACCCTGGGGCGGGTCTCGCGAGCGGGACTCTCCTCCAAGCGCGTGGTGGCGCTTCACAAGAAGCGCGGGCACGAGGTCGAGTCGCTCCCCGACCTGCGCCGCCTCGACCTCGAGCTGGTCGACGCTGTCCGTGGACGAAAGGCGAGCTGGTACTACCCGGCCGCCGCGGCACTCTCAGGAGCGGGTGCGGGGCTTGTGATCTCCGGAGGAGAACTCGTCCTCGCCGCCTCCGCCGGCGCCGCGGCGGCGCCGTCGGGAGGCGCGATCGCGGGGGCGTTCGCCGCCGATACCGCTGCCGTGCTCGGACTCGCGTCCCGCGCCGTCGGCCAGGTCTCGCTGTTCTACGGCTACGACCACGAAGAGCCTGCCGAGAAGCTCTTCGTGATGTCTGTCGTGAACGTCGGAACGGCGAGTTCGGCCACCGCCAAGAACGCCGCGATGGCCGACATCTCACGGCTCACCCAGGCGCTCTTCCGCGGCAAGGCATGGGACGTCCTCAGCGACTCGGTCATCACCAAGGTCTCCCAGCAGTTCGCGAAGTCCTTCGGCTTCCGTCTCACCAAGAAGGGACTCGGCAAGGCCGTACCCGCATTCGGGATCGCCATCGGAGGCACCCTTAACTGGACCACCCTGGAGGGGATCATCGACGCCGCCGAGATGGCCTACCGGCGACGCTTCCTCCTGGAGAAGTACCCGCATCTCGCTGACGATGAGGAACCGGGACCGTTCCTCGGCGACGACCCCGGCGTACCGGACGACGCCGACGAGGAGATCAGCGTGCTCGCGGAGATCGTCGAGGCAGGTGGACCCGACATCCACTGACCCTTCGTGTCCCGGCGGTGCACGCCATCACGCGAACCGCCGGGACGAACACGGCTCAGTCCCCACCGCGAACCCCATGGAACCCGACCCGCCCCTCACACCCCGTGAGAACAAGGCCGAGTACGGCGCCTACCACACGAAAGAATGGAACGTTCCCGAGCACGAAGGCATGGCTTCCCTCGGCCTCACCCTGGCGACCTGGCCAAGCCCAGGGCGAGAAGTACACCTCCACCCTCACCCCACACCTCCGCCACCCCGAAAACCGATCCACACCCCCTCCAAGAGACAACCGGGTGGCCGATCAGCGTCGACCAGCCACGTCGAGTCGAAGGGACAGCCGATGGAACCTCGCGGCTACCGCATGGTCGTATCGACCCCGCAGGACTACGTCACCACCTCCGCCCTCACCGAACGCCAGTTGTACGCCTGGCTGGAACAGAAGCGCTACGACACCTCCGCGCTGGACGAGGGCCGCAACGACATAGCCGTGAACGTCACGCTCGACCATGACTCGGCGTCAGGCCTTCGTGGCGCCTACACCCGCTGGCGCATGCGTGAGACCCCGTCCCCGCAAGTCGGGACCTGGCAGTCCACGCTCACCATCCGCCGGGATCATCGGGACCCCGAGGACCGTACATGGCTCCAGGTCGACATCGAGCACATGCCGACGTCCCACGCCAGTACACCGACGCGCGCCAACACGCCCGGCATAGCACGCCTGCTTCTCGATTCCTTGGACGCCAGAGACGGCCTCGCCGAGGTGAAGTCGAAGCCCAGCTTCATCGAGCAGGAGGACGTCCAAGAGGTCATCGAAGAACTCTGCGATGAGCAGCGCCGCCTCCCCGTCGTCGTCGCAACTGTCCCGTACGGCTCTGACGCCGACACCTACGCCGAGACCACGGTGGAGACCGCCTGCAAGTACCTCCCCGGCCTCGCCATCCTCTACGTCCTCTCGCCCGAGGCTCAGCCCGCTTTCAACAGAGCTCTCGAATTCCACCCGGTGTTCGGGGGTGGCATCCGGACCTACCTCCCCGGCATAGACCCCGCCTGGAAGCCGGACGCCCAACGCCACCCGGTGATGTCACGGCGAACCCTTGAGGCGGACGTACACCGTGCCGCAAAGACCCTCGCCGTCCTCCCTCAACGTCTCGCGCTGCGCCAGCAGTTGCCCGGCGCCCTGGCATCGTTGCCCATCCAGCGAACCAGACCGCGCCAGCAAGCCCACGGCTCCGACATCGACAAACTGACCGTCGAGAACAAGACTCTGAACGCCCTCCTTGACGAGGCCGAACAGATCGAGGCGACCCGGACCCAGGAGATCAGCGGACTCAACGCGGACCTGGAGAAGGCGGACCTTGCCGCAAACGAACTCCTGGGCGAGAACGAGGAGTTGTACGAGCAGTTCCAGGCTGTCCAGCGCCGCGTCCGCTTCCTGCAGGAGCAGCTCAGGAACGCCGGAGAGTTCTCGGCTGCCAACGCCGAGCCCCCGGCTCCCGACATCATCTACCCGGAGACCTTCTCCGACCTGCTCGACCGCCTCGGTGAACTCCCGCACCTCTCCTTCACCGGCAAACAGAAGATCACCCGCGACCTCGACAGCCAGTCCGTGGACAACTGGCTCCGCGTCGCCTGGGACGCTCTCCTCGCCCTGAACCACTTCGCCAAGGCATCGGCGGACGGCACCGCAGGCGGCGACTTTCTCAGCTGGTGCAAGAGTGAGGAGCCGCACGCCTACCCGTTCCCGGCGGCCAAGGTCGCGATGCGGGAATCGGACACCGTGGCCCGCAAGGACAAGCTCCGCCGGGAGCGCATGATCCCCGTGCCCACGTCGGTGGACCCCGCCGGCGAGGTCTTCATGCAGGCGCACCTGCGCATCGGCTCGGGCAACACCGTCGCTCCGCGCCTGCACTTCTACGACGACGGACCGCAGACAGGCCTGGTGTACGTGGGGTATCTCGGCCCCCACCTGCGCAACACCCTTACCTGACGGGTGCGGTAGCGATCAGTCCTCGGTCACGAATGCCACGAACTCCGTCCAGTGGTCTCGCCCCACAGCGAAGTACGGGCGAGTCACATCCTTGGAGTCCCGTACGCAGACGGCCTGTTCGGTAAGGGCGATCTCGACGCAGGTGTCACCCTGGCTGCCGCTGTAGCTGGACTTGAACCAGGCCAGTTCCGTCGCGCTCATAGTTCCCCCGTTCACTTCCGACGGCCGTCTTCGTCGCGCTACCGTCCCCACAGGTGAACGCGAGGGGACGTGACGTACGGAACGCCCCTCGCACGCGGCATACGGCGACGACGGGGGGCGCAGTGGCAGAGGACACGACGGCCGGGACGGACAACCGAGGCCTCTTCGACGACTTCGGCGCCTTTCGGACCCCGACCACCGACGACTTCACCTCCGTACTGACCCACGGTCTGGTCGCCCCCGACGCCAACGTCCTGCTGAACCTCTACCGGTACACCGAGCAGGCGCGCGGCGACCTGCTGCGCGCGCTCGGCGCCGTCGAGGACCGGTTGTGGGTGCCCCACCAGGTCCTCGTGGAGTTCTGGCGGAACCGTGAGAGCACCCTCAGCGACGCCCGGTCGTCCGGTGCGCAGGCCGCCGAGGACATGGCCGGTCACGCGGCCCAGGCGGAGCGCACCCTGCGCACCTGGGCCAATCGTGTAGCCCTGCCGGAGGAGGAGACCGACCGTCTGCGGAGTCAGCTGAACAACGTGTTCGACGACGTGCAAGAGGCGATCGTCAAGGTCGGCGAGGGTGAGTGGCAGAACATCACCCACGACACGAGCACCGATCCGGTCATCGCGGAGCTGGAGCCCGCGCTGGACGGCCGGGTCGGCGCTCCACTGGGTCAGCAGGACTACGACAAGGCGATCGCGGAAGGCATGCGCCGGGTCGAGAAGCGGCTGCCTCCGGGCTACATGGACAAGACGAAGGAAGGTGTGGGAGCCGCCGCCGACTATCTCGTGTGGGAGCAGATCCTCCGGGAGGCCAGCCGCCGCCACTGCGACGTGCTGTTCGTGACCGCGGACGTCAAGGAGGACTGGTGGCGCAAGGAGCAGGGTTTCAACCGTGGCCCCCGTCCGGAACTGACCGAGGAACTCAGGGCCAGGGGCGGCGGGCGACTCTTCATGCTGACGCCCAAGAGATTCCTGGAAGTCGCCGCGCCGATCCTGGAGTTCGGTCTCCGCGAGGGATCCGTCGAGGACATCGAACGCGTCGAACGGATCGGGAACGACGACGGAACCTACGGCGGCTGGACGTCCGACGCACTCCAGGAACTCTTCGACCGGTTGACGTACGAGACCTACGCGGACAGGGTCGACGTCATCAAGTACGCCGCCGCAATGGATGGTGTCGCGGACGCCAAGAGCGTCTACGACATCTGTCACTACCCCTCGGACCGCTCCCTCAGAGGCTTCACCAAACCGGTCACCCGCATCACCGGCCTGTTGCGCAACCTGGGCAAGATCCCGGAATCAGCCGTCCAGGTCCTGAAGGCCGAATACGACGCGGACCCCGGCGGCCGCGCGTCCGGCTTCTCCGTCCACCCTCTCCTCGTACCGCTCGTCAACGAGCTGGGAGAGGAGGACGAGTCGTGACCGCCGACCGGACATCGCACGGCGCGTAAGCGGTCGGCGAAGCCGCGTTGTTACTCTCCGCGCCATGTCTCATGCATCAGCGCGGGAGATGCGCTCTCCGATCCTGTCGATCCACCCGTACATTCCGGCGTTCGAGCAGCATGACAAGGTCATCTGTTCCATGGCCACGAGCGGCGAGTGCGACAAGAAGCTCGTCGCGGAAGTGCGCACCGAGTTCCGCGACGGCAGCGTCCATCACTGGCGAGTGTGCGGCGAGTGGCTGACCACCCATCCGTCAGCCATCGCCCACATCAAGACGAACGGCTTCCAGGAGCCCGTCGCCCCTTGACGGTCGGCGTCGGATCGCCGGGTGACGTTTACGCCAGTCGGTAAACGGCCTGGTCCGGCTCCGGCCTCACGATCAGACCGTCGTCGGCGAGCTCGCGCAGGTTGCGGCGGGCTTCCTTGCCAGCGGCTTCGTCGTTCGCCGGCCGGTACCCGGCGACTCGTAGAGCCAGTACGGCACGTTCCGTGTTCCAGGTGCCGCCCAGCACCTGAATCACCGCGGCGAGCGCCTGCTTGTGCGTCAGCGGCTTCTCGGTCATCTCACCCTCCCCTTCGAAGACCGCCACAGGATGACACGCGGGGAAGGGCTTTTGCCGGCCGGACCAGCTCAGAAGCGGAAACCGAAGAGACCACGTACTCGGCGAACAGCAAGACTCCCGCGTCTGGGTCTGCCGTTTGTCAAGGTCGGTTGCCATGGCCTCCTGCAACTCCGCCGCATGCAGAGGTTTCGATACATGCCGTCAATCAGCCCACATATATCGGTGTTTGCTGCTTGCGATGTCATGGGCATTCTGTATGGGTCTGATCACCTGCGTGGGTGCAGCCTTGGGGGGCCGATGTCACGAGGGGACGTCTGGGCGGGAAAGGGCACCACCGGATCGGTCGCAGACCTCGTGGCCCGGTTCGGGCAGGAGGTCAGGGCCAAGCTGCAAGGCCCCGCCGGGGCGGCCAGCGGCAAGGAGGAGAGCCTCACCTCACCGGTGGAACAACTGCTACGCGGCATGGCCTTGCGGCAACGCCTCAAACTCGTCGCCCACGGTCAGACTCGAATCAAGAGACTCAGGATTCGGCCCGACTTCGCCATCAGCTGCGGCGGCAGGACCATAGGGCACGTCGAGCTGAAGCAGCCGGGCAAGGGGGTCGATCCGGAGAAGTGGTCTGTGAAGAGCCACGACCGGCAGCAGTGGGAGAAGATCAAGGCCCTCCCCAACGTGCTGTACACCGACGGACACGAGTGGGCGGTCTACCGTTTCGGCGTGCAGGTCGGTCCTATCGGGCGCCTCGTTGGAGATCTGAAATCCGGCAGTCGGCAACTCGTCGTCGCGGACGACGGGTTCGAGCGCGCCCTCACGCACTTCTTCACGCCGGCGCCCCTCACTCACGGCAGCATCGACGAACTGGTCAGGCGCATCGCGGGAATCTGCGCCCTGCTGCGCGACGACGTCACCGAACGTCTCACCCGCGAGGAACACGGGGAGGCTGACGCGGCCTTCTCGATCCTGGCTGGGAACTGGAAGGATCTACTCTTTCCCGACGCCCGTCCGGAGGAGTTCGCGGACCATTACAGCCAGACGCTGACCTTCGCCATCCTTCTGGCTCGCCTCGATCGGATCGATCTGTACCAGCTCTCCCTCCCCGAGGTTGCCATCCGATTAGGGAAACGGCACTCCCTAATGGGCAAGGCGCTGGCGGTACTGACGGACGAGGCCCTCGTCGATCTGCGAGGGATCATCGACACGCTGATCGACGTCATATCGGCCGTCGACCCTGAGATGTTCAAGGACGAGACCGGAGACGCCTACCTCCACCTGTACGAGGGCTTTCTGAGCGCCTACGACCCGGAACTGCGACGGCGCACAGGGACGTACTACACACCCGGCGAGGTCGTCCGCTTCATGGTCGGGTTCACCGACGAGGTGCTGCGTGGCCGGCTCGGCCAGGAGGACGGGTACGGAAGTGAGGACGTCACCGTGGTCGACCCCGCCATGGGTACCGGGACCTTCCTCATCAACATCATCGATCATGTGGCCAAGAACTTCGCGCTGAAGTACGGCAGGCACCTCAAGTCCGGGCTCCTGCGGGAACTCTCGAAGCGGCTCGTCGGGTTGGAGAAACAGACCGGGCCCTACGCAGTGGCCGAACTCCGTGTGCACCATGCCTTCCAGGCCCATGACACTGATGTGACGCGTCACCCACCAAGACTTCTCGTAGCCGACACACTCGACGATCCCGCCGTCGAGCACCACCTGGGCCTGATGTACGAGGCGATCGCCCGCCACCGCCGTATGGCGAACAAGATCAAGGCGGACGAGAAGGTCATGGTCGTCATCGGCAATCCGCCCTATCTGCGGGGTGCGAGACAGTCGGGCGTCGGACGCTGGATCACCGAGGGCAACCCGAACGATCAGGGCCCGATCCTCGCCCGCTTCCACCCTGAGGACAACGGACGCGTCGGATACGCACTCGACAACCTCTACGTCTACTTCTGGGCGTGGTCCACCTGGAAGGTCTTCGACCAGCTGACGGCTACAGGCACACCGAAGGCGCCCAGCGGAGTCGTCGCTCTCATCACCAACTCCGGATACCTGGACAGTGAGGGCGCGGCCGGCATGCGTCACTACCTGCGCGAGGCCGCCGACGAAGGCTGGGTCATCGGCCTCTCACCCGAAGGCCCCTACTCCGACACACGCACCCGCGTCTTCCAGGACGTGAAGCGCGAGATCTGTATCGCCGTCTTCGTCCGCCGGGGTTCCCCGGCCCCGGGGAACCCGGCGCGGGTGTGGCGACTCGACGTCCCCGCGGGTACGCGCGAGGAGAAGTTCGCCTGGCTGGAAGCGCTCGGAGTCGAGGGCCACCGGAACGGGACCTCCTGGCAGCTCTGCCCCGCAGAGTGGACCGCGCCTTTTCATGTCACGCCCGACGCCGAATGGTCAGCCATGCCGTCAGTGGACGCCTTGCTGCCCTGGACGAGCACCGGCAACACGAACAACCGCAGCTGGCCCGTCTCCCCCAGCCGGGACGTACTGGAACGGCGCTGGCGCAGGCTCATCCAGGCTCCGGCAGAGGCCAAGGCGGCACTGATGAAGAGCACCGGAGACCGTCGGCCGGACAAGCCTGAACCACCCCTACCCGGCCAGCAGGAGACAGTGTGTCTCGCCAGGGAGAAGGACACGGTTCCGGTCATCGCCCGATACGGGAGGATGACCTTCGACCGACAGTACATCATCGCGGACCGGAGAGTGATCGACCGGCCGCGGCCAGCGTTGTGGTTCGCTCACGACGACCAGCGCCAGATCTACCTGTCCGAACTCCACACGGAATCAGGTCGCCCCGGCCCGGCGGTGAGCTTCACCGCCCTTCTCCCCGACGTTCATCACTTCAAAGGCACCGAAGGCGGCCGCGTGGCGCCCCTCTACCGCCATCCGCACCTGGCGGAACCGAACGTCACACCCGGACTGCTGCGGTTGCTCACCAAGACGCACGGCTTGACGGTCACAGCCGAAGACCTCCTCGCGTACATCGCGGGGATAGCCAGCCACAGCGGCTACACCCGTCGCTTCTCGCCGAACCTGGCCGAGCGCGGCGCTCGTATCCCCCTGACACGTGACTCGGCCTTGTGGGCGGAGGTGGTGGAGGTGGGCAGGCGTACGGTGTGGATTCACACGTACGGCCAGCGCTTCGCCACTGACCGCGACAGCTCACACGGACCAACCCCGAGACTGCCCCTGGCGGAGCAGCCCGAATGCGTCATCGCGATCGGAGAGGACGACGGGCTGCCGGACAGCATCTCCTACGACGCGACGACGCGAACCCTGACGGTGGGTAGCGGTTCCATTCGCCCCGTGGCGCCGGAAGTGTGGGACTACCAGATCGGCGGGGTGCAGGTGATCCGCAAGTGGTTCAGCTTCCGCAAGCGTAAGCCGGACGTGGAACGGCAGACCCCATTGAACGACATCCTGCCCCCGACCTGGCCGTCCCGGTGGACCATCGACCTCCTGGACCTCATCAACGCGCTCGGGCTCCTCGTAGCCCTCGAACCTCGACAGGCCCGGCTCTTGGACGCCGTAAGCAGCGGCCCGCTCATCACCACGGACGACCTCCGCGACGAGGGCATACTGCCCGTGCCTGCCTACGCGTCCAAGGAACCGAAGCCACCGCGGAGGTCCCGGCGCACCCCCGGACCCGGTCAGGAGAGCCTCGACTTCCCCAACTGACACACGGCCAGCTCCCACCGTGCGGACCTCATACATGGAACGCGTCCACGCGCCCGTCACCGTAGGCCCCATGAGCGCAACCACGCCTCAGGTCCAGCCGTTCAGCAGACTTCCCGCAACGGCTGTCCTCGACCCGCCAATGCGCCCGCCCGTCTGATCCCCACCGAAGCGCTCCGCTACCGTCACCGAACGCGCTGAACAGATCGTCACCGAACCCGCCGACAGGGCCCCCTGCACGGTCGCGTCCAGGGCCGTGGCCTCCTCCTGGCCAACAGCCTCTGTGACCACTGAGATGTACACCTCGGCGCCCCGCCCCTCAAGACCGTCTGGGCCCAACTCGACCTCGAAAGCGACTGACCCGGCCGACGCACACACCACGCAGACCCAACGCCCTACACCCCCTGCACCCACCACCGTTCCGGCATCATGACCCCCATGACCGACGGCGTGGACATATGGGAAGCAGCGGCCCGGTTCGACCGGAGCACCGCCGCCAAGGACGAAGCCGGCGCGGAGCAGGAGCGCAAGCAGGTGCTGGCCCAGTTCCCCCTGGAGGAGTGGCCCCGGCTGCCCCTGGAGCGCTACGCGTTGGGCCTGGAGCAGTCCGGGCCGGGGATGACGTACTGCCGGCTCATGGAGTTCGGCACCCAGTCCTTGGGCAGCATCAAGGGCGGCAGTGCCGCGAAGCACATCATGTACCGCCACAACTCCGGTGAGTGGCGTCTGGCCGCGCCCCTGCGCGGGATGGAGCCCCAGGACGCCTGGGAACGTCTTCGGGCCGAATTTCTTCGGGCATTGACCGCCGTGGGTGTGGGTGACTTCGCAGCCGTGGACGAACTCGAGATCCTTCGGTTCGGGCCCGCGCTGGTGACCAAGACTCTCGCCACCTACTACCCCGAGCACTTCCTCCCGGTCTACTCCGCGGGGCACCTGCGGAAGTTCCTCGCCCTGCTGGGTGGCACGTCGGGCGCCGACTCCCCGACCTGGCGCAGCAACCGGCAACTCCTCGAACTCGTGCGGTCCCGGCCGGAGTTCGCGGGCTGGTCCGGGAACGAGGTGGTGACCTTCCTCTACCATGACTTCGACCCGCGTCCGCAGACGCGCACGATCTGGAAGATCGCCCCCGGCGAGCGTGGCCGCCTGTGGGAGGAGTGCCGCGACGGCGGGTTCATCTGCGTAGGGTGGGACGAGCTTCGCGATCTGGGTGAGTATCAGACCGACACCGAGCTGAAGGAAGCCCTCGACGCCAACTGGCCTCGTGGCAGCGGTCGTAGCCTCACCACCGCGCGCAGACTCCTCGCCTTCCGGGACCTGGAGGCCGGAGACCGGGTGGTGGCCAACCGTGGGATGGACGAGGTCCTCGCCACGGGTACCGTCACCGGGGGCTACCGGTTCGATCCCGAACGGCCGGAGTTCCGGCATGTGGTCCCGGTCGACTGGGACGTCTCCCACGCACAGAAGCTGTCAGGGCCCCAGCACGGCTGGCGGTCCACGTTCGCCAAGGTCGACCCGACGCTCTTCGCCAGGCTCACCGCCCATCGGGCGGCCGACTCCCCCGCACAGGCGGCCCCGTCGTCCACCGACCTGGCGCCCGAGGACGTGCGGGCCGTACTGGACGCGCTGGAACGGAAGGGGCAGGTGATCCTCCATGGGCCTCCCGGCACCGGCAAGACCCGGCTCGCGCTCAGTGCCGCCCTCTTCATGGCCGGCCGCGCGGACGCGATCAACACCGACCCGGCCCGACGTTCCGCGGCCCAGGCCGAGATGCTGGGCGGCGAGCGGGTTCATCTGGTGACCTTCCATCCCTCCTACGGCTACGAAGACTTCATCGAGGGCTTCAAACCGGATCTGAGCGCCACGGGCCCCGGGCTCACACTCGACCTCACCGACGGGGTGTTCCACGCCCTGTGCGACCGGGCCTCGACACATCCCGAGCAGACGTACCTCCTGATCATCGACGAGATCAACCGCGGTGACCTGCCCCGGATCTTCGGCGAGTTGATCACACTTCTCGAACTCGACAAGCGTGGTCTGCCCGTCACCCTGTCCCTCAGCGGGCGGAGCTTCTCCGTGCCGCCGAACATCCGGATCATCGGCACGATGAACACCGCCGACCGGAGCATCAGCCACCTCGACGCAGCCGTACGCCGCCGCTTCGCCTTCGTATCCGTCGGCCCCGATCCGGATGCCGTCTCCGGCACGGTCGGCCCGCTGGACCTGGCTGAGTTCTTCGAGTCCCTCAACACCCGCATCACCCGGCACCTCGACGCCGACCACCAGATAGGACACGCCTACCTGCTGCGTGACGGCGCGCCGATCGCCACGGAGGACGACCTCGCCGCGGCCTTCCACCACGAGGTGATCCCGCTGCTGGAGGACTACTGCCTCGGCCGTGCTGATTTGCTCCACCGCATCCTCGGCAGCCTGGTCGACGCGGACACCGGCCGCACGGCGCTGATGTCTCCTCAGGACCTCGCCACCGCCCTGGCCGCCGAGTTCAGCGGCGGTCAGCCGAGCCCCGATGTCTGAGCGCACCGAGGTCCGCCTCGGCGAGTACGAGTCCGTTCCGCTGGACATCGAACAGCTCACGTCCCGGGACGTCGATCGCCTGCACGCCCTCCAGGCAGGGGGTCGCCTCACCCTGCGCCCCGACCGCTCCGGATGGCGGCTCCGGGCGGACTCGAGCGTCGGAGTCGTGATCCTGGACCGCGTCCGTCTCGTCATCGAGCCCAAGTTCGCCATTCCGGGCGATCGGCTCATGAGCTGGCTCGCCTACGCACTGAACGCGCCCACGCCTGTTCGGACGACGTCACGGCGCTGGGCCACCGGCAAGGAAGGCTACGCCGACCTCGTGGCCGCGGCCCTCCTGGAGCAGTGTGAGCAGCTGGTGCGCGAAAGACTGCGCCGCGACTACGTACGTCACCAGAGCGTGGAACCTGTGTTGCGGGGGCGGCTGGACTTCGCGGCCCAGGCCACGCGTCGGTACGGGCAACTGGACCAGCTACACATACGCACCTTCGACCGCGCGACCGACATCTGGGACAACCGCGTCCTGGGGACCGCCCTGAGGGTCGCGCTCACTCTCACCGCCGGCTCCGACCTGGCCCGCGACCTGCACGGTATCGCCGGCGCGTTCCCACAGGCCGCCACCCCGGAGGCGGCACTGCGCGCCCTGGATCGCATCAGGTACACGCGCCTGAACGCCCGCTACCGTCCCGCCCACACCTGGGCACGCCTGCTGCTGCGCGGCGGAGGCGTCACCGACCTGCTCACCGACCTGGGCAGCACGGCGGACGGCCTCCTGCTGCGCATGCCCGCGCTCTGGGAAGCCGTCGTACGGCGCCTCGGCGCCGAGGCCGCCGCCCCGTGCGGCGGACACGCCATCCCCGGCAGCGGCGAGACGGGCATCACCGTCCGTGGGGACCTCGGCAACACCTCGACGTTCCGCCCCGACCTGCTTCTGAGCCTCCCGACGTCTGACCGACCTCAGCGCGCACTGCTGCCGGTGGACGCCAAGTACAAGCGTTACGACCGTCACGGCGTCAGCGCCGCCGACGTCCACCAACTCCTCACCTACAGCGCCGGCTACGCCCCCGCCGACGCTCCAAACGCGGTAATCGTTCATCCCCACCCGGGCGGCCACGCTCATCGCGTCCTCCGGGTCGACGGCTCGCGGGGCAGGCTCGGCACCGTTCACGTCATAGGCGTCGATACCCACGCGCCCCCTCAACGAGCGGCCGCGTGGCTTACCGAGCGGGCCGCGTCGGTGTGCGGACCATCGCCGCACTGAGCGGTGGACACGAGCAGTGATGCCTGCCGCGGCGCCGTCACCCGTTCCAGACGATGTTGCAGATGTAGACGCACTCGTGCCGGGGTACGGCGAGGAACTGGATGAAGCCGCGCCCGCCGAAGATCGGGAAGTTTCTCAGCCCGCCGGGTTTGTCCTCGGGTCTGCTCCCTGCCGTCTCGGCGTCGCGGCCCAACGCTGCGAGTTCGGTGGCGATGCGCTCCACCTCTGCGACAACGCCGACGGGGAGCCCGGCGGTCAGGTACTCCTCGCTCGGGTTGTAGTCCCACTTCCAGTCGGTCACAGGCCGGCCTCGGCCTCCGCCTCTGCGTGGATCTTCCTTATCTCGGTGATGGCATCCGCCGGATCCTCCACCCCGCCGCTCACCACGTCTTCCAGGTGGCGCAGGCGAGCGGCTCGTGAGGGGTAGCGCTGGATCGCGACGAACACGCCCCACGTGTGGACGAAGGTGCGCAGCGGTGCGAGGGACTGGGCCCGCTGAGCGCTGGTGGTCGCGTCGACGAGATCACGGACGAACGCCGGCATACGGCTCGGCGTGAGTTCTTCGACAGCGGCACGCAGGGCGTCGGGGGTCAGGGCAGGCATGGGGATGAGCGGCTCACCGGGCTGCGGCTGCGTGTGCAGTGCGGTCACGGTCATGCTCCCGGTTCGATGGTGGGCGTTGGCTGCGGTCTAGACGGTACTCGCACCGCGCCGGTTCGACGGCCGGATCAACGCACGGACATGAGCCGATCACGCCTGGTCGCGAGCCGGTGAGCGAGTCACGTCGCACAGAAAGAACGTGCTCCGGGCCGACGGGTCAGGCCGCGGCCGGTTCCCAGCGGTACCCCTCGCACGTTTCGCCGTACGGACGCAGCAGCGGTTCCAGCTCCGTGCGCACGAGTTCGGCGTCAGCCGGCGGGAGGGTCAGCGACGCCCGCCGCATGCGGACGCTCCAGGTCGCCGGGTCGGGGAAAACGGACAGTCGCGGCACCAGGTCACGTAGGACCAGACCCTCACGGAACGGAGCCAGCCCCGACACCTCCAGGCGGCACCCCTCCGAGTAAGAGCGCTCGTCGAAGACCACCGGCTCGTCCAGGACGCGCACGGGACTCGCGATCGTCGCCCGGCCGACGACCCGTCCAAGGTCCCGCGTCGGATTCCGGAAGCAACCGCGCGTGGTGTAGAGGAAGACCTCGTCGCCATCCCCCAACGCGCGCGCCGCCTTGGCCCGGCCTGCCGGAAACGCCATCCGCTGCTCGGTGACCACCCAGCTCAGTGCGGCGCGGTCTCCGATGATCAGCAGGTGCGCGGACGGCATGCGGTCACCTTAGCGGGCTTGCTCAACCGGCCTGACATCTCATACACGTACACAAATTCGAATACTTGGAATCCCAGAAACGCGTTGACAGTGCTAACAAGTTGTCGTCATGCTCGAACTGCCAACAAGGCATCAGCAGCCCGCGTGGCCCCTTCGGCCACGCCCGACAACGGGAACCGACCATGACCGATCAGCCCCCTGCCTCCCTGCGCGCCCTCCTCCTCGACCGCCTGCACCACGCGGACGACCTCACGCCTCAGGTGCGGGAGCTGCTGCGCGAGCTGGTCCCCGACGAACCGGCCAGGAGCAGCGGGGGTCGCGCCGGGCCCGCGCAGCTCCGGTCCATCACCGCGGCCGGCTGGCGCGGTGTCGGTCCGCGGACCGCACTCGAACTGCCGCCCGGGCCCGGCCTGGTCGTCGTCGCGGGTCCCAACGGCTCCGGGAAGTCGAGCTTCGCCGAGGCCGCCGAGACCGCGCTGACCGGACGCAACTCCCGGTGGGACGGACGGCGGGCCACCGACTGGCAGAAGGGCTGGCGCAACCTGCACAGTCCCGATGTCACCCCCGAGGTCTGCATTGAGCTGGCCGTCGGCGAGCGGGGCGAGGCGGTGACCGTGCGGCGGACCTGGCACGGGCTCAAGGTCGACGAGGCGCGCACCAAGGTCGAGGGACCGGACGGCTCGGAGCGGAAGCTGGAGGAGGTCGTCGACGCCGAGGCTCTGGACCTCGCCCGGCCCTTCCTGCCCTACAGCGAACTCGGTTCGATGATCAACGGCACGCTCGGCGGGCTGCACGACGCCTTCTTCAAGCTCCTCGGGCTCGAACTGCTCGCCGAGTTCGACGGTCGGGTCAGGGACGCCGTGAGCGAGTGCGAGCAGGTGATCAAGCACGCGGACGCCCTCACCACGCGGCTCCTCGACGCGCTGGGCACGCTCGACGATCCCAGATCCCGCGAGGCCACCCAGGCGGTGTCGGGAGCCAAGCGCGACCTCGGCCGGGTACGTGCGCTGCTGGGGAGCCGCACCCCGGCCGCCGAGGCCGAGCTGGCCCGGCTGCGACAGCTCGCGAGCCTCGCCGGGCCGGATCTGGCGGAGGTCGGCGGGGCTGTCGGCCGACTGCGGGAGGCCGCCGCCGCTGCCGAGGAGGCCCGGTACGGCGGCGCCGAGGAGGCGCGCCGTCTGGCCCGGCTGCTGGAGGCGGCGATCGAGCACCAGCGGCGCTCGGGGAGCTCGGACTGCCCGGTCTGCGGCGCAGAGAACCAGCTGGACCGGGCGTGGGCCGAGCGGGCGCGGACGGAGGTGGAGCGACTCCAGGCGGAGGCGGCCGACGCCGAGGCCGCCCGGCAGGAGGTGGCGGTGGCCGTGCGGGCCGGGCACGACCTCGTACAGCCGGTTCCGGTGTGGCTGCGCGGGGACGCCTCGCCGCTCGTGGGGGTGTGGCAGGAGTGGGTTCAGTGCCGGGACGTCACTCACCCCAGGGAGCTGGCGGACCGCGTCGAGCGTGCCGCGGCCGCCTTGGACGACGCCTGCCGGCAGGTGCGGGAAGAAGCCGTTCAGCGGCTCTCCGCACATGACGTCGCCTGGCGGCCGTTCGCCGTACGGCTGGCCGAGTGGCTCGGTGCCGAGGAGGCGGCCGAGGTCGCGCGTGAGCGGCGCAAGCACGCGCGCAGGGCGCGGGCCTGGCTGCGGCCGATCATCGACGAACTGCGTGACGAGCGGCTGCGGCCGTTCGCCCAGCGGTCGCAGGAGGTGTGGCAGAAGCTGTGCGAGCACAGCAGCGTCACGCTCGGTTCCGTCACCCTCGCGGGCACTCCCGGTCGCGGCAAGGTCGAGCTCGACGTCTCCGTGGACGACATGTCAGCCCCCGCCTACAGCGTGATGAGTCAGGGCGAGCTGCACTCGCTCGCGCTCTCGCTCTTCCTGCCCCGTGCCACGCACGCGGAGAGTCCGTTCGGGTTCCTCGTCATCGACGACCCCGTGCAGTCCATGGACCCCGAGAAGGTCGAAGGTCTGGCCCGGGTGCTCGACGCGTACGCTCAGGACCGCCAGGTGATCGTCTTCACCCATGACACCCGGCTCCAGCAGGCCATCGCACACCTCGGCATCAAGGCGACCGTCCTGCGCGTGAGCCGCCAGACCGACTCCGTGGTGGGCGTGGAGACGCTCACCGACCCGGTGGAGCAGGCTCTCGCGGAGGCGCGGGCCGTCTCACTGGACCGCAGCCTGCCGCAGGACGTGGCCGACCACGTGCTGCCCGCCATGTGCAGGGTGGCGGTGGAAGCGGCCTGTCTGGAGACCGCGCGGCGCAGGCTCCGCGATGAGAAGGGGCTCGGGCTTCGGGCCGTCGAGGAACGCGTGGAGTCCCTTGAGCGCACCAAGACGTATGTGTCGCTGGCCCTGCTCGGTGACGAGCAGCAGCCTACCCGTGCAGCCGTCGAACGGATCTGTCCCGGAGGCTGGGCGCTGATCGAGGCCTTCAACTCGGGGGCCCACACGCCCTTGCCGACCGTCGACGACCGAAGGAATCTCGTCCGCCGGACCAAGGCGCTCGCGGCGGCGATCCGCAGCAGTGCTGGGACTCACAGCACCGGGGGCGCCCGATGAGCACGTCCCCGGAGGCCCTGGTGACCGCCGCCGCCCGACTCCTTCTGCCCGCCCCCGGCACCGTGACCACCCTGCCCCCCGGCCTCCGCGCCCGTGCCGCCGCGGTCCTGCTCCGCATGGCGCTCGACCAGGCCCTGGACACGTACTGGCAGCGGGTCACTCCGTCGATGACGCTGGTCGGCAAGCACCGCATGCTGTGCCTGGAGTGGTACACGGGCCACGACACCGCCCGCCGGTGCCGCACCACCTGGTCGGCGCTCAGCGCGGCATGCCACTACCGCACGTACGAGCTGCCGCCGGCTCCGGCGGAGATCCACGCCCGGTTGCTGGAGGTCACCGCGCTCCTTGCGGCCCTGCGCGGCGGACCGGACACGGCTTCCGTCACGGCGGCAGGCGCCTGAGGATGCGTGCCGTGTCCCCATACGTACTCCTCTCCGAGCGCCTCCCTGTCAGCGGCGCCCCCTATCGTTCTGGATGAACGCACCGTGCACGAATGGGGAATGGTGACCATGGCCGACTACGGCACGCCGTACCCGGAGTTCCGGCTGAAGCTGCCTGGCGGCGGCCCCGAAGCCCGGGGACGGCTGCTGACCGAGAAGGGGACGAACGGCAGCCAGAAGTTCATTGTCCTGGCCGGGTCGCCGGGGCGCCCGGAGGTCGTGCCGTCCTTCCCCGTCCGCATGCCGTCGTCCTACCGGCTGAGGCAGCGGCTGATCGAGGACGACATCTTCGTGGAGTCGGAGACTTGGCCCGGCTGGATGGAGCTCGTCGAGGACGTCGAGTGCAACTCGCCGTCGGCCGCCGCCGAGATCCTGGTCGGGCGCAGTGCCAACGGATGGCTGGAGTGGAAGACCGACGACGGCCATCCGCTCTCGGACTACCTCGACCAGGTGTGGTGGGGACCCAACCGGGCCTGGCTGGTGCGCGGTTCCAACGTCTCGGGCCTCGACCTCGTCCGGCGCCTGTGGCTGCCCGAGGGGCTGGTGACCCTGCGAGCGCGCCACCTGCGACAAGGCGTCGAGCAGGGCATCAGCAAGGACCGGCTGCGCACGGCCGTCGAGGAGGACTACGCCTCCACCGCGACATACAACCAGAAGGTGCAGCTGGTCGAGGAACTGCACATGTTCCTCTCCCGGATGAAGCCCGGCGACACCATGTGCACCATCTCGGGCGGCCGACTGTACGTAGGCAAGATCACGGGAGACGCCGAGCAGCTCGCCTCCGAGGACGGCCGGTCGGATCTGCGCCGACCGGTGGACTGGGCGGACGACGGGCACGCATACGAAGGCCTGCCCGAAGCACTCCAGCAGAAGCTCTCCGCACAGCATGACGTCGTCGATCTGACCGCGGTGAAGGACCTCATCGACGGCCTGGGAATAAGCGACGAGGACCTCATCGAGGAGGCCGAGGCCGCCGATCGGGATCCGAGCGCGGAGATCCCCGCGCTCACCGCCCGGCGCGAGCTGGAGTTGCCCGAGCCCACGGACGAGTTGGCCGAGGAACTCCTCGTGCACGACACCGCCTGGCTGGGCGAGGTGCGTGATCTGCTGTGGGACGAACGGCAGTTGGTGCTGTACGGGCCGCCCGGAACCGGCAAGACGTATCTCGCCCTGAAGCTCGCCGAGTTCCTCGGCGGCGGGCCCGAGCAGGTCAAGCTCGTGCAGTTCCATCCGTCGTACGCGTACGAGGACTTCTTCGAGGGTTTCCGGCCGCAGGAGGATCCGCAGACCCGGGAGGTCGCTTTCCGGCTGACCGCCGGCCCGCTGCGTGAACTCGCCGATCTGGCCTCCCGCGAGGGCAACCGGCACATCCCGCACTTCCTGATCATCGACGAGATCAACCGGGCGAACCTGGCAAAGGTCTTCGGCGAGCTGTACTTCCTGCTGGAGTACCGCAACAAGTCGGCCCGGCTGACGTACTCCGGCGACGACTTCGCTCTGCCGCCCAACCTCTTCGTGATCGGCACCATGAACACCGCCGACCGGTCGATCGCCCTCGTCGACGCGGCGATGCGCCGCCGCTTCGCGTTCGTCGAGCTGTCCCCGCGCACCGAACCGACCAGCGGACTGCTGCGCCGCTGGCTCACCCGCGAGGGCCACGATACCGAGCCGGCCGACCTGCTTGAGGCGCTCAACTCCCGTATCGACGACGCCGACTTCCGCATTGGGCCCTCGTATCTGATGAAGCGGGGTGTCTACCGGGAGGGTGGCCTCGAACGGACGTGGCGGACCAAGATTCTTCCGCTGCTGGAGGAGTACCACTACGGGGAGGGCGTGGACATCGAGAAGCGGTACGGTCTGGCGGCGCTGCGGGAGTCGCTCGGGTGACGCACGTCATCGAACTCGTCGAGCATGCAACGGCCGTGGGCGTCGCGCTGCCGGACGCGGTCGGACGAGCGCTGGCGGCGGGGGACATCGTGGACGCCGCTCCTGACCCGTACATCGCGGGGCACTGGGCTCTGCGGGCCGGCAGCAAGGTCGGTGCCGTGGCGGTCGCAGTACCGGGCAGCGACGGGCCGGTCAGGGTTCGCGTCGCTCCCAAGGTTTCCATCGCCCGGCTCTTCTTCCTGCTCGGGTACAGCCTCGACCCGAAGGGTGGCTGGCGAGACGGGGAGGTCGATGTCACCGGACACCGTGATCTGCTGCCCGCGCTCGCCCATGCCGTGGAGCGGCAGATCGACCGGGCTCTGCGGCAGGGGCTCCTCCAGGGGTACCGGGTGACCGAGGAGACGTCCCTGGTCGTCCGGGGCCGCATCCGGGAAGCCGAGCAGATACGGCGGCGGTTCGGTGCGACGCTTCCGGTGGAGGTGGAGTACGACGAGTTCACCACCGACATCGCGGAGAACCGCCTGCTGCGGGCCGCCGTCGAGCACCTCCTGCGACTGCCCGGCGTACCCCACGAGGTGCGTCGCGGGCTGCTCCACCAACGTGCCCGCCTGGCCGATGTCACAGTGATCGTGCGCGGTCAACCGCTGCCTGACTGGCGGCCGAGCCGGCTCAACTCGCGCTACCAGCACGCCCTGCGTCTAGCCCGAACCGTCCTGGAGAACGCCTCCGTTGAACACGCGCCCGGCAGGCTGCACGTCGAGGGGTTCCTGTTCGACATGAACAAGCTCTTCGAGGACTTCGTGACCGTGGCTCTGCGGGAAGCATGCCGTCGCTTCGGCCACTCGGCGCGGCTGCAGGATCCGCATCACCTCGACGAGGCGGATGCGATCCGCATGAAACCCGATTTCGTGCTGTACGGGCCGAACGGCGCCCCGTGCGCCGTGGTGGACGCCAAGTACAAGGCCGAGAAGCGGGAGGGTTTTCCGGACGCCGACCTGTACCAGATGCTCGCGTACTGCACAGCGTTGGGCCTTCACGAGGGCCACCTGGTGTACGCCAAGGGCAACGCGCCACACGCGGCCCACAGGGTGCGACACGCGGGCATCGTGATCCACCAGCACGCTCTCGACCTCGATCAAGAACCCTCCGGCCTACTGTCGGACGTGGAGCAGGTGGCCGCCCGGCTGGTGAGTACCCCGCGCGTATGATCGATTGCGGAGTGTCCGTTCAGGGTGGGGAGTGCGCCTCGTGCCGCAGCTCGCGTTCGCCAACAGTTTCTGGGAGAGCTACGACGTCCTGGAGCGGCCCGTCAAAGCCGGTGTGCGCAAGGCAATGCAGAAGTTCCAACAGCTCACCGTGCCCGAACTGCGTGCGGACAAAGGGCTGCACCTGGAATCCGTGGAGAACGCGCGCGACCCGCGCATGCGGACCATCCGCATCAACGACTTCTGGCGCGGCGTCGTACTCGCGCCCGACGATGGCAGTGAGGTCTTCCTGCTCGTCAACGTCGTCCCGCACGACGACGCCTACACCTGGGCCGCGAAGCGGCTTTACACAACGAACTCCGCGACCCGGGCGCTGGAGGTCCGTAACGTCGCAGCGATCGAGCAGCTGACCCCGGCCCTGGAGAAGGCCGCCGCGGCCGCCGACGCGCTGCTCTTCGCGAACTACTCGGACACGGTCCTGCGCGAACTCGGCGTCGACGACCAGGTGCTCAGGGCCGTGCGGACCATCGTCGACAAGGCGCAGCTGCGGGCCTTCGAGACGCTGCTGCCGGAGGACCAGTGCGAGGTGCTGCAGTACCTCGCCGAGGGCTTCAGCCCCGAAGAGGTCTACCGGGACGTGGTCGCCGTGCGGCGGCCCGTCGACGCGGGGCCCGACCCGGACGAGAGCCTGGCCGTCGTCATCGCCAACACCACGAGCCGCATCACCCTGGTCACCGGCCCGGAGGAACTCGCCGACATTCTGGAGAAGCCGTTCACGGCCTGGCGGGTGTTCCTGCACCCCTCACAGCGCCGTGTCGCCTATCGGACGTCGTACGGCGGCCCGGTGCAGGTCACCGGCGGCCCGGGGACCGGCAAGACAGTCGCGGCACTGCACCGGGTCAAGCACCTGCTCACGCGCTCCCCGGACACCCGCGTACTGCTCACCACGTTCACCAACGCCCTTGCCGCGTCGCTGCGGGAGAACCTGGCCGTCCTCCTGGACGACGACGAGTCACTGCTCACGCGCGTCGAGGTGACCACAGTCAACGCCTATGCGCACGGCATCGTCACCCGCCTCGACGGCCGGGCGCCCTCCCCGATCGGCGACCGGGAGGAACGACAGGTGTGGCAGCGGGTCGTCAAGAAGCTCGGCCTGCCCTGGACGGAGCAGTTCCTGGCCCAGGAGTACCGCCACGTCGTCCTCGCCCAGGATCTGCGTACCCTGGACGACTACCGCGCGGCCTCCCGACGCGGTCGCGGCAGCGCGCTGTCGCCGGTCAAACGGGAGCGACTGTGGCCCGCCGTCGAGTTGTTCGAGTCCATGCTGCGCGACCAGAAAGCCACCACCCATCTCAAGGTGTGCGCCCGCGCGGCCGAACTCCTGGCCGCTTCTTCCCCCACGCACGACCATGTCGTCGTCGACGAGGCGCAGGACCTGCACCCGGCCCAGTGGCGCGTCCTGCGCGGCGCTGTAACAGCCGGCAGCGACGACCTGTTCATCACCGGCGACCCACACCAGCGGATCTACGACTCGAAGGTCTCCCTCGGTTCCCTCGGCATCTCGGTGACCGGCCGGACGCACCGCCTGCGCATCAACTACCGCAGCACGGAAGAAATCCTCGCCTGGTCGACAGGCATCCTCACCCCGGTGTCGGTCGACGACCTCGGTGGCGAGGGCAGCGACACCCTGGCGGGCTACCGGTCGCTCCTGCACGGCCGTGCACCGCATGTCAACGGATACGGCTCGGAGCAGGCGGAGATCGCAGCGCTCGTCGAGCGCGTCGAGGGCTGGATTGCGCAGGGCATCCGGCCGTCGGAGATCGGCGTCTGCGCCCGCTTCAACGTGCTGCTCGACAAGGCGTACGACAAGCTGGCCGCGGCCGGGGTGCCGGTAGTCCGGGTCAGGGACAATCCGAGGCCGGACACGGACGGCGTACGGCTGGCCACCATGCATGCCATGAAGGGCCTGGAGTTCCGCTGCGTCGCCGTCCTCGGAGCGACGGCGAGCGCACTTCCCTTCGCCCGCGAGGTGACGCCGGCCTCAGTGGACGCGCTGCAGCACGACTCGGACCTGCTCCGGGAACGGTGTCTCCTGTTCGTGGCATGCACGCGGGCACGGGAGGCGCTCGCGGTGTCTTGGAGCGGATCGGCCAGTCCGTTCGTTCCGCAGGCGAAGTGACGTACAGCTCCTCCTTGTTATGAGACCCCCCATCAGTCTCCGGGCGCGAGAGCACCGTTGCCGAGCCCGTCCCGTGCCAGCGCCGATGCCTGCCTGCTGAGCTCGACCACCCTGCGCGCCCGCTCCTCGAACTCCTGCAGCGCACGGAACGCTGCCCCGTAGCGACGCTGCTCAACGATGTCCATCTGCGGGATGCGAGCGCCCTTGCCGTCGAGCCGGTAGGTGCCGCTGGCGCTGGTGGACCGACGGGTGTTCGCCGCGCTGCGCAGAAAACCCCGGAGGTAGTCGGTATCGAGTTGATCGCTCACCGATACCGGCTCCGGATCGCCGTACTCGACCAGCCCCGCACGCGCGAGGTCGGCGACACTGACGGACGGCCCTTCCAGAGCACTGGCGCCGTCGCCTCCCATCAAGGTCGGCAGCAGGTCGGCCAGCAGGCTCACCTGCTCAGCCAGCTCCTGCCGAAGCGCCCGGTACTCGGTCGCGTAGTCGCGGTGGGACTCCTCAACGTAACGGCCGGGAGTGAGATCCACAGCGTCGTCGAGGAGTTCGATCAGAGGTACGTCCGCCGTCTGGTCGGGCTCTGGCTCCAGGGGGTTGTCCGGATCGTTCGCCGTGAGGTCGACCATGCGCACCTTGACGGTCGCGTCATCAGGAGATCGCGGGCGGCGCAGATGCCAGAGGTGCACAGGGAGGGCGTGTGAAGCAGCGGTCCCGGGGGGCAGGGCGATGACGTGCGTGAGGAGGCCGCGGCGCACGAGCTCGGCCCGGATACGGCGGCCCGCCTTGCGGTAGGCGACCGAGGCGGGCATGACCATGAGAACGCGCCCGCCCGGCACGGTGTGTGCGTAGGCGTGTTGCAGCCAGGCGAGTTCGCCTTCGGCACGTGAGGGTGTGCCGAGCTCCCACCGAGAGTCAAGGAGCAGGTCCTCGCGTCCCCAGTCTGTAGTAGCGACGGGCGGATCACAGACGACGAGATCAGCCCTGAGGTCCGACCAGTGGTCGTCACGCAGGGAATCGCCCGTACGGATGTCCACGCCGGTGCGCCCCGTGAGATCGGCTCGCAGCTGCGCGAATCGAGCGCTGCGGGCGTCGACCTCCTGACCACAGCGTGTCGGCCCGAGTTCGGGTCCGACAGCCAACAGGAGCGTTCCAATACCGCACGCCGGATCGAAGAGGGTCGCATCAGCCGACACCTCGCCGGCGAAGTGCCGCACCGCATGCGCGATACGCGGTGAGGTGACCTGGTCGGATCCGGCCCGGCGTACTGAATCGGTGAAACGCTCGGTGAGTGCGCTCACCACGTCACCGGGGGATCCGCTGTCGCCGAGCTGCCGCGCCAGTCGAATGGCGTCTGCTGGCAAAGTCTTCGGGACCTTCCCCTCACCACCGGCGAACATCTGGGCGACGTCGGCGAGCCCACCGATCATCTCATCGCCGTAGGCCGCTCGAAGTGCCTGCCACAGCGACACCTCCGCCGAGACATCCTGTCCCTTACGCTGCTTGTCCAGCCACGCCTGCACTGCGGCCAGGTCGAACAACGGACTGTTCGCACCGCCTCCTGCGGGCGCGGGGAAATCCTCGTGCCGCCGCCTCCAGTTGGAGACAGCGGCACGCGTGACCCCTGCGAGCCGAGCGATCTCGGAGCCGGTGACAAGCGGTCCGCTGACTGGCGGAGCGGGATGGTCTGCCATGCGCGCCACCGTACACGGACCTCACGGCCCCATCAACGCCTGGTGCGCGTTGACAGCGTACACACGTCCATGCTGCTTCCTACGCACACAGGACGAGGCGATGCTCAGTCGCACGCGCGGCCAGCGTGGTGACGGAATCGGAGAGCTCACGCCGCCGCGTCTCCGCGCGGTCCTGGGCACGGCTGCGCGAGGTGTCTGGTACTGGATGACACCAGCGAAGACTGCGCCTCTAGGAGGATCCCCAAGACAGCAACGACGATGCTCGACAGGACAGGCCGACCAGCCAGGGTTTCGCAGACTCATCAGCCGTCACGACGGGACCGCCCGGTTTTCCGACAGAGGCCGCTTCCCCACAGGTCAGACACCGAAGCTGCCGATCTCCGACCCCACACCCCATGGCTACTCTCATGGCTACGTAGGTAGCCACGCGTCCCCGTCTGAACCGGTGTGGACCGGAGTGTGTCCCAGCCCTGAAGTCGCGGGGAAAATGCCCAGCAGATTCGCCGGTCAGAACCCCCCAGCGGCAGACGAGTCGGGCTGTACGCCGGGTTCTGTTCCCGGGGTTCCTCGCGGAGCCCCGGGCGACGGCCATCCATCTAGGGCCGGCGTTGCCACCGGCCTCGTGCGGTCTACCCGCGGACTCGGGCGGGCAGCCCTCGAGCGTCCGCGCAGGAGCGCCGAGGCGCTCCCTCTTGACCTTGCTCCGGGTGGGGTTTACCTAGCTGCCTGAGTCACCCCAGGCACTGGTGGTCTCTTACACCACCGTTTCACCCTTACCGAGGGCCGGAGCCCTTGGCGGTTTGCTTTCTGTGGCACTGTCCCGCGGGTCACCCCGGGTGGCCGTTAGCCACCACCCTGCCCTGTGGAGCCCGGACGTTCCTCGGGGAGCTCCCCGTCAGGGGGACTCCACGCGGCCGTCCGCCCGGCTCGTCTGCCGTGTGGACCATGGTACCGGGCATGAGCGGGGTCGCGGACCGGCGGCGGTCGCCAGGACCGAACCGGCGAGGATCAGGGTGAAGGCCGCGATGACGCCGGGGGTGAGGCGCTCGTCGAGGAACAGGGCCCCGGCCGCCACCGCCACGGCCGGATTGACGTAGGTGATCACTGTCGCCCGGGTCGGGCCCGCCTCCTTGATCAGTTCCAGGAAGGCGACGAACGCGATCGCCGTGCAGAGCACTCCCAGGGCCGCCAGGGCGGCCAGGACCTCGGGGGCCGGCACCGAGGACGGCCAGGACAGGGCGGCCGCGGGGGCGTAGACGAGTGCGGCCAGGGCCAGACAGAACGCCGTGAGCTGGAGCGACGGGACTTCCTTCAGGCGCCGGGCGGCGATCAGGGGGGCCGTCGCGTAGCCGAGGACCGTCAGCAGGACCTCGCCGAGGGAGCGGGCGTCGCCGCCGGTGAGGTGCGGGATCGTGAGGACCGCCACGCCGCCCAGACCCAGTGCCAGGCCGGTGACGCGGCGTACGCCGAGTCGTTCCGTGTCGCCGAAGAACCGGGCGATGACCACACCGACGATGGGGACGCCGGCGATCAGCAGGCCCGCCGTGGAGCTGGACAGGTGGCGTTCGGCGTCCGTCAGCGTCCACCAGGGGCCGATGATCTCGATGCAGGCGAAGGCCAGGAGAGGGCGCCAGTGGGCCCGGACCGTGCGGGTCAGGCCGCCCTGGCGCAGCGCGAAGGGGAGCAGGAGCGCGGCGCCCAGCGCGCAGCGCGTGAACACCACCATGGACGGGGACACCGCGTCCACCGCCACCTTGATCATCAGGTAGGGGACGCCCCACACCACTCCCATCAGGGAGAACAGGAACCAGCCGCGTGCAGTCATACGGCGAGTTTCGGCCCCCTCACCCCGCCGCGTCTTGAACGCTGTTGCGGTACACCGCCGGGGTCACGCCCAGCACGCGGCGGAACCAGCGGGTGAGGTGCGCCTGGTCGGCGAAGCCGACGAGTGCCGCGACCTCGGCGGGGCGCAGGCCGGATTCCAGCAGGCCGCGGGCCCTGGCGACGCGGTGCTGGGCGAGCCAGGCGTAGGGCGGTACGCCCATCGTCGTGCGGAAGGCGCGCAGTAGTTGGTAGCGGGACAGGCCCAGGTCGGTGGCGAGGTCGGCCAGGGAGGGGGGCTGGAGCAGTTCGTCCGCGAGGCGGTCGCGTACGGCCCTGGCGATGTGGCCGGCGCCGTGCACCGTGTCCTCGCTCGCCCGGGCCGTGGAGTGCCGGCGGGCCAGGGCCGTGAGCAGCCAGGGCAGCCGCGACTCGGCCTCCAGCGGGTCGGGGCAGGCGCTGAGGTCGGTGTGGGCGGCGCGCAGGGCTGCCGCCAGCTCCGGGTCGTGCAGGACGGGGTCGCGGAAGTGCGGGAGGCCGCCGAGCGTGCCGTCGGTGAGGAGGGACGGCTCGGCGTACAGGGCCTGGTAGGCGTAGCCCTCGCGGGCGGCCGGACCGCCGGTGTGCACCTCGCCCGGTTCCAGGACGACGATCGAGCCGGGGTAGGAGCGGATCAGCCCGCCCCGGTACGCGATGGCCTCCGAGCCGCCGACGGTGACGCCGATGGTGAACTCGTCGTGGGCGTGGGGGGCGTAGACATGCTGGTCGAAGTGGGCGGTGAGGAGGTCGAGCGGCGGGCCGGCATGGCCCAGGCGTGCCCTTGTCCATCTCGCCTGTTCTCGTATCCCCATGTCGCCCCCCGCCACAGGGGATCAGAGGAGATCCGCGGTGTCCAGTTCAAAGGCGAACGGTTCCGGAAGAGCGATGGGCTTACCGAAGGGGCGGGCACAGTGCTCGCGGTAGTCGTCGTCCTTCGGCTCGCTGAAGACCGTGACCTGAGCCGTATCCCGGTCGACGAGCAGGTAGAGGGGGATCCCGGCCCGGGCGTAGCAGCGGCGCTTGGCCTCGCGATCGGCCTGCGGCTTGGTGGAGGTCACTTCCATCACCATGGCGACGCCGTCGCATGACATCCACGAGCCGGCCCCGCCGAACAAGTCCCGCTCCATGGGGCCGAAGGTGACGTCCGGAACCAAGTGGTTCTTGGGGCAAGCGCCCCCGCTTCTCAACTTCAGCCCCTTGTTCCCGGAGAAATCCATGTCGGTCCGGGATTGCCTGATCACTTGCCTCACGATACGGCTGATGTACTTCTCGTGATCCCCGTCCGGCGGCGGCGTCACAACGATCTCCCCCTCGATCAGCTCGGCCCGGAAACCCTCCGGGGTGTCCAGGGCGAGAAAGCCCTCCAGCAGGACGTCGTCCTGCGAGAGCGGCTCGTGGGCCATGGCGGTCATGTCACGCCCCTCCTTCGGTCGCTCGCCAGACTGGGACATCGGCTGATCACCTGCCGGTGGAATCGGGAACCGTTCCCTCGATCGTGGCACACGATCACCGCCCTCGTCAGAAGGTCGGCGAGCCGCCGCTTGACCCTGCCGCAACGTCAACGTCTCTACTGGTCCCATGCGGATCGGAGAACTCGCCGACGTCGTCGGTGTCACCACGCGGGCCGTGCGGCACTACCACCATCTGGGGCTGTTGCCGGAGCCGGAGCGGCGGGCGAACGGGTATCGGGAGTACGGGCTGCGGCACGCTGTCGTGCTGGCGCGGATCCGGCGGCTGACGGAGCTGGGGCTGGGGCTCGCCGAGGTGCGGGACGTGCTCGCGGACGATGCCGGGAAGGACCTCGTCGAGGTGCTGACCGAGCTGGACGAGGATCTGGCGCGGCAGGAGGCGGCCATCCGGGAGCGGCGGGGGCGGTTGCGGGTCCTGCTGGAGGCGGAGGGCGGGGTGCCGGCCGAGGGGCCGGTGTCGCCCGAGCTGGCCGCCTTGTTCGCCGGGACCGCGCATCTGTCGGGCTCGCCCATGGCCGCCAAGGACCGCGAGATCATCGCCTTCCTGGAGACGGCCATGCCGCCCGAAGCCCGGCAGCAGCTCGTGTCGTCGCTGGGTGAGGTGCTCGGCCCGCCCGAGGCCGTGGCGCGCGCCGACGAGGCGTACGCCCTGCTCGACGCGCTCGCCGACGCCGAGCCGGACGATCCGCGCGTCGATGGGGCGGCCCGGGCCCTCGCCGACTGCATCCCGCCCGGGCTGTTCCCGGAGATCGGGGACCTGGACCTCGACCACGACGGCAGCGTCCTGCGCGCCTTCTACGAGGACCTGGCCCCGGCCCAGGCGGAGGCGATCCGCCGGACGCTGAGGCTCCTCACCGAGGAGCGGCGATGAGGATCGCGCGCCTGCTGGTCCGGCACGAGGTGCGGCTGCTCGTGAGTTTGGTGCTGTGGGTGGTGCGGCGGACCGACGGGACGAGGGGTGGGCGGGCTTTCGGGTACGCGCGCGGGCAGGGCGCGATGATGTTCGGGTTCGGGTTCGTGTGTCTCGTCGAGACCGTCGCGATGTCCGTGCTGCTGCGCCACTGGCCGACCGTGCACGCCGTGTTTCTCTTCCTGGACGTGTACGGCATCGTGATCGTCGTCGCGCTGCACGCCTCGTCCGTCGTACGGCCGCACGTGCTGGATCCGGACGACGGCTCGCTGCGGATCCGCCGGTACGTCCATGTCGACCTGCGGGTGCCGCTGGAGCGGATCGCCTCGGTGCGGCGCGAGCTGCGGATGACGCACGAGCGGGCCGACGGCGAACTCGACGTCGAGGTGGGGTCCCAGACCACCGTCACGCTGGAACTGACGGAGCCGGTCACGCACGTCACCTTCTTCGGGCGTCGCAGGCAGGTACAGGTCGTCCGCTTCCACGCCGACGACGCCGACGGCCTCGTACGCGCCCTCGCCCGGGCCCGCGTCTGAGCTCCCCGTACGCTGTCGGCTGCAGTTCGATCGAAGGAGTACGCGTGCTTGTCCTGCTGCCGCCGTCCGAAGGGAAGGCCGCCTCCGGCCGTGGTGCCCCGCTGAAGCCCGAGTCGCTGTCGCTGCCGGGGCTGGCCGCCGCCCGTGAAGCCGTTCTCACCGAGCTGGTCGAGCTGTGCGCCGGCGACGAGGACAAGGCGCGCGAGGTGCTCGGGCTGAGCGAGGGGCTGCGGGGCGAGGTCGGGAAGAACGCGGAGCTGCGCACGGCGGGGACCCGGCCGGCCGGGGAGATCTACACCGGGGTGCTGTACGACGCCCTCGGCCTGGCCTCGCTGGACGTCGCCGCCAAGCGGCGTGCCGCGCGGTCGCTGCTGGTCTTCTCCGGGCTGTGGGGAGCGGTCCGGGTGACGGACCGGATTCCGTCCTACCGGTGCTCGATGGGGGTGAGGTTGCCGGGGCTCGGTGCGCTGGGCGCGCACTGGCGTACGGCGATGGCGTCGGTGCTTCCCGAGGCGGCCGGGGACGGGCTGGTGCTGGATCTGCGGTCGGCCGCGTACGCCGCCGCGTGGAAGCCGAAGGGCGAGGTCGCGGGGCGGACGGCGGCCGTGCGGGTGCTGCACGCGCCGACGCGGAAGGTCGTCAGCCACTTCAACAAGGCGACGAAGGGGCGGATCGTGCGCGGCCTGCTGACCGCCGGGGCCGCTCCGAAGGGGCCGGCCGAGCTGGTGGAGGTGCTGCGGGATCTCGGGTACGTGGTGGAGGCGGAGGCGCCCGCGAGGGCAGGGCAGGCGTGGTCGCTGGACGTGCTGGTGAACGAGGTCCACTGAGAGGTGTTGCAGCATGCGCAATGAGCTTTGCGCATGCTGCTGAACCGGCGGCAGGATACGGGCCATGGCCTCTCCCTCCGCCCTGCCCGCCTCCGTGCTGGACCTCGCGCCCGTCGTCCCCGTCGTCGTCATCGACGATGCCGGTGACGCCGTACCGCTGGCGCGGGCGCTGGTCGCCGGCGGGCTGCCGGCGATCGAGGTGACGTTGCGGACGCCGGCGGCGCCGGAGGCGATCCGTCGGATCGCCGGGCAGGTGCCGGAGGCGGTGGTCGGCGCCGGGACGGTGATCAGCCCCGAGCAGGTCGCGGACACTGTGGCCGCGGGCGCCCGCTTCCTGGTCAGTCCGGGCTGGACGGACGCGCTGCTGGAGGCGATGCGGGGCTCCGGCGTGCCGTTCCTGCCGGGGGTGTCGACCACCTCGGAGGTCGTGGCGCTGCTGGAGCGCGGGGTGCGGGAGATGAAGTTCTTCCCGGCCGAGGCCGCGGGCGGTACGGCGTATCTGAAGTCGCTGGCGGGGCCGCTCCCCCAGGCCCGGTTCTGTCCCACGGGCGGGATCGGCCCGGCCTCCGCCCCGGACTACCTGGCCCTGCCCAATGTCGCCTGCGTGGGCGGGAGTTGGATGCTGCCGCGGGACGCGGTCGCGGCGCGCGACTGGGGCCGGGTCGAGGCGCTGGCCCGCGAGGCTGCGGCGCTCAGCGCAGGTGGGACGTGTCGTTGAGGAGCCGGACGCTGGCGTTGCCGTCCGCGTAGTACGCGACGACCGACAGGGACGCGGCCGACAGTTCCATCCGGAACAGCGACTCCGGCGGGGCGCCGAGGGCGAGCCGGACGAGCGTCTTGATCGGGGTCACGTGCGTGACGAGCAGGACCGTGCGGCCCGCGTACGCCGCGACCAGCTTGTCGCGGGTGGCGGCGATCCGGGTGGCGGTCGCCGCGAAGCTCTCGCCGCCGCCGGTGGGTTCGGCGTCCGGGGAGGCCAGCCAGGCGTTCAGGTCGTCGGGGTGACGCTCGCGCACCTCGGCGAAGGTGAGGCCCTCCCAGGCTCCGAAGTCCGTCTCGCGCAGCCCGTCGTCGACGCTCACGTCGAGACCGAGCCGGGCGGCGACGATGCCGGCGGTCTCCCGGGTGCGGGCCAGCGGCGACGACACGATCGCCTGGATCGTGCCCCGCCGGGCGAGCAGGGCGGCTGCCCGCTCGGCCTGCTCCCGGCCGGCCTCGGACAGGGCCGGGTCGGTGCCCCCACTGCCGGAGAACCGCTTCTGCGGCGTCAACGGCGTCTCCCCGTGCCGCAACAGCACGAAGGTGGCGGGTGCACCCATGTCGGCGGGTGCCCACCCGGGCGCGGCGACGGCCTTGGCGGCCCGGGTGTCGGCGTCCGCCATGGCCACACGAGCGTCGGCGCCCGGCTGCTCGGCGACATCGGCACCCGCCCCGGCCGCACGACCGCCGGCATCCACCCCGGCCACAGGAGCGTCAGCACCCGCCTCCGCCGTGTGAAGGCCGGTGTCCGTCTTGGGGGCACGGGCATCGGCGCCGGCCCCGGCGGCACGAGCACCGTCGGCCACCTTCGCCGAGCCGGCGGCAGCCCCGCCCGGGCCGGCGACGGCCTTCGCGGCGCGAGCGTCGGCATCCGCCCGCGCAGCGTGGACATCGGCATCCGCCCCGGCGGCACGGACGTCCGAGCCTGCGGCAGCCCCGGCCGACGCGCCTTGGCCGCCCCGCTGCTCCGTCGCGCCGCGGGCGGAAGACGGCACGGGAGAAGGCCCGGGTTCCGGAGTCCTGCCGGCCGCCAGGGCTTCGCGTGCCCGCGCGGCGCCTGCCGCGGCGTCACCCGGCGGGCCGGGTGGAGCAGGCGGGGTGACGGCCCGGGCCGTGGTGTCCAGGTCCGCCGTGGAGGTCGACGCCGACCACTGCTCCCCCCTGGCCCCGGCGTCCATCGCCTCGTTGGCCAGCCGGTCCGCGTGCTTGTTGCGCTCGCGTGGGATCCACTCGTACGTCACGCGGCTGGGCGGGAAGACGCGGGCCGCGTCCGCCGCCAGGGGCTTCATGTCGGGGTGCTTGATCTTCCAGCGGCCCGACATCTGCTCGATGACGAGCTTGGAGTCCATCCGGACGTGGACCGTCGCCGCCGGGTCCAGCTCGTGCGCGGCGCGCAGGCCGGCGAGGAGGCCGCGGTACTCGGCGACGTTGTTCGTGGCGACGCCGAGGTACTCGGCGGCCTCCCGCAGCGTCTCACCCGTCGCCGCGTCGCTCACCACGGCCCCGTAGCCCGCGGGCCCCGGGTTGCCCCGCGACCCGCCGTCCGCCTCGACGATGAACTCCCGCACCGGACCGGCTCCCCGCGGCCTAGATACCGGACTCGGACGTGCGCACCAGGATGCGGCGGCAGTTCTCGCAGCGGATCACCGTGTCGGGCGCCGCGCTGCGGATCTCGCTCAGCTCCGTGATGGCGAGCTCCTGCCGGCAGCCCTGGCAGCTGCGCGCGTACAGCTTCGCCGCGCCGATGCCGCCCTGCTGCTCGCGCAGCTTGTCGTAGAGCCCCAGCAGATCGGCGGGGATCGAACCGGCGATGACCTCGCGCTCCTTGGTGACCGTGGCGATCTCGCCGTCGATCTCCTCGAAGGCCGCGTCACGGCGCGCGGTCGCGTCGTCGATCTTCGACTGGACGGAGGAGACCCGCTCGGTCAGCTCGGCGACCCGCTGCTGCGCGGACTCCCGGCGCTCCATGACCTCCAGCACCACGTCCTCCAGATCGCCCTGCCGCTTGGCGAGCGAGGTGATCTCGCGCTGGAGGTTCTCCAGGTCCTTGGGGGAGCTGACGGCTCCGGAGTCCAGGCGCTGCTGGTCGCGGGCGGCGCGCTGGCGCACCTGGTCCACGTCCTGCTCGGCCTTGGTCTGCTCGCGGGAGCAGTCGCTCTCCTCGGTCTGCGCTGCCACGAGCAGGTCGCGCAGCTGGGTGTGGTCCTTGGTCAGCGACTCGATCTCGGCGTGCTCGGGCAGCGACCTCCGCCGGTGGGCCAGCTGCTGGAGGCGGACGTCGAGGTCCTGGACGTCGAGGAGTCGGATCTGGTCGGCGGGCGCGGCGTTCAGTTCGGGGCTCCCAGGGGGTCAGAAGTGGTTGAGGCCGCGTGGGCGGTCCAGGGGTCGGTGACCGTCTTCGAGACGTGGACGCGCAGGTCCCATCCGTGACGGTCGGAGATCTCGTCGAGCTGGCTCGCGGCCAGCTCGCACCAGGGCCACTCGGTGGCCCAGTGCGCCGCGTCGAGCAGCGCGAGGGGGCTGTGGGCGCGGGCCTCGGAGACGGGGTGGTGGCGCAGGTCCGCCGTGAGGAAGGCGTCGACGCCCGCCGCGCGTACGTGGTCGAAGAGGCTGTCGCCGGAGCCGCCGCTGACGGCGACCGTGCGGACGAGCGCCTCCGGGTCGCCGGCGACCCGGATGCCCTGCGCGGTGGCGGGCAGCCGCTCGGCGGCGCGGGCGGCGAACTCGCGGACGGTCAGCGGGTGGTCCAGGGCGCAGACGCGGCCGAGGCCACGGCGGCCCTCGGGATCGGCGGGGTCCGGTACGAGCGGCCCGGTGACCCTGAGGTCCAGGGCGCTCGCGAGGGCGTCGGAGACGCCGGGGTCGGCGGTGTCGGCGTTGGTGTGGGCGACGTGCAGCGCGATGTCGTTCTTGATGAGCGTGTGGACGACACGGCCCTTGAAGTGCGACGCCGCGACCGTCGTCGTGCCGCGCAGATAGAGCGGGTGGTGGGTGACGAGCAGGCCGGCGCCCAGCTTCACCGCCTCGTCGACGATCTCCTGGACCGGGTCGACGGCGAACAGGACGCGCGTGACCTGCTGGTCCGGGTCGCCCGCGACGGTGCCGACCGCGTCCCAGGACTCGGCCCGCTCGGCGGGCCACAGGCTCTCCAGCTCGGCGATGACTTCAGACAGACGGGGCACGGGTGCAAGGCTACCCGTCTGATCTGTGGCGTTGAACCGCCACCGCCCCCGCCGGTCCGCCCTCGTCCCGCGCAGCACAATCGCCCCCTTTCCCTCAGGCGAATCGTTCCTGGAACACCCTTATGTGTGAAGTCGGGGCCTGCGGATCCCCGGCCGCGCGCACGAAAACTACGTTCGTCACTGGAGGTGACCGAACGATGACAGCGTGTGCGATCGAGCTTTCGGCGGGACACGAGGACGACGAGGTCGCGTCGGCAGGATGCACACTCACCGCGGACGGTGCCTACGCCGCACGCCTCGCGTCGGCCGGCGACTCCTGGTTCCCCGAGCGCTGGACCCTGGACGGCCCCGAGCCGTACGCGGTGCCCCTGCCCCGCAACCAGCCGGAGGAACCCGGCACCGAGGTGCAGCCGATGGGCGACGGGCGGGTCCTCATCCACCGCCTGGTGGCCGGGCGGCACGCCTTCTCGCTGCTGTACCCGACCGGACCCGGCACCGGTGAGCTGCCCCTGGGCGTGGTGGAGTGCCCGGACGACACGGCCCGGATGCGGCTGTTGCCGCCCGCCCCCGGCGGCGAGCGGGCGTACGCCCTGTCCGTCGGCCCGCGTGCGACGACGGTGTGGCTGGTGGCGGGCGGCGCCTTCGGGCCCGAGCGGCTGGCCGAGTTGCCCGGCCGCTGCTCGGGAGGGGTCTGGCTGGACCGTACGGGACGGCTGCTGGCCCTGGACCGGGAGACCGGCGGGCGCACCAAGGCCGTCGTGGTGGACCTGGAGCGCGGCGGGGAGGTGTCGCCGCTGCTCCAGATCGCCGCCGACAGCGACGACCGGCTGCTGCTCGCCGACCACGACAGCGGGCTGCTGCTGATCCGCTCGGACGCGCCCTCGCCGGGGCAGAACCGGCTGGGCTGGGGTGTCCTGGGCAGCACCCTGCCGGTGCGCTTCCCGGAGTGCCTGCGGCTGCCGGACTGCACCGTCACACCGTTCGCGATCCAGCCGGGGCAGATGCTGACGCCGGAGAGCTGCGCGGTGGCGCTGCGCGTGGACGGGCCGCGCGGCAGCTGGGTCGGGGTGTGGCGGCCGGCCGAGCGGCGGGTGCACCATCTCCCGGCACCCGAGGGGTGGCTGGTGGGCGCCGGCCTGTGGACGCCGGACGGGGTGCTGCGGCTGCCGTACGCGACGCAGGCCGTGCCGTGCGGCGTGGCACAGGTGAGCCCGCCCGCGGCCGTACCGCGCGAGCCCGGCGCCCCGCCGGTGACAGGACATCCCCCACAACCGGCGCCCCCGGCTCCGGAAACCTCGTTCACGCCTCCGCAGTCGGCACAGCCCGCACAACCCCCACAACCCACTCCACCCGCCGATCCGGCTCCGCCGCCGGCCCCCTCCCCGCCCCGCCCGGTCCCGCTGCAAGAGGCGCCGTTGGGACGGCTTGTAACGAACTAGTGCCGGTTGGCGTGGCCGCCTGGATCCGGGGGGCGGGGGGCCGGTTAAACTCGCCCGGCTGTTTGAAAGATCATGTTGACGGGGTGAATTCCATCCGATGAGCGACGCCAGCACGAACCAGTTGCACACGGCCGACGCCCAGGAGACCGCCGCCGGCCACGGCCGGCACCGCGGCGAGATCTCCACGCAGGCCGGCGAGACGGCTCCGCGCGGCCGCCACCGCAAGCCGGTGGCGGAGACCGAGCGGACCGAGCGGACCGAGACGGCGGCCTGACGGAACGTCAGTGCCCGTACGGAACGGCCCCACCCCCATGTGGCGGGTGGGGCCGTCTCCCGTTCTTCGGCCGTGCCCCGTCGGGGACTTCAGCCGTCCCCGGCCCGGCACTTCAGCCGTCCCCGGCCCGGGACTTCAGCCGCGCTTCAGCCCCAGCACCTCCGCCGCCGCGAACGTCTCGCCCGCCGGCCGGTCCGCGTAGTAGGGCCCGAGGACGGCCTCCAGTTCCTCGTACGTGAAGGTGTCCTGCTTGCTGTCGAACCGTGCGGCGACGCGCGGCCGTTCGACGACGGCCACCATGCCGCCGTGCACCACGAGGAGCTGTCCGTTCACATGCCTGGCGGCGGGCGAGGCCAGATAGCCGACGAGTGGGGCGACATGCTCGGGGGCGAGCGGGTCGAGGCCGTTGCCGGGGGGCGGTTCGACGCCCGCGAAGACGTCCTCGGTCATCCGGGTGCGGGCGCGCGGGCAGATCGCGTTGGCGGTGACGCCGTACTTGCCGAGGGCGAGGGCCGTGGAGGTGGTGAGGCCGACGATCCCGCCCTTGGCGGCCGCGTAGTTGGGCTGCCCGGCGGAACCGGCGAGGAACGCCTCGGAGGAGGTGTTCACGATCCGCCCGAACACCGGCTCCCCGGCCCGCTTGGACCGCTCCCGCCAGTGTGCGGCGGCGAACCGGATGGTGTTGAAGTGCCCCTTGAGGTGCACGCGCAGTACGGCGTCCCACTCCTCCTCGGCCATCGAGAACACCATGCGGTCGCGCAGGATGCCCGCGTTGTTGACGAGGATGTCGAGCTTGCCGAACGCGGCGACGGCCGACTCGACGAGCCCGCGGGCCTGCTCGAAGTCGGAGACGTCGCCGGTGTGCGCGAGCGCGGTCCCGCCGGCCGCCAGTATCTCGGCGACGACCTCCTCGGCGGGCCCGGCGGAGGCCTCGCCGGTGCCGTCGCGGCCGGGCCGCCCGTAGTCGTTGACGACGACGGCGGCGCCGAGCCGGGCGAGTTCCAGCGCCTCGGCCCGGCCGAGCCCGCGGCCCGCGCCCGTGACGATCGCGGACAGTCCCTCCAGGGGTGGCGGCAGTGGCATGGCGGTGGCCTCACATCTCGATGCACGTACGCAGGGCGGTCCCGGTGCGCATCTGGTCCAGGGCCTCGTTGATGTCGGCGAAGGGGACCCGGTGGGTGATCAGGCCCGCCAGGTCGACGCGGCCCGCGCGCCACAGGGCGATGGTGCGTTCGTAGGAGCGCAGGATGTCCCCGCCGCCGTACATGGACGGCAGGATCCGCTTCTCGTCGAAGAACAGCTCGAACATGTTCAGCTGGAGGACGTCGTCCATGGCGCCCGCGCCGACCACGACGAGGGTGCCGCCGCGCCGGGTGTTCTCGTACGCGGCGCGTGCCGTGGCGGACTTGCCGACGACCTCGAAGACGTAGTCGAAGCCCTCGCCGCCGGTGATCTGCTGCCCGGCGTCGGCCAGTTCGGCGGGCGGCACGGCCCGCGTGGCCCCGAACCGCAGGGCCGCCTCGCGTCGTGTCACGACCGGGTCGACGGCGACGATCTCGGCGGCTCCGCGCAGCCGCGCCCCCTGGATCACGGAGATGCCCACGCCGCCGCACCCGATGACCGCCACCGACGAACCGGCCTCCACGTCCGCCGTGTTGAGCGCGGCACCCAGTCCGGTCGTCACGCCGCAGCCGATGAGGGCGGCGATGTCGAAGGGCACGTCGTCGGGTATCGGGACCGCGCACCCGGCGTCGACGACGACCTCCTCGGTGAAGGTGCCGGTGCCCGCCATGCCGAAGACGTCCCCGCCGGGCCGCCGGAAGTTGGGGGTGCCCGCGTTCATGAACCCGGCCAGGCACAGCTCGGTCTGTCCGCGCTTGCAGGCGGGGCAGGCGCCGCAGGCGGGCAGCCAGCACACGACGACCCGGTCACCGGCCGTCAAGTGACCGACGCCTTCGCCGACTTCGAGGATCTCGCCCGCCCCTTCGTGCCCGGGCACGAACGGCCCGGGCTGCGGCAGCACCCCGCTCATCGCCGACAGGTCCGAGTGGCACAGCCCCGCGGCGCGCACCCGGATCCGCACCTTGCCGGGTCCGAACCCCACCGCCTCGACGTCGTCGAGGACCTCCAGCTTGTCCTGGCCGATCTCGTGCAGTACGGCTGCGCGCATGGTGCGGCTCCCCTCGTACGGCGTGTGGGACTCAGGTGTGTGCGACGACGGTGTCGGCGAGGACGGGCGCGTCGTCCCTCTCGACTGCGCTCACGGCGGCCCGGACCTCGCCGTCCAGGCGCCACATGCGGATGCGCAGCGTCTCGCCCGGGTGGACGACGCCGGCGAACCGGGTGGCGTACGAGCGCACCCGGGTCACGTCACCGTCGAGCAGCGTGCCGACGACCGCCTTGAGCGTCATGCCGTAGGTGCACAGCCCGTGCAGGATGGGCCGGTCGAATCCGGCGCGCTCGGCGAACTCGGGGTCGGCGTGCAGCGGGTTCCAGTCCCCGGACAGCCGGTACAGCAGGGCCTGGTCCTCCCGGATGTGCCGTTCGACGATGCGGTCCGGCTCGCCGGCGGGCGGTTCGAGCCGGGTGGACGGTCCCCGGTCGCCGCCCCAGCCGCCCTCTCCCCGGATGTAGATCTGCGCGTCGTTGGTCCACAACGGCCCGTCGTCGTCGGCGACTTCGGTGCGCATGACGAGGACGGCCGCCTTGCCCTTGTCGTACACGGCGGCGATCCGGCCGGTGGCGGTCGCGCGGCCCCGGGCCGGGATCGGGCGGTGGATCGTCAGGCTCTGCCCGCCGTGCAGGACGCGGGCGAGGTCGACGTCGACGCCGGGCATCGACAGCCCGCTGATCACGCCGGGGGATCCGGCGCCGGCGACGGTGGCGAAGCTCGGCAGGACGTGCAGCCGGGACTCCAGGGTGTAGCGCAGCTCGTCGGGGTCGGTGGCGGGGACGCCCGCGCCGATGCCGAGGTGGTAGAGCAGCACGTCCTTGTGGTCCCAGGAGAGCTCGCCGGTCCGGGGTTCGGCGGCGAGCGCCTTGGCTGCGTCGATGGGCATGGGGCTCCTGATCGCCGTGGGAAGGGCCACCGTGGGAAAGACCTCGGCACGGCCGTCCGCACCGTCGGCCGCACCGAGGCCGTCTGCGGCCGAACTGGAACGCGTTCCAGTCCTGCGTCCTCTGTATAGCCCAGGCCCCCGCAGTTGTGAAGGCTCCTGACACCGTGTCAGATCACGGTCGGATGGATTGCGACCCAGCGACCCATGACATGTGTCCCGCCGAACTCCGTACAACCGCATCCGCCGCCCAGCGGGGTTTACATCTATGTGGCGTTCCGAGCGTTCCGCAGGCAGACGCGCGAGGCCCGCTCCACGCGGGTGGCCTCGCCCTGCCGGCGGGTGCGGTGTCCTTCTTTCGACCGCGCGCACTCGGCCCTGACGGCGGCGGGCATCAAGCTCACGGTGACCCGCTCCGGCCCACCGCTCGGCCCGCAGGCCGAGGCGCTGCTCGGGTGGGTGGTCCGCGAGGCGGTCACGAACGCCGTGCGGCACAGCGCCGCGCGACAGTGCGAGATCACGCTGTCGGGCGGGGCGGAGCGGGTGCGTCTGTCGGTGGTGGATGACGGGGTGGGGGCGGTTGCGGCGGTTTCCGGCGGTGCGGGCAGCGGGCACCAGGATCGGGGGTCCGCGTCGGCACGGGATTGACCGGTCTGACGGAGCGGCTCGCGGCGGCGGACGGCTCGCTGACGGCGGGGCCGCGAGCCAGGGGCGGATTCGCCGTGTCGGCGGAACTCCCGCTCGATGTGGGCGTGCCGGGCGCGTACTCGGCGGTGGTGGAACAGGCCTGGCTGTTCGGCATACGACCCCCAGGCGCCCCAGGCGACCTGGGGGCGGGACGCCGTACGACCCGCGCGGGCGTGTACGTTGACCGATGGTCCGCGCGCGCCACCCGCACACGTACGCGTGCACGTCGACGGCGCCGCCAACCGCTAGGGGAAATGGAGCACATGGCAAGCGTCGCCGTCATCACCGCGCCGAACATCGGGTACCGCAACACCGGCATGCTGACCGTCGACTTGGCGTTCGAGTCCCTGCGGCGGCGGATGGCCCCCGGGACCGAGGCCACCTGGTACACCCTGCACACCCCGGAGACCGTGCCGCTGCGCGAGTGCGCGCGAGGCACAGACCTGCCGTTTCGCTTCCACCCCCTGGCCGAGCACCTCGACTCGCTCCGCGACCACGACGCGGTGGTCTTCTGGGGCGACTTCCTCCACACCCGGCACTACCTGGAGCAGGACGCGACGAACCGCCTGCTCGACTTCGGTTTCGCCGAGGATCGAGAGGCCGCGCGCACTCTGCTGAACCGCACCCTGCTGTTCGCGGACCAGCCGGACGAACTCCTCGCGCGGACCCTCAGCTACGGCGGGACGATCCTGCACAACGCGCAGTCCGACTACGAGGACAAGGAGTACGGCCCCCTGTTCGCACGCCTGGTGACGCGAAGCCGCCGGGTCTGGGTGCGTGACCCGCTCTCGGCGGCGAAGATCGCGCATCTGCGCGGGGACCGTACGACCGACCACTTCGGTTCGGACGCGGCGCTGCTGTCCCGCCCGGGCGACCTCGACCACCTCGCGACGACCGACTGGTCCCGGGCGCTCCCGGACGGCGGTGCGATCGGCGTGTTCCTCGGTGCGCGGACGCCGATCCCCGAGTGGCTGCCGGCCTTCTGCCAGGACCTGTCCGAGCGTCTGGGCGCCCCGCTCGAATGGCTGCCCTGGTTCGACCGGGACATCCCCGCTCCGGTCGGCCACATCGCGCAGCGCCCGGGCCGGCACACCATCGGCGACCTGGTGGGGGTCCTGCCCCGCTACCGCCTGGTCATCACGGACACCTACCACCTGGCCGTCAACTCCTGGGGCGCCGGCACTCCCGCGGTGTGCGTCGGCGCGCCCGAGCCGGCTCCCAAGACCCACGACGACTACCTGACGCTGAGCGATGTGAAGAAGCACGTCTTCCACATGGCCTACGACGCGACGGACTTCTACCTGTCCACCCTCCCCGACAGTGGGGAAGGCCACGAGCGCCGCATCGACCGGCTCGTGCGTCTCGTGGAGGGCGGCGGGGCCGAGACCGTCGCCGCCCGCATCCGCGCCCACGCCGACCACTCGGCGACCGCGTTCACGGAAACGCTGGCCTCGTTGCTGGACGCACCCCAGCGCCCCGGTAGCCCTGCCGGCCCTACCCCTGGCCCGTGACCGGCAGCCCCGTCCGCGTGCAACCGGTTTCCTCGTCAAGGACGGCCCCGTGGAGGAACTCGCAGGGGCTGGGCCCCCTCCCCCAAGAGAAGGTCAAGGTTTCGTTAGAGTGCCGAAGCAACGGAATAGTTGCCTACGCATACGAGGTTCACGCCTCACGTAAGCACGCACCTCCCGAACATCCCTGGCCTGGAGGCCCCTCTCCATGACGCAGACGACGACAGTCCCTCCCGCCGGCAGAGCGAGCGGGGCCGTGGTCCCGGTGCTCGCCTTCGCGGGCATCGTTGTCGCGGTGATGCAGACCCTGCTCGTCCCGGTCATCAAGGACCTGCCGCAACTGCTGGACACCGCCCCCAGCGACGCCACCTGGGTCCTGACCTCGACCCTCCTCTCGGGCGCCGTGGCCACCCCGATCATGGGGCGCCTCGGCGACCTCTACGGCAAGCGGCGCATGCTGATCACGAGCCTGACGGTCATGGTCGTCGGCGCCCTGGTCAGCGCGTCGACCAGCGACCTGCTGCTCATGATCACCGGCCGCACGCTGCAGGGCTTCGCGATGGGCGCCATCCCGCTCGGCATCGGCCTGATGCGCGACATGCTGCCCCGCGAGAAGCTCGGCTCGGCGATGGCCCTGATGAGCTCCTCCATCGGCGTCGGCGGGGGCCTCGCCCTGCCGGCCGCCGCCCTGGTCGCCCAGCACAGCGACTGGCACGCCCTGTTCTACGGCGCCGCCGGCCTCGGAGTCCTCGCCATCGCCCTCACCCTGCTCGTCGTGCCCGAGTCGCCGATGCGCGCCCAGGGCTCCTTCGATCTGCCGGGCGCCCTCGGTCTGTCCACCGGGCTCGTGCTCTTCCTGCTGCCGATCACCAAGGGCAGCGACTGGGGCTGGACCTCCGGCACCACGCTCGGCCTCTTCGCCGCCGCCGCGGTCGTCCTGCTCCTGTGGGGCGTGATGGAACTGCGCGTCAAGGCCCCGCTGGTCGACCTGCGCACCACGGCCCGCCCGGCCGTCCTCTTCACCAACCTCGCCTCGATCATGGTCGGCGTCTCCTTCTACGTCGTCTCCCTGGTCCTGCCCCAGCTGCTCCAGCTGCCGAAGTCCACCGGATACGGCCTCGGCCAGTCGATGGTCGTCGCGGGCCTGCTCGTCGCGCCGCTCGGCCTGACGATGATGCTCACCGCGCCCGTCTACGCCCGGCTGTCCGCGAAGTACGGCCCCAAGCTCACCCTGATCCTCGGCCTGCTGATCATCGCGATCGGCTACGGCGCCGGCCTCGGCCTGATGAGCGCCGCCTGGCAGAGCCTGGTCATCTCGGTCCTGCTGGGCGCGGGCATCGGCCTGGCCTACTCCTCGCTGCCCGCGCTGATCGTGGGCGCCGTCCCGGCCTCGGAGACGGGCGCCGCGAACGGCCTCAACACCCTGATGCGCTCCATCGGCACGTCCGTGTCGAGCGCCGTCATCGGCATGGTGCTGGCGAACACCGCGGACAACGTCGGCGGCGTCGAGATCCCGACCATGCACGGCTTCCGGCTCTCCTTCCTGATCGCGACCGGCGCGGTCGCCGTGGGCCTGCTCCTGGCCCTCTTCCTGCCCGGCCGCCGGCCCTCGGACAAGCCGCAGCTGCGCGCCAGCAGCGAGGAGGACGCGGGCCTGGAACGGGCCGAGCAGGTCCTGCGCGGCTTCCGGGGCCGCGTCCTGGCGGCGGACGGCGCGCCGGTCGCCCGCGCCAAGGTCACGCTGATCGACCGCCGGGGCCGCCAGGCCGGCGCGACGCTCTCCGCCGAGGACGGCGCCTACGCCCTCACCGTCCCGGCCGGGGGTTCCTACGTCGTCGCCGCCCGCGCCACCGGCCACGCCCCGCTCGCCTCGTCCGCGACCCACACGGGCGACGAGCGACCGGTCGACCTGGACCTGTCGCTGCCGGGCGAGACGGTCTCCGTCTGACCCCGCTGCCCACCCGGACCCCCTGTCACCCCCCGGCAGGGGTCCGGCAGCATGGGCGCCCGGACCGTCGCTCGACCGGAAGGAACCCCATGACCACGGCCCCCGAGCCCGAGATCCTTGCCGCTTTCGAGGCGGCGAAGGGGTTCATGCCCGTGGGTGAGGGCCTGGCGCTGTACGCGGCGGCGGTGGAGGCCGGGCGGCTCGGGCTGCCGCTGCTGGAGGTCGGCACGTACTGCGGCCGCTCCACGATCCTGCTCGCCGACGCGGCCCGCGAGGCCGGCGTCACCGCGCTCACCGTCGACCACCACCGGGGCAGCGAGGAGCAGCAGCCGGGCTGGGAGTACCACGACCCGGAGACGGTCGACCCCGAGCTCGGCCTGATGGACACGCTGCCCACGTTCCGCCGCACGCTGCACCAGGCGGGCCTGGAGGGGCACGTGGTCGCCCTGGTCGGCCGCTCCCCGCAGATCGCGGCGATCTGGCAGACCCCGCTCGGCTTCGTCTTCATCGACGGCGGCCACACCGACGAGCACGCCACCGCCGACTACGAGGGATGGGCCCCGCACGTGGCCGAGGGCGGCCTGCTCGTCATCCACGACGTCTTCCCCGAGCCGGAGGACGAGTTCACCGGCCAGGCCCCGTACCGCGTCTACCTCAGGGCCCTCGCCTCCGGCGCGTTCACCGAGGTCTCGGCGACGGACTCCCTGCGCGTGCTGCGGCGCACCGGCCCCGGTCTCTAGCCGAACGGCTGGCCGGGTGAACTGCACCCCCGCCACGCCCTCCCGGTCGGCCCACGGGCGGCGTGGCGAGTCGGCGGGTGACCGCCGCTGCCCAAGGATCCGGGCGCGTGGCACACACCTTCGCAGAGCTCGTGGAGAAGCAGCGCGCGGCGGACGAGGCGTACGCCCGCGTGCGGCAACTGCAGGACGCCTACGGTCCGCCCACCCAGACCAAGTGGAGCGCCCAGCAGACCAGCACCTGGGAGACCGCCTGGCGGGCCTGGCGCGACCTCGCCCGCGACGTCCAGGCGGCGGTGACCGCGTACGCGAGGCAGGAGGACACCCCGCGCCAGGAGATCGAGGCTCGGGTGAAGGAGGCGGTACGGCACGGGGACCCCGACGCGAACGGGGAGTAGCCGCCGCCCGCCCGGCCGTCGTCGAACCGCTGCCGCCCCGCGACGGCAGTTAGGGTGACACCCGTGTCGTATGTAGGCCCTGACTTCGAACCTCCCCAGCCCCGCCGCCCCCGCCGCGGCCCCCTGACCGTCGCGCTCGCCGCGCTGGTGCCCGGGGCGCTGCTCGGCTGGCTCGTGTACGAGACGGTGGGCGGCTCGGGGGACGACGGGGGGTCGGGACACGCGACCGTACGGTCCTCCTCGCCCGCCGCGTCGAACGCGCCTTCCGGCGACGCCAAGGAGCGGGGCGACTCACCGAGGCCCTCGCACACGCCCTCGGCCTCCGCGCCCGCCCCGGCCTCCGGCCCGCTCAAGGGAAAGGTCGTCGTCATCGACCCCGGGCACAACCCGGAGAACTTCCAGCACGCCTCCGAGATCAACCGCAAGGTGAACATCGGGACGAACTGGAAGGAGTGCGACACCACCGGCACCTCCACCAACGACGGTTACACCGAGGCGAAGTTCACCCTGGACGTGGCGCACCGGATGCGCACACTCCTCCAAGCGCAGGGCGCCACGGTGAAGCTGACGCAGGACGGCGACCGGCCGTACGGCCCGTGCGTGGACGAGCGGGCCCGGATCGGCAACGGGGCGAAGGCCGACGCCGTGGTCTCGGTCCACGCGGACGGCTCGGGCGCCGGCAACCGCGGCTTCCACGTCATCCTGCCCGGTGCGGTCCACGCCGGCGCCGCCGACACCCGCGCGATCGTCACCCCCTCCCGCGACCTCGGCGAGCGCGTCGCGGGCCGCTTCGTGGCCGTCACCGGCAGCGCCCCGTCCAACTACATCGGCGACGGCACGGGTCTCGTCACGCGTAAGGACCTGGGCGGTCTCAATCTGTCAACGGTTCCCAAGGTGTTCATCGAGTGCGGCAACATGCGCGATAGCAAGGACGCGGCGCTGCTGACCAGTGGCGCGTGGCGGCAGAAGGCGGCGCAAGGGATCTCTGAGGGAATCGTGAGTTTCCTGCGCGGGTAGTCCTCGGCGGGCTGATCCGGGCGGACACCCTGGTCGGGCGGACGATAGGGTCCGTTCGTACGATGAGGGGTCACCCCCGCGCTCCACACCGGGGCCTGACGGCGACATGGTGGCAGCGACGCCTCTACCGACGATGAGACGACCTACGAAGGACCTAAGGTGAATATCCGCTCCCTCACTCGAGGCGACGGCGTGGTGATCGGTGCAGCGGTGTTGCTGTTGATCGCGTCGTTCCTCGACCTCTACTCGTTCGACAATGTCCCCGACAGCGTCGACCTCCCCAGCCTGTGGGGAAGCGGGCCGGTCGTGTTCAGCGTCGTACTGGCGGGGATCATCGGCGCCGCGCTCCTCGTCGTCGCCCGGGGCCTGCCGCAGGTGCCGAAGATCGCGGGTCTCGATCTCGGTCAGTTCGGTGCCGCCTTCACCGTGTTCGCCGCGTGGAGCGCCCTCGGCAACATCTTCGACGTGCCCGGCGGCTTCGACAATTTCGGCAACAACAGCGAGGGCGCTCCGAGCCCCGGCATCGGCATGATCCTCGCCCTCGTCGCCACGCTGCTCCTGGCCGCCGCCGCCCTCGCCACCCCCCTCGTCCCCGCCCTCAAGGGCGCCCTCATCCCGGCCCCGCGCCCGGCCGCCGCGCAGCCCTACGGTGCGCAGCCGCCCGGTGGTTACGGCTACCCGGGCGCCCAGCAGCCGGGTGGCTACGGTCACCCGCAGCCGGGACAGCCCGGGCAGCCGGGGCAGCCGTACGCCGGGCAGCCGCAGCCGCAGCAGGCGCAGGCGCCGCAGCCCCCGGCCGGGGACTTCTCGCCGTTCTGGTTCGCGGTGCCGGTGCCGCGGCCGCTGTTCGCGGAGGACGGTTCGCCGACGCCGATCGCCGAACTCGCGCCGGGCACCTGGTACCTGGCCGTCGAGCAGCGCGGTCCGGTCCTGGTCGCCCAGACGCAGGACGGCCGTCGCGGCGTCCTCCAGGACACCTCGGGCATCCAGCGCGGCTGAGCCCCGAAGCGACGTACGGCCCCTCACTCTTCCGGGTGGGGGGCCGTTGCCGTACAGTCGTCGCCCACATCGGCTGACGATCCGTCAGGAGGCAGGCGTGCGGCTCGGTCTCGCCCTCGGTTACTGGGGTCGCGGCCCCTCCCCCGCCCATGTGCCGCTCGCGCAGGAGGCCGAGCGGCTGGGCTACGACTCGGTGTGGACGGCCGAGTCGTGGGGCTCGGACGCGTTCACGCCGCTCGCCTGGATCGCCGCCCGCACCTCCACCATCAAGCTGGGCACGGCGGTCGCGCAGATGGCGGCCCGTCCACCGACCACCACCGCCATGCAGGCGCTCACCCTCGACCATCTCTCCGGCGGTCGCATGATGCTGGGCCTGGGCCTGTCCGGCCCGCAGGTCGTCGAGGGCTGGTACGGCCGCCCGTTCCCGAAGTCGCCGCTGACCGCCACCCGTGAGTACGTCGACGTCGTACGGCAGGTGCTGCGGCGGGAGGCGCCGGTCGAGCTGGCCGGCCGTTTCCACGCCCACCCCTACCGGGGCCCGGACGCCACCGGCCTCGGCAAGCCCCTCAAACCGATCACCCACCCGCTCCGCCCGGACCTGCCGGTCCTGCTCGGCGCGGAGGGGCCGAAGAACGTCGCCCAGACGACCCGGATCGCCGACGGCTGGCTGCCGCTGTACTGGTCGCCGACGCGGCCGGAGGTGTACGGCCCCGCGCTGCGCGACCTTCCCGAAGGCTTCCTCGTCGCCCCCTTGGCCCAGGTCCGGGTCTGCGACGACGTCGCCGACGGCCTGTTGCCCGTCAAGGCCATGCTCGGCTTCTACATCGGCGGCATGGGACACGCGACCCGCAACTTCCACGCCGACCTGATGGCCCGCATGGGGTACGAGGAGGAGGCCCGCCGGATCCAGGAGTTGTTCCTGTCCGGCCGCCGGGAGGAAGCCGTCCTCGCCGTGCCGGACGCCTTCGCCGACGAGATCTCCCTGGTGGGGCCGCGCGAACGCATCGCGGAACGACTGGAGTTGTGGCGCGAAGGGCCCGTGACCGACCTCCTGGCCCTCGCACCCGACCCGCACACCCTGCGCGTGCTGGCCGAACTCAACTCCCGGTGAGCGGCGGCGGTCACCAGAAGATCGCGATCGCCTCCAGCGTCACCTCGCGGGTCTCCTCGCGCCAGCCGGTCATCTTGCCGAGGCAGCGGGCCGTGAAGGTGCCGGCCGGGATGGAGCGGCGCGCGTTCCCGGGGGCCACGACGCGCATGGACACCGGGGGCTGCTCCTCGCCGTACTCGGCCCGCAGCTCGAATCCCTCCGCCACGTCCGGCACGCGGGTGAAGACGCCTTTGACCGAGACGAATGCGCCGATGCGGCTCAGGGTCACCGTACGGCCGTCCGCCAGGTCGTCGGCGAGGTTCCGGTTGGGGACGACGGTCAGGGTGGTCAGGTCGGCGTGGACGATGGCGTCGGCCCGGTCGAAGGCCTGAAGGACCACACCGATGACGTTGATCGGTTTGTCCTTGCGCACGAACTTGCGGAACGTCTCCTGGCTGACGTCCCGCTTCAGCCGGAACCGGAACAGCCAGGTCAGCAGCCGGCTCCAGAAACCGACACTGGTGTCGACCTTCGTCCGCAGCTCGACGGCCTCCTCCAGCGCGGACCGGTAGTTGCCGAGCTCGTACAGGTCCATCACCGCCTGCTCGTCGAGGTACAGGCAGATGCTGTACGCCGACTGCCAGCGCCGCAGGTGTCTGCGCCGCTCCCGGGCATGGCGCACCAGGACCACCGCGAGGACGAGCACGCCGGCGGCCGTCACCAGCCAGACCGTCATCCACGGCCACCAAAGGCTCCACCACAGTGCGTCAGTGACAGCCACGGATCTCCTTGAAAGCCTCGGAAAGGGACGAGCCGGCGGCGTCCACCATCCGGCCGCCCGTCCGCGCCGCCGCGCGCCGTAGTTCCCTCGCGTCGGCCTCGCCGAAGTGGACGGGGTAGGTGTGGACGGCCGCGCGCACGCCGGGGGGCAGCGCCTTGTGACGGCGTACGAACTCGGCATAGGACAGGCCCGCGTTGTTCTCGCCGTCCGTCATCAGGACGAGGGAGACGGAGCGGTCGGGGTCGGCGGCCCGTTCCCGGGCGGCGGTGCGGTAGCCGTGGTCGAGGGCGGACCACACGGCGGTGGCGTCGCCGTAGCCGCCCCGGGCGACGGTGCCGGCGAGGGCGGTCAGGTCCTTCGGGCCGGTGACGGTGACGGTCTTCTCCTCCAGCACGCGGCCCCCGAACCGGACGACGGTCAGGCGCTCGCCCCGGTAGAAGCGGGTGAACTTGCCGGAGGCGGAGGGGTCCGCGCCGCTGAGTCCGGCGAAGGCCCGGCGCAGGGCGGCCATCCGGGCGCCGCGCATCGAGCCGGAGAAGTCGAGCAGGAAGACCACCTGGCTCGTGGTGCGGCGGCCGGGGTCGCCGTAGTCCGCCAGCAGGGTTTCGACGACGGCGGGCCGGTCGGGGTAGAAGAGCGCGTTGCCGACCGGTTCGCGCAGCCGCGGGTCCCGGGTGACCGCCGTGTTCACGGGGCGGCGCAGCGTGTCCCGCATGAGCTGCCGCTGCACCGAGTCGCGCCGCAGCCACTGCGTGACCTTGTCGTACGCCGTCCGGTGGGCCGGGTTCAGCAGGAGCAGCGGGAAGTCCGCCAGGACCATGCCGTCTTCGGGGCGGACGATCTCCAGGCGGTCGTCGAGGCGGTCGGTGGCGTTGAGGGCGAGCAGGTCGGACTCGTAGGTGATGAGGGCGTTGGCCTCGTCCTGGTGATCGACGTAGGAGTCGACGAGGGCGGGGCCGGTGTCGGCGGTGAGGGTCTGGCCGGAGCGGAAGCCGCGCAGCCGGTCGCAGGAGACGTCCTGGGGGCGCAGTGCGGCTCCGGTGCCGGCCGCGGCGGTGGCGACGCCGACGAGGGCGGCGAGCCCGCTGCCGGCGTGCCGGGGGTCGGCCATGCCGAAGCGGACGGTGCCCGTGGCGGCGGCGTCCGCGATGTCCGCCCAGGTGAGCCGGGCGCCGGGCACCCGGGCGCGGAGCCCTCGTGCCACGTCGGGCTTCAGGCCGATGACGACGGGGGACGTCATGATGGGGGTGCGCTGCAGTCCCCGCGTCGCGCTCTTGTGGGTGAGACGCAGAAAGCGGTCGGACGACAGCCAGGCGAGGTCGTACCTGTCGCGGTCGGGGGTCTGCGTCTCGGCGTCGGGCCGGTGGTCCAGGCGCAGGTCGATGCCGGTCTCGTCCCTCAACTCCGCCAGCACCGGGGCCGGCACGGTGAGGTCGGGGCCGGCGAGCACGCGCAGCCGGACCGTGTCGTCACCGTCGTCGCCCGAGCAGGCGGTGAGCGAGGCGGTGAGGAGCGCCAGGCAGAGCGCCAGCAGGCCCGCGCGGCGCTTCACCGGCTGCCCGTCCGGTCCGGGCAGTCTCCGACGATCTCGATCATCTTCTCCAGCAGGGGCAGGCTGGGCAGGACCGCCCGGGTGTCGTCGGAGGAGGTGGTGGGTACCGGGATGTGCCGCTCGGTGAGGAACCGGGTGAGTTCGTCGCTGGTCGCGCCGTCGGGGGCGTTGCGGGCCCGGAAGCCCAGCTCCAGGGCTCGGTGCTGGAGTTCGCGGTCGGTGCTGATCAGTTCGCCGAGCCGGGCGCCGTCGCCGGTCAGGGCGACGAGCTGGGGTTCGGTGACGAAGCGTGTGGACGGGTAGAGAAGGACGCGCTCGCCATCGGTCGTGCCCTTCGCCGCCCGGTGCCGGATCTGGTGGGCGAGGAACTGGTGCTCGTAGATCACCGAGATCGGGGCGATGCTGTGCCCGTCGGGGGACAGATACGTTTCGGCGCGTTCGGCGGACGGCAGTCCCTGCTCGACGAGGAGCGGCTTGATCTTCCGGGCGAGTCGCTCGGCCTCGGCCTCGCTGTCCGGCGCGTCGTTCCCGTGCTCGACGAAAGCCACGAGTCCGAGGTAGGTGCCGGCGGAGTTGGACTCGCAGATGTCGGAGGTCTGGGCGAGGATCTTGTTGCCGTTGCGGACGAGGTCGTCGCGGTCGATCTCGTCCCAGCGGTACCCGTCCCGGGAATCGCGCTGGGCGCCCTTCCTCTTGCCGTGCGCGAGATCGATGAACTTCCGCATGTCGAGGGTGTAGTACATCGGCCGGCTGCCCGCGCCCGGCAGGCGCTCCGCGACGCCTTCCGCCGTGAGCACCTCGGCGTAGTCCCGGTAGGTGGCGAGCACGATGGGGCTGACGAACGGGCGGTACAGCAGCACCGGACGGTTCGCCCGGGCGCGCTCCCGGCTGATCAGATCGGCGGCCGGCTGGCCGGAGGGGAAGACGACGTCGTACCCCGCGTAGTCCTGCTTGGCGATCTCACGCGAGCCCATGTTGGTGATGTGCACGCGGAAGCCGTGCTTCATGAGAAGCCGCTCGACCACGGGGTCCTGGAAGAAGTCCCTCTTCGAGGCCATCTTGGCCTCTATCGTGACCACCTGCCGCACCGGCAACAGCAGGTTCCCGGAGGTCACCAGCAGGACCAGCCCGATGACCGGGACGGGCAGCGCCAACGCCAGGGCTCTGCGCAGGCGTCGGCGCGGGGGTCTGGTGACGGTTAACCGAGGCTCTTCGGTGGTGGGTCTGTTCGCGGGCACCTGCGCTCTCCCCCCGTGACACCTGTGCTCTCCCCGTGTGCCGGCCAGGATCGTCGGTGATGCGGGTGTACCCCGAACGGCCCTTCCGGGAACTTCGGTTGAACGCGGTAAGAAACGCCCGGGGTTTGAACGAGGCCTCGCGGGCTACCCGGTGGGCATGTCCCCTCGATATCGCAACGGTGCGAATCAGGCCGGCACGGTCATCGCCGTCGTCGCCGACATCATGGCCCTCATCCTGGGCCTGTGGATTCTGATGTACCTGCTGGACGCCAACCGGGCGAACGACTTCGTCCAGTTCGTCCACGACGCGGCCCGCTGGCTCGCGGGCTGGTCCCACGACCTCTTCACGTTCGACGAGGCCTGGGCCCGAGTGGTCGCGGGCTACGGCCTGGCAGCGGTGGTCTACTTGTTCGTGGGCCACGCGATCGCCAATCGAGTACACCGGCACTGACACCCCAGGGGCGCGGGGCTGTGCCGACATGCGGCTCCGCCGCGTGAGCGCGATCAACCACACACAACCCGCGCCCGCCCCACGGCCACAACCCCCCGAGCTCTCAGGCGCAGCACTCCGAGTCCAGCCCCACAGGCAGACCCTCACCGCCGAAGACCCGGCACGTGGCCTCATGGCCCCCAAGTGCGGCCACGGCCAGCAGCAGCGACCCCGCAGTCCAGGTGGTCAACTCCCGCGGCCAGATGGCGTCGTCCTCGAAGACGTACCCCGTCCAGTACAGCCCGCTCTCCGGATCGCGCAGGTGCTGGATCGACTGGAGGATCTCCAGCGCACGGTCCGACTCCCCCATCGCCCACAGCGCCAGGGCGAGTTCCGCTGACTCGCCCCCCGTCACCCACGGGTTGGGAACCACGCACCGCACCCCCAGCCCGGGGACGACGAACCGGTCCCAGTCCTCCTCTATGCGGGCCTTGGCCTCCGCGCCGGTCAGGGCGCCGCCGAGCACGGGGTAGTACCAGTCCATCGAGTAACGGTTCTTGTCGAGGAACCGCTCGGGATGCCGGCGTATGGCGTGCCGCAGCGCGCCCGCGGCCAACTCCCAGTCCGGCTGGGCCTCTTCCCGCTGTTCGGCGATCGCCAGCGCGCAGCGCAGCGCGTGGTGGACGGAGGAGCTGCCGGTCAGCAGGGCGTCCGCCGTGTCCGTGCCGTCGTCGTCGCGCCGCCAGCCGATCTGGCCGCCGGGCTGCTGCAGGCGCAGCACGAACTCCACGGCCGCGTACACCGCCGGCCACATCCGGTCCAGGAACGTGTCGTCGCCGGTGGAGAGGTAGTGGTGCCAGACGCCGACGGCTGTGTAGGCGACGAAGTTGGTCTCCCGGCCCCGGTCGGTGACCTCGGCGAAGTCGCCGTCGGCGTAGGCCGCGTACCAGGAGCCGTCGTCGTTCTGGTGCCGGGCCAGCCACAGGTAGGCCCGTTCGGCGGCTTCGTGTTCACCGGCCGCGTCGAGTGCCATGGCGGCCTCGACGTGGTCCCAGGGGTCGAGGTGGTGGCCCCGGAACCAGGGGATCGCGCCGTCCTCGCGCTGCACGGCGAGGATGCCGGCGACGGTCGCGGCGGCCTGCGGGGCGGTGAGGACCCCGGGCAGGACCAGGTGTTCCGTCCGGGGAGTCGTCACTGGGCGTCCGCCCCGGTGTCGGACAGGCGCGGCAGGTGGGGCTTGGTCGCGTACGCCACGAAGCTCTTGCCGATCAGCGGGTTCAGCGCCTGCTCCGCGACCCGGGTGGCCAGCGGTTTCTTCATGATGTCCCAGACCAGGAGCTTGTGGTACGCCCGCACCGGCAGCGCCTTGTCGTTGTCGACGCCGAACGCGCACTTCAGCCACCAGTAGGGCGAGTGCAGGGCGTGGGCGTGGTGGGTGCCGTACGGCTCCAGGCCGGCCTCGCGGATCTTCTCCAGCAGCTCGTCCGCCCTGTAGATGCGGATGTGGCCGCCCTCGACCTCGTGGTAGGCGTCGGACAGGGTCCAGCAGACCTTCTCGGGGCCGTAGCGCGGGACGGTGACGGCGATGCGCCCGCCGGGCTTGAGCACGCGCACCATCTCGGCGAGGACGCCCTTGTCGTCCGGTATGTGCTCCATCACCTCGGAGATGATGACGACGTCGAAGGACTCGTCGGGGAAGGGCAGTGCGAGGGCGTCGCCCTCCATGGCCGTGGCGGTGGCGCCCTCGGGGGCCTCGCCGGCCTCCTTCATCGCCGCGAACCACTGGGCGACCTCGCGGATCTCCTCGGCGTTCTGGTCCAGCGCCACGACCTGCGCGCCGCGCCGGTAGCACTCGAACGCGTGCCTGCCGGCGCCACAGCCGAGGTCCAGGACACGGTCGCCCGGGGCGAGCGGGAACCGGGAGAAGTCGACGGTCAGCACGTGGCCCTGCTTTCGGAGTTGACGCCTGCTACATCTGTGGTGGCCGCGCAGACAGCACCTGCGGGAGCCGGGGGCGTCGAGCGGTCGCCGCCCGCCGCCAAACCGCCAAAGGCCCGGCGCGCGGGGCGGCCCTGGGGGTCACCCCCCGCGCGGGCGATCGCCTCGCGGTAGCGCACCACCGTGCCCTCCGCCGCCCTGGCCCAGGTGAAGTGCCGCAGCACCCGTTCCCGCCCGGCCGCTCCGAGCCGCGCGCGCAGCTCCGGGTCGCCCAGCAGCCGGACCAGCCCGGCCGCCAGTGCCTGCGAGTCGCCCGGCGGCACCGCGAGGCAGGTCTCCCCGTCTGGGCCGGCGACCTCGGGGATCGCCCCGCCGGTCGTGGCGAGCAGGGGCGTCCCGGTCGCCATGGCCTCGGCGGCCGGCAGCGAGAAGCCCTCGTAGAGCGACGGCACGCAGGCGATCTGCGCCGAGCGCACCAGGTCGACGAGTTCGGCGTCGGAGATGCCCTTGACGAACTCAACGGCGCCGTCGAGGCCGTAGCGCTCCATCGCCTGGGCGACGGGTCCCTCGGCCGGGCGCTTGCCGACGACGACGAGGTGGGCGCCGGGGTGCTCGGTGCGCACCTTGGCGAGTGCCTCGACGAGATGGACCAGGCCCTTCAGCGGCACGTCGGCGCTGGACGTCGTCACGATCCGGCCCGGTACGACCGGCACCGAGGGGTCCGGCGAGAACAGGTCGGTGTCGGCGCCGATGTGGACGACGTGGATGCGGTCCTGTCGGACGCCGAGGTGGTCGATGATCTCCCGCTGGGACGTGCCGGAGACGGTGAGGACGGACGGCAGCCGGCGCGCGACGCGCTTCTGCATGCGGGTGAAGCCGTACCAGCGCCGCACGGAGAAGCGCCGCTGCCGGCCCTGCGCCGCGTCCAGCTCCAACTGCCGGTCGACGGTGATGGGGTGGTGGATCGTGGTCACCAGGGGGGCGCCCACGTCTCCCAGCAAGCCGTACCCGAGGGTCTGGTTGTCGTGGACGACGTCGAACTCGCCGCGGCGGGCGCGCAGATGGCGGCGGGCGCGCAGCGAGAACGTCAGGGGTTCGGGGAAGCCGCCGGTCCACATGGTCGCGACTTCGAGCGCGTCGATCCAGTCGCGGTACTCGTCGCGCTTCGGGGTGCGGAAAGGATCCGGCTGGCGGTAGAGGTCGAGGCTGGGCAGCTCGGTGAGGCTGAGCCCGTCGTACCCCTCGTCGAGCACGGGATACGGCTGTGCGCCGATGACCTCGACCTGGTGGCCGAGGCGGGCCAGTTCGCGCGAGAGGTGCCGGACGTAGACGCCCTGGCCGCCGCAGAACGGGTTCCCTTTATAGGTGAGGAGCGCGATGTGGAGCGGTCGCAAGCCGTCGGCGGCGGGGTCCTCCGGAGCCCCGGCCTCCCTGGCCTCAGCGGTCACTCTGGGCCCCCTTCTGACTGCTCTGTCCCGCGAGATTACGCCGGGACGCTAATCTAGAACAAGTTTCAGACTTGATCGTTCGGAGGCTCTGAATCTACCGGCAGGTAGGGGTGCTGTGAGCAGTGGATCAGGTGATTCACGCCACGGCGGGCGCCGTGCCATGCTGTCTGATCACTCGTCCTCACGGACGGTCACGGAACGGGCCCGACCCATGCCCGCGGAAGCCAAGGTGAGCGCCATGGTGAACAAGGTGGCCAAGGTGGATGCCAGAGCCACAGCCCCCGGCTCCCCGCCCCTGACGGAGCGGCAGGAGGCCCGCCGTCGCCGCATCCTGCACGCGAGCGCGCAACTGGCCAGCCGGGGCGGCTTCGACGCCGTGCAGATGCGCGAGGTCGCGGAGTCCTCGCAGGTGGCGCTCGGCACGCTGTACCGCTACTTCCCCTCCAAGGTCCATCTGCTGGTCGCCACCATGCAGGACCAGTTGGAGCACATGCACGGCACGCTGCGCAAGAAGCCCCCGCAGGGCGAGACGGCGGCCGACCGGGTCGCGGAGACGCTGATGCGGGCCTTCCGCGCCCTCCAGCGCGAACCGCATCTGGCCGACGCGATGGTCCGGGCCCTCACCTTCGCCGACCGCAGCGTGAGCCCCGAGGTCGACCAGGTCTCCCGGCAGACGACGGCGATCATCCTGGACGCGATGGGGCTGGAACACCCCACCGGGGAGCAGCTCTCGGCGGTCCGGGTCATCGAGCACACCTGGCACTCGGCCCTCATCACCTGGCTGTCGGGCCGCGCCTCCATCGCCCAGGTCAAGATCGACATCGAGACGGTGTGCCGGCTGATCGACCTGACGGCGCCCGACGCTCGCGAATGACCCCCGGCGCACATGAATGACCTACGAGACGGGTTCCCTTCGCCGGCATGGTCCGGATCAGGTTCTGGGGGTCGCCTTCCGGTCTCAGGACCTCTCGATCCTTCGACCTTCCGGCCTCTCAGCCCTACCGTCGCAGTCGGCACCGGCGGAAGCCGAAACTTCCAGCCAGAGTCGGCCAACTCCGGTCGGACTCCCTCACTCGTCCCGTAGGCCTGATTCCAGGCTAGAACTTCTGGCCGGGAAGAGAAGCCCCTGTGCGGAATTTTTTACCTAAATATCCTGAGTGACCCATATGCCCCTCTTGAGGCCCAGTCGCCGCGACGAAACACCGAGCCGGAAGGAACATGAGGGAGTAAAAGCGACTTTTCGGGCTGAAGTGAGAGGGCAACCCCATGCCGAAGTACCTGTTCAAGGTGAAGCTCACCCCGGACGGACTGAAGGGCCTGCTCAAGGAGGGCGGGAGCACGCGGCGTGACGTCGTCGGGCGCATGGTCGAGGGCCTCGGGGGCCGGGTCGAGACGATGTACTGGGCCTTCGGCGACGACGACGTCTACGTCACGGCGGAGCTGCCGGGCAACACCTCCGCCGCGGCCATGGGCATGGTCGTCTCGGCCGCGGGCGGGGTCCGCACGAGCACGGTCGTCCTGCTGTCGCCCGAGGACGTGGACGAGGCCGTCCGGCAGCAGGTGGACTACCGGGCACCCGGCGCCTGAGGGACCCGGAACCGGCCGTCCCACCGGCACCGGACGGACCACACACCGGCCGCACCACCAGCACCTGAGGATCCAGAAGCGGCGGCCGCTCCACCGGCGCCTGACGGGCCCGGGGCGGCGGCTGCCCCTACTCCTCCGGCGGGAACACCGGCTCCCCGCTCTCCCCCAGCGTGATCGTGATGGCCTCCACGGGACAGTTCTCCGCCGCCGCCAGCACCCGCTCGTTCGCGTCCGTGTCCGGGGCGGACGGATGGGACTGCCGGGCGGCGTCCAGGCGGAAGCCGTCCGGCGCGTGGTGGAGGCACTGGGCGGAGCCGATGCACAGGGAGCGGTCGACCTCCACGTGCCAGCGGTCGCCCATCGCTACGCGTCCGCCGGGAGGTGGATCATCTTGTGCTCCAGGTACTCGCCGTACCCCTCGGGCCCGAACTCCCGCCCCAGGCCCGAGTTCTTGTAGCCGCCGAAGGGGCCCAGCATGTCCAGGCTGAAGGTGTTGACCGAGTACGTGCCGGTACGGACCTGCCGGGCGATCTCGATGCCGTGCTCGACGTCCGCCGTCCACACGCTGCCGCTCAGCCCGTAGTCGGAGTCGTTGGCGATCTTCACGGCGTCGGACTCGTCGTCGTAGGGCAGCAGGCAGATCACCGGGCCGAAGATCTCCTCGCGGGCGATGCGCATGGAGTTGTCGACGTCGCCGAAGAGGGTCGGTTCGACGTACCAGCCGCGGTCGAGTCCGGCCGGGCGTCCGCCGCCCGTGAGGATCTTGGCGCCCTCCTCCTGGCCGATGCGGATGTAGTCGAGGTTGCGCCGCTGCTGCCGCCGGGCCACCAGCGGGCCCACCTGGGTGGCGGGGTCCAGCGGGTCGCCGACCGTCAGCGCGCCCGCCGCGGCGGCGAGGGCGTCGGCGAACTCGTCGTAGCGAGAGCGCGGGAGGAGGATGCGGGTCTGGGCGACGCAGGCCTGCCCGTTGTTCATCCAGGCCGCGGGGGCGATGCCCGCCACGGCCGTCCCGACGTCCGCGTCCGGCAGGACGACGGCGGCCGACTTGCCGCCCAGTTCGAGGGTCACGCGGGTGAGGTTGCGGGCGGCGACCTCCATCACGCGCTTGCCGGCCGCGACCGACCCGGTGAAGGACACCTTGTCGATGCCGGGGTGCCCGACCAGGTACTCGCTCACCTCCCGGTCGGCGGGCAGGATCGACAGCACGCCCTCGGGCAGCCCGGCCTCCCGCGCGATCTCGCCGAGCAGGTACGCGTCCAGCGGCGACTCCGGCGAGGGCTTGAGCACGGCCGTGCAGCCGGTGAGCAGCGCGGGGGCGAGCTTGGCGGCGGCGACGAACTGCGGGACGTTCCAGGGCACGACGGCGGCGACGACCCCGACCGGTTCACGCCGCACCAGGATCCTGCCCAGCACGCCGTCGCGCCGCTCCTCGTGGGTGAAGTTCCGCGCGACGGTGATCGCCGAGTCCCAGACCATGACGGCGCCGAGGGCCTGGGCGAGGACGCTCCAGGAGTACGGCGAGCCGTTCTGGGCGGAGATCACGCGGGCGATCTCGTCGTGCCGGGCGGCGATCCCGTCCTTGATCCTGCTCACGACCTCGATCCGCTCGTCGAGGCTCATGCGCGGCCAGGGGCCCTCGTCGAAGGCCCGCCGGGCCGCCCCCACGGCCCGGTCCACATCCGCAGTCGAGGCGTGCGGGACGCGTCCGATGACCTCTTCCGTGTGCGGTGAGACCACCTCGATGACGTCCGTACCCAGGGGGTCGGTCAACTCCCCGCCGACGAACAGCTGTCCGTGTTCCACGAGCTCGGTCATGGCCGACTGCCTTCACATCTGACGGTGTTTCAGGAACTGATACCAGTTCTCGTTATAGTGGGCAATGGCCGTGGAACGGAGGGCACATGAAGAGCAGCCAGGACCGCGAGCCGGCACCGGCGGTGCACGACCACGGCGGAGGCGTCCGGTCCCTGCGCGTCCCCATCCCGGACAACCCCCTCGGCCACACGCTGGTGTACGTCGTCGACACCGACCGGGGCCCGGTACTGATCGACACCGGCTGGGACGACCCCGCGTCCTGGGACACCCTCGCGGCCGGTCTCACCGCCTGCGGCACCTCGGTCACCGAGATCCACGGCGTCGTCGTCACCCACCACCACCCGGACCACCACGGCCTGTCCGGCCGGGTCCGCGAGGCGTCGGGCGCCTGGATCGCGCTGCACGCGGCGGACACGGCGGTCGTACGGCGGACCCGCCAGGCCCGTCCCGAGCGCTGGTTCACGTACATGACGGCCAAGCTCGCCGCCGCCGGCGCCCCGGAGGAGCACATCGCCCCGCTGCGTGCGGCCCGGCCCCGCGCCCTGCCCGGCCTCTCCCCCGCCCTGCCCGACCGCGACATCGTCCCCGGCGAACTCCTCGACCTCCCCGGCCGCCGCCTGCGCGCGATCTGGACCCCTGGCCACACGCCGGGCCACGTCTGCCTCCACCTGGAGGAGACCCACCCCGCCGGGCTCCCCGGCCACGGCCGCCTGTTCTCCGGCGACCACCTGCTGCCCGAGATCACCCCGCACATCGGCCTCTACGAGGACCCCGACGACACCACCGTCACCGACCCCCTGGGCGACTACCTCGACTCCCTGGAACGCGTCGGCCGCCTCGCCCCCGCGGAGGTACTCCCGGCCCATCAGCACGCGTTCCCCGACGCCGCCGCCCGGGTCCGCGACCTGCTCGCCCACCACGAGGCCCGCCTCACCGACCTGCTGACCCTCCTCGCCGACCCGCTCACGCCCTGGCAGCTCGCCGAGCGCATGGAGTGGAACCGCCCCTGGGCCGACATCCCCCACGGCTCCCGCACCATCGCCGTCTCGGAGGCCGAGTCCCATCTGCGCCGCCTGGTGAAGGCGGGCCGGGCGGAGGCGGTGCCGGGGAGCGATCCGGTGACGTACACGGCGGTGCGATGAGGTGGCAAACCCGGCGCAGGACGGGCCGCCGGGATGCTACGCATCCGTCATGGACCCCTTGGAACGCCTCCTGGCCGAACGCGCCTGCGAGCGCCTGATCATCGACTTCGTCCACCGGCTCGACCTCGGCGAACCCTCCTGTGTGGCCGAGCTGTTCACCGAGGACGGCGTCTGGCAGTGGCCTGAGGACGGACGGCTGGTCAAGGGCCGGGCCGCCCTGCGCGGCTATTTCGGCTCCCGCCCCGCCGACCGGCTGTCCCGGCGCATGATGTCCAACGTCCTGGTCACGGTGACGTCCTGGGACACGGCCACGGCGATCTCGTACTTCACGACCTACCGCGTCGACGGCTACGAGGGCGGCGTCGTCCCGGCCGGGCCGCCGGTCCAGGCCGGGCACTACGAGGACACGTTCCACAGGGCCGACGGCGTCTGGCTGCTCGCCTCCCGGACCCTGCACCTTCCCTTCGGCGGAGCCACCCCGCGGCCGAACTCACCTTCGGCATAAGCCGGATGATGTCCGGGCAGGCCCCTAGGATGAATATGCCGCGGCGCTCCCAGGCCTGCGGAGCTGCGTTCCACCGCAAGGAGACATCCCATGGGCACCGAAGAGGCCGCTCGTACGACGTCCGGCAGCGGAGCCCTGGACAGCAGATCGGCCGGGCCCATGGTGCCGCGGCTGGTGCTGGGCGCCCGGCTCAGGCGACTGCGCGAGGAGCGGGGCATCGGCCGGGCGGACGCGGGGCATGTCATCCGGGCCTCCCCGTCCAAGATCAGCCGGATGGAGGCGGGCCGGCACGGGTTCAAGCTGCGGGACGTCACCGATCTGCTCACGCACTACGGCGTCACGGACGAGGCCGAGCGCGCGACCCTGCTGGCGCTGGCCGAGCAGGCCAACACCCCGGCCTGGTGGCAGTACTACAGCGACGTGGTGCCCGCCTGGACGCAGACGTACCTCGGCGCCGAGCAGGCGGCCGGCGTCATCCGCTGCTTCCAGGTCCAGCGCGTTCCCGCACTGCTCCAGACCGCCGACTACGCACGGGCCTGCCTCCGGCTCGCCCACCCGGACGCCGGTGCGCGGGAGATGGAACGCCGGGTCGCGCTGCGGCTGACCCGCCAGCGGATACTGCACCGGCAGCCGCCGACCCGGCTGTGGGCGGTGATCGACGAGGCGGCGCTGCGTCGCCCGGTGGGCGGTCTCTCCGTCATGCGCGCCCAGCTCAGGTATCTCATCGAGATGTGCCGGCTGCCTCAGGTCACGGTCCAGATCCTGCCGTTCGGCGCCGGCGGCCACGCCGCGGAGGGCGGTCCGGTCACGATCGTGCGCCTGCCCGGCGGTGAGTTGCCCGACGTGGTCTACCTCGAACAGCTCACCACCGCGCTCTATCCTGACCGGCCGGCCGAGATCGAGCGCTACTGGGACGCGATGAACCGGCTGGTGGTCGAAGCCGAGTCGCCGGACGAGACTCCGACCATCCTCCACCGCATCCTTCAGGAGACCTGATCCCGCCGGGCCGGGTTCAAATCTTGAGGGCGACGCCGCCGTACTGGTGCACCTCCGCCGGCAAATCCAGGGCCGCGGCGTCGGGGCGCCAGCGCGAGCAGGACGTCACGCCCGGTTCGAGCAGTTCCAGACCGTCGAAGTAGCGGGCGATCTGCTCGGGGCTGCGCAGGATGTAGGGGATCGAGCCGCCGTCGTTGTACTGCTCGATGGCCCGGACGTAGTCCTCGCTGGTGTCCGTGCTGTCGTACTGGACGAGGTAGCTGCCGGAGGGCAGGGCCTCCACCAGCTGCCGCACGATCGAGCGTGCCTCGTCGTGGTCCTCGATGTGGCCCAGGATGCCCATCAGCATGAGAGCGACGGGCCGGCCGAAGTCCAGCGTCTTGCCGGCTTCCCGGATGATCGTGCCCGGCTCGCGCAGGTCGGCGTCGACGTAGTTGGTGACGCCTTCCGGGGTGCTGGTGAGCAACGCGCGGGCGTGGGCCAGCACCAGCGGGTCGTTGTCGACGTAGACGATCCGGCTCTCCGGGGCCACCCCCTGGGCGATCTGATGGGTGTTGTCCACGTTGGGCAGCCCGGTGCCGATGTCCAGGAACTGGCGGATGCCCTCCTCGGCGGCGAGGTGGCGGACCGCGCGTGCGAGGAAGTAGCGGGCGGCGCGGGCCCCGGTCTCGATGCCCGGGAAGACCTCCCGGAACGCGTCACCGGCCACGCGGTCGACTTCGTAGTTGTCCTTCCCGCCGAGCCAGTAGTTCCAGATCCGGGCCGAGTGCGGCACGGACGTGTCGATCTTGGGAAGCGGCTCCTGCCCGGAGTTCCCCGCCTGATCACTCATGGACGCTCCTGCGTGTGGTCGTGGAGGCCCACGTTAGCTTGTCCGTCAGCGTGTTCGACCGTGGGCCAGGATCAACTCCTCTGCCTGGCCCAGCAGTTCGACTTCGTCCCGGCTCATGGACGGGTCGGCGGACCGGCGGCGCAGGGCCTCCGTCAGGGCGGGCCGGCCGAGGGGGGACGCGTCGGCGAGGAGGGCGGTCAGCATGGTGCCGGCCGGGCCGGCGAGATGGTCACCGGCGACGGCGGCCTGGGCGAGGATCACGGCCGACACGGCCCGGTCCAGGGCCGGGTCGCCCTCCTGCGTGTTCGACCAGTCGATGACGCGGGGGCCGTCGGGGGTCAGGATCACGTTCTCCGGGTGCAGATCCAGGTGCAGGACGCGGACGGCCGGGTCGGTGGAGCGCAGGGCGGGGAGGGTGTGGAGCCGGCGCAGCAGCCGGGCCAGGACAGAGCCCGCCTCCGCCGGGTCCAGCGTGCCCGCCAGGCAGGCCTGGAGCAGGGTCGGGCCGGAGAGCCGTTCCATCACCAGGTCGGTGCGCGAGCCGGTCGGGCGGACCCGGGGCACCGGGTAGCCGTGGGCGTGCACGTGCCGCATCACCTCGCCCTCGCCCGCCGCGTCGCCCCCGCCCTCCCGGTCACGCCGCAGCACCCACGCCTCGTCGAGCGCGTACACGTCGGCGCGGCGGCCCGAGCCGAGCAGCGGTCCCGGTGGTGGCATGGGCATGGGCCGAAGGTACTCCGGCCCCGGCACCGGCCCCCACACCCCTGAGCCCGTTGTGGACGTGCGGGTACAGTGGGCAGGTCGTCATCACACCCGTACAGGGGGAAGCCGGTGCAATTCCGGCGCTGACCCGCAACCGTGAACTGCCGCCCAGGCGGTGAGCCGGATCGCCCCGTACGGTTCGTGACCGGCTCACGTGCCCGGCGGAGCGCCGGTGCACGGCACCGTCGAGGTATACGGAGCCGAGCCGCCGGGGGTGCCCCGTGCTGCCCGGCTCCCCGCAGGGAGAGGCACCCGCCGATCATGAACGTCCGCAGCAGCGCCGCGGTCCTGGCCGCCGTCGCCGTGATCGGCGCCGCCACACCGGCCGCCGCCGCCCCGTCCCCTTCCCCGTCCCAGGCGCTTCCCTCCGCCCTGTACGGCGACAAGGACCCCCGGTACGACGGTGTCTGGCGCCAGTCCCTCGCCCTGCTCGCGCAGCACACCGTGGGGGTGAAGCCCGCGGAGAAGTCCGTGGAGTGGCTGGTGCGCCAGCAGTGCGCGAACGGTTCCTTCGCCCCGTACCGCGCCGACCCCACCGCCGCGTGCGACGCCAAGACCCCGGTCGACACGAACCAGACGGCCGCCGCGATACAGGCCCTCACCGCCCTCGGCGGGCACGACGCCGTCACCGGCAAAGCCGTCGCCTGGCTGAAGTCCGTCCAGAACAAGGACGGCGGCTGGGGCTACACGCCCGGCGGCGCCAGCGACACCAACTCCACCTCCGTCGTCATCGGCGCGCTGACCGCCGCCGGCGAGAAGCCGCAACAGGTCGACAAGGGCGGCAAGTCGCCCTACGACGCGCTGCTGGCACTCGCCCTCGGCTGTGACGGCGACGACGCGGGCGCCTTCGCGTTCCAGCCGGACAAGAAGGGCCGGCTGGCCGCCAACGCCGACGCCACGGCGGCGGGCGTGCTGGGCGCACTGGGCCATGGCATGGTGGTGAAGCCCGGCGCGAAGACCGAGGCCGCCGGGGGACAGGCCTGCGAGGACGACAAGACGCCGGAGCAGGCCGCGGCCAACGCAGCCGCCTACCTCACCAAGGCCCTCGTCAAGGACGGCCACCTCACCTCGCCCACCCCCGGCTCGGACCCCCAGCCCGACCACGGCAACACCGCCGACGCGGTCGTCGCACTCGCCGCGCACGGCGACACCGGACAGGCGGGCAAGTCCCTGCGCTGGCTGGAGAAGAACTCCGCGCCCTGGGCCGCCCAGAACGGCCCCGCCGCCTACGCCCAGCTGATCTTCGCCGCCCACGCCACCGGCACGAACCCGCGCGACTTCGGCGGCACCGACCTGGTGAAGCGGCTGAACGCGACCGGCCCGGCCCCGCAGACCGCCGGAAAGACCCAGGCAGCGGGCGAGAAGGGCGACTCGGACGTCTTCGGCGTCTGGTGGTACGTCGGGGTCTGCCTCGTCGCCGGCGTCGGCATCGGCTTCCTCTTCAGCGGCCGCCGGAGGAAGCAGCCGTGATCCGCCGGGCCGTCATCCTCCTCCTGGCCTCGCTCGTGCTGTGCGTGGGAGCGGGCCCGGCCCAGGCCGCGGGCTACCGGTACTGGTCGTTCTGGGACCGCGACGGCGACCGCTGGGTCTACGCCACCCAGGGCCCGTCGACGGCCCGCCCCTCGGACGGCGACGTCCAGGGCTTCCGCTTCTCGGTGAGCGAGGACTCCGGGGACGCGGCCCGGCCGCGCGGCGAGGCCGATTTCAAGACGATCTGCGCCACGACGCCCGCGCGGGACGGCAAGAAGCGGGTGGCTCTGCTCCTCGACTTCGGCACGAAGGCGGACGCCCCGCCCGGCGAGACCCCGCCCGCTCCCCGGACGGCCTGCGCCCAGGTCTCTCCCGACGCGACCACGGCGCAGGCCCTGGCAGCAGTGGCCAAGCCGCTGCGCTACGACACGGGCGCCCTCCTGTGCGCCATCTCGGGTTATCCGGGCAAGGGGTGCGGAGAGCAGATCTCCAAGCAGCGGCAGAAGCCGGCCGCGGAGAAGAAGAACACCTCGGGGGGCGGTCCGTCCCTGGGCCTGGTGGCGGGAATCGCCGTGGTGGCGGTACTGGGCGCGGCAGCAATCCGGCAGGTACGCCGACGTGCGTAGGACGACGCCCCGGCCTGCGGACAGTCGTGCCGCTGGGGCGGCGCCCGTCCCGGAGAGCGGCACCCCGCACCGCCGGGCTGCGCAGCCCACCGCCCTCCACCCCGGCGCCTGGTGGCTCTGGTCCCTCTCCCTCGGCACCGCGGCGACCCGCACCACCAACCCCCTCCTCCTCACCCTCCTCATCACGGTCTCCGCCTACGTCGTGGCCACCCGCCGCCCCGACACCCCCTGGTCCCGCTCCTACGGCGCGTTCGTCAAACTCGCCCTCGCCGTGCTGCTCGTCCGCCTGCTCTTCGCGACGATCCTCGGCTCCCCCATCCCCGGCACGCACCCCCTCCTCACCCTCCCCGAAGTCGGCCTCCCCGCCTGGGCCCAGGGCATCCGCCTCGGTGGCGAGGTCACCGCCGAAGCCCTCACCTTCGCCCTGTACGACGGCCTGAAACTGGCCACCCTGCTCATCTGCGTCGGCGCCGCGAACGCCCTCGCGAACCCCTCACGCCTCCTCAAGTCCCTCCCCGGCGCCCTCTACGAGATGGGCGTCGCGGTCGTCGTGGCCCTGACCTTCGCGCCCAGCCTCATCGCCGACGTCCAGCGCCTGCGCGCCGCCCGCCGCCTGCGCGGCCGCCCGGACAAGGGCCTCAGGGGCCTGCTGCAGGTGGGCCTGCCGGTCCTGGAGGGCGCGCTGGAGCGCTCGGTGTCGCTGGCCGCCGCGATGGACGCCCGCGGCTACGGCCGTACCGCCGAGGTCCCCGCCGCCGTCCGCCGTACCACCGCCGCCCTCACCCTCGGCGGCCTGCTCGGCGTGTGCGCCGGAACGTACGGTCTGCTCACCGCCGAGGGCGCCACCTACGGAGTCCCGGTCCTCCTCACCGGCCTCGCCGCCGCCCTCGCGGGTCTCCGGCTCGGCGGACGCCGGTCGTTGCGGACCCGGTACCGCCCCGACCGCTGGGACGTGCGCGCCTGGCTGGTCGTCGCCTCCGGTGTGGCTGTCGCCGCGCTGCTCACGCTCGCCGCGAGTCGCGACCCGGCGGCCCTGCACCCCGGGGTGGTACCGCTCATGGCCCCCACTCTCCCCCTCTGGCCCGCGGCGGCGATCCTCCTCGGCCTGCTGCCCGCCTTCGTCGCCCCCGATCCCAAGGAGCCGTCGTGATCCGCTTCGAGGATGTGTCCGTGACGTACGACGGTGCCGCCGAACCCACCGTCCAGGGCGTCGACTTCGAGGTCCCGGAGGGTGAACTCGTCCTCCTGGCCGGCCCGTCCGGTGCCGGCAAGTCCACCGTCCTGGGCGCGGTCAGCGGGCTCGTCCCGCACTTCACCGGCGGCACCCTGCGCGGCAGGGTCACGGTCGCCGGCCGCGACACCCGCACCCACAAGCCGCGCGAACTCGCCGACGTCGTCGGCACGGTGGGCCAGGACCCGCTCTCCCACTTCGTCACCGACACCGTCGAGGACGAACTCGCCTACGGCATGGAGTCGCTGGGCCTCGCCCCGGACGTGATGCGGCGCCGGGTCGAGGAGACCCTCGACCTGCTCGGCCTGGCCGACCTGCGCCACCGCCCGATCGCCACGCTCTCCGGCGGCCAGCGGCAGCGTGTCGCGATCGGCTCGGTCCTCACCCCGCACCCGAGCGTCCTCGTCCTGGACGAGCCGACCTCCGCGCTCGACCCGGCCGCCGCCGAGGAGGTCCTGGCCGTCCTCCAGCGCCTCGTGCACGACCTCGGCACGACGGTCCTCCTGGCCGAACACCGCCTGGAACGCGTCATCCAGTACGCCGACCGGATCGCCCTCCTGCCCGCCCCGGGCACGCCTCCGATCCTGGGCACCCCGGCCGAGGTGATGGCCGTGTCCCCGGTCTACCCACCGGTGGTGGCCCTGGGCCGCCTGGCGGATTGGAACCCCCTGCCGATGACCGTCCGCGACGCCCGCCGCCGGGCATCGGAGCTACGCCGGCGACTTGAGGGGCGGGAGGGCATCGCCCCCCAGGGGCGCGGGGAACCGCGCGACCAGCCCCCCACGAGCCGCACAGCCGAAGTACGAGCCCTCTGCGTCACCCGCGCCCGCATCCAAGCCCTCCGCCACATCGACCTCACCATCACCCCCGGCGAAACAATCGCCCTCATGGGCCGCAACGGCGCCGGAAAGTCCACCCTCCTCAACTCCCTGGTCGGCCTGGTCACCCCCAGCTCGGGAACCGTCCGGCTCGGCGAAGCCGTCCCTCACCGCACACGCCCCAAGGACCTCGTCCGCACAGTCGGCCTCGTCCCCCAGGAGCCCCGAGACCTGCTCTACGCCGACACCGTCGCCGCCGAGTGCACGGCAGCCGACCAGGACGCGGACGCAACCCCCGGCACCTGCCGGGCCCTGGTCACCGAGCTGCTCCCCGGCGTCACCGACGCCACCCACCCCCGGGACCTCTCGGAGGGGCAGCGGCTCGCCCTCGCCCTGGCCGTCGTGCTCACCGCCCGGCCCCCGTTGCTCCTGCTCGACGAGCCGACCCGCGGCCTGGACTACGCGGCGAAGGCCCGCCTGGTCGCGGTGCTGCGCACCCTGGCCGCCGAGGGGCACGCCATCGTGCTGGCCACGCACGACGTGGAACTGGCGGCCGAGATCGCCCACCGGGTCGTCCTGCTGGCCGACGGCGAGGTGATCGCCGACGGCCCGACGGCGGACGTCGTGGTCTCCTCCCCCTCCTTCGCCCCGCAGGTCACCAAGATCCTGGCCCCGCAGCACTGGCTCACGGTCTCCCAGGTCCGCGCGGCGCTCCAGCCCGGGACCGACGCGTGAACACTCGGCGCCAGGCCCGGGCCGTCCGCCTCGGCCCCCGCTCCGGCACCGCCCTGGCCCTCGTCAGCGCGGTCGGCGTCATCGCCTTCGGCTGGCCGTTCCTGACCCCGCCCACCTCGCGCCTCAGCGCGCACGCCCAGGACGCGCCCTGGCTCTTCGCGGGCCTGCTGGTGCTGCTCGTGGCGGTGGTGGCCGCGGCGATCTCGGAGTCCGGTCTCGGCCCGAAGGCGGTCGCGATGCTCGGCGTGCTCGCCGCGACGGGGGCGGCCCTGCGGCCGATCGGCGCCGGTACGGCCGGTATCGAGCCGATGTTCTTCCTGATGGTGCTGAGCGGGCGGGTCCTCGGCCCGGGATTCGGGTTCGTCCTCGGCTCGGTGACGATGTTCGCGTCGGCGCTGCTCACGGGCGGGGTGGGCCCGTGGCTGCCGTTCCAGATGCTGGCGATGGGCTGGTTCGCGATGGGCGCGGGCCTGCTGCCGGGCCCGGACCGGCTGCGCGGCCGGGGGGAGATCGTGATGCTCGCGGCCTACGGCTTCCTCGCCGCCTTCGCCTACGGCACGGTCATGAACCTGGCCGGCTGGCCCTTCATGAGCGCCCTCGCCTCGGGCGTCGGCTTCGACCCGCACGCGGCGGTCGCCGCCAACCTGGCCCGTTTCCTCGCGTACTGCCTGGCCACCTCGCTGGGCTGGGACCTGGGCCGGGCCGTCGTCACGGTCGTCCTGACCCTCACGCTCGGCCCCGCCCTCCTGCGGGCGCTGCGCCGCGCCACCCGCCGCGCGGCCTTCGAGACGCCGGTCACGTTCGACACGCCCCGGGGGGTGAAGCCCCCCACATGACCCCCGTCACCTACGAAGCGGGGCCGTAGGGACAGCCCCCGGTCACCCGCCAGACCTTCCGCGCACATGCGGCCACCCCTAGTAAGCCGGTTCCTTGCAGGCATCCGGCCCGCCTGTTTCGCTGGCCGAGCCCACCCCCGAAAAAAGCCGCACCCCCGAGACCGAAGGCGGCGGCCCCCTGATCCCCGGGGCCGTCGCCTTCGCCTACTTGCTCTGGAGCTTCCCCAGCGGCTCGGGGTCCTCCTCCAGCGCGACGGCCGCCGCCTTCCAGCCGGTGTCCCCGGGGTAGAGGGCGCTGCGCAGATAGGCGGTGGTGAGGCGCTGGAGCAGCGCGACGCGTGCGGGGCTCTCGTCGGTCGTCTCCGCCACCTCGTAGCCGGGGATGCCCCCGAGCGAGTGCTCCGCCCCGAACAGCGTGAGCAGGCTCTTGTTTCCCGGGCTGTAGGTGTAGGGGTCGGTGAACCAGTCCGGTCCGCGCGTGGTCAGCGCGGAGTCGTCGTGGTCCCCGGCGACGATGAGCGCCGGTGTGGTCATGCTGGCGAAGGACGGCCGCATGAAGGGCAGGTGCTCGACGGCGAACGGGGTCAGGTCGTCGCCCAGGCCGGCCATGGCGAGCAGCACGCCCGCCTTGACGCGGGGGTCGGACATGTCCTCGCCGGGGACACCGCCGGAGTCGAGGACGCGGGCGCCCAGGAGCGTGCTCGCCGTCTGGGCTCCCCAGGAGTGGCCGGCCACGGCGACACGGTCGTGGTCGAGGCGGCCAGCGAGGCCCGGCACGGAGGCTTCGAGGACGTCGAGTCCGTCCAGCACCCGCGTGAGGTCCTCGATGCGCAGGCGCCAGATCCGGGGCGTGCGGGGGTCCTCGGGAGGCAGGCCCAGCGTCCTGGAGTCCAGGTGGGTGGGCTGCACCACCACGAAGCCCTGGGCGGCCCAGTGGTCCGCCAGCGGGGCGTAGCCGTTCATCGACCAGCCGAAGCCGTGCGAGAAGACGACGACGGGCAGATCGCCGCCGGTCGCGGGGGCGGACACGCGGACCTGGAGGTCCTCACCGCGACCCGGGGCGGGCAGGACCACCGGCTTCGCGGAGATCACCATGGTCGCGTCGGACAGGGAAGCGCCGGGCATGGGAGTGCCTTCCGGTCAGGTCTGTCATCATGAATGAAAACGGAACGCCGTTCCGATTACGCCCCTCACGATACGGAACACGGTTCCGTTTTACAACCGCACGCACCACCCGCACGCAACCGCACGGAAGGAAGCCACGGTGAACGACAGCGGCCAGAGCGCCGGAAGCTCAGCCCGGTCCCAGCGCAAGGACGCCCGGCGCAACCAGCAGAGCCTGCTGGACGCGGCCGCCGAGGTCTTCGTCAGCTCGGGCGTGGACGCGCCGGTGCGCGACATCGCGGCCAAGGCCGGCGTCGGGGTGGGCACGATCTACCGCCACTTCCCCACCCGGGCGGACCTGGTCATCGCCGTCTACCGCCACCAGGTGGACGCGTGCGCCGAAGCCGGCCCGGCCCTGCTGGCGGCCGGCCCGACGCCCCATGCCGCCCTGGTGCGGTGGGTCGATCTCTTCGTCGACTTCCTGGTGACCAAGCACGGCCTGGCCACCGCGCTGCAGGGGGACAGCACCTGCTTCGGGCCGCTGCACACCTACTTCCTCGACCGTCTCCTGCCGGTGTGCACCCAACTGCTCGAAGCCGCCGCCGAGTCCGGCGAGATCCGCTCCGACCTCGACGCCTACGCGTTCCTGCGCGGCATCGGAAACCTCTGCGCAGGCGCGGACAGCGACCCCCGCTACGACGCACGCCGACTGGTCGCGCTCCTCGTCGCGGGACTACGCCAACCGCACTGACCGCTACGGGGCCTGAACCCGGAGTTCCTTCACCCCGTTGATCCACGCGGACCTCAACCGGCGTGGATCCTCGACCAGCCGGAGTCCCGGCATGGCGTCGGCGACGGCGTTGAAGATGAGGTCGATCTCCAGCACGGCGAGCGACTTGCCCAGGCAGTAGTGCGGGCCGCCGCCGCCGAAACCGAGGTGGGGGTTGGGATCGCGGGTGATGTCGAAGGCGTCCGGCTCGTCGAAGGCCTCGGGGTCGTGGTTGGCGGAGGCGTAGAACAGCCCCACCCGGTCGCCCTTGCGGATCCGTTTGCCGCCCAGTTCGGTGTCCTGTGTGGCGGTGCGCTGGAAGGCGGCGACCGGGGTCGCCCAGCGCACGATCTCCTCCGCCGTCGTCGACGGCCGCTGCCCCTTGTACAGCTCCCACTGCTCGGGGTGGGTGAGGAAGGCGTGCATGCCGTGGGTGATGGCGTTGCGGGTGGTCTCGTTCCCGGCGACGGCCAGCATCAGCACGAAGAAGCCGAACTCGTCGGAGTTGAGGTTGCCCTCGTTCTCCGCCGCGACGAGTTGCGTGACGATGTCGTGGGCGGGGCACTGCTTGCGGTCGGCGGCCATGTTCATGGCGTAGGCGATGATCTCCGTGGCCGACTCGGCGCCGACCTCCTCGGTGATGGCGTACTCGGGATCGTCGTACGCGATCATCTTGTTGGACCAGTCGAAGATCTTGTCCCGGTCCTCCTGCGGTACACCCATCAGCTCGGCTATCGCCTGGAGGGGCAGTTCGCAGGCGACCTGGGTGACGAAGTCGAACGGGCCGGTGTGGGCGCGGGCGTTCGCCACGATCGCCCGGGCGCGGGCCCGCAGCCGCTCCTCCAGCGCCCGGATCGCCCGGGGCGTGAACCCGCGCTGCACGATCTGCCGTACCCGGGTGTGCTCGGGCGGGTCCATGTTCAGCAGGATGAACCGCTGCGCGTCGATGGCGTCGCGCTGGATGTGCTCGTTGAAGCGGATGATCGCCGTGTTGAGGTACGACGAGAACAACTCCGGGTGCGTGGAGACGTACTTGACGTCGGCATGCCGGGTGACCGCCCAGTAACCCCCGTCCTGGAAACCGGCGAGACCCGCCGGCTGCGGCACCCAGCAGACCGGCTCCACCCGGCGCAGCTCGGCGAACTCCGGCAGGGGCACGCGGCTGTGCAGCAGGTCGGGGTCGGTGAAGTCGAACCCGTCGGGCAGCGCGGGACAGGACATGGGCGGCTCCCACCACTCGTACCGACTCTGATTCTGACGGCCCATCAGCTGTGCGGAGTTGCGGTGACGGTAGTAACGGGTTCTACAAGTAGCAAGAGGCACGGACCCCTCAATTGCCCGCACGCCCCTTGCGGTGAGCATGTGACCCTCAGCACACTGCAGGCAGAACTAGAACGCGTACTAGTTCCGCGTAGCCTCCCGGAGAGGACCCGCACCCATGGCTGCCGAACCCGTGATCGTCGAAGCCGTACGCACCCCCATCGGCAAGCGCGGCGGCGCGCTCGCCAACCTGCACCCCGCCTACCTCCTGGGCGAGACGTACCGCGAACTCCTCGGCCGCACCGGCATCCCGGCGGACTGCGTCGAGCAGATCGTCGGCGGTACGGTCACCCACGCCGGCGAGCAGTCCATGAACCCCGCGCGCACGGCCTGGCTCACGATGGGGCTCCCCTACGAGACGGCCGCGACGACCGTGGACGCGCAGTGCGGGTCCTCCCAGCAGGCCTCCCACATGCTGGCCAACATGGTCGCCACGGGCGTGATCGATGTCGGCATCTCCTGCGGGGTGGAGTCGATGTCCCGGGTGCCGCTCGGCTCGGGCTCCAAGCACGGGCCGGGCAAGCCGTTCCCCGACGAGTGGAACGTCGACCTGCCGAACCAGTTCGAGGCCGCCGAGCGCATCGCCCGCCACCGCGACCTGACCCGCGAGGACGTCGACGCCCTGGGCCTCACCTCCCAGGAGCGGGCCGCCCACGCCTGGGCGGAGGAACGCTTCAAACGGGAGACGTTCGCGGTCCAGGTCCCGACGACGGAGGAGGAGCAGTACGCCGGGCAGGGCATGTGGCGCCTGGTCGACAAGGACGAAGGTCTGCGCGACACGACGGCGGAAGGACTGGCCGCGCTGAAGCCGATCATGCCGACGGCCGTCCATACGGCGGGCAACTCGTCTCAGATCTCCGACGGGGCGGCGGCGATCATGTGGGCGTCGAAGAGGATGGCTCGCGCCCTGAAGCTGCGGCCCCGGGCCAGGATCGTGGCCCAGGCCCTGGTGGGCGCCGACCCCCACTTCCACCTCGACGGCCCGATCGACGCGACCAGGGCCGTGCTGGGCAAGGCCGGGATGTCCCTGAAGGACATCGACCTCGTGGAGATCAACGAGGCGTTCGCGTCGGTCGTACTGAGCTGGGCGCGGGTCTTCGAGCAGGACCTGGAGAAGGTGAACGTGAACGGCGGCGCGATCGCGCTCGGGCACCCAGTGGGGGCCACCGGGGCCCGGCTCATCACGACGGCACTTCATGAACTGGAGCGCGCGGACAAGGAGTTCGCGCTGATCACGATGTGCGCGGGCGGCGGTTTGGCCACCGGCACGATCATTCAGCGGTTGTAGTCGTCCAGTTGATGAACGTGGTGAACGTGGCGGGGTCGAGCGTGAGGATCGGTCCCGCCGGGTTCTTTGAGTCGCGTATGGCGATGGTGGCGTGGGGGGTTTCGGCGACTTCGAGGCACTGACCGCCCTGGTCGCCGCTGTGCGTGGACGCACGCCAGGCCAGCACGCCGATGGGAGCGCATTCGACGCACTGGCCGCCCTGGTCACTGCTGTACGACGACTTACGCCACTGGATCCCCGCCGGAATCGCCTTGCTTGCCATAGCGTTCCTCCATCACGCGCCGGATGAGCTTCGCCGAGTCCTTGAGGGAGAGCGCGGCAGCTCGGAGATGATCGTAACGGAGCGAGCAGTCCTTGACGGCGTCCGGATTGGCAGTCGGATGCCCACTGCCGTAGCTCTCCGTGTAGACGATGGTGGGGTCGCTCGCAAAGTGGTAGAGGTCGAATGAGCCTGTCAGTCCTGCGTGAGCACCGGCCGAGAACGGCAGCACCTGGATGTTGATGAGGGGGTTGCCCTCGAACGACAACAGATGGGCAAGTTGCTCCCGCATCACCGCCGGGCCACCGATCTCCAAGTACAGCGCGGCCTCGCTGAGGACCGCCCAGAAGACCGGCGGATCCCCCTTCTCGAAGACGCGTTGACGAGCCAGACGGACTGCCGTGCGGTCTTCGAGGTCGGTCCTGTCGAGCGCGCCGAGCACAGCCTGCGCGTAGCCCTGGGTCTGAAGCAGCCCGAGGATCATGTGCGTCTGGAAGGAGCAGATCTCGGTGGCCCGCATCTCCAGCTCGGCCACCTGCTGGAACCAGGCCGGGAGCCGACTCCGCAGCACCAGTTCCACCAGCCGGGAGAACATACCGTCCGTGCCCAGCGCCGCATCCACCCGTTCACTGAACTCCGGCGTCGGCACCTTCCGTGCTGTCTCGATCTGACCCACCAACGAGCCTGTGTAGTTGAGGATTCCTCCGAGCTGCTTCAGCGTCAGTCCCGCCGCCTCCCTGTGCCTGCGCAGCTCGTAGCCGTAGTAATCGAGCGGAGAAGCACCCGGGTCAAGGGCGTTGATGTTGGTCACGCAGAGCCCCTCTCACGCAACTCGGTCCACCACGGGACCGGTTGTATCCGTTCCGTAGCCCAGCGTAGTCACGGCACGTCAACATCGTCCCGTGAACGAATACATTCCCGCCCAGTACTCGATGCGCCTCACCGTCGGTGAACACGCCCCCCGCCACGTCCGCCGTATCGTCCGCTCCTTCCTCGAAGAGTGGCGCATGCCCGAGCTGTCGGACGCCGTCGAGCTGGGCGTGACGGAGCTGCTGGCGAACGTCGTCCAGCACGTCCCGGACCGCCGCTGCGCGCTGCTGTTGCTGCGGCAGCCGGGCGGGGTACGGGTCGAGGTGACGGACGGCAGTGATGAACTGCCGCTCTCCCCGGCGCACCTGGATCCGGAGGCGGAGGGCGGCCGGGGGCTGCTCCTGCTCGACGCGATGGCCGACAAGTGGGGCGTGTCGCCGTGGCACGGGGGCGGGAAGACGGTGTGGTTCGAATGCGGGGCCGAGTCCGTCACTCTGGGGGTCGCCCGTTCGTGAGCGTGCTGCGAAGTGTGTCCGCCCCGGCCGGGTCACATCCCAGCAAGGCCTGGCTGGAGTCCGGTGTGGGTGGCGCAGAAGGCGAGGGCGTCGGCTTCCATCTCGATACTGCGGGAGGCGGCGCGGGGGCCGTGGCCGACGCCGTCCTCGCAGCGCAGTACGACGGGTTTGCCTGCGGTGGCGTGTTGCAGGGCGGCGGTGAACTTGCGGGTGTGTGCGGCGCCGACGCGAGGATCGGTGCGGGCGGTGACCATCAGCACCGCGGGATAGCGGGTGCCGGGCCGCACGCGGTGGTACGGCGAGTAGCCGAGCAGGACGTCCAGGTGGTCCGGGTTGCCGGGGTCGCCGAACTCGTTGAGCCACCACTGGCCCATGCCCAGGCGGGGGTAGCGGACCATGTCGGTCGGGGCGCCCGAGCAGACGGCCGCGGCGTAGAGGCCGGGGTCACGGGTGATCGCGGCGGCGACCATGAGGCCGCTGTGCGAGGAGCCTTTGACGGCCAGTTGGTCGCGGGCGGTGATGCCTTCCGCGATCAGCCATCGGGCGGCGGCGGCGTAGTCGGCGAACGCGGTGGGCTTGTTCATTCCGCTGCCGGCCCGGTGCCAGGTGGTGCCCAGTTCCCCGCCGCCGCGTACCCCGGCGATGGCGTAGACGCCGCCGGCGGCGACCCAGGCCAGGATGGTGGCGGAATAGGCCGGGGCAGCTGTGGCGCCGAAACCGCCGTAGGCGGTCAGCAGGGTCGGTCGCGGCCCGGGGCCGCAGCCGGCGGGGGTGATGAGGAACAGCGGCACGTCGGTGCCGTCCTCGGACGGGTAGCTCAGCTGCCGCACCACCGCCTGAGGCCGCTTGTGCGAGGGGTCCGCGGCTGAGGAGGGGGAAACGGCTGGGTCGCTGTCGGCAACCGGGACGTCGGGATGGCACCGCTGGTCGTGCAGGCTGAAGCGGTGGACCGTCGGGGCGGTGACGAAGTCGCCGTAGATGAACCATGCCTGGTCCGCCTCACCGGGCGGCGCGGTGAGCCTGGTGACCGTGCCGCAGCCGGTCCCCGGGGTGTCGACCTCGGCCAGCAGACGCCCGGTGCTGTCGTGCAGCGACAAACCGGCCACGCCTCGGCGCGCGGAGCTGACCAGGAAGCGCGGCGAACCGGTGCCCGGCTCGACCAGTGCGACGCATGACGAGAGCAGCGTGTCCTGATCCGGAGTGATCAGCGGCGTCCACGCCGAGGCGTTCGGGCTGTCGGGAACGATCCGGCATATCTTTCCACCGGGCGCCCCATCGGTGGTGATCGCGTACAGCAGGCCGCGAGGGCCGAATTTGACCAGCGCCTGCACGCCCGTGGCCGTGCCGTCGTGCACCCGCCGCAGAGTGGGGGCGTGGGTGGGCGTGGCGGTCAGGTCGGCCAGGTAGACCTGGTTGCCGCACTGCGCGCCCGGGGCGCAGCTGACCATCAGCCAGTGCCCGTCCGCGCTGGTCGACACCGACAGCTGCCGGTTCTCGGTGGCGAAGACCACCGGGTCCTCGCCCGGATCCTGAGGGGTGTCGAGCAGTCGCAGCCGCACCTGCCGGTCACCGTTGGCGGGGCAGGTCACGTAATAGAAGCCGGCGTCGCCGGGCAGCCACGCCACCGGGGTGCCGCGTCCCGGACGCACCGGGGGGCCGAACCGGTGACCATCGGCTACGTCCACCACGTTCAGTTCGGGCCTCTCGCTGCCGTGGGACGAGACCTGGAAGGCCAGCAACCTGCCCGACCACGACGGCCGCCAGGCGTCCAGCGTCGTACGTCCCGACGGGTCCAGCACGGACGGATCAACCACCACTCGCTCGCCCTGCCCGGCCGTGGCGGCCACCAGCACGGGATGCTCCTGCCCCGCACCGCCCCTCAGGAAGAACCGGCGCCGGCCCCGCCACACCGGCGGCGACACCGCGGATACCGCCTGGCTGCCCGCGTCCACAAAGTGCCGCAGCAGCTTCCGGAACACCGGCCGTGTCCCCCACCCGTCCGCCTGCTCCGCCAGCCACCGCTCCTGGTCGGCCAGCCATTCCTTGCACCCAGCGTCCTCATCGTCCTCCAGCCACCGGTAGGGGTCCTCCATCCGGCGGCCGTGCACCTCGTCCACCACCACATCACGCCTGGTCAACGGCTGTGCTCCCATGGACGGCACCCCTTTCGACACGATGTGCGGCGACCCCCGGGGGGCCGCCGCACAAAGGTTCGGGTCAGTCGTTGTCGCCCGCGGAGAGGGCGAGCTGCCAGTCGGCGAGTACCGCCACTTCATCCGCCGGGAGCGGGAGGAACGGGATGATGAGGTTGAGGATGGGGAGCTCACTCATGACAGTGTTCCTTTCGTGGGCATTCATCCGTTGTGTCATGCCGAGTGCCCGCCCTCCCCGCCGGAAGGCTGCTCCATTGGAGTGAAGCGACCATCAGGGCACGCGACGATGAGGAATCACCGGCAAAAGTGGCTGAACGCGCACGCCGAAGGAGGCTGTTGCGGGGCGAAAATGGCGAGTTGCACGCGCCAAGTAATCGAGCCTGTGTTACCCGTGCACCTACACCGCTGACATCGGCCGGCACGACGAGCCGGACTCACCTGTGTACGGGTTTTCGGGTCGGTGTGCGTTCATGCTCGGCCGCCGCGGCGGCGGCCCGGGGGCCGGACAGCAGATAGGTGAGGGCGAAGCCCACCCCGACCACCACCGCTCCCCCGGCCGCGTCCAGCACCCAGTGGTTCCCGGTCGCGATGATCGAGGACGCGGTGAGCAGCGGGTGCAGCGCCCCCAGCGCCTTGATCCACCAGCGGCGTGCCAGGACGGCGATGACGAGGCCGCACCACAGCGACCAGCCGAAGTGCAGGGACGGCATCGCCGCGTACTGGTTGGTCAGGGACGTGAGCGTGCCGTAGTCGGGCCGGGAGAAGTCCTGGACGCCGTGGACGGTGTCGATGAAGCCGAGCGTCGGCATCAGCCGGGGCGGGGCCAGCGGGTAGAGCCAGAAGCCGACCAGGGCGAGCAGGGTGGCGAAGCCCAGGGCGGAGCGGGCCCAGCGGTAGTCGGCCGGGCGACGCCAGTACAGGACGGCGAGGACGGTCAGCGGGACGATGAAGTGCAGCGACGTGTAGTAGAAGTCGAAGAAGTCCCGCAGCCGGCCGACCGTGACGACGGTGTGGTTGGCCCAGCGCTCGATGTCGATGCGCAGGGCGCGCTCCAGGCCGAGGACCTGCCGGCCGTTCTCCTCGGCCTCGGTCCGGCCCGCCGAGTTGCTGCCGCCGGTCGCGGCGAGCCGGACCCGGGCGTAGGCGGCGTAGGTGACCCGGATGAGGAGGAGTTCCAGGAGGAGGTTCGGCCTGGTGAGGACCCGGCGCAGGAGGGGCACGAGCGGGACGTGCCGGAAGCGGGCCGGGACGGCGGGGGCGTACTCGGGCGGGAGCGGCGCCCGGTAGTGCGGGGAGGTGCGGGAGAGGAACGGCACGGCCGTGGCGGCGGCGAGGGCGGCGAGCAGGACGAGGTTGGTGCGCAGCGGGTCCAGCGCCCGCATGTCCGGCAGCAGCATGCTGGTCGGCAGGGTCATGATCAGGATGACGGTGACGGGCCAGACGTACCGGTCGCCGGCGCGTCTGCCGGCCCGGCCGACGACCGCGAGCAGCACCCACAGCAGCTGGTGCTGCCAGGCCGTGGGCGAGACGACGATCACGGCGCAGCCGGTGACCGCGACGGCGAGGAGGAGCTGGCCGTCGTCGACGTAGCGCACGGCGCGGCGCAGGGCCAGGACGGCGACGGCCGCGCCGAGCGTCAGGTAGAGCGCGATCTCCAGGGGCCCGGTCAGCCCGAGCCGGAGCAGGGCGCCGTGCAGGGACTGGTTGGCGAGGTCCTCGGCCGGGCCGCCGAGGCCGACGCCCGCCAGGTGGTGGACCCAGTAGCGGTGGGAGTCGTGCGGCATCGCCGCCCAGGCCAGTGCGGTGCAGGCGGCGAAGGTGCCGCCGGCGCGGAGCGCGGCGCGTCTGCGGCCGGTGCACCACAGCAGGGGCGTGAAGAGCAGCAGGGTGGGCTGGAGCGCCGCCGCGACGCCGATGAGCAGGCCGCTGGTCCGCTGGCCGCGGGCGGTGAAGCAGCCCAGCAGGACGAGCAGGACCGGGATGATGCTGGTCTGGCCGAGCCACAGCGTGTTGCGGACCGGCAGGGACAGCATGAGCAGGGCGATGGCGACCGGGGCGGCCAGCAGGGCGGTGCGGCGGCCGACGGGCTGGGGCAGGGCGCGGGCGGCGATCAGGCCGAGGGCGACGACCAGCAGCAGCGTGCCGAAGGTCCAGCCCCAGCCGAGGGCCTGTTCGGCCGCGCGGGTGAAGGGCTTGAGGACGAGGCCGTTGAAGGGGGTGCCGGTGAAACGGGTCGAGTCGTAGAGCGCGCCCTTCACGTGCAGGACGCCGTTGGGCCCGACCCAGGTCTCCAGATCCGTCAGCCGCTCGCCGCGCGGGGTGGAGAGAACGACGCTCACCTGCCGTGCGGCGAGGCCGGCGACGATCAGCCACAGCCCGAGACAGGCCATGCGCAGGGGTGTGCGGGTGGGTGTGCGGGTCCTGCCGACGGCTGTCGCTCCGAGGGCTTCCGCCGGTCGTCCGCTGCGCTCCGCGTTCGCCACGCCTCGTCGACCCTCTACCCGGTATGTCCACCTTCGTCCGGTTGACGATACTGCGCGTGGCGTGCGGTTGCCTCTCGTGACGCGAGAAGGATCACATCAAGATCTCGCGGGAACCGCTCCCAGCCGGGCATACGTGCCTGCGTAGCCGCTGTTTAGATGCACCCTGCAACGAAGGGCGTACCGCCCGTAAAGGGCTTTTCTTCGCCTATGGTCGCTTTTCGGCCCGTACGACAGCGCCGCCGCGCGGACCGCGTCCCTGTCCCCGTCGAAAGGTAGGCGAGCGAGTCTTGTCGACTGTCTCAGTCGTCGCTCCCGCGTCCGGCCTGAAGAGCCGCGCGGCGAAAACCCGCGACACCACCGTCACCGACCCCGCGCTCGTCAAGCGCGCCGTGAAGGCGGCGGCGCTGGGCAACGCGATGGAATGGTTCGACTTCGGTGTCTACAGCTACATCGCGGTCACGCTGGGCAAGGTCTTCTTTCCCTCGGGCAACCCCACCGCACAGCTGCTCTCCACGTTCGGCGCCTTCGCCGCGGCCTTCCTGGTCCGCCCGCTCGGCGGCATGGTCTTCGGCCCGCTCGGCGACCGCGTCGGCCGCCAGAAGGTCCTCGCGCTCACCATGATCATGATGGCCGCGGGCACCTTCGCGATCGGCCTGATCCCGTCGTACGCGACGATCGGTGTCGGCGCGCCGATCCTGCTCCTGGTGGCCCGCCTCGTGCAGGGCTTCTCCACCGGCGGCGAGTACGCGGGTGCCTCCACGTTCATCGCCGAGTACGCCCCCGACAAGCGGCGCGGCTTCCTCGGCAGCTGGCTGGAGTTCGGCACCCTCGCCGGCTACATCGGCGGCGCGGGCCTGGTCACGGTGATGACGGCCCTGCTCTCCGCCGACGACCTGACCTCCTGGGGCTGGCGCGTCCCGTTCCTGATCGCGGGCCCGATGGGCATCATCGGCCTCTACCTGCGGCTGCGTCTTGAGGAGACCCCGGCGTTCGCGGCCGAGGTCGAGAAGGCCGAGACCCACCGCCCCAAGGTGCCGCTGCGCGAGATGATCACCGGCCAGTGGCGCGCGCTGCTGCTCTGCGTCGGCCTGGTGCTGGTCTTCAACGTCACCGACTACATGCTGCTGTCGTACATGCCGAGCTACCTGACCGGTCAGCTCCACTACGACGAGACCCACGGCCTGCTCGTCGTGCTCGGCGTGATGGCCCTGATGATGATCGTCCAGCCGTTCGCCGGCGCGCTGACCGACCGGGTCGGCCGCCGTCCGGTGATCGCCGCCGGCTGCGCGGGCTTCCTGCTGCTGTCCGTCCCGGCCCTGCTGCTGATCCGCGAGGGCAGCCTGCTCGCGGTCGCCCTCGGCATGGGCGCCCTCGGCCTGCTGCTGGTCTGCTTCACGGCGGCCATGCCCTCGGCGCTCCCGGCGCTGTTCCCGACGAAGGTCCGCTACGGCTCGCTGTCCATCGGCTTCAACGTCTCCGTGTCCCTGTTCGGCGGCACGACGCCGCTGGTGGTCACGGCCCTGATCGGCGCCACCGGGAACATGATGATGCCCGCGTACTACATGATGGCCGCGGCCGTCATCGGCGGTTTCGCGGTGTGGCGCATGGCGGAGTCGGCCGGGCGCCCGCTGCCGGGTTCGGCACCGTCCGTGGCCGAATGAGACACGCCGGAGGAAATCCCCCTGACAGTGAACCGGTGCACCACGTATCTTCGTCACGCCAGTAGTTAGGGACACTAACTATGCGTACGAAAGGTAGAGGTGCATGAGCGAGTCGCACGTCTGGGACGAGGTCGACGCCTACTTCACCGACCGCCTCGCCCCGGACGACGAAGCCCTGGCGGCCGCACTGCGCGACAGCGACGCCGCCGGGCTTCCGCACATCAACGTCGCCGGCAACCAGGGCAAGCTCCTCCAGCTCCTGGCCCAGATCCAGGGCGCCCGCCACATCCTGGAGATCGGCACGCTCGGCGGCTACAGCACGATCTGGCTGGGCCGTGCCCTGCCCCCCGACGGGCGGCTGGTCTCCCTGGAGTACGACCCCAAGCACGCCGAGGTCGCCGTCCGCAACATCGCCCGCGCCGGCCTGGACACGCTCGTCGAGGTCCGGGTGGGCCCGGCCCTGGAGTCGCTGCCCCAGCTGGCCGACGAGAACCCGCCCCCCTTCGACCTGGTCTTCATCGACGCCGACAAGGCCAACAACCCGCACTACGTGGAGTGGGCCCTGAAGCTCACCAGCACGGGCAGCCTGATCGTCCTCGACAACGTCGTGCGCGGCGGCCGGGTGACCGACGCGGCGAGCACGGCACCGGACGTCACGGGCACCCGCGCCGCGATCGAACTGATCGGCAGCCACCCGCGGTTGAGCGGCACGGCGATCCAGACGGTCGGCATGAAGGGGTACGACGGGTTCGCGCTGGCACGGGTGCTGGCCTGACCGCCTGCGTCACACCTCGTGGAAGAAGCCGACGTTGACGCTGCGCGGGGCGGTGCGATCCTGGACGACGACCTCGCCGCTGCCGCCCCGGGGCAGCGGGACGGTGCCGCCGTAGGCGAGGGGCTGGGCGTACTCCCCGACCGTGAGCCGGACTTCGGAGGACGGATCGGGCTGGGAGCCGCGCAGCCAGGTCAGCTGCCAGGTCCCGTCGGCCCCGCACAGGAACTCCAGGTGGACACGGGAGACGAACAGCCAGTCGTCCGGCGTGGAGAGGCGGCACACCGACTTGTCGCGGCCCACCCGCAGCACGGCGCCCGGCTCGCTGGGCGCGTCGGCCATGAGCATGCCGGCCGTGGCACCCTCCTCCGCCGCGGACACGGCGGCCATGGTGAGTTCGAGCACGTGCGCTCCTCCTGAGACGTCCTGGTGGGACTGCAAGCCCGCCGCATGATAGAACGCGAGGCCGCACGGTGTCCGGCACAATGAGTTCATGACCGAGCGAAAGCCACCCGGCGTCGACTTCGAGTCCTGGGTCGACAAGCAAATCCGTGACGCGGAGACACGCGGCGAGTTCGAGCGGCTGCCCGGGGCGGGCAAACCGCTGCCGGCCGATGTGGACGCCACCTACGACGAACTGTGGTGGGTCAAGCGGAAGATGGCCCGCGAGGGCCTCTCGGTCCTGCCGCCGACGCTGGCGCTGCGCAAGGAGGCGGAGGACGCGCTGACGGCCGCGTACGCGGCGCCCTCGGAGCAGGCCGTCAGGAAGATCATCGGCGAGATCAACGACAGGATCCGCGAGATGATGTTCAAGCCGCCGCCCGGCCCCCCGCTCGGCAAGAAGCCGTACGACGTCGAGGACGTCGTACGGCAATGGCGGGAGCGCCGGGACGGTCGGTGACCGGGGCCCGGGGCACCCGGCTCACACGTGCAGCAGCCGTTCCGCCAGCTCCCGGTAGTCCTTCAGGGCCAGCCGCAACTGCTCGGTGTCGCCGCTCGACACGGGCCTGCCCTCGCCGCCCTCCACCGACTGCCAGGAGTGGCGCAGGGTGCGGCGGCGCTGTGTCACGGCCTCGGTGAACCGGGCCGCGATCTCCTCCAGGACGTGGTCGGCCTCCTCGACGGCGGCCCGGGGCGCGTCGACGAACTCGGCGACGGCGTGGTGCAACTGCGAGACGAGTTTGTCGGACTCGTCGTGGGGGAGCAGGTGCGTGCCGTGCCCCTTTCCGGTGGCGCTGTCCGTCGTGCCGTGCGGCGCCGTGCCGTGACCGGTGCCCAGGGCGGTCTCACCGCGGGCGTCGGGGGTGCCGGTGGTGCCGGTGGTGCCGGGGCCGGTGGACGAGCCGCGGACATCGGGGGTGCCCGGGGTTCCGGGGGTTCCGGGGGTGCCGGGAGCGGGGTCGCCGGGCGGTCGGGTCATGTCGGACATCGGATCTCAACTCTCCTTCGCCTGACGTCGGTGCAGCGCCCACGGCATGTGTCCGCCGCGGCCCGCCGGAGCGTTGCGGCCGTCGTTCAGCCCGGCCTTGTGGCGTCCGCCTTCATGGCGTCCGCCCAGGTGCGGGCCCGCGGTGTGGCCTCCGCCGTCGTGGCGTGCCGGCCGCACCAGCTCCTCGAACAGGGCGCGGGCCGCCACCATGGCCTCACGCATGTCTTCCGTACCGGTGCCGCCGTCGCGGGCGTCGTCCGCGCGCAGGTGCGCCGCGCGGTGGACGCGCCGGTAGCCGTCCACATGGTGGGCGTGGTGCACGGACAGCGCGGCGAGCTGTTCCTCGTACTGCCCGCCGTCCGGGAAGCCCCGGGCACCGGCGAGCTCCGCGAGCAGCCGGTCCGCCTCGGCGACCGCTTCCCGAGGCGAGTCGACGAACCGCTCCTGAGCGGCCGTCCAGCGCGCCTCGTACTGCTCGCGCCGCGCCGGCTCCAGCGCGCGTTCGCGCAGCTCGCCGTGGCGCTGCACGCGCTCGGCCAGCTCGCGCTCGGCGGCCTTGGCGTCGCCGTCGTGCCGGGCGACGGCCAGGTCGTACTCGGGTCCGAAGCGCCGCTTCAGGCTCGGGCCGCGCCGAGCCCCTCGGGTGCGCAGGGTCATGACGGCCGCGATGATGACGACGACCGCCGCGATCACGATCAGAGCAATGATCAGGCCAGTGGACATGAATGCCTTCCGGGTTCTCGGCCCAACCGGCTGTCCTCGCGAGCCGGTTCGCCGACCGGGTAGCCCGCAAGCGGACCCCCAAACGACGCCCGGGCCGCGGACGCCCCCGGGGTCATGGGGCCGCGGACCCGCTACGGCCCCCGCAGAGCATGCCGCTGCCCTCGTTCAGACCGGCCGCTCGGCATACGGCCGCTCCCGGCGCGAGCCGCACAGTTCGCTGTTCAACTCCCGCACGAGTTGGACGAGATCGGTCGGCCGGTCCGGCCCCCACCAGTCGCCGAGCAGCTCGCCGAGAGACACCTCACGGGCCTCGGCCAGCCGGTCGGCGACCTCGCGTCCCCGGTCGGTCAGGACGATGTCGAGGCCCGTGCGCACGACGAGCCTGCGCTCCTCGACCTGGCGTACGGCCTCCATGATCACGGCCAGCGGCACGGGCATCCGCTCGGCCAGCACGGCCGGCTCCACCGAGCCGTACCGCCTGGTCCGCAGCAGCAGCCAGCTCGCCGCGGGCAGCAGGTCGTAGCCCGCCCGGTCGGTGATCTTCCGGTAGATCTCACGCCGCCCCGCGCGGGTGCCGAGCACCGACAGCGCGCGGCACACCTCGTCGTACGAGGACCGCTCGACGGGGTTGCTGGCCAGGGTCTCCGTGACGTCGGGCGCGGTGACCGAGCCGCGCAGCCGGTCCTCCTTCAGGAACCAGGCCAGCACGAAGCCGAGGAGCGCGACCGGGGCGGCGTACAGGAAGACGTCCGTGATGGACACGGAGTACGCGTGCAGGGCCGGCGGGCGCAGGCCGGGCGGCAGGGCGGCGATGCCGCGCGGGTCGGCCTCCAGCGCGCCGACGGAGACGCCGGGCGGCAGCGGGGTCCCGCGGAAGGCGTCCGTGAGCTGGTCGCCGAGCCGGCCCGCGAAGACCGTGCCGAAGACGGCGACGCCGAACGAGGCGCCGATGGAGCGGAAGAAGGTGGCGCCGGAGGTGGCGACGCCCAGGTCCTCGTACGGGACGGCGTTCTGCACGATGAGCACGAGGACCTGCATCACCAGGCCGAGGCCCAGGCCGAAGACGAAGAAGAAACCGCTCAGCTCGGCGGTGGAGCTGTGCTCGTCGAGCTGGTGGAGCAGGAGCAGCCCGAGTGTGGTGACGCCCGTGCCGGCGATCGGGAACACCTTCCAGCGGCCGGTCCGGCTGACGATCTGCCCGGAGGCCGTGGAGGCCAGCAGCAGCCCCAGCACCATCGGCAGCATGTGCACACCGGACATGGTCGGGCTGATGCCGTGCACGACCTGGAGGAACGTCGGAAGGTAGGTCAGCGCGCCGAACATGGCGAAGCCGACGACGAAGCTGATCACGGCGGCGAGCGTGAAGGTGCGGACGCGGAAGAGCTTCAGCGGCAGGACGGGTTCGGCGGCCCGCCGCTCGACGGCCACGAAGAAGGCGGCGAGGACGACGCCCAGCACCGCGAGCGCGACGATCTGCGCGGATCCCCATCCCCAGGTCGTGCCCCCGAGGGAGGCGACGAGCACCAGGCAGGTGGCGACGGCCGCGATGAGGAACGTGCCGAGGTAGTCGATGACGTGCCGCGTGGCCCGGCGCGGAATGTGCAGCACGGCCGCGATCACCGCGAGGGCGACGGCCCCGACGGGCAGATTGACGTAGAACACCCAACGCCAGCTGGCGTGCTCGGTGAACAGCCCGCCGAGCAGCGGCCCGAGCACGCTGGTGGCGCCGAACACGGCCCCGAACAGCCCCTGGTAGCGCCCGCGTTCACGAGGCGGCACGAGGTCGCCGACGAGGGCCATCGACAACACCAGCAGCCCGCCGCCGCCGAGACCCTGCACGGCCCGGAAGGCGATGAGCTGGCCCATGTCCTGCGCCGTGCCGCACAGTGCGGAGCCGACGAGGAAGATGACGATGGCTGTCTGGAACAGCCGCTTGCGGCCGTACTGGTCGCCGAGTTTGCCCCACAGCGGGGTCGCGGCGGTCGCGGCCAGCAGGTAGGCGGTGACCACCCAGGACAGGTGGTCCAGGCCGCCGAGGTCGCTGACGATGGTGGGCAGCGCGGTCGACACGATGGTCTGGTCGAGGGCGGCGAGCAGCATGCCGAACAGCAGGGCGCCGATGGAGACCAGGACGTTCCCGGGCACCTGTTCCCGGACGGCGGCACCCTGGTCCGGCGCCGTCGTGGCGTGCGCATGCCCGGCCATGAGACCTCCTCAGGCTCCTGTGACATTTTCCATCCTGACCGGTGTGACCTGTTATGGCCCGACGAGTCCTTTTGGAAGCTTTCATTCCGGGAGCCGGCCCTCCGCACTGTGGAGAAGATCTGGATAACCTCTGGAGTTCGCGAGGGGAGGGAGGAACGCGTGGAACAGCCGAACGACCACCCGTGCCCGGAGTGCGGCACGCCCAGACAGCCGGACAACACCCCGTCCTGCACCTGCGCGCACCGCGCCGCAGAGGCCCTCCGCACCACCCGCACGACTCAGGCGGCGGCAGCGGAGGACTTCGACCCGCTCCGCATCCGCCCGTACGTGGAACTCACGCCCGAGCCGGTGACGGACCCCTCCGGGGACGAGCACACCCCTCGCGGCCCTTCGGCGGATGCCGCGCCCTTACGCGCCGACGCTGCCGCGCGGGCGGCGGAAGCCGCCCGGCGCAACCGCACGGACGGCCCGCCCACGCCCGCCGAGCCTCAGGGACAGCCGCCCCACGCCGCCCCGCAACGGCCCCGGCCCAGCCACTCCGGCGAACCCGCACAGCCGTCCCCGGGTGACGCCCCTGCCCGGTCTGCCGCCGCCCGCGCGGACGTTCCGACCGCGCTCTGGCACGCGAAGGCCCCGGGCCCTGAGCGTCCCACGCGGGCACCCGAAGGCACCCGGCGAGCGCACACGGACGGCCGCCCTTCGCCCACGGACCCCGCCCGGGCGACCGACGGCACCCCAGGTCAGCCCCTCGGGCGGGCATCCGACGGCACCCCGCAGCGTCCCTCGACCCACCCGGCGGAGCCCCGGCACGCCGACGTGCCGTCCTCGGCGAACCACTCCGACTCACCCCGGCATGGCCACACCTCGCCTGCCGACGCTCCCGGCCGTGCCGCCGAAGGCTCCCCGCAGCCAAGGCACGCGGACGGGCGGCCCTCCCCGGCAGAGGCCCACGCCTTGGCGGGGGCGACCGAAGGCACCCCACGCTTGGCGCACGCAGACAGCCCGCTCTCGCCCACGGACCCCGCACGGGCTGTCGAAAGCGGTTCCCGGCGAGCGCACGCGGACGGCCCGCTCTCGCGCCGGGAGGCCGCGAGGGCGACCGACGGCACCCCACGGCAGCCCTTCGGGCGGGCTTCTGACGGCACCCCGCAGCGTCTCCAGACCCACCCGGCGGAGCCCCGGCACGCCGACGCCCCCGCGCAGGCAGCCGAAGGCGCCCCACGACGGCCCGTGACGCCCCCCGGGCAAACCCCGGCCGCCGAAGGCGCCACCCCACCGCCGCCCTCCCCCGCCGAGGCGACCATGCCCCTGCGGCCGGTCGACCCGGACGCGACCACCGTGCTGCCGGTTTCCCCGGCCTCGCCGGACACCTCCGGGCCGTCGGCCTCCCCGGTCATGCCGGGGAGCACCGGGCTGCCCGCCTCGGCCGCCACCACCCCGCTCCCGACCCCCCTGGCCCCCTCCCCTGCCGAGCCCAGCGTCACCGACCTGCGGCTTTTCGGCGGAGACGGGCGAGGGCCGGGCAGGGTGGAATCGGATGAGGGCGGGTCGAGGACCCGGCGTCGGCGGCGGGGGGCGCTGCTCGGTGTGGCCGCCGGGGCCTGTGTCGCCGTCGTGGCGGCGGCCGGGTATGCCAGCGGGCTGTTCACCTACGAGGCGCCGTCCCGGGACACCGCGCTGCCGGACGACCTCCGGGCGAGCGTGCCGGACGCCCCGTCGAGCAGTCCGGCGTCCACGCCCCCGGCGCGCAGCGCACCGGTCACGCCGTCGGCCCCCGCCGTGCCGCCGCCGTCGCCGCCGGCCACCGGGAGCCCGTCGGCCTCCCCGTCGCCGTCCGCTTCGAGCGCCTCGCCCAGCCCGTCGCAGTCGGTCACCCCGTCGGCGCCCCAGACGTCCGCCACGCCCACCGGCCCCGGGAAGGCACCCCCCGGCAACTCCCGCCAGAACGGCGGCCCGACCGTCCTGCGCCTCGGCGACCGCGGCCCGGAGGTCACCGAACTCCAGCTCCGGCTGCGCCAGTTGTACCTCTACGGTGAGGACGCCGACGGCGACTACGACAGCCGGCTGGAGGAGGCCGTCCGCAACTACCAGTGGTCACGCGGCGTCCAGACCGACGACCTCGGCGTCTACGACCGGGAGACGCGGGCGAAGCTGGAGTCGGAAACCAAGCAGCCGTGACCGCCCCGGCCGCCCTACTGTGACGCCGTGACTACACAGGTGATCGTGCTCAACGGCGGTTCGAGCTCGGGCAAGTCCGGGATCGTCCGGTGTCTGCAAGAGGTGCTGCCGGACCCTTGGGCGGCCTTCGGCGTCGACTCGTTCGTCGAGGCGCTGCCCGCGAGGATGCGGGGCTCGGAGGAAGGGATCGCTTTCGCGGCGGACGGCGGGGTGAGCGTGGGCGCGCAGTTCCGCGCCCTGGACGCGGCCTGGACCGAGGGCATCGCCGCGATGGCCCGCGCCGGAGCCAGGATCATCGTCGACGACGTCTTCCTCGGCGGACCGCACTCGCAGGAGCGCTGGCGGAAGGCCCTGGCCGGACTCGACGTGCTGTGGGTCGGCGTCAGGTGCGACAGCGCGGTCGCCGAGGGGCGTGAGATCGCCCGAGGCGACCGGGTCCGGGGCATGGCCGCGTCACAGGCACGCCTCGTCCACGAGGGCGTGCGCTACGACGTGGAGGTGGACACCACCCACACCGAGTCCCTGGTGTGTGCGCGCACCATCGCCGCCCACGTCTGACCGACAGCACGGCGACGCCCCCGAGCCTGCCTCACCCGATGTGCAGCCGGATCGTCCCGTCCCCCACGGCCTCCGCCCGCACCCGCGTCAGGTCGTCCACCACCACGTCCGGCTCGTGGAACGCGGCCCGGGACCCGACCCCGACCACCGTCATCCCGGCGGCCCGCCCGGCCGCGATCCCGGCCCCGGAGTCCTCGAACACCACACAGTCCTCAGGCGCCACACCCAGCTCGGCGGCGCCCTTCAGAAAGCCCTCCGGGTCGGGCTTGCTCGCCCCGACGGACTCCGCGGTCACCCGCACCTCGGGCAGCTCCAGCCCGGCCGCGGCCATCCGCGCCGTCGACAGCGGGACATCGGCGGAGGTCACCAGCGCGTGCGGCAGGCCCCGCAGTGAGGCGAGGAACTCCGGCGCCCCGGGGACCGGGACGACACCCTCGGTGTCGGCCGTCTCCTCGGCGAGCATCCGGGCGTTGTCCGCGTGGTTGTGCTCCATCGGCCGACCGGGCAGCAGCAGCGCCATCGACGCGTATCCCTGCCGTCCGTGGACGACCTTCATGACCTCGTCCGGGTCGAGCCCGTGCCGCTCGGACCAGCGCCGCCAGACGCGTTCGACCGAGGCGTCGGAGTTGACGAGGGTGCCGTCCATGTCCAGCAGGAGGGCGCGGGCGGTGAGCACGGCGGTGGCCGTCATCGGCAGCTCCAAGGCTCAGGGCGCGAACGAGGGCGAGGCTCAGCCCCCGGGCGGAACAAGGCGGCCCCGCCCGCCGGTCAGGGAAAACGGGCGGGAGCCACTTTGTTCCTCCACGGTACAAAACAATTCCCGGATCGGCCAGGGCCTGCCGCGGACGTTCACCCACCGTTCAGCTCGCCCCCGGCTCACCCGGCCACGGCCTCCCACAGGCTCCACACCCCGAGCCCCAGCATCACCAGCGCCGCCACCTGCGTGATCAGCCGCAGCGGCACCTTCTTCATCAGCGCCTTTCCGCCGACGATGCCGATCCCGGCCACCGCCCACAGCGCGAGCACCGCACCCAGGCCGACGGAGAGCGGGTCGTCGTAGCGGGCGGCCAGGTTCGCCGTCATGATCTGCGTGAGATCACCGAACTCGGCGACCAGGATGAGCATGAAGCCCGCGCCCGAGACCTTCCAGAAGGACTGGTTCTCCGGCTTGCGCACCTCTTCCTCTTCCTCGCCCTTCTTCAGCAGCAGCACCGCGGCCCCGCCCAGGAAGAGCACACCCGTCAGCGCCTGCACGAGCTGCTGCGGCAGCAGCGTCAGCACACTGCCCGCCGCGACGGCGAGCGCGACATGCAGCGCGAACGCGGCGGCGACACCGGCGAAGACGTAGGAGGCGCGGTAGCGGGTGCCGAGGACGAGGCCGGCCAGGGCGGTCTTGTCCGGCAGTTCGGCGAGAAAGACGACACCGAAGACGACGGCCGTCACGGTCAGGCTGATCAAGGGTTCCTCAATCGGTCGGGGCTGCCCCGCCGAGAGTGCTGGATCCTCACACACGACACCTCGGCACGGCAGCACATTCGGCGCCCGTGCCGTGGGGCACGGGCGTGCACTGCTTGCCGAAGGTCTCGCTGGCCGGTCCGTCGAAAGGACCTGCCTCCGGGCGCCGGCTCAGACGAGCTGAGCAGTATGTCGACGGTCCGGCGAAGAGCTACTCCCCTTCTGCGCCGTCCATGGTACGCGACACGCCTGGAACGAAAAGTTCCGCCCTGAACCTTGTCATGTCATGCACGCGTCACTAACTTCTCACCGGGCGCACACCTCCCCGCAACACGGCGCGACGAGCATTCCCTCGCTCGCAGCCCAACGCCCCCACCCCACAAGGGAGTTCGCATGCCGAAGTTCTACGCGCGTCGACGCCTCAGCATACTCGCGGGCCTCACCGGTCTCATAGCCTCGGCCGGGCTGCTCAACGGCCCGGCCGCCTCCGCCGCCCTGCCCACCCCCGTCAGCGGGGCCACCGCCCGCTCCTACCTCGCCTCGCTCACCGTGGCCACCGAGGACCGCACCGGCTACGACCGCGACCTCTTCCCGCACTGGATCACCCAGTCCGGCGCCTGCAACACCCGCGAGGTCGTCCTCAAGCGCGACGGCTCCAACGTCCAGCAGGACTCCTCCTGCGCCGCCACCAGCGGCAGCTGGTACTCCCCCTACGACGGAGCGACCTGGTCCGCCGCCTCGGACGTCGACATCGACCACCTGGTCCCGCTGGCCGAGGCCTGGGACTCCGGGGCCGACTCCTGGACGACCTCCCGCCGCCAGTCCTTCGCCAACGACCTGACCCGCCCCCAGCTCATCGCCGTCACCGACAACGTCAACCAGGCCAAGGGCGACCAGGACCCGGCCACCTGGATGCCCTCCCGGACGGCCTACCGCTGCACCTACGTCCGCGCCTGGGTCCAGGTGAAGTACTACTACGGCCTCTCGGTCGACTCGGCCGAGAAGTCCGCCCTCCAGAACTACCTCGCCAACTGCTGACACGTCGCGCACCGCTGACACGCGCGATTTTCACGCCGGGACCTCCCCGCCGACCTCCGTCGCTGCGTACCGTACGGGGCGACGGAGAGGGGATCGGCGATGGCCGGACTGCGGCTCGGACCGCTGCTGAGGTACACGGACGGCGCGTCCGCGACCGTATGGGTCGAGACGAGCCGTCCGTGCACGGCCGCGGTGCGCTGCGCCGACGGCGCCGGCGGCACGGCCCCGACCTTCCAGGTCGCGGGCCACCACTACGCGCTGATCACGGTGACCGGCCTCACGGCCGGTACGGCCACGGCGTACGAGGTCTTCCTCGACGGCACCCGCGTGTGGCCGCTGCCCGAATCGCCCTTCCCGCCCTCGTCGATCCTCGCGCCGGGCGGCGAGGGCGGCCTCCGGGTCGCCTTCGGCTCCTGCCGCTGGGCCGCCCCGCCGGCCGGCGGGCACGACCCGGTGGGCCCGGACGCCCTGAACGCGCTGGCCACCCGCCTCGTGGCCGACCCGGAGGGCGAGCGGCCCGACGTCCTGCTGCTGCTCGGCGACCAGGTGTACGCCGACGAGACCTCCGAGACGACGCAGCGCTGGCTGGCGGCCCGCCGTGACCTGGACGACCCGCCAGGCAACGGGGTCGCGGACTACGAGGAATACACGCACCTGTACTACGAGTCGTGGCTCGACCCCCGCATCCGCTGGCTGCTGTCCACCGTGCCCAGTTTCATGATCTTCGACGACCACGACGTCATCGACGACTGGAACACCTCCGCCGCCTGGCTCGCCGACATGCGGGCCACCGACTGGTGGCGGGAGCGGCTGCTGAGCGGCCTGATGTCGTACTGGGTCCACCAGCACCTGGGGAACCTCTCCCCGGCGGAGCTGGCGGCCGACCCGGTGTACGAGGGCGTCCGCGAGGTCCCCGACGGCACCGACGTGCTGCGCGCCTTCGCCGCCCGGGCCGACGCCGACCCGGCCACGGCCCGCTGGAGCTACCGGCGCGACTTCGGGCGCGTGCGCCTGCTCATGATCGACAGCCGGGCGGCCCGGGTCCTCACCGAGGGCAGCCGCGCCATGCTCGACCCGGACGAGGAGGCCTGGCTGCGCGCGCAGGTGCGCGACACACCCGGGTCGTACGACCATCTCCTCCTCGGCACCTCGCTGCCCTGGCTGCTGCCGCATCTGGTGCACGACGCCGAGGGCTGGAACGCTGCGCTGTGCCAGGGCGAACGGGGCGAGCGCTGGGCGCGGTTCGGGGAGAAGGTGCGGCGCGCCGCGGACCTGGAGCACTGGGCGGCGTTCCCCGAGTCGTTCGCCGGGCTGGCGGAGCTGATCGCCGAGGCCGGCTCGGGGCGGGGCGCCCCGGCGACGGTGTGCGTGCTGTCCGGGGACGTGCACCACGCCTACGTCGCCGAGCCCTCCTGGCCCGGGCGGGGCCCGGACGCCAAGGTGGTGCAGCTCGTCTGCTCGCCCGTCCACAACTCCGTCCCCGCGTCGATCCGGACGGGTTTCCGCATCGGCTGGAGCGCGGTGGCGCGCGGGCTCGGCCGCGCTCTCGCCCGGCACGGACGCCTCCCCCGGCCGCCGGTGAGCTGGCGCAAGACGGGCGGCCCCTGGTTCGGCAACCAGCTCATGACGCTGACCCTGCGCGGCCGTTCGGCCCGGCTGCGGCTGGAGCAGGCGCGGACGCGCAAGGGTGAGGACCCTCGCCTGACGACACTCCTGGACTCCGAGCTTGCCCCATAACGGGCCTGTTCCCGCCCGTTTGCCGCCCTGTGACCCGTGATGCTCGTGACACGTCCCACAGCGCGGTCAATCCTTCGCCGCGCTTCTCCGTTCCCGCTCCCGGCGACGGCATGATGAGGCGGACCGTCCGCTTCCCCACCGACGGACCGCCGACCGCGCCCCACACGCCCGGGAGTCCCACCCTTGCCTGCGCCGACCGCAGAATCCGCCCCGCTCTCCGTCGCGCTGGTCGGTGCCGGCCCGCGCGGCACCAGCGTCCTGGAACGCCTCAGCGCCTCCGCCCCGGAGCTCCTCCCGCCCGGGGCCCGGCTGACGGTCCACGTGATCGACCCGGACCCGCCCGGACCCGGCCGGGTCTGGCGCACCGACCAGTCGCCCGAGCTGCTGATGAACACCGTGGCCTGCCAGGTGACCCTGTTCACCGACGACAGCGTGGACTGCTCGGGCCCGATCCGCCCGGGCCCGAGCCTGCACGAGTGGGCACGCGGCACCCTCGGCCCGGACGAGTACCCGACCAGGGCGGAGTACGGCCGTTACCTGGAGTGGGTGTTCGCGCAGGTCGTCCGGGACGCGCCGGCGGGCGTCCGGGTCGAGACCCACCGGGCCCGCGCGACACGGCTCGACGACACCCCCGGCGGGCACCAGACCCTCACCCTCGACGACGGCCGCACCCTGACCGGCCTGTCCGCCGTGGTCCTGGCCCAGGGGCACCTGGCGACGACCGCGGACCCGGCCCAGCGGCGCCTGGCGGCCCACGCCGCACACCACGGCCTGCGCCACGTCCCGCCCGCCAACCCCGCCGACGTCGACCTGTCCTCCCTGCCGCCCGGCGAGCCCGTCCTGCTGCGCGGCCTCGGCCTCAACTTCTTCGACCACACGGCCCTGCTGACGACCGGCCGCGGCGGCCGTTTCGTACGGGACGCCCGGGGCAGCCTGCGCTATCTCCCCTCGGGCCGCGAACCGCGGCTGTACGCCGGTTCCCGGCGCGGCATCCCGTACCAGGCGCGCGGCGACAACGCGAAGGGGGCGTACGGCCGGCACGTCCCGCTGGTCCTCACACCGGACGTGATCGCGGGCTTCCGCAAGCGCGCCGACTCCGGGGAGGCGCCCGACTTCCTGGCGGAGATATGGCCGTTGGTCGCCAAGGAGGTGGAGACGGTGTACTGCACGGCGCTGCTCCGGCGGGCGGGAGCCTCCGCGCGCCGGTGCCAGGAGTTCACCGGTCACTTCCTGTCCGTGCCGCACGGAGATCCCCAGGAGGCCGTACTGCTGGGCGAGTTCGGTGTGGCGGACGCCGACCGCTGGAGCTGGGAGCGGATCGCCCGGCCGTACGCGGGACGGGACTTCGCGCATCCCGGCGAGTGGCGTGACTGGCTGCTGTCGTATCTGCGCGAGGACGCCGCGCAGGCGGCCCTGGGCAATGTGCGCGGCCCGCTGAAGGCGGCTCTCGACGTGCTGCGCGACCTGCGCAACGAACTCCGGCTGATCGTGGACCACGGCGGTCTCGCCGGCGCCTCCCGCCGGGACCACCTGGACCGCTGGTACACCCCGCTCAACGCCTTCCTGTCCATCGGCCCGCCCCGGCGGCGCATCGAGGAACTGGCGGCCCTGGTGGAGGCGGGGGTGGTGCGGGTGCTCGGGCCGCGCCTGAGGGTGACGGAGGCGGACGGGGCCTGGGTGGCGCACTCACCCGATGTGCCGGGCTCGGCCGTGCGTGCGAGAACCCTCATAGAGGCCCGCCTGCCGGAACCCGACCTGCGGAAATCAGCCGACGGACTCCTTGCGGAGCTGCTGCGGACCGGGCGGTGCCGTCCGCACACCGTCGACGGTTATGAGACAGGTGGGTTGGACGTGACACCGCGGCCCTACTACCTGATAGACCGTCAAGGAATCGCGCATACCAGCCGGTTCGCCTTCGGAGTGCCGACGGAGGGCGTGCACTGGGTGACGGCGGCGGGGGCGCGTCCGGGCGTGGATTCGGTCACACTTTCGGACGCGGACGCGGTAGCGAGAGCCGCCCTACGTGCGGTTGTGAGGCACAGCGAGCCTCAGCCGCAGATGAACCAGTGGCCAAATGTTGAACTTGAAAGCATCTAGGAGGCACACCTACCGTGGGTTACTCATCGGTTCCGTCCCCGGACCGGCCCTCCCCAGGCCGGCCAACCGAAGGAGTCCCCCACATGACCGCACGCCTCAACGGCGCGCAGCCGTACGCTCTCGGACTGTTCCGGATCGTCATCGGCCTGCTCTTCGCCTGCCATGGCGCCGTCGCGCTCTTCGGCGTCCTCGGAGGCGTGGACGGCAAGGGCGCCACCGCGGCGACCGGCGCCTGGCCGAACTGGTACGCGGCCGTCATCGAACTCGTCGGCGGCATCCTCATCCTGTTAGGTCTGGGCACCCGCGTCGCGGCCTTCATCGCCTCCGGCTCGATGGCGTACGCGTACTTCAAGGTCCACCAGCCGCAGGCCCTGTGGCCGATCGACAACAGCGGCGAGGGTGCGGCCATGTACTGCTGGTCCATGTTCCTGCTGATCTTCACGGGCTCCGGCGCGTTCGGCGTGGACCGGCTGCTGGCCAGGCGCACCTCGGCGCAGGACCGGCAGGCCGCGGACCGGACGCCGGTTGCGGCCTGAGCCGCGGCCCGGACCGCATCGAGCGCAGCGGCGCCTCCCCTCGCGTGAGGGGAGGCGCCGTTCTGCTTGCCGCATGCGGGGCCCTCCGTGCCGAACCCCCGTGAACGGCCCGTCGCCCCCAGGCGTACGCTGTATGGCTGTCATCGGCCACTCCCGCCGCTCCGCCGCGCCACCGGGGCACGGTCTGGCCCACGGGGGACCAACGGGGAGTTGCGGTGCTGGAGCATGTCGGGTCGCTGTTCGGCAGCCCATGGATCTACGCGGTGGTGACCCTGTCCGTCCTGCTCGACGTGTTCCTGCCGGTGCTGCCCAGCGGCGTCCTGGTGATCACGGCCGCGACGGCGGCGGCCGCGGGTTCGGCGGCCGACGTGCCCGACATCGTGGTGCTGACCCTCTGCGCGGCCACCGCCTCCGTCCTGGGCGACCTGGCCGCCTACCGCCTCGCCTGGCGCGGCGGCGACCGGCTGGACCGGGCGATATCGCGCTCCCGGCGCCTGAGCACCGCGCAGGAACGTCTCGGCACGGCCCTCGCACGGGGTGGCGGGGCCCTCGTCGTCCTCGCCCGCTTCGCGCCCGCCGGCCGCTCGGTCGTCTCCCTCGGCGCGGGCGCCGCCCACCATCGCGCCCGCGACTTCCTCCCCTGGTCGGCCCTGGCGGGTCTCACCTGGGCCGTGTACAGCGTCGCCCTCGGCTACTTCGGCGCCCACTGGCTGGGCGCGAGCTGGCTGGGCACGGCGGTGTCGGTGGCGGCGTTGTTCGGGGCGGGGGCGGGAGCGGCGTACCTGATGCGCAGGGAGCCGGGGGCGTCGGGGGTGTCGTAGGGCCCGGCAGGCCCTAGCTTGCCCGCTGGGCTCCGGCGCCGCGGATCTCCAGCCCGTCCAGCAACTCGGCCGTGGCCTGCGCAACAGCCTCCACGGCGCGGTCGAACACCTCCTGGTTGTGAGCGGCGGGGGCGCGGAAACCCGACACCTTCCGCACGTACTGCAAGGCGGCGGCCCGAATGTCCGCTTCCGTGGCCTCTTCGGGCAGGACGGGCGGACGCAAGGTCTTGATACTCCGGCACATGCCCCCAGTCTCGCCCTTCCGGCCCCCGTACGACAGGGACGCCTGCCATGATCTCCGCGAGGCGGCCACCACCGTGGGGCCGACCGACGAGAGGAACCCGACATGGGGAACGACATCACCGTGGCCGTCCTGGGCCCCGGCGGCGTGGGCGGGCTGCTCGCCGCCCTGCTCGCCCGCGCCGGCCACCGGGTGATCTGCCTGTCCGGCGAGGAAACGGCCCGTGCCCTGCGCACGGACGGCATCCGGGTCCGCAGCGCCCACTTCGGCGACTTCACGACCCGGGTCGAGGCGGACACGCACCTGCGCGAGCCCGTCGACGCGTGCCTGGTGGCGGTCAAGCACACCACTCTCGACGCCGCCTCGGCACGCGTCCCGGCCCCCGCGCTGGCCGACGGACTCCTGGTGCCGTTCCTGAACGGCGTCGAACACCCGGCGGCCCTGCGCGCCCGCTACCGCCCCGACCGCGTCGCCCCCGCCGTCATCCGCGTCGAGTCGACCCGTGTCGCCCCGGGCGTCATCGAACACGGCAGCCCCTTCGCGGAGGTCGACCTGACCGGCGCGGCGGTGCCCCGGGACCGCCTCGACACCCTCGCCGAGATCCTCACCGCCGCCGGCCCGGCCTCCCGGGTCCAGGACGACGAGACGGCGGCCCTGTGGGCGAAGATGTCGTTCCTGGCCCCCATGGCCCTGCTGACCACCCGCTACGGCGTCCCTCTCGGAGACGTCCGCACCCGTCACCGCGACGAACTGACCGCACTGGTCGAGGAGACCGCCGCGATCAGCCGCGCGTGCGGCGGCCCGGCGGACCCGGCGCGGGCCCTCGCCCGCTACGACGCCTTCCCGCCGTCGACGAAGTCCTCGATGCAGCGCGACGCCGAGGCGGGCCGGCCGCTCGAACTGGACGCCATCGGCGGCGCGTTGCTCCGCGCGGCCGAGCGGCACGGCGTACCGGCCCCGGTGACGGCACGGGTCGTGGGCGAGCTGACCGCCGGGGCACATCCGTAGCGGCACGCCGCACGGACCACGGGAAGAAACTCGCCTGACTAATTCGAACAGGCGTATCATTGTGTCGTGGCAACGACCTATGACTTTCCGAGTGACCTCCTCGCCGGTCAGGAGGAACTCCATCAGGTCCGGGCCGAACTGTCGGCCCTGCTGAAGCGGCTCCCCTGGTCGGTCGAACCACTGGACGGCTTCAGCGACGACAACGGCTGGCGCAAGGTGGAGCGCCCCGCCTCCCCCGGCTGGACCGCCGACGAACAGGCCGAGGTGGAGAAGCTCCGGCGACGCGAACACGAACTCGCGGTGTTCATCAGCACGCACCGCTACTGGTCCGAGCTCTCCGGCCCCGAGCGGGTGACGGCCCGCTCGGAGCTGAAGCACGCGCACGAGGCTCCGCCGGAGGAGACGGACGGGGCCTCGTAGCGGCGGAACGTACGCAACGTCAGCCGCTCTTACCGAGGAGCTTGGTCATCTCGCGGGGGGCCGCACGGACATGCGGCCCCCCATCGGGCGTGCGGCCGCCCGCGACCCGATCGGGTGAACTCGTTCGCCCTTCTACAACTGCACTCCGCCTCCACAGGTCATGCACCCGCACGACACGAATGATCTCGAGGTGGAACTCATGAGCCAGCAGCACCCGCAGCACCCGCGGCAGCCGGGGTACGGCGCCCCGGCGCCCCAGCCGCCGAAGAAGCGCAGTGCCGGAAAGATCACGGGCCTCGGCTGCGCGGGCATCATCGCTCTCTTCGTCATCGCCGGCGTCGCCACGGGCGGCAAAAGCGCCGACAGCGACGACACCTCAAGCAAGGACAAGGCCGTCGCCGCCGACAGCAAGCCCAAGGACGACAGGGCCGAGAAGGCCGAGCGGGCCGACGAGAAACCCGAGGCCGAGCAGTTCCGGACCTGCGTCGCGAAGAACGGCACGGACACCGAGAAGGCGGCAGTCAAGCACGTCACCAAGGTGACCGGCGCGGACAAGCGCAACGACATCCTCGACGCCGCGGAAGTCTTCACCGACTTCACCGGCGGCCTGATGGGCCCGCACCAAGGCGAGGGCAAGCTCATCGCTTCCGCGTTCACATCGTGCTACGAGTCCAAGAACGGCCTCGTGACCGTGTACGACAAGGACGGCGAGCTACTCGCCAACGCGAACTACTGACAAGCGCAGAGGGCGGACCCGACCGGTGCCGTCAACGGGTCGACCGCCCGCCGCTCAACGCCGTCCGCCCCCTCGACGGGTAGCCCTTCGCGGATCCAGTACTCGATCCCGCCGATCATCTCCTTGACGCGATAGCCGAGCTGGGCAAGGGCGAGCGCAGCACGGGTCGCGCCGTCACATCCAGGCCCCCAGCAGTACGTGATGATCGGAACCGCCGAATCCAACAGGCTCGCGGCGCGCTCCGGGATGTCGGCGCTGGGCAGGTGCACCGCACCCGGCACATGCGCCTGCGCCCACGCGGCATCTCCCCGCGAGTCGACGAGCACGAAGCCCGGGTCGCCGGACTGCAGCGAGGCATGGACATCGGACACATCTGCCTGGAAGGCGAGGCGTGCGGTGAAGAAGGCGGTCGCCTCGTCGGGTGTCGCCGGCGGCACCCGAAGGGCGGCGCTGATCTGGGTCTTGGTCATGCCCTGGACGCTATGCCTCCGCCCCTTCCCTCAGAACCCACGATCCACGGCTTTGCTCGCCCTTCGCCGTGGACTCCGTGGTAATTATCGGCTATGGCCGTTGATCCTCTTGACGCTACCGATTTCCGAATCCTGGAAGCCCTGCAACGCAACGGGCGTGCCAGTTATGCCGAGTTGGCCCGTAGCGTCTCCATGTCGCCGAGCGCCGTCACTGAACGAGTCCGACGGCTGGAGGAGTGCGGGGTCGTCTCCGGCTACTCCGCCGTCGTGAGCCCCGAGGCCCTGGGGCTCGACATCCTTGCTTTCGTCCGCCTGCGCTACCCCACTGGCAACTACAAGCCGTTCCACGACCTGCTCGACACCACACCCGAGATCGTGGAGGCCCACCATGTAACGGGCGAGGACTGCTTCGTCCTCAAGGTTGTCGCTCGCTCGATGCGCGACCTGGAACGCACCACGGGCCGCATCGCCGCTCTGGGCTCCGTCGCCACGAGCGTCGTCTACTCCAGCCCGCTTCCAAGCCGCTCAATAACGACTGTCGTGTCCCAGGAACCGTCCGGCGGGTCCGGCGGCTGACCCATCAGACAGGCCCTCCGTCCCGCCCCGCGCCATTCGATCAGGGAGGATCGGACCACGTCCCTGTGGACCTCTCGGTTCGTCGGATGTCGATCACGGGAGAGGCCCCTCAGGGAGTTTCCCGAGGGACCTCTGGCCTGCTGCTCCGTACCGTGGGCGCGGACGGTTTCGAACCGCCGACATCCTGCTTGTAAGGCAGGCGCTCTACCCCTGAGCTACGCACCCGACTCCCGGGCCACGCGCCCAGGACGAGTCGACAGCCTACATTGCCCGGGGCGCGGTCCCGCAAACCCGATTCGCGGGGCGGCCCGGGGGTTAACCCCACCGTCGTTCCGGGAGCGGTCCGGATCCCCCGGCGGGGCCTGAATCCATACGGTCGTAGAGCGCTCGAAAGCGCTCGTCGTCCGTCCAGGGGGAGATCGTCATGGCCCGCACCACCCGCACCGCCGGCACCACCCGCACAGTCCCGGCCCGCGCGGTCGCCGTCGCCGGTGCCGTCGTAGTGCTCATCGCCGGTCTCAGCGCCTGCGGCGCGTCCGCGGGGGACGACACCGACCCCGACCGCCGGTCCTTCGACCTGCGGAGCCGCACGCTCACCGTCGACTCCGACGACTCGGCCCTCGAGATCGTCGCCGCCGACAAGAACCCGTCCGGCAGGATCGAGGTCACCCGGTGGTTCCAGGGCTCGGTCGTCGTCGGCAAGGAGCCCCGGGCCACCTGGTCCCTGCGGGACGACCGGCTGGTGCTGCGGCTGAAGTGCTCGGGATTCGTCGTCGACTGCTCGGCCAAGCACCGCATAGAGGTACCGCGGGGCGTCACCGTGAAGGTCCGGGACGACGACGGCAGCGTGCGCGCCCACGGCTTCCGGGACCCCCTGGACATCCGCACCGGCGACGGCTCGGTCCGCGTCACCGACACCACCGGCCCCTTGAACATCCGTACCGGCGACGGCTCCGTCCGCGTCACCGGCACCACCGGCCCCCTTCGGATGCGCACCGGCGACGGATCCATCCGGGCGGACGTCTCCTCCCGTGACGTCCGCACCCACACCGGCGACGGCTCGGTCCGCCTGGAACTCGGCGCCGTACCGGACCGCGTCGAGTCCCGCAGCGGCGACGGTTCCGTGACCATCGCGCTGCCCGAGGCCGCCTACCGCGTGACCACCGAAACCGGTGACGGCGGCGTGGATGTGTCCGTCCCCCGCGACGAGAGCAGCTCCCATGTGGTGTCCGCCCACACCGGCGACGGCAAAGTGACGGTCCGAACGGCGAACTAACCGGCCCGTGTGTTCGTCCTTAACCGGTGGGAGAATGACAACCGGGCAGGGTGACCACAGCACGGGAGAGGGATGTGACGGCGACTCCAGCGCAGCCGTACTCGCCGTCGCTGCCGCGCGCACACCGCCCGCGCCGCCGCCTCCCCCGCGCCCCGGGCCCGGTCCGGGACGCGCTCACCCTGATGGGGCTGCCCCTGCTGGCCGCACTGGCGCTGCCCGCCGCCTTCGCGGGCGGGGGCACCCGGCGCTGGTTCGGCGGCCGTGCCGAGAGCCAGCGGGCCGAGGCACAGGCCGCGAAGGACGCCGCCGCGGCCGCCTTCTACGAGCTCGACACCGCCCAGCGCGACCTGCGCATCTCGATCGAGACGATCACCGCCGTCGACAACTCCCACGCCGCCCGGCGTGCCGTCGCCGACTTCGACGCGCTCGGCCGGCGCATCGACGAGGCCAGCCGCCAGTACATCAACGCCGTCGACGCCCACGACCTCGACCGCGACGACCTGGAGGCCTCGGCCGCCTCCCGCGCCCGCACCGAGCTGACCGCCGCCAAGGAGGAGCTCGGCCGGGTCAAGCAGGAGCTGGACCGGTTCACCGAGGGCCTCGGGCCGCTGCTCGGCAAGGCCGAGACCCAGCTGGCCCGCCTCGCCCCGGCGGTCGAACGCGCTCGTCAGGCCCTGCTCGCCGCCTCCAACGCCCTCGACTCCGTACGGGCGACAGGGCTGCAGGCCGACGATCTCGCCGCCCGTCTCGCCGCCCTCTCCCCCGAGCTCACCAAGCTGAACCAGGGCGCCGGGCAGCACGGCGTACCGCAGACCCTGGAGCGGGCCGAGCAGGTCACCCGCGGGGCCGAAGCGGTCCGTGTGGAGGCCGAGCGGCTTCCGGAGCGCGCCGCCGAGATCGATCACCGGCTGGTCTCCCTGCGCACCCGCGCCCAGGCCCTCACCACCCGCTCCGAGCAGGTCGAGCCGATCCTGAGCGAACTGCGCCGCCGTTTCAGCGTGGCCTGCTGGCAGGACCTGCAAGGCGTCCCCGGCGTCGCCGCCGAGAACGTACGCCAGGCCGAGAGGAAACTGGCCGAGGCCCAGTCCGCCCGCGACGAACAGCGCTGGCCCGATGCCACGGCCCTGCTGTCGACCGTACGAGCCCTGCTGAACACCACCGACGAGGCCGTCTCGGCCGCCGGCGACCGCCTGCACCGCCTGAACGCCGTGCAGAAGGACCCCCAGCAGGAGATCGAGCGCACCCGCTTCGCCATCCGCGACGCCCAGCGCCTGGCCATGGCCGGCCGCAACACCCCCGACCCGCGCCACGCCCGGCCGCTGGACGACGCGGTGTCCCGCCTGGAACGGGCCATCGCCACCCTCGACGGCCGCCACCCCGACTACTGGCACTTCCTCACGGAAACGGAAGCGGTCCGCCGGGCCGTGGCCCACGTGGTCTCCGAGATCCGCGAGGAGCGCGGGGCCGGACACTGAGCCCGGCCCCCGTCCGGTCTAGGTGCGGTAGGCGTAGTAGTACGCGTTCGGATACGACGCGACGAGGCTCGCCACCGACCTGCGGAGGGTGTTGTTGGAGTGGTAGGTCACGTACGGCACACCGCCGCTCCTGTACGTGACGATCATGGTGTGGTCCTTGGACCCGTCCCTGTCGAAGTCCATCTGGAGGACGTCACCGACCTCCAGCTGGAAGACGTTGGCGAGCGGCTTGGTCCGCTTGGAGTTCTGGGCGAACCAGGACCACTCGTTGACGCCGACGAAGGAGTCCGACTGGATGTCGGCGTTGCCGAACCACTTGGTGTAGTCGTACACGTAGCCGGGGGCGTGCTTCCAGCCGCCCGCCTTCAGGGACTGGCTGACGAAGTTGGTGCAGTCACCGCCTGCGCCGTGGCCGCTGAAGTCCGGGTAGTCCTTGTTGTAGACGTTCCAGTACTTCTCGGCGTAGGCCGCCATGGCCTTGTAGTCGTACGTCGTGCCGGTCTTCGGGTCGGCGGCCGGGTTGCGGGTGATCGCCGCGCGCGGGGCGTTCGGCGTGTCGTTGTCGGCAGCGGTCGCCTTGACGGGGGCCGGCCTGGAGAGCGTGTTCACGGCGAGACCGTCCTGGTCGGCGTCGCGGATGCCGGTCAGCTGCCAGTCGCCCTGCCGGTCGGCCTTGAAGGTCAGCTCGTGCCGCGCCTGGAAGGCGGTGGTCTTCGGCGCGTCGCCACGGGGCCGGGCGTAGGTCAGGGTCGTGGTCTCGGTGACCTCCGCCGTGGCCGTACGGCCCGTCACCCGTGTGGCGTTCAGGGTGACGGTGGTGCCGGCCCTGCCGTACCTCTCGCCGGCCTTCGCCAGCTTCTCCTTGCGCCGCTCCAGCGCGGACAGGGTGGCGTCCTCGGTGCGGGCCGTGCCGGAGGACAGCGTGACGTCGCCGGAGAAACCGTCGGCGAGCGGCTTGTCCGCGCCGGTCCGCCCGCCGTCGACCAGGGCGTTGGTGCGGTCGGTGAAGACCGCATCCGCCAGCCGCTGGAAGGTGGCCCTGGTCTGGGCGTCCACCGTCGGGTCGTCGCTGACCGCCGCGCCGGCGCTCCAGTTGGGCAGCAGGGCGACTCCGGCGACGACCGAGGTCGCCGCCGCCCCGAGTATCGTGACGCGACGGCGCGTCCCGCTCAATTTCCTTGATTTCACTGGTGTGTTTCCCCTCTTGCCCCGGCCAAGGGTTGCCGGGGTAGGAGATCTTCGCATGAAATGTGTGGCTACTGTGAAGGGTGTTGCGTCTGTTACTTCTGAACCTGATCACTTCACGACCGTCGACCAGTCCGGCGACTGCGCCGGGTCCAGGCCGCGCAGCCGCTGCAAGGTCCCGGGCCTCTGCACGTCGAGCCAGTCGGCCAGTTCCCGGAAGGACACGCACTTGACGTCCTTCTTGGTGCACATGTCCTTGATGACCCGGTCGACGGCCCGCATGTAGATGCCGCCGTTCCAGTCCTCGAAGTGGTTGCCGATGAACAGCGGGGCCCGGCTGCCGTAGTACACGCGGTTGAAGCCGGACATGTAGGAGGCGACGGTCTGCTGTTCCCACCGCGGGTAGTTCGCCGGGTCGCCCTCGGTCTCGCCGTCGGACTGGTTGTAGAGGAAGTTGAAGTCCATCGACAGGCCCTGGTAGGTGCCGCCGTCGTACGGGAGCATCTGCAGCGGGAAGTCCCAGATGCCGTTCTGCTTGCCGGGCCATATCTGGAAGTCGCCCGCGGAGCTGGCGTCGTAGCGCCAGTGGTACCCCTCGGCGGCCTTCAGCAGGTTCTTCTGGCCCTCCAGGCAGGGCGCGCGGCCGCCGGTGACCTCCTTCCTGATGTCGAACGGCAGGGGGTCGACGTCCTGGAAGCCGGTGTTGGTCTTCCAGTTCTCGGTGAAGTCGTAGAACTGGTCGATCTCGCTCTTCCACTCGGCGACGCTCCAGTCGCCGCCGCCCTTCTTGCCGCAGAAGTGGCCGTTGAAGTGGGTGCCGATCTCGTTGCCGTCCTGCCACGCCTTGCCGAGTTGGTCCAGCGTGGTGCGGATGTGCTCGTCGGTGGCGAAGCTGATCGCCGCCGAGCCCTTGGCGTGCCGGGGCGGGGAGTAGAGCTCCTTCTTGTCCCTGGGCAGCAGGTAGATGCCGGTGAGGAAGAAGGTCATGTGAGCGTCGTACTCCCTGGCCAGCTCCCGGTAGTGCGAGAAGAGCCCGTCGTCGCCCTGCAGCGCGCCGTCCCAGGAGAAGACCACGAACTGGGGCGGCTTCTCGCCCGGCTTGAGCGGAACCGGCTTCAACTGCCCGCGCTGCGGGCCGGTGTAGGAGGTGGAGCCGTCTCCCAGGACCTTCGTCCTGCCGTCCCACCGGGGCTCCTGGTCCGGCTTGGCGGGGGACCCCTTGCGGGCCCCGGAGGAGGCGGTCGGGGCGGTGGTGTCCGAGCGGGTCAGGACCAGATAGCCCGCGACCAGGGACGCGATGACGAGAAGGGACGCCAGGGTCAGCACCCCGGGGGGCGTGGTGCGGCGGGGTGCGCGGGGTCGGCGGCGGCGGCCGGACGGCGGTTTCATGCGCGGCTCATTCTGCGAGGGGGGAGTGGGGGGACAGAACGGTTCTGGGCGGGGCTCAGCCGATGCCGCGGGCACCGGACCAGATGCGGTACGGGACGCTGTCGCCGGGGGAGCCCGCGATCCCCTTCAACGGCAGCGGTTCGAGGCTCTTGGCGAGGTCGATGCGGTAGGCCACCACGGCCGTCGACACGGAGTTGGCCGTGCCGATGTACCAGGCGGCGGTGTCGTTCTGCGTGGTGCCCGCCTTCCCGGCCACCGTGGCGGTGGTGGCCGCACCCGGTCGGGCGGTGCGGAAGGCGTCGGTGAGGGCGGACTGGACCGCCTCGGCCACGGTCGCCTTCACCGCACGGCGGGACGCGGGCTTGGTCAGCGCGACCTCGGAGCCGTTGCGGGTGATCCGGGCCACCGAGTACGGCTCGACGTGCCGGCCGGCAGCGGCGAACGTGGTGTATCCGCTCGCCATGCGGATCGCGCTGGGCGTGGCACTGCCCAGGGACATCGCGGGCACCTGCGGGCCGAAGCTGGAGGGGAGCAGGCCGGCCCGCTGGGCGGTGTCCCGCACCGTGTCCAGGCCGGTGTCCATGCCGAGCTGCATGAACGGCGTGTTCACCGACAGGGCGAGCGCCCGGCTCAGGCTGATGCGCCCATAGGACTTCCCGCCGTCGTTGCGGGAGGTGACCTGCTTGCCGCCGCGGTCCCAGTAGGGCCCCTCGGGTGTCATGACGCGGATGCCGTCGTCCCCGTCGTACAGCGTCTGGGGGGTCACCTCGGTCGCGGGGCCCTCACGGGTCTTGTGCACTCCGTTCTCCAGGGCGGCGGCGTAGACGAACGGCAGGAAGGCCGAACCGGCGGGGACGGTGGTGGCGTTCGACTCGTTGTAGCCCTGTTCGCGGTGGTCGGGGCCGCCGTGGACGGCGAGGATGCGCCCGTCGGTGGCCACCGACGCGGCGCCGAAGTGCAGGGACTTCGCCTTGGCCGCGTCGTCCTTCCGTGCCTGCTCGCGGGCCTTGTCGACGGCGTCGGTGAGCGCGGTCTCCTGCCTGCGGTCGAAGGTCGTGTAGATCTGGTAGCCGCCGAGGTCGAACTCCCTGGCCGACAGGTGCGCCGCCTTCTTGGCGTACTGGGCGGCCAGTTCGACGAGATAGTCGCTCTGCTTGCCGGTGTCGTACCCGGGCGCCCGCTTCAGCGGCTCGGGGAACTCCTTGTAGCGGGCCCGCTCGGACTTCGACAGCGCGCCGGTGTCGACCATGCGGTCGAGGATCCAGGACCAGCGCTCCACCGCCCGGGCGTGGTTGGCCTTGCTCAGGGCCGGGTCGTAGAGCGCGGCGCCCTTGAGGAGGGAGGCGAGGTAGGCGGCCTCACCGGCGTCGAGTTCGCCGACGTCCTTGCCGTAGTAGGCCTGGGCGGCGCGCTGGATGCCGTAGGTGCCGCGGCCGAACCAGCTGGTGTTGAGGTAGCCCTCGAGGATGTCGTCCTTGCTCATCCCGTTGTCGAGCTTGAGGGCGAGCATCGCCTCGGTGAACTTGCGGCCCACCGAGCGGTCCGGGTTGAGGTAGACGTTCTTGACGTACTGCTGGGTGATGGTGGAACCGCCCTGGGTGTCCCCCTGGCCGACGGTGCGCCACAGGGCACGGGCGAGGCCGCTGAAGGATATGCCGGGGTCGCTGTAGAAGCTCGCGTTCTCCGCCGCCAGGACCGCGTCGCGGACGTCCTCGGGGATGTCCTCCAGCGGCATGTCCTGCCGCCGCACCCAGCCGGTGCGTGCCATGGGCGTCCCGTCGGACCAGAAGTAGACGTTGTCCTGCTGGGTGGCGTACGAGTTGAGGTTCTCCGGAATGTCCGTGGCGGCGTAGGCGGAGCCCAGGAGGACGACGGCCAGGCCCGCGGACGTCAGCGCGGTACCGAGCCACTGCCGCCAGGAAGGCGCCCAGCGGCGCCAGCCGGTGCGGTCGGCGTGCGGGTAACGGGGGCGGAGGCGGCGGGCGTGGGACCCGACGCGGGTGACGAGTCGGGTCAGCCTGGGGCCTGCGGCGGGGATCCGGGACAGGGGGGAAGGCCGGGGAGCCCTGCGCCGGTGGCCAGGCCTGCCGGGGGCGCTGCCGTCCGGGGCCGTGGCGGAGGACGGGTTCGCGTTGTGGGTGGCGGCCCCTTCGACGGTGCGTAAGAGCACGGTCTCGTCCGCGTTCATGGAAGCGGGGACCTTCAACTGCATGGTCTCGTCCGGTTCCCGCCCAGCCTTGTACACGGTTTGTCTCCCTCCCGCTCACGGTGGTGCTCACGCGGAAGGGCATGGCTGCCGTGGTCGACGGCAACGAGCCCTCATGTCCCCCCGCCTTGCGGCTCCTCGTGGCGATCGAAAGCTATCAGCGGCCTTTACAGTTCCTCCACACTGGTGTGGCAAGAGTGATCAAAAGGAATCCCGAAGGGCGGGATTTCCGTCGGCGCGGATTAGTCTGTCCCCATGCCTCGCTACGAGTACCGCTGCCGGACCTGCGGCGACACCTTCGAACGCAGCCGTCCCATGGCCGAGTCCTCCGCCCCCACGGCCTGCCCCTCAGGTCATGACGACACGGTGAAGCTCCTCTCCACGGTCGCGGTCGGCGGCTCCGCCTCCGCCCCGGCAGCGGCGCCCCGCTCGACCGGCGGCGGCGGTGGGGGCGGCTGCTGCGGAGGCGGCTGCTGCGGCTGACCCTTTTCCCCGGGAGTCCTCTCCTCAGGAACCCTTCAGCTTCGGTTCCCTAGCGTGGCGGCATGACAGCCATAGCAGCGGACACCGGGCCGCAGTGGGTCAACGACCTGATGGACGCGCTGGGCGCGCCGGGTGCCGGTCTCGCCATCGCCCTGGAGAACCTGTTCCCGCCGCTGCCCAGCGAGGTCATCCTGCCCCTCGCCGGGTTCGCCGCGAGCAGCGGGCGGATGGGACTGCTCGCGGTCCTGCTGTGGACGACGGCCGGGTCGGTGATCGGCGCGCTCGCGCTGTACGGCATCGGTGCGCTGCTCGGCCGTGACCGGACGGTGGCGATAGCGGCGCGGCTGCCGCTGGTGAAGGTCTCCGACATCGAGAAGACCGAAGCCTGGTTCCTGAAGCACGGCACGAAGGCGGTGTTCTTCGGCCGGATGATCCCGATCTTCCGCAGCCTGATCTCCGTGCCGGCGGGCGTGGAGCGCATGCGCCTGCCGGTGTTCCTGGGGCTGACCACCCTGGGCAGCGCGATCTGGAACACGGTTTTCGTGCTCGCGGGCTACCTCCTGGGCGCGAACTGGCACGAGGTCACGGCCGTCGTCTCCACCTACTCGAAGGTGGTCCTGGCCCTGGCCGCCCTGGCAGTGGCGGTCTTCGCCGGGACACGGCTGCTACGACGCCCCGGAAGGGGCGCGGGGAACTGCGCGACGAGCCACACCACAGCAGCACCCGCACAGCCGCCGCACTCCCCGAGCTCCTAGGCCCCCCGAACCGTCCGCAGAAGCTCCCGCAGGATCCGCTCCCCCGCAAGCACGCCCCGCTCGGGAAGGGCCCTGATCGCGGGAGCCGTCCAGCCGGTGTCGGCCAGCTCCCCATGGCCCGGGCGCCAGCCCTGGTCCGCCGCGAGGAGCAGGTCGGCGTCGAGCAGGGAGTCGCCGGCGGCGAGGGTGAGAGCGGCGCCGGTCCTCCGGGCGATCTCGCGCATCGCCGCGCTCTTGGTGAGCGGCTTGGGCACGGCGTAGATCTTGCGGCCCTGGAGGGACACGGTCCAGCCGCGGTTCTCCGCCCAGACCGCGAGTTCCTTCACCCAGTCCTCGTCGAGCAGTTCACGCTCGACGACGAGGTAGGCGAAGAGGTCGTCGGCGACGCGGTGCTTGCGCACCCAGACCGGGTCGGCGGCCCTGAGCAGGTGTTCCTGCACCTCGGCCAGGGGCGCGCACCGGTCGGCCAGCCGCGCGGTCACCTGTGCGTGCCAGTCGGGGTCGGACACGCCGTCCACCAGGATGTGGCCGCCGTTCGCGCAGATCGCGTAGGCGGGCGCGGGGCCCGGCAGGTTGATGCGCAGGTACTGCTTGCGCGTGCGGGTCGTCGTCGGCACGAACACGGCGGCGTCACCGAGGTCGGTCAGGAGCTGGGCCGCCGTCTCCGTCATGTACGACAGCGGTCTGCTCTCGTGCACCTCCACGCACAGCAGCCGCGGCGCCCGCGCGTCCGGCATGGTCAGCGCCAGGGCGGCGGCGGAGTAGATCAGGGTGCGGTCGAGGTCGCTGGCGACGAGTACGGGCATCAGAGAGTCACCGCCTTGCCGTCGGCGCCGGTCGCGCCCCGGGTGTACCGGGGGTGGATCAGGCCGACGCAGGTGTACGGCAGCTCGGCCACCTCCTCGACGGGCACGCCGCGTTGCCCGGCCAGCAGGCGGACGTGGTCGAGGTCGCTGCCCGCCCCGCCGCGTGCCAGGACCTTCCAGGGCACGCGGCGCAGCATCACCCGGGTGGTCTCGCCGACGCCGGGCTTGACGAGGTTCACGTCGTGGATGCCGTACTCCTCGCTGATGCGCTCGACGGCGGCCCAGCCCTCCCAGGTGGGCGAGCGGTCGGCGGCGAGCAGCTCCTTGGCCTGGGCACAGGCGGCGTCGGTGACCTCGGGGAAGCGGGCGGAGACGGCGTCCAGGAAGGTCACCGAGACGTCGTTGCCCGCGAGTTCGCGGTAGAACTTGGCGCCGTGGAAGTCGTGCGGTCCGACCAGGTCCGCCCGCAGCACGGTCCGCGAGATCAGGCCGGACACGGTCGAGTTGAGGCAGGCGGAGGGGATGAGGAAGTCCTCGCGGGTGCCGTAGGTCCCTACGCAGGAGCCCGGGTCGGCCAGGACGGCGATCTCGGGGCTGAAGCCGGTGACGCCGTCGGACTGCTCGAACTCCTCCAGGGCCTGCGCCAGTTCGCGGGTGATGGCGCCCTTGCCGGTCCAGCCGTCGACGAAGACGACGTCCCGGGGGTCGTGGTGCCGGGCGAGCCAGCGCAGCGCGTTGGCGTCGATGCCGCGGCCGCGCACGATCGACACGGCGTAGTGCGGCAGGTCGAGGCCGTGCCGGTGCTGGGCCCAGCGGCGCATCAGGATGCCGATCGGGGTGCCCGCGCGGGCCAGGGAGACCAGGACCGGGCGGGGCGACCGCTCGGCCAGGACGGTCTCGGTGACCACGCCGACCGCCTGGGCGATGCGGGCCGCCGAGTCCTCCAGCGCGGCGTGGAACAGCTGCTGGTACTCCTCGCTCGGCTGGTACTCCACGGGCAGCGACTCGGCGTAGTGCGCGCCGCCGCTCTGGATGGCCTCCTCGCGCTCCTCGGTCGGCGCCTCCAGCGTCACGTCCGAGAGGTCCTGGAGCAGCCAGCCGACCTCCTCGGGGGCGTACGAGGAGAAGGCGGGGCCGCGGAGGGGCTCGGGCAGCATGGAGGGCCTTTCGGGGGCGTGCGGGGCCGTTGGGGCATACGACGGTACGACGGCGAGGAGGACCTGTGGCGTGTGTGCGGCGAGCTGCGCCAGCAGTCCGTCGGGCGCGTGCAGCGGGGGCGTGTCCGCGGCCGAGTCGACGACGGCGATCACGGCGTCGAAGCCGGCCCCCGCGACGTTGTAGGCGTACCGCTCGCCCGGCCCGTCGGCGGGGTCGTCGTGGGCGGGGAAGCGCAGGTGGGTGCGTATCGCGTAGCCGGGGTCGTCGACGGCGAGGACGGGCGAGCGGGTCGTGGTCGAGTAGCGGACCTCGATGTCGGTGATCCGCTCCAGCTCCCGGGCCAGCCTGAGCGGGGCGTACATCAGCTCCTCGAAGCCGAGTACGAGCACGCGGCGTGTGTTCCGGGGGAGCGCCTCGGAAAGCCGTGCGGCCATACCCGGCAGGACGGCCTCCAGCCGTGTCCGGTGCGCTGAGGTGAACCCGTGCCGTCCGCCGTCCGGCAGGTCGGCGGGCCAGTGCAGGTCCACGCGGGTGACGTGGGGGTCGGTGCCGTTGCCGTCCGGGTGCGGACCGGTGGGGGCTGATCGCGCAGTTCCCCGCGCCCCTGGGGCAACGTCCTCCAGGGGCGCGGGGAACTGCGCGACCGGCCACGACGCTCCCGCAGACGACCGATCACCCCTCGCGGCACTCTCCGCCTCGTACCGCGCCACCAGCTCCCGCCCCTTCTCCAGCACCCCCTCCGGCAGCCGTACCGTGCCCGAGGCCGCCGCCACGAGATCCACCCGCGCGCCGATCTCCCTCGCGAACTCCTCCAGCCGGCCCGCGTCGGCAGCCGACCGCATGTCCACCAGCGCCACCACGACATACCGCCGCCGCGGATACCGCGCATGAAGATCCCGCACGGTGTTCAGCACCGTGTTCCCCGTGGAGAACTCGTCGTCGACCAGCACCAGCGGCCCGTCGCCGGTGAGCAGCGCGGGGTCCTTTGGCAACAGCAGGTGCGAGGTCGCGTGCGAGTGGGACTCCTCGAAGCCGCCGGCCGGGTCGACACCGGCGACGGGGCGGCGGGTGGAGTGCAGGTAGGGGGCGAGGCCCAGACCGTCGGCGACGCAGTGGCCGAGGCCGGTCGCGGTCTCGGCGTAGCCGAGGACGACCGCGCGCCCCGCCTCCTCGGCACCCAGCAGGGCCCGCACGCGGCGTCCCAGCTCGAAACCGTAGCCGTAGACCACGGACGGTGACTGCGGGACGTGCTTGCCCAGCACGTTCGACACCAGCAGGTGGGCCCGCTTGGGGTTGCGGCGCAGCGCCAGTCCCAGCAGGTCGGTCAGCCGGTCGTCGCCGACGAGCTCGACGCCGAGCCGCTCGGCGACCCAGCTGCCCGACCAGACACCGTCGCCGTCGCGCACCTGGTCGTGCGGCCCCTCGTTCACTGCCTTCTCCATGAATTCCCTGCGTCGAAGTCGGTGGTCTTTCCGGCGAGCCCGCGGCCCTTGGATGCCGTGCGTTGCAGATGCCGTGCGCTCGGATGCCGTGTGTTCAGTCGAGCAGGCCGGCCGCGAGCAGCTCCACGAAGCCGATGTCCTCGTTCGCCACGCCGAAAACCTCGGCGCGCAGCAGGGTCCGCTCGGCCCAGGCCCGATGCGGCTTCACCTCGTTCATCTTGTTCGTGTACGCCGACCTCAGCACACCCCCGCCGCCGCGCTCGGGCCGCAGGATGTCCTGGGCGTCCGAGAACTCCTCGTGGCTGACGACCGACAGGGCGTGCACGGGCAGCACGTGCGAGGGGTGGATGCAGGTCTTGCCCAGCAGTCCGTTGGCCTGGTCCAGGGAGATCTCCCTGAGCAGGCCGTCCATGGCGTGCTCAATCAGCTTCTCGCGCAGCTCCGCGGCCTGCACCTCAAGGAAGGGGCTCTGCCGCAGCAGCGGCTTGAACATGCGCTCCTGGACCCGGAAGTACTCCCACACCGGCCCGGTCACCGTGAAGCCGGTCCCGTCGGCGCGGCCCAGCATGTTCACCACGTCGGCGATCACCGAGGCGACGATCTGCACGTCGTAGGCCGTCATGTCGGGGCCTCTGCGCAGCCCGTAGGAGGAGCAGAAGTCCGTCACGCCGAGGCGCAGGGCGAGGACGCGGTCGCGGTACTTGTCGACCGCCCGGGAGATGCCCTCCAGGGTCGCCACGCGCGACTCCCGGTAGAGCAGTTCCGGCGACTCCAGCACCGGCATGGCGAAGAGGCGCCGGCCGCCTTCCGCCTCGGCGCTCGCCAGTGCCTCCAGGAAGGGGATGCCGCGTTCCTCGGTGAACTTCGGCAGTACGAATCCGGACAGCATCCGGACGGCGGGTCCGAGGCGTCGTACCAGGTCGGGTATCTGCTCGGGGACGCGGACCCGGATGAAGAGCAGCGGCAGGTCCGCGCCCGGGCGGCCGGCGAGGGCCGTGAGCTGGCGGACGAGGTTCTCCTCGCCCGGGCCGACCTCCGCGTCGTCGATCGAGTCCTCCAGGCACAGGACCATGGAGACCACACCGCGACCGGCCTGCTTGAGGATGTCGTCGGCGAGGCGGGTCCGGGTGGCCGGACTGTAGAGCGTGGCGCCGAGGGCGGCCGAGAGCAGCCGGGCCGGCGAATCCGCGGTGAACGTACACGGCTCGCGGTGGAAGAGACGCTTCCGCACCTCAGGGGCGATGTGCCCGAAATGCCGCATGGAACTCCCCCGTGGTGGTGGTGCGACCTACGAATCGTCGAAAGGTGGCCGGTAATAGTACGTAGAAGTCCATGGCAGAGGTTCCCGTCGGGCATGAATTTCAGGTAACGCGGGCAAGCACAGCCGGGCCCGGACACGACGACGGTAGTCCGCGAGGGCCGTCGGCGCCGCTCGGGCACCGCGGGCCCGCGTTGTCGTGAGCAGGACCGAGAAGGCAGGATGACCGCATGACGCACGCGATGCTGAAGGGGTCGAACGTCCCGCTGGAAGCCACCACGGTGCGCGCCGTGCTGCGCTGGACACCCGGGCAGGGGGTTCCGGACGTCGACGCCTCCGCGCTGCTCCTCGGCCCCGACGGTCATGTGCGCTCCGACGAGGACTTCGTTTTCTACAACCAGCCCCGGCACCCTTCCGGGAAGGTGTGGCGGCTCGGCAAGAAGCGGGTCGCCGAAGGCCTGACCGACACGATCCAGACAGATCTCGCCGGTGTCGAGTCGGGGGTCAGCCGGATTCTGCTGGTCGCCTCGGCGGACGGCGTCACCTTCGACCGCGTACGGGCGCTGCGCATTCTGCTGTACGACGCGGCGGGCACCGGCGCGGAGGCTCTGGCGTACTTCGACGTCAAGCCGGAGACGGGCCAGGAGACCGCGCTGATCTGCGGTGAGCTGTACCGGCGCGGGGAGGGCTGGAAGTTCCGGGCGCTGGGCGAGGGTTATTCGAACGGGCTTCAGGGGCTCGCCACCGACTACGGCATCTCGGTCGACGAGTCGGAGGCGATGGAGGAGACCGCCGGGCAGCCGGCCACGGCCGACCCGGCACAGTCCACGACCTCCGCCACGACCCAGCAGCCCCCGGCCGCCGGCCGGCCCTCCCCCGAGGTGTCCCGGCCGCTGCCGCCGGAGCAGCCGACCGTGGTGCCCGCGCAGACCGGGTACGGCTATCCGCCGCCCCAGCAGCCCCCGGCGACCCAGCCGGCGTACGGCTACCCGCAGCCCACCAGCCCGCCCGCGTACGGCTACCCCCAGGCACCGGCGACCGCGGGCGTCACGGGCGCGCAGTCCGGCTACGGCTACCCGGAGCCGGTCGCGGCCGCGTCCCCCGACCCGGACTTCCGCCTTCCCCCGCAGGGCCCGCAGTTCATCGGCCGCTAGGCAGGACCGGTCCTCGGGGGTCTCCCCGGGGCCGTGTCCGCAAAGTCCCGCCTGCCCCGCGACACCTGGCCCGCCCTCCGGGCGGACGACGGGACTCTGCGGACACGGCCTAGCGCTCGACCTTCGTCTTGTAACCCCGCCCCCACTGGAGCCCCCACCCGTACAGCCGGTCCAGCTCGGCCTGGAACCCGTAGACGAACTTCACCTCGCGGCGCACGATGATCTCGTTCTTGACCTTCTCGATCATGACGACGGCGCAGGAGCGGGCCTGCGGCTGGCGTTCGTCGAGGTGGATCTCGATGCGGGGGCCGTTGCTCGGGTAGAGCGTGACGATGGCGTGGGCGCGGTCGAAGGCGGGTGTCTGGTCGTAGATGTAGACGAAGACCAGGAGCCGCTTGATGTCGTCGCGGTGGTCGAGGTTGATGTACATCGTCTCGCCGGACGCGGAGCCGAACCGGTCGTCGCCGCTGAGCTTGACGTACGGCGGGGCGTTGACGTCACCGAAGTAGCCGCCGAGGGGCTGGACGACGCCCTTGCTGCCGTCCTGGAGCTCGTACAGACAGCCCAGGTCGAGGTCGACGTTGACCACGCTCTGGCTGTGGCCGATGACCTCAGGCGGCTTCAGGGCCCTCAAGGGGTGCCGCAGCAGGCTCTCGCGCTGCGGGCCGCCGATGTCGGACGTGCGCATCCGCCAGCTCAGGTTGACCCGGAGATGGCCGGTGGCCGCGTCCTGTTTGGTGAGTGATATCTGCGCGCGCCGCTTGGTCAGTTCGATCGCGTTGGTTGCCGCGTGTCCCGAGTCGAACTGCACATCGCGTCCACGCCTCAGTCCGTCGAACAGGCCCATTCCGCCCCCACGTTCCCTTGGTGACCGCGGGTCCTCGCCGTACCCGTGGCCCTTGACGACCGACGGGGCGGCCCCGAGGAGTCACCTCGGTGGCCGCCCCGCACAGAGCGTTCCTCACCCGGAGGGGTGTCACACCCCGGACGAGACCTCAGTCTTCTCGTCCGAGCCGGCTTTTCCCTCGGCCGCGGCGATCGCCTTGTTGCGGCGGACGGAGGACCAGAAGGAGGCGGCGATCAGGACGACGCCGATGAGGCCGGTGATGATCTCGTTGATCTGGTACTGGATGGTGACGAGCAGGAGCACGGCGAGGGCGCCGATCGCGTAGTGCGCGCCGTGCTCCAGGTAGACGTAGTCGTCGAGGGTGCCCTGGCGGACCAGGTAGACCGTCAGCGACCGGACGTACATGGCGCCGATGCCGAGGCCGAGGGCCATCAGGACGATGTCGTTGGTGATGGCGAAGGCGCCGATGACGCCGTCGAAGGAGAAGGACGCGTCCAGGACCTCGAGGTAGAGGAACATGAAGAAGGCGGCCTTGCCGGCCAGCTGGACCGCCGAGCGGGGCTTGCCGGTGCGCTCGGCCTCTTCCTCCGCCTCGTGCTCGCGTTCCTCCTCCTCTTCGAGTTTGTCCTCGAAGTAGCCGGAGAGCCCGCCGACGATCATGTAGGTGATCAGACCGGCGATGCCGGCGAGCAGGACCGTCTCCGCCTTGTCGACATGGGTGCCGCCGTGCTGGTGGGCGTGGGTGGCGACGGTCATCGCCGAGATCAGCAGGACGACCAGCGCGATGCAGACCGACAGCATGTCGACCTTGCCGAGCTTGGCCAGCGGGCGCTCCAGCCAGCCGAGCCACTTGATGTCCCGGTCCTCGAAGATGAAGTCGAGGAAGATCATCAACAGGAACATGCCACCGAAGGCGGCGATCGACGGGTGAGCGTCGGTCACGAGCTGCTGGTAGCGGTCCTTGTCGTTCAAGGCGAGTTCGACGGCCTTGATCGGGCCCAGCTGGGCGCTGATCGCGACGATCACGACGGGGAAGACCAGCCGCATGCCGAAGACGGCGATCAGAATGCCGACGGTGAGGAAGATCTTCTGCCAGAAGGCATTCATCTTCTTCAGGATCCCGGCGTTGACCACCGCGTTGTCGAAGGACAGCGAGATCTCGAGGACGGAGAGGATCGCGACGATGCCGAGCGCGGTCCAACCGCCGAACAGGACCGCCGCGACCAGGCCGAGCGCGGTGACCGCGAACGACCACCCGAAGGTTTTCAGAACCACTGGCTACCCAATCGTGTGTCGGGGGTGCCCCCAGACGGAGTCTGGGGGTAGGGCTCCCCCGCGCCGTACCCGGCTTTACGAACTTTTGAAGCCGAAGTCTAGTCCTCCCCCTTTCGCACCCCACGGGGCCCGGGGTTTTGCTCATATCGCGTTACGTGACGTTGACCCCGAAGTCCAGTGCGATGCCCCGCAGCCCCGACGCGTACCCCTGCCCGACGGCCCTGAACTTCCATTCGCCCTGGTAGCGATAGACCTCGCCGAAGATCATCGCGGTCTCCGTGGAGGCGTCCTCGCTGAGGTCGTAGCGGGCGAGTTCCTGGCCGTCCGCCTGGTTCACCACGCGGATGAACGCGTTGCTGACCTGGCCGAAGGTCTGGTTCCGCTCGTCGGCCATGTGGATGGAGACCGGAAAGACGATCTTGTCGCACTGGGGCGGCACCTTGGAGAGGTCGATCAGCAGCGACTCGTCGTCGCCCTCGCCCTCACCGGTGAGGTTGTCACCGGTGTGCTCCACGGAACCGTCCGGGCTCTTGAGCTGGTTGTAGAACACGAACCACTCGTCCCCGAGCACGCGCCCGCCGCTGCACAGCAGCGCGCTGGCGTCGAGGTCGAACGGGGCTCCGGTGGTGGAGCGCGCGTCCCAGCCGAGCCCGATCATCACCTGAGTGAGGTTCGGTGCGGCCTTGGACAGGGAGACGTTGCCCCCTTTGGCGAGCGTGACGCCCATGATGCTGTCCCTCCCCGGGTGGTGTTTCTCAGGTGGTCCTGCACGTCCGGCGCCGCACGTAAACCGTGCGGCGCCGGACAGGAAGACCTGGGGGCCCTGTCGTCAGGGCCCTTCGGACGGGCTCAGACGTTCACGCCGAAGTCCTGCGCGATGCCGCGCAGGCCCGAGGCGTAGCCCTGGCCGATGGCGCGGAACTTCCACTCCGCGCCGTGCCGGTAGAGCTCACCGAAGACCATGGCGGTCTCGGTGGAGGCGTCCTCGCTCAGGTCGTAGCGGGCGATCTCGGTGCCGCCGGCCTGGTTCACGACGCGGATGAACGCGTTGCGCACCTGGCCGAAGGACTGCTGGCGGGTCTCGGCGTCGTAGATCGAGACCGGGAAGACGATCTTCTCGACGTCGGCCGGAACCGTGGCGAGGTTGACCTTGATCTGCTCGTCGTCGCCCTCGCCCTCACCGGTGAGGTTGTCGCCGGTGTGCTCGACGGAGCCGTCGGGGCTCTTGAGGTTGTTGAAGAAGACGAAGTGCTGGTCGCTGGCGACCTTGCCGGAGTTGTTCAGCAGCAGCGCGCTGGCGTCCAGGTCGAAGTCGGTGCCGGTCGTGGTGCGGACGTCCCACCCCAGACCGACGATGACCGCGGTCAGGCCCGGCGCCTCCTTGGTCAGCGATACGTTGCCGCCCTTGCTGAGGCTGACTCCCACGAGTCCTCCATTGGTGTCCGGGGGCGGGATGCCCCGTTGTGCTCGGATGTCGGATCAACGAGTCGATCCTAGTGACGGGTTCCCGCCCCACGCAGGCCCTGAAGCCGACAAATCAGCGGGTGTCGAGCGCATGACGCCCGACCGGCGTCACAGGGTGTCGAGCGCCTTCACGTAGTCGTTCAGGTCGCGCGCGTCCGGCAGGCCGTTGACGACCGTCCAGCGCACGACGCCCTCCTTGTCGATGACGAAGGTGCCGCGCACGGCGCAGCCCTTGTCCTCGTCGAAGACGCCGTAGGCGCGCGAGACGTTGCCATGCGGCCAGAAGTCCGACAGCAGCGGGTACTCCAGGCCCTCCTGCTCGGCGAAGACGCGCAGGGTGTGGATGGAGTCGTTGGAGACGGCGAGCAGCTGGGTGTCGCGGTCGGAGAACTGCGGCAGGTTGTCCCGCAGCTCGCACAGCTCGCCCGTGCACACGCCGGTGAAGGCGAAGGGGTAGAAGAGCAGCACCACGTTCTTCCGACCGCGGAAGTCGGACAGCTTCACGCTCGCGCCGTGGTTGTCCTTGAGCTCGAAGTCGGGGGCCTTCTCGCCGACCTGGATCGCCATCGTTGTGGGTGTCCCTTCGTGGGGCTTCTCGAATGGGCCCCACCCTACGCAGGGACCGGCGCAGACCGGTGGGCGGGCCGACGATGCCGGCCCGCCCCGTCCATACGGCTGACGCGCGGACGTGCCGTACGGCTAACGCTTCGACTTGGCGGCTTTGGGCGTCGCCAGCCGGCTGCCGCTCCAGTCCTTCCCGACGCTGACGCTCTTGGACGCCGTCAGACCCGCCGTGGTGGCGGCTTCCGAGATGTCGCTCGGCTCCACATAGCCCGAACGGCCGGTCTTCGGCGTGAGGAGCAGGATCGCGCCGCCCTCTTCGATGTACGTGGTGGCATCGACCAGCGCATCCGTCAGGTCGCCGTCGTCGTCACGGAACCACAGCACAACGGCGTCGGCCACGTCGTCGTAGTCCTCGTCCACCAGGTCGCCCTCGACGATGCCCTCAATGGCCTCGCGGAGTTCCTGGTCCACGTCGTCGTCGTAGCCGATCTCCTGGACCACCTGCCCGGGCTGGAACCCCAGCCTGGCGGCAGGGTTCGTCCGCTCCTCCGCGTGGTCCGCGGTCGCGCTCACGGGTTGCCTCCTGATCATTTCTTGGGATGTCGGTACCCCCTGCTCCTGTGAGCTCGGGGGAATCTCAGCCACGCGCGTGCGCGAAGCATTGGCCGTAGTCCACACGGGCGGGGCGGATCGCGCAAGTACCCGGCCGTTCAGACCGCCGAAACGGTGACGATCCTGGCGGTGTCACCGCAACTCCAGGCACACCATCATGGCCCCAGGTGACACACACCACACCTTTCTGCCCTGTTTGGGCGTTTGGGAATCGTCCGGGGGTACGAGACTCGAAGGTATTCGCCCCATACGTCACGGCGCCGGTCCCACGCCCGGGTTACCGCCGGGTAGAGATGACGTTTGCGGCCCCGAGGTGGACCATGGGGAGCGGCGCGGCCCCAGCGACCAACGCCCGGCGACGACAGCGAAACAGCGGCCCTCGCAGGCCCTCTGACAGGTAAGGAACAGCGTGGCTTCCGCATCCGATCGCAACCCGATCATCATTGGCGGCCTTCCGAGTCAGGTTCCTGACTTCGATCCGGAAGAGACGCAGGAGTGGCTCGACTCCCTCGACGCCGCCGTCGACGAGCGCGGTCGGGAGCGCGCCCGTTTTCTGATGCTGCGGCTGATCGAGCGGGCCCGCGAGAAGCGCGTGGCCGTGCCGGAGATGCGCAGCACGGACTACGTCAACACCATCCCCACCAAGAGCGAGCCCTTCTTCCCGGGCAACGAGGAGATCGAGCGGAAGATCCTCAACGCGACCCGGTGGAACGCGGCGGTGATGGTCTCCCGGGCCCAGCGCCCCGGCATCGGCGTGGGCGGCCACATCGCGACCTTCGCGTCCTCGGCCTCCCTCTACGACGTCGGCTTCAACCACTTCTTCCGCGGCAAGGACGAGGGCGACGGCGGCGACCAGGTCTTCTTCCAGGGGCACGCCTCGCCGGGCATCTACGCCCGCGCCTTCCTGCTGGACCGGCTCAGCGAGCAGCACCTGGACGGCTTCCGCCAGGAGAAGTCGAAGGCACCGTACGGCCTGTCGTCGTACCCGCACCCGCGGCTCATGCCGGACTTCTGGGAGTTCCCGACGGTGTCGATGGGCCTCGGCCCGATCGGCGCGATCTACCAGGCGCGGATGAACCGCTACATGCACGCGCGCGGGATCGCCGACACCTCGAAGTCGCACGTGTGGGCGTTCCTCGGCGACGGCGAGATGGACGAGCCGGAGTCGCTGGGCCAGCTGTCCATCGCCGCCCGCGAGGGCCTGGACAACCTCACGTTCGTCGTCAACTGCAACCTGCAGCGCCTCGACGGCCCGGTGCGCGGCAACGGCAAGATCATCCAGGAGCTGGAGTCGATCTTCCGCGGCGCCGGCTGGAACGTGATCAAGCTGGTCTGGGACCGCACCTGGGACCCGCTGCTCGCCCAGGACCGCGACGGCGTGCTGGTCAACAGGATGAACACCACGCCGGACGGACAGTTCCAGACGTACGCCACGGAGACCGGCGCGTACATCCGCGACCACTTCTTCGGCGACGACCACCGCCTGCGCGCGATGGTCGAGAACATGACCGACGACCAGATCCTGCACCTGGGGCGCGGCGGCCACGACCACCGGAAGATCTACGCGGCGTACAAGGCGGCCGTGGAGCACAAGGGCCAGCCGACGGTGATCCTCGCCAAGACGATCAAGGGCTGGACGCTGGGCCCGAACTTCGAGGGCCGCAACGCCACGCACCAGATGAAGAAGCTGACGGTCGACGACCTCAAGCGCTTCCGCGACCGCCTGCACCTGCCGATCTCCGACAAGGAGCTGGAGTCCGGCGCCCCGCCGTACTACCACCCGGGCCGGGACTCGGAGGAGATCCAGTACATGCACGACCGCCGCAAGGGCTGCGGCGGTTACGTCCCGACGCGCGTCGTACGGTCGAAGCCCCTGCCTCTTCCCGAGGACAAGACGTACGCGACCGTGAAGAAGGGCTCGGGCCAGCAGTCGATCGCCACGACGATGGCCTTTGTGCGCCTGCTCAAGGACCTCATGCGGGACAAGGAGATCGGCAAGCGGTTCGTGCTGATCGCACCGGACGAGTACCGCACGTTCGGCATGGACTCGTTCTTCCCGAGCGCGAAGATCTACAACCCGCTCGGCCAGCAGTACGAGTCGGTCGACCGTGACCTGCTGCTCGCCTACAAGGAGGCGCCGAACGGCCAGATGCTGCACGACGGCATCTCGGAGGCGGGCTGCACGGCGTCCCTGATCGCCGCCGGCTCCGCCTACGCGACCCACGGCGAGCCGCTGATCCCGGTCTACGTCTTCTACTCGATGTTCGGTTTCCAGCGCACCGGCGACCAGTTCTGGCAGATGTCCGACCAGCTGGCCCGCGGTTTCGTCCTGGGCGCGACCGCCGGCCGGACGACCCTGACCGGTGAGGGCCTCCAGCACGCCGACGGCCACTCCCAGCTGCTGGCCTCCACGAACCCCGGATGCGTGGCGTACGACCCGGCGTTCGGCTTCGAGATCGCGCACATCGTGCAGGACGGGCTGCGGAGGATGTACGGCGGCTCGCCCGAGCATCCGCACGGCGAGGACGTCTTCTACTACCTGACCGTCTACAACGAGCCGATCCAGCACCCGGCCGAGCCCGAGAACGTGGACGTGGAGGGCATCCTCAAGGGCGTCTACCGCTTCAGCGAGGGCGCGGGCGGCTCGATCCCGGCGCAGATCATGGCGTCGGGTGTCGCGGTGCCGTGGGCGGTCGAGGCGCAGAAGATCCTGGCCGAGGAGTGGAACGTCAAGGCCGACGTGTGGTCGGCGACCTCCTGGAACGAGCTGCGGCGCGAGGCCGTGGCCTGCGAGGAGCACAACCTGCTGCACCCGGAGGAGGAGCAGCGGGTGCCGTACGTGACGCGGAAGCTGGCGGGCGCGGAAGGCCCGGTCGTGGCCGTGTCCGACTGGATGCGGTCGGTTCCGGACCAGATCGCGCGCTGGGTGCCGCAGACGTACCAGTCGCTCGGCGCGGACGGTTTCGGCTTCGCGGACACGCGGGGCGCCGCCCGGCGCTTCTTCCACATCGACGCGCAGTCGATCGTGGTGGCGGTGCTGACCGAGCTGGCCCGTGAGGGCAAGGTCGACCGGTCGGTGCTCAAGCAGGCCATCGACCGGTACCAGTTGCTCGACGTGTCGGCGGCCGACCCGGGGGCCGCGGGCGGCGACGCGTAACACGCAAGGCTCTGTCAAGGGGTGGTGAGCCTCACGGGAACACCGTGGGCACACCACCCCTTCACCTTTTCTACGATGCGCCCATGCAGCAGCAATCGGCCCGACTCCGTTGGGAACAGCACACGCAGCGGCCGCTGTTCGGCCTGGCCCTGGCCTTCGCCGTCGCCTATGCGGTGCCGATCGTCCGGCCCGACGCGAGCCGGGACGTGGTGGAGGTGTGCACGGCCGTCGAGTGGGTGGTGTGGGGCGCGTTCGCGCTCGACTACGTCATACGGCTCGCGCTCGCCGAGCAGCGGCTGGCGTTCGTACGGACGCACTGGCTCGACCTGGGCGCGGTGTTGCTGCCGATGCTTCAGCCGATGCGGTTGCTGCGGCTGGTGTCGACGCTGCTGCTGCTCGGGCAGCGGGCGCGCATGGCCTCGCAGATAAAGCTCACGACGTATGTCGTGGGTGCGGTGGTCGGGCTGCTGATGTTCGGGTCGCTGGCGGTGCTGTCGGTGGAGCGGGACTCGCCGGACGGGAACATCCGGACGCTGGGTGACGCGGTGTGGTGGTCGTTCACGACGATGACGACCGTGGGGTACGGGGATCACGCGCCGACGACCGGGCTGGGGCGGATGCTGGCGGTCGGGCTGATGCTGTCCGGGATCGCCCTGCTGGGTGTGGTCACGGCGAACATCGCGGCGTGGTTCATCGCGCGGTTCGAGAAGGACGACGCGGAGGAGCGGCGGCAGACGGAGGCGATACGGGAGCTGACCGAGGAGGTTCGGGCGTTGCGGGAGGAGTTGGCGGCGCTGAAGGGAACGTCGGTGAATGACATGAGGGAGGGGCCCCGGCTCGACGCCGGAGGCCCCTCCCTCATGTCCCCGGGCAGGGACGGCATGGGGTCAGAAGAGCATGCCGTTGCCCGGGGTGGTGGCTCCGGCCAGCCAGATGATGGCCAGGAGCGTGTCGATGGCGCCCAGGACCAGGGCGACGACGGCCGTGGCCGGGCGCGAGCCCGCCCATGTGCGGCCCATGGCGAGCCAGCCACAGACGATCGCCACAGGGCCGAGGATGATCCCCAGCACGAAGAATCCGGCGACCGCGCAGATGGCTCCGATGATTCCGAGCGTCGCGCGATCCGGCCCGGTCCGTGACCACGTCCGGCCACGTGAGCGGGGGTGCCTGCGCGTACCGTGTCCGAAGCTCGCCATCATCAACTCCCGTAAACCCTCGGTCGGTTGGGGTTCGTTTCGGGTACGACATGGCGAGTACCCCCACAGCGGGTCTCAATCCCGCTGCTTGCGCGCCGCCCCCCTCCGGCAGCGCGCCGCAGCGTCCGTCCTCCATGCGCTGCGGAGGACTTGACCCACTGTGACCTGCGATGCGCCCCGGAGGGGAGTGGCCGGCGGTCTTGTTCACCCTGATAGGCGAACACCCGGAAAAAGACCGTCAGATGTGCGCCGCGCCCGCGCCGGCGCCCGCGTTCTCACCGCGCTTGGTGAGGAACGCCACCAGCACCGCCACCACGGCAACGCCGGCCGCCACGAGGGACGCCGCGCTCATGCCGGAGATGAACGTGTCGTGCGCGACGCCCGTGATCTTCGCTGCGATCGCGTCCGGCGTCCCCGGCGCCACCGGCGGGACACCGACCTGGACGGCCTCGGACGCCTGGTGCTCCTGCTCCGGCGTGAGCGGCGGGAGCCCCGCCTTCGCCCAGTTGCCCGCGAGGTCGCTGTTGACCTTGGAGGCCATCACGGCGCCCAGCACGGCCGTACCCAGGCTGCCGCCGATCTGCATGGCGGCCTGCTGCAGGCCGCCCGCGACGCCCGACAGCTCCATCGGGGCGTTGCCGACGATGACTTCGGTCGCGCCGACCATGACCGGCGCGAGGCCGAGGCCGAGCAGGGCGAACCAGAGGGACATGATGGCGCTGCCGGTGTCCGTCTCCAGCGTCGACATCCCGTACATGGCGATCGCGGTGAGCGCCATACCGCCCGCGAGCGGGATCCGCGGACCGAACTTGGTGATCATCACGCCGGCGAGCGGCGAACCGACGATCATCATGCCGGTGAGCGGCAGCAGGTGCAGGCCCGCGTCGATCGGGCTCATGCCGTGCACGTTCTGCAGGTAGAACGTCACGAAGAACAGGCCGCCCATGAAGGCGATGGCCATCAGGACCATCAGCACGACACCCGCGGACAGCGCCACGGAGCGGAACAGCGCGAGCGGGATCAGCGGCTCCTTGACCTTCGTCTCCCAGAAGGCGAACAGCGCGAAGCCCAGCACGGAGGCACCGAGGAACCCGATGGTCTTGGGATCGCCCCAGCCCCACTCGGACGGCGGGGCCTTGATGAGCGCCCACACCAGGCAGAACACGGCCGTGGACAGCAGGGCGATGCCCAGGATGTCGAAGGAGCGCGGGGCGTTCTCGGCGCGGTGGTCGAGGAGGATCAGCACACCGAGGACGACGGCGAGGACACCGACCGGCACGTTGATGAAGAACACCGACTGCCAGTTGACGTGCTCGACGAGCACGCCGCCGAGGATCGGGCCGCCGGCGGTGGACGCGCCGATGACCATGCCCCAGATGCCGATCGCCATGTTGAGCTTCTCGGCCGGGAAGGTGGCCCGCAGCAGGCCGAGCGCGGCCGGCATCAGCAGCGCGCCGAAGAGGCCTTGCAGGACGCGGAAGGTGACGACCAGCGCGATGCTGTCGGACAGACCGATGGCCCCCGAGGCGGCGGCGAAGCCGACGACGCCGATGAGGAAGGTCTGCCGGTGGCCGAAGCGGTCGCCGAGCTTGCCCGCGGTGATCAGGGAGACCGCGAGCGCGAGGAAGTATCCGTTGGTGATCCACTGGACCTGGGCGAAGGTGGCGCCGAGGTCCTTCTGTATCGCGGGGTTGGCTATGGCCACGATGGTGCCGTCGAGGGCCACCATCATGACCCCCACTGCGACGGTGATGAGGGTGAGCCAGGGGTGCCCTCGCAGCCCCTTGCCCGGCGTCGCGTCCGACGGCGTCGCCGGTGTCCCGCCCCCTGGCCCCGTCGTGTCGATGGTGGTCTGACTAGTCATACCTGGAGGCTAATGACAGCCACTGACAATTGACAAACCGATTCACAAGCCGGTAACTGACATAACACCTTCCATATAGCCTGAACTGGGCAAACACTGAAGACAGAGAAGAGAGAGGCACCTCTTGAACCTGCGCGAACGCAAGAAACGGCGCACCCGGGACGCGCTGCTGCGGGCCGCCCTGGAACTGTTCGCCACGCGCGGGTACGACGAGACGACCGTCGACGACATCGCCGCCGCCGTCGACGTCTCTCAGCGCACCTTCTTCCGCTACTTCGCGGGCAAGGAGGAGACGGCGTTCTACGTGCCGCGGCTGGCGGAGAACCAGGTCGTCCAGGCGGTACGGGCCCGTCCGCCGGGCGAGGCCCCGCTGGAGGCGCTGCGCCGGGCCGTGCTGGAGAGCTGGGACACGATCAACGAGACGATCGAGGAGATCGTGCCGGTCGAACTCCACCTGCGCGTCTACCGGGTGATCGAGTCCACGCCCGCGCTGCTCGCCGCCCATCTGCGGCGGTCGGCGGAACTGGAGGAGGAGCTCGCGCGCATCATCGCCGAGCGCGAGGGGCTCGACGTGGACGCGGATCCGCGGCCCAGAATCGTCGTGGCCCTCTTCGGCGGAGTGATTCGCGTCACCGAGCGACTGTGGTCCGCGGGGGACGACCTCACCCTCGAAGGAATGCGCCAACTCACCGCCACCTACCTGGATCAGGTGGGTCCCGCCCTGGCCGGGAACTGGCGTACAGAGCAGTCCCCTTAGCACATTCACCGAAACGTGATCCCGGTCACTTGGTTAACGCGAGACCCTCTCGTTCTCCTAGTGTGTCCTTTCAGTGACTTCCTTCGACACCACCCCGCAACTGAACGTCTGGCGCGCACTGCTCGCTCTGGCCGTCGTGTTCGTCATGCTGACGGCCACCGGCTGGACGGCCCTGCGCAACCAGCGGGGCGACACACCGCTCCAAGCCTCGCTCTCCGCCTGGGAGCACGGCCGGGTCGGCGGTCACCGGCTGCCGGACCCGCAGTCCCAGCCGGCGAAGCTGGCTCGTTTCTTCACCTCGCTCACCGAGCGGGACCGCGCGAGCCTGGTCCGCAAGTACCCGCTCGCCGTCGGCAACATGAACGGCGCCCCGGTCGAACTGCGCTACCGCGCCAATCGCGTCGCGCTCGGCCAGGCACGCGAGGTCGAGCGGGAACGCATGCACGACAGCCGTCTCACCCGGGCCGGGAAGCACGAGGCCGCCCGCCGGATGCACCGCTTCGACGACCTCATGGAGAAGGGGCGCCACATCCTCGCCTTCGATCCCGAGGGTTCGGGACGGGTGGCGGAGGTCTTCGGCGACCTGCGCGAGGCGGACCGGGTCTCGGTCGTCGTGCCCGGTGTGGACACCGACCTGCTCACCTTCCAGCGCACCCAGCGCAAGTACGCGGCGCCCGTCGGCATGGCCGAGTCCCTGTACGCGGCCGAGCGGACGGCGAGCCCGTCGACCCGTACGGCCGTGATCGCCTGGGCCGACTACACGGCACCCAGCGGACTCGGCATCGACTCGGCCACGGCGATGCGCGCAAAGGAGGGCGCCGTACGGCTGAACGCGCTGGTGCGGGCGCTGCCGGGCAGCTCGCCGGTCTCGCTGTTCTGCCACAGCTACGGCTCCGTGGTGTGCGGGGTCGCCGCGCACTCGCTGCCGGGCCGGGTGTCCGACATCGCGGTGGCCGGCAGCCCCGGCATGCGCGCGGAGCGGGCCGCCCAGCTGCACACCACCGCCCGGGTGTGGGCGATGCGGGACGCCGACGACTGGATCCAGGACGTGCCGTACCTGGAGCTCGGCGGGCTGGGCCACGGGGCCGACCCGGTGTCCACCGGGTTCGGTGCGCGGGTGCTGTCGGCGCAGGGTGCGAAGGGTCACGCCGGCTACTTCGAGCCGGGCACGGCAAGTCTGATGAATTTCGCAGAGATCGGCGTTGGCGCATACCGCTCGGTGCACTGCGCGCACGAAGACGGCGTCTGCCGGACCGGTTTGTCCGGCACGGCAGCGGCCTGACGCGCGTAGAGGCGAAAGAAACCGCGGTCTGCTCGGGAGGGGGACGGAGGAGCGCGTGCCACATACGATGAGCCGCATGGGTGACGTACTGGCCGGATTTCATGCCGCCTGGGAGTTCGAGTCCGACTCCGTGCTCATCCGTTACGAGCGGGGGATACGAACACCCAAGCTCTTCCAGGCGCTGGGGGAACGGCGTGTGCCCCTGGCCGCGATCGCCGGGGTGACACTGACCCGCGGGAAGCGCGGCACGGTGGTGCTGCGCGTCGAGCCGCGGCCCGGTGCGGATCCGTTGATGGAGGCCGCCGCCGGACAGCTCAAGGACAGCGGCGATCCCTACCGGCTGGTGCTGCCCGCCGAGCGGGAGGTCCTCGCGGAGTACTACGCCGACGAGTTGCGGTCGCTGCTGACGGAGTCGGAGTCGGGGCCGGCGGAGCGGTTCCTCGTGGAGCCGCCGAAGGGGCCGTTGTCCTTCAAGGCGTACGACGGGAAGGCCTCGTTCGACGGGCGGACGGTGGACTTCCGGTGGTTCTGGACGGGGGCGTCGTCGGCGAAGTGGAAGGCCGGGGACCAGAGCTTCCCCGTCGGGGAGCTGAACGGGGTGGAGTGGCGCTCGCCCGAGGTCTTCGAGGGCCATCTGCGGTTGTTGCGGCGGGATGTGGGGACGTCTGCGGTGCAGGCCGACCAGGATCCCGCGGCGGTGGTGTTCGGGCTGGGGTACGGGCCCGTGCACGAGTCGTTGCCGTTCGCCGCGGCTGTGCTCTCCGCGGTGCGGACGTCCAGTCCGGTGGCGGCTGTGACCGCGACCGGGCCGCGCCGGGATCCCGCGGATATCGCCGAGCGGATTCGGCATCTCGGGGAGCTGCATCAGGCCGGGTTGGTGACCGATGAGGAGTTCTCGGTCAAGAAGGCCGAGTTGCTGGCGGAGCTTTAGCGTCTGCCGAGTTGGGTGAGTCGGCGGGCGCGGGTGGTGCGTGGTTGTTCGCGCAGTTCCCCGCGCCCCTGAGTACCTCTTACTCCCGTCCGGCGGAGGTAAAGGCCATGTCCGCGTAGCGGTTGCCCGCCACCTGGGCCGCGATGCCGTCCAGCAGGTCCAGTTGTTCGTCCGTCAGGACGATCCTGGTCGCCGCCACGTTCTCCTCGACCCTCGTCGGCTTGCGGGTGCCGGGGATGGGGATGACCGGGAGGTTGTGGACAGCCGCCTGCTGCTGGACCCAGGCCAGGGCGATCTGGCCCGGGGTCGCGTCGTGGGACGAGGCGATCGTGCGGATCGGCTCCAGCAGGGCGGCGTTGCGTGCCGCGTTGTCCCCCGTGAAACGGGGCTGCTGACGGCGGAAGTCGTCGGAGGTCAGGTCCTCGGCCTTGGCGAAGGAGCCCGTGAGGAAGCCGCGGCCGAGCGGGGAGTAGGGGACCAGGGCCACGCCCAGGTCGCGGGCCGCGGGGACGACCTTCGGCTCGATGTCACGGCTGAACAGCGACCACTCCGACTGCACGGCGGCGATCGGGTGCACCGCGTGGGCGGCGCGGAGTTCGTCCGCGGTCACCTCGCTCAGGCCCAGGTGCTTGACCTTGCCCTCGCGGACCAGGTCGGCCATCGTGCCGACGCTCTCCTCGATCGGCACGTTCACATCGCGCCGGTGCATGTAGTAGAGGTCGATGACGTCGACGTCGAGGCGCTTCAGGCTCTCCTCGACGGCCCGGCGGATGTAGGGCGGGTCGTTGCGGACGATGCGGCGCGTCGGGTCGTCCGGGGGGATCGACAGGGCGAACTTGGTCGCGATGACGACCTCGTCGCGGTGTGCCTTGAAGAACGGCGACAGGAACCGCTCGTTCTCGCCGGCGCCGTACGCGTCGGCCGTGTCGTACAGGGTGACGCCCAGTTCCAGCGCCCGTTCGAGAGTGGCCCGGGACGCGTCCGCGTCCGCGGGGCCGTAGCCGAAGCTCATGCCCATGCAGCCGAGGCCCTGGACGCCCACCTCCGGGCCGTTGTCGCCGAGCTTCGCCGTGGTGATCCTGCCGTCCGTCATCGGGACCTCTCCGACGCCAGGGCCCGCCCGGCGTCCGCGTAGAAACTGATCTTCCGGTCCAGCACGGCGAGCGTGCCCCGGAGTTCGTCGATCCTGGCCAGCACGTCCTCGCGGGTCGTCTTCAGCAGCTCGAAGCGCTCGCCGTAGGTGTGGTCGCCCTCGCGCACGAGTTCCGCGTACCTGACCATGTCGGCGACCGGCATGCCCGTCAGGCGGAGCTTGCCGACGAGGTCGAGCCAGTCGAGGTCGCGGTTGGTGTAGCGGCGCTGGCCGGTGTGGGACCGGTCGATGTGCGGCATCAGGCCGATGCGCTCGTACCAGCGCAGGGTGTGCGCCGTCAGGCCCGTCAGGGCGACGACCTCACTGATCGTGTAGCGGTCCTCGCCGTCCGGACGCCGGTTCTGCTGGGGCGGGCCGGCGCAGCTGTCGGCCCTGGCACCCGTGGTCTCCATCACCGTCATGCCCCCAACGCTAGAACCTTGGAGTGCACTCCAAGCAAGCGCGGACGGTAAGAAATCGGCAGGACGCCGCTTGATCCGGCTGGTTAGCGTAGGGCGTCATGAGTGCCGTACGCCGCGCCCTGCCCGAGGACGCCGAGGAAGTCCTCCGCCTGCGCCAGATCATGATCGACTCGATGTTCGGCGACCCCTCCGCCGCCTGGCACGGGGAGTCGCTCCCCACACTGAGGGCCAAGCTGGGCGAGCCGGACGGGGACTTCACGGCGTTCGTCGTGGACCACCCCGAGCGGCCGGGAGCGCTGGCGTCGCTGGTCGCCGGGACGATCGACTACCGCATCGGGAAGTCGGGCGAACCGCGGGGCATGGTCGGCTTCGTCTTCAGTGTCGCCACCGACCCGTCCGCCCGGCGCCGTGGATACGCGCGCGCGTGCATGACGACGCTGCTGGAGTGGTTCCGCGAGCGCGGCGCCCGGCGCGTGCAGCTCACCGCCTCGCCGGAGGCCGAGCCGCTGTACGTCTCCCTCGGCTTCCGGCCCAAGCCCGACCCCTTGCTGGAGCTGACGCTCTGAGCGCATAGGCTCGAACGCATGTCGCTGAAGAGCCTCGCGTTGATCGAGAACTGGCCGGTTCCCACCGCCGCGGCGGGTGTCGTACGGGCGGACGGCACGGTGCTGGGCACCCACGGACCGGCCGGATGGCGGTTCCCGCTCGCGTCGGTGACCAAGCCGCTCGCCGCCTACGCGGTGCTCGTCGCCTACGAGGAGGGGGCCGTCGAGCTCGACGAGAGCGCCGGTCCGGCCGGGTCGACGGTCCGGCACCTGCTCGCGCACACCTCGGGCCTCGCCTTCGACGAGCACAAGGTCACGGCGCCGCCCGGGGAACGGCGGCTGTACTCCAACGCCGGCTTCGAGCAGCTCGGCGACCACGTCGCGAAGGCGACCGACATCCCGTTCGGCGAGTACCTGCGGCAGGCCGTGCTGGAGCCGCTGGGGATGACCTCGACGACCCTGGACGGCTCTCCGGCCAAGGACGGCGTGTCCACGGTCGGGGACCTGCTGCGGTTCGCGGCCGAGGTGCAGGCCCCGCGGCTGCTGGACCCCCGTACGGTCGCCGAGGCGATGACCGTGCACTACCCGGGCACGAAGGGCGTCCTGCCGGGGTACGGGCACCAGAACCCCAACGACTGGGGGCTCGGCTTCGAGATCCGCGACTCCAAGTCGCCGCACTGGACGGGCTCTTCGTCCTCGCCCCGCACGTTCGGGCATTTCGGGCAGTCGGGTACGTTCCTGTGGATCGACCCCGACGCGGGGGCCGCGTGCGTGACGCTGACGGACCGGGCGTTCGGGCCGTGGGCGATCGAGGCGTGGCCGGCGTTCACGGACGCGGTGCTGGCGGAGCTCTAGGTCATTTCCCAGACCAGCAGTTCCGCCTCCGTCACGCCCTCGGCCTCCAGGCCCTTCGCGTCGGTGATCCGGGCCGCGTCGCCGGTGCCCAGCGTCTCGCCGTCCAGGCGTACGTCCCCGCGTACGACGTGCACGTACGCACATGCCGCATCCGGTACCGCCGTCCGCTCCCCCGCCCCCAGGCGCCGGACGTGCAGCATCGCGCCGGCCTCCGGGACGGCGTACGGCGTCGAGTCGGCGATGCCGTGGACGACCTCGTAGTACGGGTCGCCGCCGGGCCGGAGCGGGGCCAGCCACATCTGGACGAAGGTGAGGGTGCCGGGGCCGTCGTTGCGCTCCACGTGCCGCACCCCGCCCGCCGAGCTGAGCCGCTGGACGTCCCCGTGGCGCACCACCGACTCGTGCCCGGTGGAGTCCCGGTGCGTCAGCTCGCCCTCGACCACCCACGTCACGATCTCGGTATGGCTGTGCGGATGCTCGTCGAAGCCGGCGCCGGGCGCCAGACGCTCCTCGTTGCAGGCGATCACCGCGCCGAAACGGAGGTTGTCCGGGTCGTAGTGCGGCCCGAAGGAGAAGGCGTGCCGGCTCTCGATTCCGGCCGCCGGGTCACCGCCCTGGTAGCGCTCTTCGGCGCGCCGAATGTCCATCACGCGGTCCACCGTAGACCCGGCGACGCACCTTCCCGTCCGGATAAGGCAGTCTTGTCCCGTGCCCGAACCCGAAACCAGCAAGAGCCAGGCCGCAGCCCATGACGCCCATCCGCATGCCGCGACGCTGAAGCGGCTGGAGAAGTCGTCCGGATCGCTCGCCGCGCAGGCCATCGCGCGGATGGACGAGACGCTGCCCTGGTACCGGGCCATGCCCCCGGAGAACCGTTCCTGGATCGGTCTGGTCGCCCAGGCGGGGATCGCCGCCTTCACCGAGTGGTTCCGGCATCCGGACGCCCCGCAGGCCATCTCCACGGACGTGTTCGGAACCGCGCCGCGCGAGCTGACCCGGGCCATCACACTGCGTCAGACCGTGGAGATGGTGCGCACCACCATCGAGGTCATGGAGTCCGCGATCGACGAGGTCGCGGCCCCCGGCGACGAGCGGGTGCTGCGCGAGGCCCTGCTCGTGTACGCCCGGGAGATCGCCTTCGCCACCGCCCAGGTGTACGCGCAGGCCGCCGAGGCGCGCGGTGCCTGGGACGCCCGCCTGGAGTCCCTGGTCGTGAACGCCGTGCTCAGCGGCGAGGCCGACGAGGGCGCCGTGTCCCGGGCCGCCGCCCTCGGGTGGAACTCGCCCGAGCACGTGTGTGTCGTGCTCGGCACCGCGCCCGACGGGGACAGCGAGCTGACCGTCGAGGCCATACGGCGCGCGGCGCGGCACGCCAAGCTCCAGGTGCTCACCGGGGTGCTCGGGGACCGGCTGGTCGTCATCGCGGGCGGCAGCGACAACCCGCTGGCCGTCGCCAAGTCGCTCATCGGCCCGTTCGCGGCCGGGCCGGTCGTGGCGGGCCCGGTGGTGCCGGACCTGCTGGCCGCGACCCGGTCCGCGCAGGCCGCGGCGGCGGGCCTCAAGGCGTGTTCCGCCTGGCAGGACGCCCCGCGCCCGGTGCTCGCGGACGACCTGCTCCCGGAGCGGGCGATGGCCGGTGACCCCTCGGCCCGGGACCAACTGGTGGAGGAGATCTACAGACCGCTGGAGGAGGCCGGGGCCGCGCTCCTGGAGACCCTCAGCGTCTATCTCGAACAGGCGAGCAGTCTCGAAGGCGCCGCCCGGATGCTGTTCGTCCATCCCAACACCGTCCGCTACCGGCTTCGACGTGTGACTGACGTCACCGGCTGGTCACCCTCCGATGTACGCTCTGCGTTCACCCTGCGGATCGCGCTGATCCTGGGGCGTCTGGTCGATGGAGATCTCCACGCCTAAGGTTTTGTCGAGGCTCGACAAAACCCCCTCGTGTTCTTCGTCCCTGTCCCCACGGGCGGCCGTGCCCGTCTCCAAGAGAGAGTGTGAGAGTGCTCGTACTCGTCGCTCCCGGCCAGGGCGCCCAGACGCCCGGCTTCCTGTCCGCATGGCTCGACTTCCCCGGTGTCCGCGGTGCCCTCGAGGCCTGGTCGGACGCCGCGGGTCTCGACCTGATCCACTACGGCACCGAGGCCGGCGCGGAGGAGATCCGCGACACCGCGGTGGCCCAGCCGCTGCTGGTCGCGGCCGGACTGGCGTCCGCGTCCATGCTGTTCGACGACCCGGCCGACCTCCCGCGCAAGGTCGGCGCCATCGCCGGTCACAGCGTCGGTGAGTTCACCGCGGCCTCGCTCGCCGGGGTGCTCCCCCACGAGGAGGCGCTCCGTCTGGTCCGCACCCGTGGTCTCGCGATGGCCGAGGCCGCCGCCGTCACCGAGACCGGCATGGCCGCGCTCCTCGGCGGCGACCCCGAGGTGACGGTTTCGCACCTGGAGAAGCTCGGCCTGACCCCGGCGAACATCAACGGCGCGGGCCAGATCGTCGCGGCCGGCACCCAGGAGCAGCTCGCCGCGCTGGAGGCCGACAAGCCCGAGGGCGTGCGCAAGGTCATCGCGCTGAAGGTGGCCGGCGCGTTCCACACGCACCACATGGCCCCCGCGGTCGAGACGCTGGCGAAGGCCGCCGCCGACGCCCGGGGCACCGGTGACCCGAAGGTCACCTACGTCTCCAACAAGGACGGGCAGGCCGTCGCCGCCGGCAGCGAGGTGCTGGAGCGTCTGGTCGGCCAGGTCGCCAACCCGGTCCGCTGGGACCTGTGCATGGAGACCTTCAAGGAGCTCGGCGTCACGGCCCTGATCGAGGTGTGCCCCGGCGGGACCCTCACCGGCCTGGCCAAGCGCGCCCTGCCCGGGGTGAGGACGCTGGCCCTGAAGTCCCCCGCCGACCTCGACGCGGCTCGCGAGCTCATCGCCGAGCAGAGTGCCTAGAAGGAGCCCGAGAGCATGGCGAAGATCAAACCCAGCAAGGGCGCCCCGTACGCGCGGATCCTCGGCGTCGGCGGCTACCGCCCGACCCGGGTCGTGCCGAACGAGGTGATCCTGGAGACGATCGAGTCGTCCGACGAGTGGATCCGCTCACGCTCCGGCATCGAGACGCGGCACTGGGCCTCCGACGAGGAGACCGTCGCCGCGATGTCGCTGGAGGCCTCCGGCAAGGCCATCGCGGACGCGGGCATCGCCGCCGAGCAGATCGGCGGCGTGATCGTCTCGACCGTCTCGCACTTCAAGCAGACCCCGGCCGTCGCCACGGAGATCGCCGACAAGCTGGGCACCGACCGGGCCGCCGCCTTCGACATCTCGGCGGGCTGCGCGGGCTTCGGCTACGGCCTCACGCTCGCCAAGGGCATGATCGTCGAGGGCTCGGCGGAGTACGTCCTGGTGATCGGCGTCGAGCGGCTGAGCGACCTGACCGACCTGGAGGACCGCGCGACGGCCTTCCTGTTCGGCGACGGCGCCGGCGCGGTGGTGGTCGGCCCGGCCCAGGAGCCCGCGATCGGCCCGACCGTGTGGGGATCGGAGGGTGACAAGTCCGACACCATCAAGCAGACCGTGCCGTGGACGGACTACCGCGACGGGACGGTCGAGAAGTTCCCCGCGATCACCCAGGAAGGCCAGGCGGTGTTCCGCTGGGCCGTGTTCGAGATGGCGAAGGTCGCCCAGCAGGCGCTGGACGCGGCCGGGATCACCGTGGACGACCTGGACGTCTTCATCCCGCACCAGGCCAACGTGCGGATCATCGACTCGATGGTGAAGACACTGAAACTGCCGGAGCACGTCACGGTGGCCCGTGACATCCGCACCACCGGCAACACCTCGGCCGCCTCGATTCCGCTCGCGATGGAGCGGCTCCTGGCGACCGGCGAGGCGAAGAGCGGCGACACCGCGCTCGTCATCGGCTTCGGGGCGGGTCTCGTCTACGCCGCGACTGTCGTTACCCTCCCCTAGGCACTCCGTGCCGGATCATGCGGTCCGGTACAGGAGAAACACCTGCCACACCCTCTGGAACATCTACGAAGGAGCGCCGACATGGCCGCCACTCAGGAAGAGATCGTCGCCGGTCTCGCCGAGATCGTGAACGAGATCGCCGGCATCCCGGTTGAGGACGTCCAGCTGGACAAGTCCTTCACCGACGACCTGGACGTCGACTCGCTGTCCATGGTCGAGGTCGTCGTCGCCGCCGAAGAGCGCTTCGACGTCAAGATCCCGGACGAGGACGTCAAGAACCTCAAGACCGTCGGCGACGCGACCGACTACATCCTCAAGCACCAGGGCTGATCGGTCGATCAGGCCTTCGGGCTGACTGCCCCGCCACCCGGCGGTGGCGCCGCTTAATCCTCGGATCCGTTGGAGAAAGAATTCCCGTGAGCTCGACCAATCGCACCGTGGTCGTCACCGGTATCGGCGCAACCACACCGCTGGGTGGCGACGTAGCCTCTACCTGGGAGGGCCTGGTCGCCGGACGTTCCGGCGTCAAGCCCCTGGAGCAGGACTGGGCCGCCGAGCAGGCGGTCCGTATCGCGGCGCCCGTCGCCGTGGAACCGACCGAGGTCATCCCGCGGCCGCAGGCCCGCCGCCTTGACCGCTCGGCGCAGTTCGCGCTGATCGCGGCCAAGGAGGCGTGGGCGGACGCCGGTTTCGAGGCGAAGGCCGGCGAGGACCCAGCCGTCGACCCGGACCGGCTCGGCGCGGTCATCGCCTCCGGCATCGGCGGCGTGACGACGCTGCTCGACCAGTACGACGTGCTCAAGGAGAAGGGCGTCCGCCGCGTCTCCCCGCACACCGTGCCCATGCTGATGCCCAACGGCCCGTCCGCCAACGTCGGCCTGGCCGTGGGAGCCCGGGCGGGCGTGCACACGCCGGTCTCCGCCTGCGCCTCGGGCGCCGAGGCCATCGGTTACGCCATCGAGATGATCCGCACCGGCCGTGCCGACGTCGTCGTCGCCGGTGGTACGGAGGCGGCGATCCACCCGCTGCCCATCGCCGCGTTCGGCAACATGATGGCGATGTCCAAGAACAACGACGACCCGCAGGGCGCGTCGCGTCCCTACGACGTGGCCCGCGACGGCTTCGTCCTCGGCGAGGGCGCCGGTGTCGTCGTCCTGGAGTCCGCCGAGCACGCCGCCCGGCGCGGGGCCCGGGTGTACGCCGAGGCGGTCGGGCAGGGCATCTCCGCCGACGGCCACGACATCGTGCAGCCGGAGCCGGAGGGGCGGGGCATCTCGCAGGCCCTGCAGAACCTGCTGGAGCGCACGGACCTGGATCCGGCGGAGATCATGCACGTCAACGCGCACGCGACGTCGACGCCGGCCGGGGACATCGCCGAGCTGAAGGCGCTGCGGAAGGTGTTCGGTGACGACACCGACCACTTCGCGGTGTCCGCGACGAAGTCGATGACCGGGCATCTGCTGGGTGGCGCGGGTGGTGTCGAGACGGTGGCGACCGTGCTCGCGCTGTACCACCGGGTGGCTCCGCCGACGATCAACGTGGAGAACCTCGACCCCGAGGCCGAGGCGAACGCGGATGTGGTGCGGGGTGAGGCCCGGAAGCTGCCGGTGGACGGGCGTATCGCCGCGTTGAACGACTCGTTCGGGTTCGGCGGGCACAACGTGGTGCTGGCGTTCCGGACGGTTTGAGAAAACCTGCTCTCCCGCCGTACGACGTGAAGGGCCCTCACCGAGCGGTGAGGGCCCTTCACGCGTGCTGAGAAGGAATCACACCACCTGGTGGAGCCAGCGGACCGGGGCGCCCTCTCCCGCGTAGCGGAAGGGTTCCAGTTCGTCGTCCCAGGGCTTGCCGAGGAGTTTGTTGAGCTCGGCCTCCAGGTCCGTCTCGCCGCGCTGGCTGCGTTGCAGGGCCGCGCGCAGGCGGTCCTCGGGGATGAGGATGTCGCCGTGGATGCCGGTGACGGCGTGGAAGATGCCCAGGTCGGGTGTGCAGCTGTAGCGTTCGCCCTCGGCGGTGGGGCAGGGTTCCGCGGTGACCTCGAAGCGGAGCAGGTGCCAGCCGCGGAGCGCGGAGGCCAGCTTGGAGGCCGTGCCGGACTGGCCCTGCCAGGAGAACTCCGAGCGCCAGGTGCCCGGGGCGGCGGGCTGACGGATCCAGTCCAGGCTGACGCGCGTACCGAGCACCCCGGCGACGGCCCACTCGACGTGCGGGCACAGCGCGCGCGGCGCCGAGTGCACGTACAGAACTCCACGTGTCGTCACCGGAACCTCCGGGCAGAGCGGGACATCTTGGAAACGGGCGGAACGGCTGTGACCGGGCGGGTCACGTTGATGGCGAGGCTACCGTGCGGTGACGCAAGGAGTGTGACGTACGGTCGGTCCCGGTGCCGGGAAACGCCCGCCATTCACCCAGGGGGACGCTTGTACGGGTGTGAGCCGTTGCACCTGATCGGCCGGGAACCCTCGTGCGTTGTTATGGGTTGGGGAGACAGACACGGCGCGGCGAGGGGATGGACCAGGGATGCGGAAGCGAAGGCACCGCCCGCGCGTCGTTCTTGCCGTCGTCGTGGCCGCCGCCCTGACTGCCGCCGGGTGCGATGCCGTCGGGGGCGACTCCCCCGCCCCGTCCGGTTCGGCCAAGCCATCGCCCAAGCCCACGCCCCTGTGGGACCGCAGCCCGAGTTCCGTCGCGGCCGTGGGCGACTCCATCACCCGGGGTTTTGACGCCTGTGACGTGCTGTCGGACTGCCCGGAGGCGTCCTGGGCGACCGGCGCGAGCCCCGAGGTCGACTCCCTCGCCGTCCGGCTGCTGGGGCGGGCGGGGGCGGAGCGGCGGAGCTGGAACTACGCCGTGACCGGGGCGCGGATGGCGGACCTGCCCGGGCAGATCGACCGGGCCGTGCGGCGCAAGCCGCAGCTGGTGACGGTGATGGTGGGGGCCAACGACGCCTGCCGGGCCACGCCCTCGGCGATGACGCCGGTCGGCGAGTTCCGCGCCGACTTCGAGGACTCGATGCGCTCGCTGCGCAAGGCGCTGCCCAAGACCCAGGTGTTCGTGGCCAGTGTGCCGAATCTGAAGCGGCTGTGGTCGCAGGGGCGCACCAGCCCGCTGGGCAAGCAGGTCTGGCAGCTGGGCATCTGCCCGTCGATGCTGGGTGACGCGGACGCGGTCGACGCGATGGCGAACCTGCGGCGGAACACGGTGCACAAGCGGGTGGAGGACTACAACAAGGTGTTGAAGGAAGTCTGCGCCAAGGACAAGCGGTGCCGCTACGACGGGGGCGCGGTGTTCGACTACCGCTTCGATACCACCCAGTTGAGCCGCTGGGACTTCTTCCACCCGAGTGTGAACGGACAGGCCCGGTTGGCGGAGATCGCCTACCGGACCGTCACGGCGGAGCGGCCCTGACCCGGGGCCTGACTTAGAGTTCCGCACATGAGCGAACTCTTCGGCACACTTTCCGACGGCACGCCGGTGCACCGCTGGACCCTGGAGCGGGCGGGCGTCCGGGTGCGGATCCTGTCGTACGGCGGAATCGTGCAGTCCGTCGAGGTGCCGGACCGGGAGGGCCGGGCGGGGAACGTGGTGCTGGGATTCCCCGGTCTCGACGGTTATCTCAGCCACCCGGAGCCGTATCTCGGCGCCCTGGTCGGGCGGTACGCCAACCGGATCGCCGGGGCCCGGTTCCCGCTGGACGGGCGGACGTACGCGCTCGAACCGAACAACGGGCCGAACGCGCTGCACGGCGGTGTGCGGGGCTTCGACAAGCGGGTGTGGGAGGGGACGCCCGTCGAGCACGGGGTGCGGCTCGCGCGGGTCAGTCCGCACGGGGAGGAGGGCTTCCCGGGGCGGCTGGAGGTCTCGGCGACGTACACGCTCCAGGAGAGCGGGGCGCTGCGGATCGCCTACGAGGCGGTGACGGACGCGCCGACCGTGGTGAACCTGACGAACCACAGCTACTTCAACCTGGCCGGTTCCGGTGACGCGGCCGGTCACGAGCTGCGGCTGGCCGCCTCCCGGTACACGCCGGTGGACGCGGATCTGATCCCGACCGGCAGCCTGGACGAGGTGACCGGCACGCGCTTCGACTTCCGCGAGACCCGCAAGGTCGGCGCCGGCTACGACCACAACTTCGTGCTGGACAAGGGCGTGACGGACGTTCCGGAACAGGTCGCGGAGCTGCACGACCCGGCGTCCGGGCGGGTGCTGACGGTGGCCACGACCGAGCCCGGGCTCCAGCTGTACACCGCCGACCATCTGGGCGAGCCCTTCGCGCCGGGCGACGGTGTGGCGCTGGAGACCCAGCACTTCCCCGACTCCCCGAACCGGCCGGAGTTCCCGGGCACGGTGCTGCGGCCGGGCGGGGTGTACCGCTCGGAGACGGTGTACGGGTTCGGGATCCGCTAGGGCCCTGGGAGATCACGAGCCCCGGTCCAGGGGTCAGGTCCCGGACCGGGGCTGCTCTGTGGGGAACTTGTCCCGGATCAGACGTTAATCGTCGCGGTGATCCTGCGGTCCGTGATCGAGCGCCCGACCTGGATCTCGTACGAACCCTTCACACACGACCACGACTTGGTCGTCTCGTCCCAGATCTCGAAGGCCCGGCGCGGCAGTTCGACGGTCGCCTCGACGCTCTCGCCGGGTCCGGCGTCGACGCCCGCGAAACCGGCCAGCCAGCGGGCCGGGCGGGCGGGGTCGGGCCGGCTCGGGGCGAGGTAGAGCTGGACGACCTCGTGGCCGGGGCGGTCGCCGGTGTTGCGCAGGCGGACCTTCGCGGTGGCGGTGTCGGCGGCGCCTTCGACCTCGACCGACTCGTAGGTCCAGTCGGTGTAGCCGAGGCCGTGGCCGAAGGGGTAGGCGGGGGTGCGGCCCTGCTTCTCCCAGGCGCGGTAGCCGATGAAGACGTCCTCGGCGTAGGGGAGTTCGCCACCTTCCGGGACGACCTGGGTGACCGGGGCGTCGGTCAGGGAGCCCCAGGTGGTGGGCAGCCGGCCGCCGGGCTCGTGGGCGCCGGTGAGCACGTCGGCGAGGGCCGCGCCGCCCTCCTGGCCGGGGAACCAGGTCAGGAGCACGGCGGCGACGTCGTCGCGCCACGGCATCTCGACCGGGGAGCCGGCGTTGACGACCACGACGGTGTCGGGGTTGGCGGCGGCGACGGCGCGGACCAGGTCGTCCTGGCGGCCGGGCAGGCGCAGGTCCGTGCGGTCGAAGCCCTCCGACTCGACGCGGTCGGTGGTGGCGACCACGACGACGGCCGTGTCGGCGGCCCGGGCGGCCGCGGCGGCCTCGGCGATCAGCTCGTCGGGGTCGCGCTGCGGGTCCTGGTGGGCGAGCGTGAAGCCGATGACCCGCATGGGGTGGTCGCCGAGCGGCGGGACGGTGTAGGTCAGGGAGATCTCGACCGGTTCGCCCGTGGTCAGGTCGACCCGGGCGTGGGGCACCGGGGAGCCGGAGAACGCCGCGAAGGGGTCGCCGTCCTCGGCGGGGCGCTGGACGTCGTCGAAGTACGTGGTGCCCGCGACGGTCAGCCGGAACGGGCCGAGGCCCTTGATGCCGAAGGTGTGCGTGCCGGTCTCGCGCGGGGTGAAGGTGCCCGTCAGCTCGACGGTCGCCAGGGTGTCGTGGGTGACGCCGTCGGGGAGGTCGTCGCCCATCCACTGGATGTGGCCGCCGGCCGCGGAGCGGGTGCCGAGGACGGTGCCCTCGCTGTCGCGGCAGACGGCGCGCAGGGCGAAGCCGCGGTCGGCGACGGGGAGTTCGGTGTTCGGGTCGGCGCCGAGGGCGTAGGTGAGGCTGCCCTCGGGGAGGGCGGCGGTGAGGCCGTCGAGCGGGGAGACGGTCCGGGCGGGGAAGACGGTGGCGGAGCCGCCGCCGAGGACGCGGGCGTCGCGGGCGGCGGCGCCGATCAGTGCGATCCTGCCGGGCTTCAGCGGCAGGGCGCCGCTGTCGTTGCGGAGGAGGACGAAGGAGCGGCGGGCGATCTCACGGGCGAGCGACTCGCCGTGGACGGGCGCGGGCAGGTCGGTGACGGCCGGTTCGGCGCCTTCCAGGATGCCGACGCGGGCGGCGAGGCGCAGCACGCGGCGCACGGCCTCGTCGACCTGGGCCTCGTCGGCCTGGCCCTCCCGCACGGCCTGGGCGAGGGCCTCGCCGTAGACGGTCTGCGGGCCGGGCATGGCGATGTCGAGGCCGCCTGCGAGGGCGCCGGTGGTGGAGCGGGCGGCGGTCCAGTCGGAGACGTTGACGCCGTCGAAGCCCCACTCGCCGCGCAGGACCTCGTTGACCAGGTAGTGGTGCTCGGTCATCGTCGTGCCGTTGACCGTGTTGTAGGCGGTCATGATGCCCCAGGGGTGGGCGTTGTCGACGATCGCCTCGAAGGGGGCCAGGTACAGCTCGCGCAGGGCGCGTTCGCCGACGAGGTTGTTCACCGTGAGGCGGTCGGTCTCGGCGTCGTTGGCGACGAAGTGCTTGACGGTGGTGCCGACGCCGCCGGACTGGACGCCCCGGACGTACGCGGCGCCGATCCGCCCGGTGAGGTACGGGTCCTCGCTGTAGGCCTCGAAGTGGCGGCCGCCGAGCGGGGAGCGGTGCAGGTTGACCGTGGGGGCGAGCAGGACGTGGACGCCCTTGCGGCGGGCCTCCTGGGCCAGCAGCACACCGGCGCGGTGGGCGAGCCCCGGGTCCCAGGTGGCGGCGAGGGCGGTCGGTGAGGGCAGGGCGACGGAGGGGTCGTCGGCGCTCCAGTGCACTCCGCGGACGCCTACGGGGCCGTCGGACATGACCAGTGAGGCCAGTCCGGCCTCCGGCAGGGCGGGCAGGCTCCACATGTCCTGGCCGGCCAGCAGCCGTGTCTTGGCGTCCAGGTCGAGCTTGCCGAGGGCGGCCTCGACCGCCGCCTCGCGCCGTACCTCTGCTGTCTGAGCCACGTCGGCACCTCCACGTCGAAAGCCGTTGGTCACCATCGTGCCCGGATCACCTGTGACACGGTAGGTTTCGTTATCTCCTCGTGATAATGACTGGTTCGACATGTCGTACGGTGACGCCATGACGGCCAGGACGAGAAGCCAGGAACGGCGCGCGGAGATCGTGCGGGCCGCTCTGGAGGTGATCGCCGAGCGCGGTTACCGGGGGGCGAGCCTGGCCGCGGTCGCCGAGCGGGTCGGGCTCACCCAGCAGGGGCTGCTGCACCACTTCCCGACGAAGGAGGCACTGCTGGTGGCGGTGCTCCAGGAGCGGGACCGCTGGGACGCGCTGCCCGCCGGGCGGCTGCGCCTGGACCTGCTGGCGTCACTCGTCGAGTACAACGCCATGCGGCCCGCCATCATCCAGACCTTCTCGGCGCTGCTCGGCGAGAGCGTCACGGAGGGGCATCCGGCGCGGGCGTACTTCACGGAGCGCTACACCGGGGTGCGCGCCGGCATGGCCGAGGTGCTGCGCGCCGAGTACGGCGACCGCCTGCCGAGCGGCCTCACCCCCGAGCGGGCGGCACCGCTCCTCGTGGCGATCCTGGACGGGCTGCAGTACCAGTGGCTGCTGGACCCGGAGTCGGTCGACATGGCGTCCGCGTTCCGGGACTTCCTGACGCTGCTGGGCGAGACCGGGGACTGACGGCGGGGGCCGTCGCCGCCCGGCTCGGTGGGACGCTCGCGCCGGCGCTCGCCCCACCCATGGCGTAGACCACTCCCGTCACGCGATACTGCGGCCTTCCGGCACCACTCAGCGCACCCCACTGCGACGGAAGGCCCGAACTCCCTTGAAAACCCCGCGTATCCGGATAGGTGTCCTCGGCCTGGCCCTGCTGACCGGCTTCAGCGCCCCGACGGCCGCGAGCGCCGCCGAGACGGCTCCCTCCCCCACCGTCGAGGAGCGGCGGCTCGACCGGGCCGTCCCGCAGGAGATCCTTCGGCGTTCCGGATTCGACACCGTCGCCCCGGGGCTCGCCCGGGCGCTCGACAAGGCCCGTTCCTACGCGCAGGCCCGCCGGGCGGTCGTACGCGAGGGAACTCGGCTGTGGCGGCGGGCCGTCGACCGGGCGCAGGGGCGGGGTCCGGCAGAGCATGAAGGGCGCGAAGCGCTTCCCTGGCAGGGTGGTGGCGGGCGAGGGGCGGGCCTGAGCCGGGACGACGACCGGCCGCTGTACTGGGCGCGGCTCGGCATGACGCGTGAACTGCGCACCTGGGAGCCGGAGTTCGGCCTGACGGACGGGCAGCGGTCCGCGCTGCTGGACGAACTGGAGCGCACCTCACGCGGCCAGACGGCCATCGGCTATCCGGTGGGCAAGGGCCTGAAGCGGATCCTCGTCACCGGCTTCGACCCGTTCACCCTGGACCGGGACATCCGTATCTCCAACCCGTCCGGCGCCACCGCGCTCGCCCTCGACGGCACGGTGATCGAGACGGCGGACGGCCCGGCCCGGATCGAGACGGCCGTGTTCCCGGTGCGCTGGCGGGACTTCACGCAGGGCACGGTGGAGCGGGCGCTGCGGCCGTATCTGCCGAAGGTCGACCTGTTCACGACGGTGAGCCAGGGCCGGGTCGGGCGGTTCGACGTGGAGCGGACCAACGGGGCCTGGCGGGGCGGCTTCGCGGACAACGACGGCATCGGCCGCAGCGAGACCGTCCCGGTCACCGACCCGGCCTCGCAGCCGCAGTGGACGACGACCACGCTGCCGTACCGGGCGATCGTCGCCGCGGACACCGGCCGTTTCCCTGTGTACGACAACACCGGCGTCACGGAGATCCCGGCGGGCGGCACCGAGCCCGTCGTCCGCCCGGACGGGCCGACGCCCGGCTCGACCGCCCGGGAAGGCGGCGGCGGTGACTACCTCTCCAACGAGATCGCCTACCGGGCGACGCTGCTGCGGGACCGGCTGGGGCTGCGCGACGTCCTGCCGGGCGGCCATGTGCACACGCCCGTGCTCCAGTTCGGCGCCCAGAACACCACCGAGGTCACCGACCCGGAGTTCGTGCGGAACCGGCTGGACATCATCGCGCAGGTGAGGACGATCCTGAGGGTGGCCGCGCAGGAGTCGTGACGGCCCCGTCGCCCTCGGCGCCGTCCTCCCGGATCTCCTCGCCCAGCAGGTCCCGCGCCATGAGGGTGGCGCCGGCGACCGCGCCCGGCATCAGGAACACCGCGACGAAGGGGACCAGGAAGGCCACGGCCAGCGGCGTGCCGAAGCCCCAGACCAGGGTCTTGCGGGAGCGGAGCAGGCCGAGGCGGGTGCGCAGTCCGACGCCGCGGCGCTGGAGGGCGACGGCGGTCAGTTCCTCCGTGAGGAAGAAGCCGGTGACGAAGAACCCGATCACCGGTACGGCGGTCTGGCCGACGACGGGGATGAACCCGCACGCGAACAGCAGTACGCCCCACAGGGCGGCCCGTACGACGATCCGCAGGCTGTCCCGGGCGGAGATCCACAGCTCCCGCCAGAGCGGCAGCCCCGACTCGGGGGCGTGGCCGTCCGGGGACACGTCCTGGTCGACCTTCTCCGAGAGGTTCTCGTAGAAGGGCTGCCCGATCAGCAGGGTCACCGCGGTGAAGGTCACGACGGCGAGGAGCAGGGCGAGGGCGAACAGCACGGCGGTCAGGAAGCCGCGAAAGAGCCCGGGCCACGGGCCCGGCCAGCCGTCGGCGAACGGGGTCGCCCAGGTGACGGCGTCCTCGCCCCACAGCGCCAGCGCAACGAGCGCCGCCGCGTACAGGACGAGGGTGATCAGGCCCGGGAGCAGCCCGAAGCCGTAACTCCTGCCGTGCCGGGCCACCCACCGCTGGCCCTTCAGCAGGTACCGGAAGCCCACCCCGAGATCGCGCATGGGAAAACCCTATCGGGGCAGGCCGGACCGCTCCCCGACAGGGCCGTACGGGTCACCGTCGGCACCGAGGCGGCCTCGCCGCCGTTGAGTCGAACCGGCACACCTCGCCGTACCGATCTCCAAAGGCCCCGGAGGAGGTACGCGTGCGCACCACGAGAACCCTTCCGGGATCAGCGGCGGCCGGACGGTCCCGTCCGACGCCGAACACTCTTCCGAGACCACCCCGAGGGGGAATTCCCGCAGGTGGCGGGGGGCATTGTTCACAGTGGCACACAGCGGTTCAGTTGAGGAGAGCGGATGACGCAGGAGATCCACGGCACGGTGGCCGACGGCTTCGAGGGGGTGCGCGAGGAGTTCGCCGCGTTCGTGGCCGGGGAGCGCCCCGACTACGAGGGCCAGCTGTGCGCCTACGTCCACGGGCGCAGGGTCGTCGACCTGTGGGCGGGGACCGACGCGGACGCCCTCTACGGCGTGTTCTCGTCCACCAAGGGCGCCGCCTACCTGGTCGTCGCGCTCCTCGTCCAGGACGGCACGCTCGAGCTGGACCGCAAAGTGACGTACTACTGGCCGGAGTTCTCGGCCGAGGGCAAGGGCGCCCTGACCCTGCGCGACCTGCTCGCGCACCGGGCGGGCGTGGTCGGCACGGACACCGGCTTCACCCTCGCCGAGCTGGCCGACGACCGACAGCTCGCCGAACGCCTCGCCGACCAGCGGCCGTTCTGGCGCCCCGGCACGGCGTTCGGCTATCACGCGATGGTCAGCGGCGCCCTGGTGGGCGAGGTCGTGCGCCGCGCCGCGGGCCGCACGCTCCAGGAGGTCTACCAGGAGCGGATCCGCACCCCGTACGCCCTGGACTTCCACCTCGGCCTGCCCGCGCCCCACGAGCCGCGCTTCCGCACCACCCAGCCGATGGCCCCGACCCCGGAGCAGCAGGCCTTCCTCGACGCCACGCCCACGGGTCCGCACACGCTCGCCTCGATCGCCTTCAACCGTCACGCCGCGGAACCGACCGACCTCACCTCGCTGCCCAACATGCCGCTGGTCCGCGCCAAGGGCCCGGCCTCGGTGGGCGCGGTGGCGTCCGCGCGGGGCCTGGCCGGGATGTACGCGGCGGCGATCAGCGAGGTGGGCGAGCAGGCGCCGCTGCTGAAGCCGGACACGGTGGCGGAGTTCGGCCAGATCCACTCGGTCGGCTACGACCTGGTGGCACGTGCCCACAGGGCGTTCGGGCTGGGCTTCCAGATCACGGCCGACGTGGCGCACCCGTTCCTCGGTGCCGGGACGATCGGGCACAGCGGCGCGGGAGGCTCGCAGGCCTTCGCCGACCCGTGGAGCGGCCTGGCGTACGGCTACACGCGCCGCCGTTTCGCCTTCCCGGGCGGCGCGGCCCCGGAGAACGACCGCCTGGCGCGGGCGGTCCACACGGCGGCGCTCGCGCTCTGAGGCCCGGGCACGGACGAAGGCCGCACCCCACGTCCAAGGGTGCGGCCTCCGCGTACGCAACGACCGGGCCGGGCCGGGGTCACGGGTGTCAGAGCTTGACGATCATCTTCCCGGTGTTGTCACCGCGCAGCACACCCAGGAAGGCTTCGAGGTTGTTCTCGATGCCCTCGACGACGGTCTCCCGGTACTTCAGCTCACCGGAGGCGACCCAGGGGGCGACCTCCCGCACGAACTGCGGCTGAAGGTCGTAGTGGTCCCCGACCAGGAAGCCCTCGATACGGCCGCGGGTCTGGATCAGGCGGGCGAGGTTCCGCGGGCCCGGGGCGGGCTCGGTGTTGTTGTACACGGAGATCATCCCGCAGACGGCGATCCGCCCGCCCTCGTTGAGGGACCCGATGGCGGCCTCCAGGTGATCACCACCGACGTTGTCGAAGTACACGTCGATCCCGTCGGGAGCCGCGGCCCGCAGCTGCTTGCCCACGGGGCCGTCCTTGTAGTTGAAGGCGGCGTCGAAGCCGTACTCGTCGACGAGCAGCTTCACCTTCTCCGCCGACCCGGCGGACCCGATGACCCGCGAGGCGCCCTTCAGCTTGGCGAGCTGCCCGACCTGGCCGCCCACGGCGCCTGCGGCACCGGAGACGAAGACGGTGTCGCCCTCCTTGAAGGCGGCGGTGCGCAGCAGCCCCGCGTAGGCGGTGAGGCCGGTCATGCCCAGCACGCCGAGGTACGTCGACAGCGGCGCGGCGTCCGGGTCCACCTTCACGGCGTTCTTCGCGGTCACGGCGGCGTACTCGCGCCAGCCGAGGAAGTGCAGCACGTGGTCGCCCACGGCCAGCCCCTCCACGTCGGAGGCCACGACCTCGCCGACCGCACCGCCCTGCATGACCTTGCCGAGCTCGAACGGGGCGACGTAGGACTTCGCGTCGCTCATCCGGCCGCGCATGTACGGGTCCACGGAGAGGTACTTGTTCCGCACGAGGACCTGCCCCTCACCCGGCTGCGGCAGCTCCGCCTCGACGAAGGCGAAGTCCTCGGGCTTCGGCCAGCCGACGGGGCGGCTGACCAGGTGCCACTCGCGGCTGACGGCGGGGAGGGCGGAGGTGTCGGACATGATGCGCCTTTCCACTGACTCGACGTGCTCGGCTCGACGGGTTGTTTCAGTACCTGAAACAACCATGCTCCTGAAAATTTCAGGTTGTCAAATAACCGGGTACCCTCGATTCCATGGCCTCCACCACATCCACCTCCCCGAACAGCCACCGCCCCGATCCGCTGACCCTCGAGGTCGTCGAGCTCATCGGGGAGGTCGTGGCGCGGTTCCACGAGGACTACGAGGAGGCGGCGGCGGAACACGCGCTGACCGGGGCGCAGGCGCGGTTGCTGAGCCTGCTGTGTCTTGAGCCGCTGCCGATGCGCAGGCTCGCGCAGCGGCTCAAGTGCGAGCCGTCGAATGTCACGGGCATCGTGGACCGGCTGGAGGCGCGGGGCCTGGTGGAGCGGCGGCCGGACCCCTCGGACCGCAGGGTGAAGGTGGCGGCGGCGACGGGTGAGGGGCGGCGGGTGGCCCGGAGTCTGCGGGAGTCGTTGCGGTTCGCCCGGGAGCCGCTGGCCGGGCTCTCCGAGGGGGAGAGGGTGGCGCTGCGGGACGCGTTGCGGGGGATGCTGGGGTGAACCAACCGCGCCGTCCCGTCGCGGTGGAACCCCTTGCCCTGCCGCTGCCGCGCCCGAGAGGCGCGGTTGCGATCTTTCCCGAGCCGCCTTTATGTGGAACGCACAGGCAGCCCCTGTGACCGACCAGGCCACCTGGACGGTTACGTCCGCGGAGGTGTCATGCAGGAGGCGCAGAGCAGGGCACTGCGCAGGCGCGGGAACGCCTGGTGGTGGTTCCTGGCCGTCGGCCTTGCGGTGATCATCCTTTACCTCGTGGTCACGGCCCCCGTACGCCACCTGTTCTCCTCGATGCTGGCGGCCGGCGCCACGGTCGCGATCCTGGTCGGCGTCCGGTGGCACCGGCCGCGCCCGAGCCGGTCCTGGTATCTGTTCGCTGCCGGCATGGGGCTGTACACGGTGGCGGACGCCATCTTCGGCGCCTTCCAGGTCGCGGGCACGCCGGTGCCGTTTCCCTCACCGGCCGACGTGCTGTATCTGGCGGCTTATCCGTGCTTCGCCGCCGGCCTGATCAGCCTGATCGCGACACGGCGCAGTGGCGGGCGATGGGGGGCCGTGCTGGATGCGGGGATCATCACCCTGGGAATGTCCACCCTGGCCTGGGCGTTCGTCGTCATGCCCTACCTGCGCGGTCATCTGTCGGCGCTGGCGCTGACGGTCTCCCTGGCCTACCCGCTGGCCGATCTGCTGCTGCTGGGCATGGCCGCCGAGCTGGTGCTCGTCGCGGGAGTCCGCCTGCCGGCCCTCGCGCTGTTCACTGTGTGGGTTGCTGCCACGCTGGTCGCCGATGCCCTGTACTACTCCACCCTGGCCGTGACCGGCGCCCCGATCGCCGCCGACGTCTCCTATGCCCTGTGGATGGCCTCCTATGCGCTGCTCGGCGCCGGCGCCCTGCACCCGTCCATGGGCAGGACGACCCAGCTGGTGCCGCGCAGCCGGGAGAGGCTGTCCCGTGTGCGCATGACCGTCCTCACCCTGCCCGCCCTCTTCGGTCCCGTCGTACTGATCGCGGACATCGGAGGCGTGCGCGGGCAGGCCACACACGCCATGGTCATCGCGAGCATCGTGTGCGCTCTGACCGTGTTGCTGGTCGTGCGCATCATGCTCCTGGCGCAGTTCGCCGAAGCCCAGGCCGACCAGGCCAGCGCCCGGGCGGGTATGGCTGAGGACGCCTTGCGCCGGCAGACCTCGCTGGAACGGCGGCTCACCCACCAGGCCTTCCACGACGACCTGACCGGCCTGGCCAACCGAGCCCTGTTCGTCCAGCAGCTGGAATACGCCCTCAGCCGCCCCACGACGCCGCGGAACACCGTCCTGCTGCTGATCGACCTCGACGGCTTCAAGGACATCAACGACAGCCTCGGCCATCCGGTGGGCGACGAGCTGCTCATCACCGTCGGCCACCGGCTCCTGGGCACGGCGCGCCGCAACGACACCGTCGCCCGCATGGGCGGGGACGAGTTCGCCATCCTGGCCCAGGACCTCAAGGAGATCCCCGCCGAGACGTACGCCCAGCGGTTCCTGGACCGCTTCAAGGAGCCCTTCGCGGTCTCCGGCCACAGCAGCGTCTTCATCAGCGCCAGCATCGGCGTCGCCACCGTGGCCGAACCGACCACGTTCAACGACGCGCTCCGCCACGCCGACATCGCCCTGTACGTGGCCAAGGAACGCGGCCGCAACCGCGCGGAACTCTTCGAGCCCACGATGAGCCTGGCACGCCAGAGCCGAGCCCGCATCGCCCAGGACCTTCGCTACGCGCTGCCCCGCAACGAACTCACCGTGCACTACCAGCCGGTCATCCACCTGCCCACCGGCCAGGTCACCGGCGTGGAGGCACTGCTGCGCTGGGAGCGGGGCGGGCGGTCCCCCACCCCGCCGGAGGTGTTCGTGCCCGTCTCCGAGGAGACGGGCCTGATTCGCCCCATCGGCACCTGGGTGCTGCGCGAAGCCTGCCGCCACGGCCGGAAACTGCGCGACACCGTCCCGAAAGCCGAGGCCTTGAGCGTGGCCGTCAACGTCTCCGGCAGACAGCTCAAGGACCACCGGTTCCCCGACACCGTGCAGCAGGTTCTGCACGAGACCGGGTTCCTCCCGGACTCCCTGGTTCTGGAGATCACCGAGAGCACCCTCGTGACCGACGCCGAGACCACGTCCCCCCACATTCGCGCACTGCGCGACCTCGGTGTACGTATCTCCATCGACGACTTCGGCACGGGATACTCTTCCCTGGCCTACCTGCGCGACCTGCCGGCCGACATCGTCAAGATCGACCAGAGTTTCGTCCTGCGAGGCGGCGACGATGTCGACACGAGCCTCATCCAGGCCATCCTCCAGCTCGGACACGCCCTCGACCTGGACGTGATCGCAGAGGGCGTGGAGACCCACCACCAGGCACAGCGGCTGGACTCACTCGGCTGCCCCTACGGCCAGGGCTTCTACTACTCCCCGCCCCTTGCCCCCGCGGCACTGGAGGCCTACCTCACGACCCAGGCGATCCTCACACCCTCCAGCTCACGCCTCTGACCACGCGACAGACCGCCCAGGCGCTACGCGCACCACCACAGGAAGCGGTTGCAGGTCTCCGAAGGGGACGGCTCCGGCACCGGGGGCGGGGGCTTCGGGTCCTGGGTTCGGCTCGGAGCCGGGGCCGGGGCCGGCCTGGCGGTCGTGGGGCCCGACGTCGGGCCGCTGGGGGGCGTGTCCGTCGACGTGGAGTCGGAGTCCTTCGGCGTCTCGTCGTCCTTCGCGTCCTTGGATCTGCCGGGCTTCGGAGACCTGGAAGCCGACGGGGAGTCAGACACGCTGGGTGAGGGGGATGATGATCCCTCACGCCCGGCCCCGGCCCCCTCGCCCTGGCCGCCCGTCTCCCCCGCCTCCGTCGACGCGTCGCCGTCCGCCGACTCATCCCCCGCCGCCGCCGGCTTCGGCGTCGACTTGGGCGCGTCCATGCCGAGCTCCGCGAGGCTCAGCCCACCCGCCGCCAGCACGAACCCCGCCGCGACGAACAGTGTCCGGCGCCGCCGGCGGCGATGCGCGGCGGCCTTCCGGTCCCGCCGGCTCGTCGCACCACCCGGGCCGTCACCGAGCGGCCCGTGCTCGCTCGCACGTCCACGCCGCCGGGCAGCCCGCCCCAACGGCTCGCCGTCGTCGCCGTGTTCACCATCGGAGCCGTTCGGCTCAGCGGATTCACCCGACCCGCCCCACACGCCCTCTCCGTCCTGGGGAAGGGCGTCGTACCCGCCGTACTCCGGCTCACGCCGGCGCAGCGCATCGGCTGAGGTGCCGCACCCCGGGCAGGCGAGCGCGCCGTTGAGGTGCCGTCGGCACGGGTCGCAGTAGTCCATGACGCGGGAAGATTAAGTTCCCCGCCGGTCACGTTCCTAGATCCATCTGTGAAGGTTCTGTAGGGACACGCCGCCCCCATGGTTTCGAAACTGTCGAAACCGTTATGCGCGCGACCCATTGACACTCCCACCGCCCCGTCTTTACTGTCACGCCAGCATTTCGAACGTGTGCCGAAATCTCGAACACACCGAACGGAATGGCTGACAGAACCGAGCCGACGAGCTGCGAGGGAAAACCGCCGTGCGCATCACCGGAATCAGCACACACGTGGTCGGGACGCCGTGGCGCAACCTGACGTACGTCCAGGTGCACACCGACGAGGGGATCACCGGAGTCGGCGAGACCCGGATGCTGGGACACACCGACGCCCTTCTCGGATACCTGAAGGAGGCTGAGGTCAATCACATTCTCGGCTCCGACCCCTTCGCTGTCGAGGACCTCGTCAAGCGGATGAAGTACGGCGACTACGGCCGCGCCGGCGAGATCGTGATGTCCGGCATCGCCGTGATCGAGATGGCCTGCTGGGACATCAAGGGCAAGGCCCTCGGCGTCCCCGTCTGGCAGCTGCTGGGCGGCAAGGTCACCGACAAGGTCAAGGCGTACGCCAACGGCTGGTACACCACCGAGCGCACCCCGGAGGCGTACCACAAGGCGGCCCAGGGGGTCATGGAGCGCGGCTACCGGGCGCTCAAGATCGACCCCTTCGGCACCGGCCACTTCGAGCTGGACCACGAGCAGACCCTCTACGCCGTCTCCCTGATCGAGGCCGTCCGGGACGCCATCGGCCCCGAGGCCGAGCTGATGCTGGAGATGCACGGCCGCTTCTCCCCCGCCACGGCCGTACGCCTGGCCAAGGAGCTCGCGCCGTTCAAGCCGGCGTGGCTGGAGGAGCCGGTCCCGCCGGAGAACCTCAAGGCCCTGGAGAAGGTCGCCGCCAAGGTCGACATGCCGGTCGCCACCGGTGAGCGGATCCACGACCGGATCGAGTTCCGCGAGCTGTTCGAGAGCCAGGCCGTGGACATCATCCAGCCGGACGTCGGCCATATCGGTGGAATCTGGGAGACCAGGAAGCTCGCGGCGACGGCCGAGACCCACTACATGCTGGTGGCCCCGCACAACGTCGGCGGCTCGGTCCTGACCGCCGCCTCCCTCCAGGTCGGCTTCACCTCCCCGAACTTCAAGATCCTTGAGCACTTCAATGACTTCGCGGACGCGGAGATCAAGAAGGTGGTCAAGGGCGCCCCGCAGGTCAACCCGGAGGACGGCTGCTTCCACCTCTCCGACGCCCCGGGTCTCGGCGTGGAGCTGGATGTCGACGCCGCCGCCGAGTTCCCGCAGCAGCAGGCCCGCTTCGACCTCTGGGCGGACGGCTGGGAGCAGCGCAAGCCCAAGGGCGCCCAGTGACCGTCCGGGCCCCGGAAACCCGCAGCGGGCGACCGAAACCTTCGAAAACCTCAGGAGCGACGTGAGCACCGCGGTAGTGATCGACGCGCCGGGCGAGCACCGCCTCGTCCCGCACGAGCCCCGGCGGCCCGAGGCCGGCGAGGCACTGGTGCGCGTCCACGCCTCCGGGATCTGCGGCAGCGACCGCGAGGTCTACCAGGGCAACCGCCCCGAGGGCTACGTGCGCTACCCGCTCACCCCGGGCCACGAGTGGTCCGGGACCGTCGAGGCCGTGGGCGCCGGTGTCCCCGAGTCCCTCGTCGGCCGCAAGGTCGTCGGTGAGGGCTTCCGCAACTGCCAGGTCTGCGACCGCTGCCACGCGGGCGACACGACCCTGTGCACGGCCGGTTACGAGGAGACCGGGTTCACCCAGCCGGGCGCGATGGCGGCCACGCTGACGCTCCCCGCCCGTCTTCTGCACGCCCTCCCGGACGACTGCGACCTCACGGCCGCGGCCCTCCTGGAGCCCGCCGCCTGTATCGCCGCTGCCGCGCTGAAGGGGAACGCACAGCCCGGCGAGCGCGTCGCCGTGGTCGGCACCGGCACGCTCGGCATGTTCGCCGTGCAGTTCCTGAAGGCGAACTCGCCCGGCGAGCTGCTGGTCGTCGGCACCCGCCGGGACCGTGAGGCGCTGTCGCGGCAGTACGGCGCGACGGACTTCCGGACGAAGGACCAGGACCTCCCGGACGACTTCGACGTGGTGATCGAGACGGCCGGGTCCGCGGACGCCGCCCGGATCTCCGCCGCCCTGCTCCGGCGCGGCGGCCGGCTGGTCCTGACCGGCATCCCGGCGCCGGGCGCCGACGGTCTCGACCCGACCGACCTCGTCGTACGGCAGCTGGAGGTGCACAGCGTCTTCGGTGCTCCGCCGGACGCCTGGGCGCACACGGTGCGGGTGTTCGCCGCCGGGTTGCTCGACCCGCTGCCGCTGGTGACACACGAGCTGCCGCTCGCCGAGTTCTCGCAGGCCATCGAGCTGGTGGGAGCGGGCGATCCGAAGGTGGGCAAGGTGCTGCTCCGCCCCTAGACGTACGCCGGTACGGGGGCAACCTGACGGCTCCCGTACCGGCGTACACCCAGCCTTGCCCTACCCAGAGCCGCGAACCTCGTCCGAAATACCGAACCGAAGGACATTCCTGTGACCGACGCTTCCGCCACGGCAGCCCGTAGGCCCGGTGAGCAGGCGCTCACCACGCTGGGCCTGAGCGCGCCCGCCCTCGACCCCGCCGACGCCTCGCCGCACTCCTTCCCCGGCGGCGGCCGCTGGCGCACCGAGATCCCCTCGTGCGAGGGTCCCGAGGCGCTGGCGGTGGTCCTGAAGGAGGCCTCGCGGCTGGACGTGCCGATCCACCGGATCAGCCAGGGCAGCGGCGTGTGGATGCTGACCGACGCCGAGATCACCGAGATGGTCGAGGCGACGGCCGAACGCGACATCGAGCTCTGCCTGTTCACCGGCCCGCGCGGCACCTGGGACATCGGCGGGTCCACGCGCACCGACTCGCGGGGGGCCGGACTGCGTGCCCGCGGCCACGACGCCGTCGCCGGGTGCGTCGAAGACGCCGTGCGCGCAACGGAGTTGGGCGTCAAGTGCCTGCTCGTCGCCGACGAGGGCGTGCTGTGGACGCTGCACCGGGCGAGAGCCGCCGGGATCATCCCGGCCGACACGACCCTCAAGGTGAGCGCGCTCATCGGGCCCGTCAACCCGGCGGCGTACGCGGTGTACGAGAAGCTGGGCGGCGACTCGATCAACGTGCCCAGTGACCTGACGCTCGATCACCTCACCGAGATCCGCCGGGTGTCGGGCGCTCCGATGGACATGTACATCGAGGCCCCGGACGACCTCGGGGGCTACGTCCGGATGTACGAGGTCGCCGAGCTCATCCGGCGCGGCGCACCGCTCTACCTGAAGTTCGGCCTGTCCAAGGCGCCCGGGATCTATCCCTACGGGCACCACATGCGGGAGCTGACCCTGGCCACGGCCAAGGAACGCGTGCGGCGCGGCCGCCTCGCCCTGGACCTGCTGGCCCGCCACGGAGCCGACGGCGACATGGCCCCGCTCGGGTCCCGGCTGCCGGGCGATCTGCAACGGTTCGAAATCCCGGCATAACGTTCCGGAAACTCGGCTTCACAAAAGAAACCACAGCCGACCACAATCCGACACATCTCTTCTCGGTCTTTCCGGCACGACCACCCGGAGCGACTTCGCGCCTCCCAGACCGAGCCCTGCACACAGATCAAGGATGATCATCATGCGTAATCGCAGAGCCGCTCTCGCCGCCATAGCCGGAGCCGCGTCCCTCGCCCTGACCCTGTCCGCCTGCGGGCAGAACAGTGAAGGCGGCAGCGAGGAGGGCAAGGGCAGCGCCAAGGGCGGGACCATCGGCATCGCGATGCCGACCAAGTCCTCCGAGCGCTGGATCCTCGACGGCGCCCACGTGGTGAAGGACCTCAAGGCCAAGGGCTACAAGACCAAGCTGGTCTACGGCGAGGACGACCCGGACCAGCAGGTCTCGCAGGTCGAGAACCTGATCACGCAGGGCGTCAAGGCGCTGATCGTCGCGGCCATCGACAACAAGTCGATGAACAACGTGCTCCAGCAGGCCAAGGACGCGAACATCCCGGTCATCTCCTACGACCGCCTGATCCTCGGCAGCCCGAACGTCGACTACTACGCGTCGTTCGACAACGAGAAGGTCGGCGAGCTCCAGGGCACCTACATCGTCGAGAAGCTCGGCCTGAAGGACGGCTCCAAGAAGGGCCCGTTCAACATCGAGCTGTTCGCCGGCTCCAACGACGACAACAACACCCGCTACTTCTTCCAGGGCGCGATGAAGGTCCTCCAGCCCTACATCGACAAGAAGCAGCTCGTCGTCCGCTCGAAGCAGACCGCCCTCAACCAGGTCACCACCCTGCGTTGGGACGGCGGCCAGGCCCAGAAGCGCATGGACGACATCCTGACCTCCGCCTACAAGACCGCCCGGGTCGACGCGGTGCTCTCGCCGTACGACGGCATCTCCATCGGCATCCTCTCCGCGCTGAAGTCGGACGACTACGGCTCCAAGAGCAAGCCGCTGCCGGTCGTCACCGGCCAGGACGCCGAGGTCGCCTCGCTGAAGTCGATCGAGGCGGGCCAGCAGACGCAGACCGTCTTCAAGGACACCCGCGAACTCGCCAAGGTCGCCTCGAACATGGTCGACGCGGTGCTGAACGGCAAGAAGCCGGAGGTCAACGACACCAAGACCTACGACAACGGCACGAAGGTCGTGCCCGCCTTCCTGCTGAAGCCGGTGAGCGTCGACAAGTCCAACTACCAGAAGGTCGTCATCGACTCGGGTTACCACACGGCCGCCGACCTCAAGTAACCGCCAGGATCGCAGGGATCAAAAACAGGATTGGAAGGCACGACCATGGCGGGACCCGTCCTGGAAATGCGCTCGATCGTCAAGACCTTTCCCGGCGTCAAGGCGCTGTCGGACGTCACTCTGACCGTCCAGCAGGGCGAGGTCCATGCCATCTGCGGGGAGAACGGCGCCGGCAAGTCGACCTTGATGAAGGTCCTCTCCGGCGTCTACCCGCACGGGACGTACGAGGGCGAGATCCTCTTCGAGGGAGAGGTCTGCGAGTTCAAGGACATCCGCGCCAGCGAGCAGCGCGGCATCGTCATCATCCACCAGGAGCTGGCGCTGGTGCCGTACCTCTCCATCGCGGAGAACATCTTCCTCGGCAACGAGCACGCCACCCGGGGGATCATCAGCTGGACCGAGACGCTCAAGCACGGCACCGAGCTGCTGCGGCGGGTCGGCCTCACCGATCACCCCGACACCCGCGTCGCCGACATCGGCGTGGGCAAGCAGCAGCTCGTGGAGATCGCCAAGGCCCTGTCGAAGAAGGTGAAGCTGCTCATCCTGGATGAGCCGACCGCCGCGCTGAACGACGAGGACAGCGGCAAACTCCTGGACCTGATCCTGGAGTTGAAGAAGCAGGGCATCACCGCGATCATCATCTCCCACAAGCTCAACGAGATCCGCAAGGTCGCCGACTCGGTGACGATCCTGCGCGACGGGCAGACCATCGAGACGCTCGACGTGAAGGCCCCGGAGACCACCGAGGACCGGATCATCAGCGGGATGGTCGGCCGCGACCTGGAGCACCGCTTCCCGGAGCGGTCGCCGCACGAGCCCGAGGAGGGCGTGGCGCCCGCCCTGGAGATCCGGGACTGGACCGTGTTCCACCCGATCGACCAGCAGCGCAAGGTCGTCGACGACGTCTCCCTCCAGGTGCGCCGCGGCGAGATCGTCGGCATCGCGGGCCTCATGGGCGCCGGCCGCACCGAACTCGCGATGAGCGTCTTCGGGCGGACGTACGGCAGGTACGCGGGCGGCACGGTCCTCAAGGACGGCAAGGAGATCCGTACGAAGTCCGTCCCCGAGGCGGTCAAGCACGGGATCGCGTACGTCACCGAGGACCGCAAGCACTACGGTCTGAACCTCATCGACACCATCAACCGGAACATCTCGCTGAGCGCCCTGGGCAAGGTCGCCAAGCGAGGGGTGATCGACGAGCACGAGGAGCGGCAGGTCGCCGAGGGCTTCCGCAAGTCCATGAACATCAAGGCGCCGACCGTCTTCGAGCCGGTGGGCAAGCTGTCCGGCGGCAACCAGCAGAAGGTCGTCCTCAGCAAGTGGATCTTCGCGGGCCCGGACGTACTGATCCTGGACGAGCCGACCCGAGGCATCGACGTCGGCGCCAAGTACGAGATCTACACGGTCATCGACCAGCTGGCCGCCCAGGGCAAGGCGGTCGTCTTCATCTCCTCCGAGCTGCCCGAACTGCTCGGCATGTGCGACCGCATCTACACGATGGCCGCCGGGCGGCTGACCGGTGAGTTCTCACGGGCGGAGGCCTCACAGGAATCGCTGATGCGTCAGATGACGAAGGACAAAGAGGTAACCCGATGAGCACGGATCTGACCGCCAAGTCGCCGGCCCCCGCGCCGCCCGGCAAGTCAGGGGCGGCGGGCGGCGACGGCCTGCTCCAGCTGATGCTGGACGGCATGCGCCGCAACATGCGGCAGTACGGCATGCTGTTCGCGCTCGGCCTGATCGTGGCGCTGTTCGCCGTGTGGACCGACGGCGACCTGCTGCTGCCGCGCAACGTCTCCAACCTGGTGCTGCAGAACAGCTACATCCTCATCCTCGCGATGGGCATGATGCTGGTGATCATCGCCGGCCATATCGACCTGTCGGTCGGCTCGTTGACGGCGTTCATCGGCTCGATGGCAGCCGTGTTCATGGTCAAGAACGACCTGCCCTGGCCGGTCGCGGTGATCCTGTGCCTGGTCGTGGGCGCCGTCGCGGGCGCGATCCAGGGGTTCTTCATCGCGTACGGCGGCATACCGTCGTTCATCGTGACCCTCGCGGGCATGCTGATCTTCCGCGGTCTGACGGAGATCTTCCTCGAGGGGCAGACCCTCGGCCCGTTCCCGACCGGGCTGCAGAAGGTCGCCAACGGCTTCATGCCCGAGGTCGGCCCGAACACGAACTACCACAACCTCACCCTGCTGCTCGGCCTGGCGCTGATCGCGTTCGTGGTCTTCCAGGAGTTCCGCGACCGCCGTCGCCAGCAGGAATTCTCCCTGGACGTCCTGCCGTTCAAGCTGTTCCTGCTGAAGCTGGTCGCGCTCGCCGCCGCCGTGCTCGTCGTCACGATGCTGCTGGCCAGCTACAAGGGCGCCCCGATCGTCCTGCTGATCCTCGGTGTGCTGCTCGTCGGCTTCGGCTACGTCATGCGCAACGCGATCGTCGGCCGTCACATCTACGCCATCGGCGGCAACCTCCCGGCGGCCAAACTGTCGGGTGTGAAGGACAAGAAGGTCACCTTCCTGGTCTTCCTGAACATGGGCATGCTCGCGGCCCTGGCGGGTCTGGTCTTCGCCGCCCGCTTCAACGCGGCCTCTCCCAAGGCCGGCCTCAACTTCGAGCTGGAGGCGATCGCCGCCTCGTTCATCGGCGGCGCGTCGATGAGCGGCGGTGTGGGCACCGTCCTCGGCGCGATCATCGGTGGCCTGGTCCTGGGCGTGCTGAACAACGGTATGAACCTCGTCGGCATCGGCACCGACTGGCAGCAGGTCATCAAGGGCCTGGTGCTCCTGGCGGCGGTCGGGTTCGACGTGTGGAACAAGCGCAAGGTCGGTTCGTAAGTCAGATCGGGGCCCCGCCGCCAAGGCGGGGCCCTCTCCTCATCGGGAGCCGCACGCATGGAACTGAACAGACGCACGGTCATCGCGGGCGCCGCGGCGGCGGGCTTAGCCGCCACCACGCTCGGCGGCACGGCGCAGGCCACGGGAGGCAGGAATCCGGTGAAGAAGCTCTTCGGCAAGCTCGCCGACGGCACCAAGGTCTACATCTGGTCGCTGGAGAACGGCGGCACCCGCCTGAAGGTCCTCTCCTACGGCGGCATCGTCCAGTCGCTGGAGATCCCCGACCGCCGCGGCCGCTACGCCAACGTCTCCGCGGGCTTCGACAACATCGAGGACTACGTCGCCAAGAGCCCGTACTTCGGCGCGCTGATCGGCCGCTACGGCAACCGCATCGGCAAGGGCAGATTCACCCTCGACGGCAAGGACTACCAGCTCTCCGTCAACGACGGCGAGCAGAGCCTGCACGGCGGTGCCAAGGGCTTCGACAAGCGCGTGTGGGACGTCGAGCCGTTCACCGAGGGCTCGGACGTCGGTCTGCACCTGTACTACACGAGTGTCGACGGCGAGATGGGCTACCCGGGCACCCTCAAGACGAAGGTGACCTACACGCTCACCCGGCACGGTGACTGGCGCATCGACTACGAGGCCACCACCGACAAGGCCACCGTCGTCAACCTCACCAGCCACGTCTACTGGAACCTGGCCGGCGCGGGCAGCGGCACGATCGAGGACCACGAGCTGCAGATCGCGGCCTCGCGCTTCACGCCCACCGACTCGGGTCTGATCCCGACGGGCGAGCTGGCGAAGGTCGCGGGCACGCCCTTCGACTTCACCCGCGCCAAGGCGATCGGCCGGGACATCCGCACCTCGCACCCCCAGCTGGTCACCGCCAAGGGCTTCGACCACAACTGGGTCCTCGACAAGGGCATCACCGCCCGGCCCGAGCACGTCGCCACCCTGCGCGACCCCGCTTCCGGCCGCCGCCTGAAGATCGCCACGAACGAGCCGGGCCTGCAGTTCTACTCCGGCAACTTCCTCGACGGCACGCTGACCGGCCCGACCGGCCGTATCTACCGGCAGGGCGACGCGCTCTGCCTGGAGACGCAGCACTTCCCGGACTCGCCGAACAAGCCGTCGTTCCCGTCGACGGTGCTGCGGCCCGGGCAGACGTACCGGACGACGACGGTCCACACGTTCGGCTGCTGACCGTCTTCACAGGTGGCACACAAATTCCTGAGGGAAACCCCAGGGGTTGAACAGTGCCACCGCAGCCTCCGTATCTAAGGGCGGCCCGCGCTCCCCCGCGCGGGCCGTCCTTAAACGTCGGGTCCGGTCGTCCCCAACGGATCCGCCCGGTACGGAGGTTCCATGGCCGACAACGTCACGTCGCTGTTCCGCAGCACCGCGGCGCACAGTCCGTCGATGGCGGCGTTGACACGTGAGGGCGGCGAAGGCGCGGGGCCCGTGGACTTCTGCATCCCCTGCAACCCGTACTTCCCCACCCCGGCCATGTTCGACGAGATGTCGGCCAGACTGCGCGACATCATCACGTACTACCCGTCCAGCGCCGACACCATCACGGCCGAGCTGTGCAGCCTGCTCCAGCTGCCGCCGCAGTGCGTGGCGATGGGCAACGGCTCCACCGAGCTGATCACCTGGATCGACCACCTGCTCGTCCGCGAGTCCCTCGCCATCCCCGTCCCCACCTTCGGCCGCTGGACCGACCAGCCCATGGAGACCGGCAAGCGGGTCGACATGTTCCCGCTCCAGGAGTCCAGCGGATTCGCCCTCGACCTCGCGCAGTACGCCGAGTTCATCCGCGCCCGGGGCACCCGCGTCGCCGTCATCTGCAATCCCAACAACCCCGACGGCGGCTTCCTGCACAAGCACGCCATCGTCCAGTTCATGGACGCCATGGCCGACCTCGACCTGGTCGTCATCGACGAGTCGTTCCTGGAGTTCGCGGACGCCGAGGCCGAGCCGAGTGTCGTGCAGGAGGCGATGCTGCGGCCCAACGTCATCGTGCTGCGCAGCCTCGGCAAGAACTTCGGCCTGCACGGCATCCGCTTCGGCTACCTGGTCGCCAACCCGGCGCTGGCCGGGCGCGTGCGCGCCATGCTGCCCAAGTGGAACCTCAACTCCTTCGCCGAGCATGTCGTCTTCATGCTGAAGGAGCACGGCGCCGAGTACGCCCAAAGCCTCCAGCAGGTCCGGCGCGACCGCCTCGACATGGCCAGCCAGCTGTCCGCCCTGCCCGGGCTGACCGTCTACCCGTCGCAGGGCAACTTCCTCTTCGTGCGCCTCCCCGTGGGCGCCGAGGGCACCGTGGTCCGGGACCGGATGCTCACCGAGCACCGGATCCTGGTCCGCGAGTGCGGCAACAAGATCGGTTCGTCCAGCCGCTTCCTGCGTCTCGTGGTGCGCCCCCAGGTGGACGTGCGTCGCCTGGTGTCCGGCCTGGAACAGGTGCTCTACGGGACGTCCAGGAGGGGAGCCGCCGTACCCGGGCTGGGCAACGGGACCAGCTACAGCTCGGGTACGGCGGCAGTGGACCGTCTGGTGAGCGAGACCAACGGATCCGGCATGCGGGGCCTTGCCGCGCAGGCCACCGGCGGCGGGGCTCCCGGGCCCGCCGCCGCACCGGCTGCCGCCGGCACCGGTATGCCGCTCCCCGCCGCCGCGTCCGCCGGGCCGGCGGGCGCCGTGCCCGCCGGGCCGGGCGGTGGGATGCCGATGCCGGCGGCGGCGCAGTTCGGGCAGGGCGGACTGACCGGGCAGGGTGGACTGACCGGGCAGACCGGGCAGGGTGTGCGGTTCGGGCAGATGGGGCAGCAGCAGATGCCGCAGCCTGTGCCGCAGTCCGTCCCGCAGGCTGTGCCGCAGCCCGCGCCCCAACCCGTGCCGCAGTCCGTGCCGCAGCCCGCGCCTCAGCCCGCGCCTCAGCCCGTGGCCGCGCCGGCGCCGCCGTTGGCGCCCGTGGCGCAGGCGCCGGTCCCGGCCCCGGCTCCCGTGCCGGCCGCCACCGGGCCCACGCCGCCGGGGGTTCCCGCGCGGGGTGGGTTGACGGCGGCGCAGGTCAGGGGGACGAACGGGTTGTCGCCTGCGCCGGCGACCGGGTGGCCGGGGGCGCAGGCATGGCCCAATGCGGCAGGGATGGGGCAGGCCGGGTAGCGCCTTCCGGTTCCCCGCGCCCCTGAGAGGCCGAAGACACTAAACCGGGTTCAGCCTCCACTGTTGGCAGGCGTTGTTGAGCCACGTCCACTGGCGTACGTCCGCGCTGTCCGCCGTCGAGCAGTTGGCGACGTCGGCCACCTTGCCGGTGGCCTTGTTGACGATGCGGACGTAGCCGCCGTCCGTGGCGACGAACTGGAAGCGCTGGCAGGTGTTGTTCAGCCAGGACCACTGGCGGAGGTCCGCTCCGTCGGCGGTCGAGCAGTCGGCCGTGTCGAGGACCTTGCCCGTGGCGGCGTTCACCAGTCGGTGGATGTCGTCGCCGAGGTCCTCCAGGCGCCAGCGCTGGTTGGTTCCGCCGTTGCAGGTGTACTGCACGACGTTCGCGCCGTCGGCCGACGAGCTGCCCGCGACGTCCAGGCACTTGCCGCTGTTGCGGCTGGTGACCGTGTAGGTCGTGGCGGCGGACGCCGGTTCGCCGGACGGCCCGGGCTGGGACGCCCCGAGCCGGACGGGCGTGCCGAGGTTCGGGGTGCCGTCGGAGTTCCAGGTGAACTTCTGGGCCCGCGTCGTACGGCCGTTGTCGCAGCCGTCGGAGGCGGAGTCGTTCGCGTGGTAGACGATCCAGTTCTCGCGGCCGTCGGGTGAGGTGAAGAAGCCGTTGTGGCCGGGCCCGTACACCCCATTCGCGTCGCTGCGCTGGAAGACGGGCGCCGGCTTCTTCGTCCAGGAGGAGGCGGACAGCGGGTTGGAGCCGGTGAGCTCCAGTTGCCCGAGTTTGTAGTCGGGCGTCCAGCAGCCGCTCGCGGAGTAGACGAGGAAGGTCCGGCCGCCGCGTTGCAGCACCTCCGCGCCTTCGTTGACGGTGCCGCCCTGCCGCTCCCAGGCGTACGTCGGTGTCGAGATCGTCGCGTAGGAGCCGCTGACGGTGTACGGGTTCGACATCGGCGCGATGACGAGGTTCTGCGTCCCGCCGGTGGTGATCGCGCTGCCGAGCATGTACAGCCGGCCGCCCACGTTCATCAGGCTCGGGTCCAGCATCCAGGCGGAGTTGAGCTGCCCCTTGTAGGTGTAGGGGCCCATGGGGTCGGACCCGGCGCTCTCCAGCACATGGCTGCGCTGCGTCGGGTTGTAGTCGGACACGTTCTGCCCGGCGACGTAGTACAGGTACCAGCGGCCTCCCGCGAAGTGCAGCTCGGGTGCCCAGATGTTGCAGCACCGGGAGGCGGCGTCGCCCTTCCACACCTGCACGCTGGGCGCGGTGGAGAGCCCGGCGAGGGTGGCGGACTTGCGGATGGTGATGACGTCGGTCCAACTGGTCGTCACCAGGTAGTAGTTGCCGTCGTGGTAGGAGATCCAGGGATCGGCGCCCTTGACGGACTTGACCGGGTTGGCGAACGAGGCGGCGCTCGCGGCGGGCTGGCCGAGGGTGAGGGCGAGCAGCAGGACGGCCAGCAGGGTCAGTAGGCGACGGGCCATCCGCTGCTCCAGTTCAGGAGGTTGATGCCGAGCTTCGGCGTGCCGCCCGCGTTGCCGTCGTAGTAGTGGTAGACGATCAGGTCGCCGTCGGCGTCCTTCAGGATCGACTGTCCGCCCGGGCCGATGACGCTGCCGTGCGACTCCAGGACGGGCGTCCCGCCGTTGTTCATCAGGTCGACGCCGTTCTTGTCGCGGTACGGCCCGGTGATGCCGGCCGCGCGCCCGACCTTGACCTTGTACGTCGAGCTGGTGCCGTTGCAGCAGGTGTCGTAGGAGGCGAAGAGGTAGTAGTACCCGCCCCGCTTGACGATGAAGGGCGCCTCGACGGCCTTGGTCCCGGTGGGGCGGGAGGCGAGCGAGTAGCGGGTGGTGTTGGAGGAGAGCTGCTTACCGGTGGCCGGGTTGATCTGGATCATCTTGATCCCGGTCCACCAACTGCCGAAGGACAGCCACCACTTGCCGTCGTCGTTCACGAAGAGGTTCGGGTCGATGGCGTTGAAGTCGCTTGCGGAGTTCGACGTGTAGACCGTGCCCTGGTCGGTCCAGCTGCCCGGCTGGCCGGTGCTGGAGGTCGCGAGGCCGATGGCGGAGGTGTTCGAGCCGAACTTCGAGACGGAGTAGTACATCAGGTACTTGCCGCCGTGGTACGAGATGTCCGGCGCCCAGGCCTCCGGCACGGAGGAGTAGTTCCGCCACCAGCCGGGCCGGCTGGAGAACGCGTCGGCGCCGTTGCGGAAGGCCGTGCGATCACCGGACGTCTTGCTCGCGATGCCGCCTCCGGTCGCGTACAGCAGGTACTGACCGGAGGAGGTGCGGACCATCGAGGGGTCGTGGGTGACGATGTCACCGGTGACCCGTCCGGGGTTGGGGTACGCGGACGCCGCGCTCGGCATCAGGGCGAGCAGGGCGGCGGTGGGCAGGGCGAACAGGGCGGTTCTCTTGCGCAGAGTGGAGCGGCTCACAAGGTCCTCCTTGCGGTGGGGGCACAGCTGACCGACATTTCGAACAGCGATCGCAAGTTCGAACGGACCGTAGAATCGAACCTGTTGCGCGTCAATGGTCCGCGCAGCAACAACTGTGTGTGAGCCGGTGCTCCGCGCGGAGTCGGCTCCAGCGCCCTTGGTTCCTCGCGGTCAGGCTCGGCGGGCGCAGGACGCAAGGCGATCGGCGAGCGCGGTGACGAGGTCGCGCAGTTCAGCGGGGCGCTCGATGACGAACGGCCGGTCGAGTGAGGCGAGTACCGGAGGCAGCCAGTCGAGCCGCTCCGCCCGCAGCTCGACGCGCAGCCAGCGCTCGGTCGCCCGGCCCTGGCCTGCCGCGGGCTCGTGCTCCTCCAGGCACGCGATGGCGGCGGGCAGGTGCGCGCGGATCTGCTCAACCGTCCCGTGGATCCGCAAGGTCACCTCATGCCGGTACGCGGCCGTGGCCAGCGCTGACAACACGCGCTGTGCCGGACCGGGGCCCACGGGCGCTTCGAATGAGCCGGGCAGGGTCCGCGCGTCTGCGATGCGATCGAGCCGGAAGGTTCGGTCCTCGCCGATCCGGGCGTCCTTGCCCGTGGCGTACCACCGGCCCGCATGCGCGACGATCCCGTACGCGTGCAGGGTGCGTTCGCTGCGCCGTCCGTCGCGGTCGGTGTAGCGGATGGAGACCGGTCGGCGGTGGCGCACCGCATCGGCGATGGTGAGCAGGACCCCGGCGTCCGGGGTGCCGGGCTCTCCGGGCTGTTCCGTGAAGGCGAGGGATTCCAGGAGTGTGTCGAGCCGGCGGGCGATGTGCTTGGGCAGCACCCGCCGGATCTTCGCCGACGCCGTCTCGTTCGCCGTGTGCTGCGCCGCCGTCAGCCCTGACCGTCGGCCGGCGAGCAGGCCGAGCAGCACGGCCAGCGCCTCGTCGTCGCTGAGCATGAGCGGAGGCAGACGGTACCCGGGGGCGAGCCGGTACCCGCCGTAGCGGCCGCGCACCGATTCCACGGGCACGTCCAGGTCGATGAGCTGGCCCACATACCGCCGCACGGTGCGCCCTTCGACGCCGAGCCGGTCGGCGAGTTCGGCCACCGTGCGGGTGCCGCCCGACTGCAGCAGCTCCAGGAGTGTCAGCACGCGACCGGTGGGGCGAGGCATGTTCGCAGCCTAACGCGTATACAGGACCGATTCTGTCCCCTATTTCTCCTAGCCTGCGACGTGCACGCCTCCAGCACAGCCAAGGAGATCCCCATGGAGTTCGTCTCGATCCGCATCATCACCAGCGACGTAGCGCGCCTCGTCGAGTTCTACGAGCGAGCCACAGGGGCGCGGGCGACGTGGGCCACCGAAGACTTCGCCGAACTCAGGACCGCAGGCGCCACCCTCGCGATCGGCAGCGCCCGCACCGTCCCGCTGTTCGCCCCGGGCTCTGCCCGCCCGGCGGACAACCACAGCGTGATCACCGAGTTCCTCGTCGACGACGTGGACCGCGTTCACCAGAACCTGACCGGCTTCGTCACCGACTTCGTCAACGAGCCCACCACGATGCCCTGGGGCAACCGGTCGCTGCTGTTCCGTGATCCCGACGGCAACCTCGTCAACTTCTTCACCCCCGTCACCCCGGCGGCCATAGCGAAGTTCGCACGCTGACGCCACGCACGGCCCCGTCCCCGCCCCTCACCGCCGCCCCCCGAACTCCCACCCATGCACCTCGACACCGGCATACCGCCCCCGCCCCAGGACGCCACGTGCCGTTTCCCCGTCCGGGGCCCGGACCAGCGCCACCGTGCCCAGCCAGGCGGAGCCGTCGTCGGAGAGCAGGGGGCCGTAGGCGATCAGGTCGTCCGAGTCGGGTGGTGTGCCGAGGTCCGGCGACTGGGCCGGGCCCAGGCCGATGACGAGGTGGCGCTTGCCGGTCGTCGGGCCGCCCGGGAAGTCCCACATGGTGCGGCCCAGGAGGTTGCGCCAGCGGCGCAGCATCACGTCCCGGTACGCGCCTGCCTGGTAGTTGGGCTCGTCGAAGGCGAAGGCGCGGGCGGCGGCGGGGTCCGGCAGGTCGAGGATGTGGACGCTGCCCGTGAGGGTTTCTCCGTCATCGGCGAAGGTCGGGCCACGGGCGATCATCTCGGTGGCGTACTGGTCCATGTAGGACCAGTGTTGCTCCCCTAGCTCCTGGCGCAGCGGCAGCGAGCCGGGGCGATCGCGGTGGAAACAGAAGAACTCCATGGGCACAGACCCTTGCCCATGGAAGGGCGGCGGCTCAAGCGGCTTTCGGGGTGGGTGTCGGCGTAGAGTCGGTCCGGCATTCAGCGCCGGTTCGATTCGGGGGGATCATGACGGCAGTCGGCGGGCCGCCCATCGTCTTTGTGCACGGGACGCGGTTCAGCGCGGGACAGTGGAGTCCGCAACTCGCCGCGCTCCGCGGAGAGTTCCCCATCGCCGCGGTCGATCTGCCGGGGCACGGGTCCCGCTCCGCCGAGGCCTGGAGTCTGAAGGCGGCCGTGGAGGTCATCGGCGGTGCCGTGGAGTCGCTGGGGTGTGGACCGGCCCTGGTGGTGGGGCACTCGCTCGGGGGGTACGCCTCGCTGGAGTTCGCGCGGCTTCGCCCGGAGCGGTTGCGCGGGCTGGTGCTCGCGGGGGCCAGCGCCTCGACTCGCGGGGCGTGGGCGGTGCCTTACCGGTGGGTCGCCGGGCTCGTTCCGCGGCTGCCCGCGGATCGGCTGGCCCGGTGGAACGACCGGTTGCTGCGCAGGATGTATCCCGACGAGGTGGTCGGGGCCACGATCCGGTCCGGTTACGCCTTCCACACCCTGCCCGCCGCCTGGGGCGAGGTGCTGGGGCGTTTCGACGCGGGCTCGATGCGTCATGTGGCGGCTGAGGTGCTCATCCTGAACGGCGAGAAGGACACCGTCTTCCGGTCCGGTGAGGCGGAGTTCGCCCGGGCGCATCCGCACGCCCGCGTCGAGCTGGTCCCGGGAGCCGGACATCTCGCGAACTTCGACGATCCGGACGCCTTCAGCGATGCGGTTCGCCGCTTCGCCCGGCAGTTGATCAGTGCCTGACCGGGGCGGCCCACCTGCCCGGTGGCCCGCCCCTCACCCGTCAGGAGTCCGGGCACTCCTTCCACGCCATGTGGTACACCGTGCTGATGTCCCCGTCCGTCGAGTCCATGGTCATGAAGCTGACCTTGTCGGCGGACTGCGTACCGGCGTTGACCCGGAGTTCGGTGTTGATGTTGAAGTTGCGCTGGACTCCGCAGGGTGCGTAGACCAGTTGGGCCCAGTCCGTCTCGTCGGTGGCCTGCCAGTTGTCGTCGTAGGGGCCGTTGAAGGGGTGGTTCTTGGCCACCGTGCTGGGCGAGCCCTGGAAGTAGTACGAGGCCCGCTGGGAGCCGCTCGCGCCGCGCTGGAGTGAGGCGAAGCCCCGGTAGTCGGCGCTGGCGATGGCGTACGTGAAGCCCTGGGGCACGTGGACGATCAGGCTGAGCTGGCAGTTCCTGCGGAACGCGGTCGGGTCGGAGCCTCCGCCGGCCTGGGCGAGGTAGTCGCTGTAGGTGACCGTGAACGCCGTGTTGTCCTCGGAGACGGCGACCGCTGCCGTGCCCCTCGGACAGCCGGAGCCGTTCACCGTGGCGACCTTGATGACGATCTTGTCCGGGGGCGGGTCGACGAACCCGGAAGACGGGGATGGTGCGGGGAGTGCGCTGGTGAGGAGCGCGGCGATCGCGCCGCTCAGGAGCAGGCCACCGGCCATGGTTCTCCCATCCGTTCGTGGGGGGGTGGAACATGGAGGAGGCATGAGCATGTCAAGACGACAGCACATGCGCGCCCGGTCTGTGACCATTCCATGGAGGAGATGTGAAGGCCGGGAGCGGTCGCATCGTACGCAGGATCGAGGGAGTCGGCCAGAGCGGTCTCCGGCCATTCACAGGGGCAGGAATTCACACGGGATGCCGGCAGGCGCATAAGGTGCGTTCCAGTGCGTCAGCCCCAGGACACCCCGAGGACGCGATGAGGATCACCCACCGGCTCCCCCGCGGACGCGGCCCGTCACGGGTTCTCCCAGGCCGCCGGTTCCGCCGCCGGCCGCTCCACCGGCTCGGCCGTGCCGGAGTGGGCGAGGCCGGTCGGGCGCTCGCCGCGCACCGAGACGATCGGTCCGTCGAGGGCCCGGATCACGTCCGCGACCGTGATCTCCCCGGCCTCCCGGGCCAGCCGGAAGCCGCCGCCCCCGCCGCGCCGGCTGGCGACGACACCGCCGCGCCGCAGATCGCCGAGCGGCCCTTCGCCCTGCCGGACGGCCAGTTCCACGACCGCTCGTACCGCGTGGTCCGCACGTGCCGAGATCCTCAGACGACCAGTGTCGCGGTCCCGTAGACAATGACCCACCAGCACCACGTACGGCACGGCAGCACAACAGGAGGCGCTCCCTTGGAGCTCAGCAGGCGTACCTTCCACGCTCTCGCCGGCACGGCGGCGCTCGGCTTCGCGCTGACCGGCAGCGGGTCGCCGACCTCCGCCAACCCGGCACGGACGGTGCCCACGGGCCCGCCGCCCCCGGTGCCGAGCGCGGACGGCCGGCGGCACGAGGTCGGCTTCGACCGGTACTCGCTGCTGGTCGACGGCCGGCGCCTCGTCCTCTGGTCGGGCGAGCTGCACCCCTTCCGGCTGCCGAGCCCGGCCCTGTGGCGGGACCTGCTGCAGAAGATGCGTGCCCACGGCTACAACGCCGTCAGCGTGTACGCCGCCTGGAACTACCACTCCCCCGCCCCCGGCCGGTACGACTTCACCGGAGTGCGTGACCTGGACCTGTTCCTGCGCATCGCCGCCGAGACCGGTCTGTACGTGATCCTGCGGCCCGGGCCCTACATCAACGCCGAGGTCGACGCCGGCGGCTTCCCCGGCTGGCTGACCGCGACCGAGGGCACGGCCCGCACCTCCGACCCGACGTATCTGCGGTACGTCGACGAGTGGCTGACCGCCGTCAACGCCGTCGTCGCCAAGCGCCTGTTCACGCGGGGCACGGGCACGGTGCTGCTGTACCAGATCGAGAACGAGTACGACGCGCACGTCGACGAGCCGACCGGGCGCGCCTACATGTCGTACCTGTACGAGAAGGTCCGCGCCGACGGCATCGACGTGCCGCTGTTCCACAACGACAAGGGCCGCAACGGGGACTGGACCCCGGGCTCGTTCCCCACCGGCGGGGAGAAGGGGCGCTGGCTGTACGGGTTCGACGGGTACCCGGAGCCGGACGAAGTGCCGCCCGACTGGGGGCACTTCGGGCCCGGCGGGACGAAGGGCGGGGCCACGGCCAGTCCGCGCACGCCCGGGTTCGTGCCCGAGTCCGGCGGGGGCTGGTTCGACCCGTGGGGCGGGTCCTGGTTCGACGGGAAGGGCTACGCCGAGGCCCGCCGCACCCGGGACGCTGCCTTCGAGCGGCGCTTCTACCTCACCAACCTCGCCAACGGCGTCACGCTGCACAACGTCTACATGACGTACGGCGGCACCTCGTGGGGCTGGCTGCCCGCGCCGGTCGTCTACACCTCGTACGACTACGGGGCCGCGTTCGACGAGGCCCGCAACGCCACCCCGAAGCTCGCCCCGATGCACCAGATCGGGCAGTTGCTGCGGTACGTGCCGGACCTCGCCAGACTGAACCGGGCGAAGCCCGTACGCGCCGCCGACGAGCGGATCAAGGTCTACCACCTGGCCAACCCGGACACCGGCGCCCACTTCTACGTCCTGCGCAACGACTCCGGCGAGGCGGTGTCCTCGACGCTGCCGGACGCCGGGATCGACGTGCCGGTGACGGTCCCGGCGCGGGACGCCAAGCTGATCGCCACCGGGCTGAGGCTCGGGCAGCGGACGCTGGTGCACGCCACCGTGCAGCCCATGCTGAGCCTGGCCGCCGGGCGGCAGGAGATCGCGGTGTTCGCGGGCCGGCGGGGCGATCTGGCACAGGTCGTACTGGACTGCGCGGACGAACCGACGCCCATGCGGCTGGACGCGGAGCCGGCGTGGTCCTGGAACCTCGGCAAGCTCAACGTCACCGCTCCGCTCGGCGCCGGCGGGCTGAGCCGGGTGCGGGTCGAGGGCGACGGCGTGGACACGCCGATGCTGCTGCTGTTCGCCGACGACGCGACGGCCCTCAGGCTGTGGCCGTACGAGACGCCGTCCGGAGCGCTCCTCGTCTACGGCCCGGCGCTGCTGCGCTCGGCCGAGCTGCGCGGCTCCACGGTCCACCTCACCGGCGACACCACCGCCCAGACCGGCCTGGAGGTGTGGGGGCCGCGCGGGATCACCCATGTCACGTGGAACGGGCGCCCGGTGCCCACCCGGATCAGCGCCTCCGGCAGTCTGCTGGCGCTGCGCCCGCTGCCCGGTGTGACCCGGCCGGCCCTGCCCGCCCTCGACGGCTGGCGGCGGCGGACCGAGAACCCGGAGGCCGAGCCCGGCTTCGACGACTCCGGCTGGACGGCGGCCGACCGGACGACGTCGTTCAGCACGACGCCCGTGCCCGACGGGCAGCCCGTCCTGTTCGCCGACGACTACGGCTTCCACTACGGCGACGTCTGGTACCGGGGCGAGTGGACCGGGGGAGGCGGCCTGGAGTCCGTGTCCCTCGACTACAGCACGGGCACGCAGGGCCTGCTGATGGCCTGGCTGGACGGCGAACCGCTGGGCACGCACCGGATGCCGGTGCCGGACAAGGACCGGGCGCGGCAGGGCACGTGGACGGCGAAGGCCACCTTCGCCCTGCCGGAGAAGTTCCGTGAGGACCAGGTCAAGCGTCGTGACCGGCATGTGCTGTCCGTGCTCGTCCGGCGGATGCAGCACGACATGGACAGCACGGCGCGCGACACGCACAAGGCGGCGCGCGGCCTGACCGCCGTCACCTTCGAGGGCGCCGCCCCGAAGGTGACCTGGCGGATCCAGGGCGCGTCGGCGCCCGATCCCGTGCGCGGGCCGATGAACAACGGCGGGCTGTACGGGGAGCGCGAGGGCTGGCATCTGCCGGAGTACGACGACGGGGACTGGAAGGACGCCGAACTGCCGCGTGCGGACCGGCGGCAGGGCGTCACCTGGTACCGGACGGACTTCCGGCTGGATGTCGACCCGGGCGTGGACGCCTCCATCGGGCTCGTCCTCGGCGACGACCCGAAGCGGGCCTACCGCGTCCAACTCTTCCTCAACGGCTGGAACATGGGTCAGTACATCAACGACGTAGGTCCGCAGCATACGTTCGTGCTGCCGAACGGGATCCTCCGCACACGTGGTGCCAACACACTGGCGTTGGCGGTGTTGTCCGACGGGACCACACCGTCGGGTCCGGGGGAGGTACGGCTGACGCTGCTGGGCGCGGCGGCGGGAGGAGTGCCGGTCACGCCGGTGTGACCGGATCGAGCCGTCCGTGTGCCTTGCCTTCTCCGGCAGGCTGGTTCACCGTGGTGGCCTTTCACGGCTGCCGGCAGGGAGGGGAACCTCGTGCGAAGACGGCGTTTCATCGGTGGATCAGCCGGACTGATCGGGGCCGGGCTCGGGCTCGCCCCGCTGCGTGGCGGTACGGCCTGGGCGGCTCCCGGCCTCCTGGGCGAGGCGCGCGAGTGGCAGGCCGTCCCCGGTCCGGAGAACGCCCCGGCCGCGCAGTTGCTCGACGTTGCGGCCGCGGGTGCGGGCCTGGCGTGGGCGGTGGGCGAGGAGGGCCGTACCGGCAGTGTCCGGGGGACGGCGCTGGCCCTCGTGTGGGACGGCACCGCCTGGCAGCGCACCGGCCCCGGCTTCGGCGGCCATCTGGGCTCCGTCGCCGCCGCGTCCGACGGCAGCGCCTGGGCCGTCGGCACCGACACCTCCGGCACCGCCCGGCTGCTCGCCTGGGACGGGTCGGCCTGGCAGGAGGCCGACTTCCCCGGACGCGGGGCGACCGGGACCTCCCTCACCGGCGTCGCGACCGGGCCCCGCCGGCACGTCTGGGTCTCCGGCCGCAACAGCGACGGCTCGGTGCTGCTGCACGGCCACCGGGGCACCTGGAACTGGCTTCCGGCACCCCCTGCCCCGACCACCACCGCGCCCTCCGGCGTCCACCGCGCGCACTGCGGTGACATCTGGGTCTACGGCGGTGAACTCGTCGCCCGCTGGGACTCGGAGGCCTGGACGGTGCTGCCGGCTCCCGGCGGCATCCGGGCCGGCTTCACCGGGCTGCTCGCCGTCGCCCGCGACGACATCTGGCTGACGGGCTACGACTACGGCATCGGCGGCCCGCCCGGCAAGCCCCCGGGCGTCCGGCTGCTGCACGGCGACGGCGGCGCCTGGGAGTACGTCACGGCACCGTTCGGCGTGGGAGCGCTGACCGGCATCGTGGGCGACGCCCAGGGGCGTCCCGACCGTATCTCCGGCTGGGACTTCTGGGACCAGACCCGGGCCCACTACCTGCGCTGGGACGGCACGGCCTGGGTGAGCGAGCGGGGGCCGGTGGCCACGACCCCCGTCGTCATGAACTCCCTTGTCACCGTGCCGGGTTCGGGCGGGTACTGGGCGGTCGGCACGACGTCCACGGCGCCGTCCTCGTCCGCCCGGGTGCGGATCGAACGCTGACCGTCCGGTCTGTTTCAGGCCAGCCGGATCACGTTCCAGGACAGCGGCTCCAGGACGGTGCTCAGCGTGCCCTCCGCCAGTGCCGTGCCCTCGCCCGGGTGGGGGGCGACCCGCTCGGGGTCGTCGAGGGTGTTGCGGGCGTCGGGGTCGGCGTCCGCGAGGACGCTGTGCTCGACGACCCGGGTGAGGTCGAGGCCGTTCAGGGCGACGTCGAGCGGGAGCGCCTCGGTGCGGCTGCGGTTCACCGCGAAGACCGTGACCGTGCCGTCGTCGGCGCGTACGGCGGTGGCGTGCAGCAGGTCCGTCTCGCCGTACTTCTTCGTCTCGTACGTCGGCGACTCCACGCGGACGTCGAGGACCTGGCCGCGGCCGTACCGGCTGGCCTGCGCGAACGGGAAGAACGTCGTCTGCCGCCAGGCCGGGCCGCCCGGCTCGGTCATGATCGGCGCGATGACGTTGACGAGCTGGGCGAGGCAGGCGACCGTGACGCGGTCGGCGTGCCGGAGCAGGGCGATCAGGAGCGAGCCGAAGACGACCGCGTCCAGGACGCTGTAGTTGTCCTCCAGCAGGCGAGGGGCCTCGGGCCAGTCGCCCTGTTCGATGGCGCGGGCGTGCTCCTCCCACTCGCGCAGGTACCAGACGTTCCACTCGTCGAAGGAGAGGTTGATCCGCTTCTTCGACTTGAGCTTCGCACCGACGTGGTCGGCGGTCGCGACGACGTTGTCGATGAAGGACTCCATGTCGACGGCGGAGGCCAGGAAGGAGTCGATGTCGCCGTTCTCGGGCCAGTAGTAGGCGTGCAGCGAGATGTAGTCGACGAGGTCGTACGTCTCCTCCAGGACGGTCGCCTCCCACTCGGCGAACGTCGGCATGGACTGGCTGGAGGAGCCGCAGGCGACGAGTTCGACGCCGGGGTCCATCTGGCGCATGGCCCGGGCCGTCTCGGCGGCGACACGGCCGTACTCGCGGGCCGTCTTGTGGCCGGTCTGCCAGGGGCCGTCCATCTCGTTGCCGAGGCACCACAGCTTGATGCCGAAGGGGTCCTTGTCGCCGTGGCCGACGCGGAGGTCGGACAGGGCGGTGCCCTGGGCGTGGTTGGCGTACTCCTGGAGTTCGAGGGCTTCCGCCACGCCCCGGGTGCCGAGGTTGACGGCCATCATGGGCTCGGCCTGCGGGCCGACCTTGCGGAGGAAGTCGATGTACTCGGAGAGGCCGAAGCGGTTCGACTCCGTCGAGTGCCAGGCGAGGTCGAGGCGGCGGGGGCGGTCCTCGGCCGGGCCGACCGAGTCCTCCCACTTGTAGCCCGAGACGAAGTTGCCGCCGGGGTAACGGATGGCTGTCGCGCCGAGTTCGCGGACCAGGTCGAGGACGTCTGTGCGCAGGCCCTTGTCGTCGGCCGTGGGGTGGTCGGGTTCGAAGATGCCGGTGTAGACGCAGCGGCCGAGGTGTTCCACGAAGCTGCCGAAGAGGCGGGGGTTGACCTCGCCGATCGTGAAGGCGGGGTCGAGGGTGAAGCGGGCGGTGTGCATGTTCGCCTTTCCAAAGGGGTGGTTCTTGTTCGTTGGCGGCTGCGGGTGCGTGGGGGCTTGTCGCGCCCACGCGGCGGAGCCGCACATGGACACAGCCCCGCGCCCCTAACGGACGTCGGGCCAACCGTCGGCCGTCCAGTGGAGTTGGTTCAGGCCCAGCTTGGGGGTGCCTTCGTCCTCTGCGTCGTAGTAGTGGTACGCCAGCCAATCGTGGCCCTTGGCTCGGAAGACCGACTCGCCGCCTGTGCCTACGTAGCGGCCGTGGCCCTCCAGGAGCAGGTCGCCGCCGCCCTCCAGCAGGGGTTTGCCCGTGCTGTCGGTGTACGGGCCCGTCACCTTCGTCGACCGGCCGACTCTGATCTTGTACGTCGAGTTCACGCCCGCGCAACACTGGTCGTAGGAGGCGAAGAGGTAGTAGTAGCGGCCGTGCTTGACGATGTACGGGCCCTCGACCGCGTACGGGGCGTCCGGGCGGGTCGCCAGGTGGTGGACCGTGGCGCCGGGCAGGGCCTTCCCCGTGGCGTGGTCCAGCTCGACCATGCGGATGCCCGTCCAGTACGAGCCGAACGTCATCCACAGGCGGCCGTCGGTCCTGATGACCGCCGGGTCGATGGCGTTCCAGGTGTCGGTCTTCTCCGAGGTGAAGGCCTTGCCGTGGTCCGTCCACGTGCCGGGGCGGCCGGTCGGGGAGGTGGCCACGCCGATCGCGGAGTGATTGGTGCCCCAGGAGGAGACGGCGTAGTAGAGCCAGTACCGGCCGTCTCGGTAGGAGATGTCGGGGGCCCAGGGGTCGCCGGTGTCGTTGTACTCGTACCACCAGCTCGGCGGCTCGGCGAAGGCGTTGCCCGCGTCGTCCCAGTGCTTGAGGTCCTTCGAGAGGCGGGAGCCGATGACGCCGCCGGTGGAGTAGGCGACGTAGCCGCCGGACTTGAGGCGGATGACGCTCGGGTCGTGGATGATCTGCTGGCCGGTGATGGGCTGTGGGTCGGGGTAACTCTCCGCCGCCTGCGCCGTGTTGGGGAGGAAGGCCAGGAAGGCCGCCGCGAGGACGGCTGTCACAGCTCTGCGAATCCTCACTGTCCCGCCAATCCCGTGTGGGCGACGCCCGCCACGATCTGCCGCTGGAAGAAGACGAAGACGATGATCAGCGGCAGGCCCGCCATGAGGCCGCCGGCCATGAGCTGGGCCCACTGGATGCCGTAGGAGTTCATGACGGTCGCGATGCCGTTCGGCATGGTCATCAGGTCGGGGTTGTTGGTCACCATGTACGGCCAGAGGAAGTTGTTCCACGAGGCGATGAAGGTGAAGATGCCGACCGCGGCGAGGGAGGGCCGGGAGAGCGGAAGGACGATGGTGAAGAAGACGCGCCAGCGGCCCGCGCCGTCGATGAAGGCGGCCTCCTCCAGCTCGCGCGGGACGCCCTGGAAGAACTTGTAGAGGATGTAGACCATCGCGGCGGGTGCGCACTGCGGAAGGATCATGCCCCAGTAGGTGTCGACCATGCCCAACTGCTGGACGGTGGTGAAGAGGGGGACGCCGAGGACCGCGGGGGAGATCATCAGGCCCGACATGACGATGCCCATGAGCACGGTCTTGCCGCGGAACTCGGTACGGGCGAAGCCGTATCCGGCGAGGGCGCTGACCACCAGCACGACGGAGGTGACGCAGACCGACACGACCAGGGAATTGACGAACCAGTTGGTGACGTTGCCGGTCTCCCACAGCGACTTCCACGCCTGGCCCGTCCAGACCTTCGGCACCCAGTGCGGCGGGATCTCGGCCGCCTCCGCCTCGGACTTGAACGAGGTGAGCGCGGCCGCGGCGATCGGCGCCACGAAGACGGCGGAGACGGCGACGCCGATCAGCGTGAGGATGATCTGGCTCGGCGTCCAGGGCTTGCGGGGTGTGGTGCGTGCGGTGCGTACAGTCGACTCGGCGGTGGTCATCGGCCGCCCTCCTCACGGTTGCGCAGCAGCCACATCCGCGTCAGGGCGACGACTGCGATGATCACGAAGAAGATGATGGACATCGCGGAGGCGTAGCCCACGCGGTAGCTGGTGAAGCCCTGTTCGAGGGTGTACTGGACGAAGGAGCGGGTGCTGAGCTCCGGTCCCGGCGAGAAGTCCATCATCACGACGGCCTGGTCGAAGAGCTGGAGCGAGGCGAGGATCTGGAGCGCGACCACCAGGCCGGTGATGTTGCGCAGCATCGGCAGGGTGATGTGGACCATGCGGTGCCAGGCATTGGCGCCGTCCAGTTTCGCGGCTTCGTACAGATGGCCGGGAATCCCCTGGAGGGCGGCGAGGTAGAGCAGGAAGCTGAAGCCGACCGTCCACCACAGGGTCTCGATGACGATGGCGAGCATCGCGTAGGACTTGTCGGTCAGCCAGGGCGTGTCGATCCCGAAGGTCTGGTTGATCAGGCCGATGCCCTGGGTGAACAGCCACTGGAACATGTTGGCCGCGACCGTCGAGGGCAGCAGGAACGGCACGAAGAAGCACAGCCGCCACAGCCACTTGCCGCGCTCGATGTGGTGGGCGAGCATCGCGAGCAGGAAGGCGAGGACCGTGATGCACGGGACGACCAGCAGCGTGAAGTACGCGCTGTGCCCGAGCGCGTCCCACATCTCCGAGTCGTTCAGGGCCTCGCGGTAGTTGTCGAGGCCGACGAAGCTCGCGCCTTCGCCGGAGATGTTGGCGTCCGTGAAGCTGAGGTAGACGCCGCGCAGCAGCGGCCAGATCACGAACAGCACGAAGAGCGCCAGGAACGGGGCGACGAACCAGCCCCCGTGCTGGAAGCCCTGCTTGCGGCGGACGGTCGCGGTTGCGGTCGCGGCCCTGGCGGGGGCCGGTGCGACGACGGTCTGAGCGCTGGTCGTCATGCGACCGCACCTCCCTGCGCGGCGGTTCTGCCGTCCATCGGGTTCTTCGAGGCGAGGAGCTTGGTGAGCCGGCTCTTCATCCGCTGCGCGACCGCGGCCGGTTTGGCGGAGCCCATGGTCGAGGAGACGACGACCGGGCCGAGGTCCTGGGCGAGGACGCCGGTGGAGCCCGCGAACCACACCTTCGGCTCGGTGGCCTGGTGATCCATGGCGCTCACGTACTCGTTCTGCGGGGTGAGTTTTCTGTACGCGTCCGTGGAGAGCGTCGGCGTGTAGGCGGGGATGTGACCGCCGGCCGCCCACTGGAGGGCGTGCCTGACGACGTAGGCGGCGAGCCGGTGCGCGCCCGCGTTGGTGTCGCCGCCGCGTCCGGACTGGTGGGGCAGGACGAACGCGTGCGACTCGGCGTGCGTGGCCTGCTTGCCGAAGACGGGCGGCAGCGGCGTCGCACCGTAGTCCAGCTTGGCGCCGGAGAAGACCGGCACGGACCAGTTGCCCTCCCAGGTGAAGGGAGCGCCGTTGACGAACTGTTCACCGGTGGGGGCGCCGGGGATGACGTACCCGTCGGTGACGTGCTTGCGGAGGAACTCCAGGACCTGGGTGGCCTTGTCGGCGTCGAAGAGGACCTGAGTGTTGTCGTCGTTGAACCACCGGCCGCCGAGCTGGGTGTAGAAGGCGACGAAGAACCACCACTGGAAGTTCTGGTCGTTGGTCCACAGACCGATCGTCTGGAGTCCCTTCTTCTGGACGGCCTTGGCCTTCTTCAGGACGTCGAACCACTCGTCGGTGGAGGTGACGGGGATCATCCTGCCGTCGTCGCCGAGCAGGTCGGCCTTCTTCAGCACGTCCTTGCGGTAGAAGCAGAGCTGGACGTGGATGTCGAGCGGGAGGGCGTAGAGCTTGCCGTCGATGACGCCGCGCCGCCACAGCTTGGGGTTGAAGTCCTGTTCCCGGATGCCGTACTCGGCGAGCAGGTCGACGTCCCAGGGGTCGAGGAGGCGGCCCGGCGAGAAGCCGGTGACCCGGCCCATGTGCATGACGCCGAGGTCCGGTGCGCGATTGCCCGCGGCCGCCATGGCGAGCTTGGTGTAGAAGGGGTTGCCCCACTGGAGGGTGGAGTCCTTGACCGCGATGTCCGGGTTGTCCTTACGGAAGGCGTTCAGCATCGTGATCATGTTGGCGCCGTCGCCGCCGCTGAAGAGGTTCCAGTACCGCACGCGGGTGCTCGCATCGGAGGCGAGTGCGTCGGCTCCGGTGCCGAGTGCGGCGAAGCCGAAACTGCTCGCGACCGCGAGGCCACCCGCCGCGGCCAGGAGTTGCCTGCGGTTCAGGTCAGGTCGTCCCATGCCCTGCCCTATCTGTTCGAAGCTCAGTGGTTCCAAGCGCGTTCGATATCTCGAAAGTCGCTCGTGAAGTCGAACGGACCGTACGATTGCAGCGCTGCAACGTCAATGGGTCGAGCTGAAGTTCGCGAAATCCGGGTCGTTGATGTGTGAACCAACGGTCGTGAGATCGCATGACGGGGGCAGTTCCCGACGCGTACCCTCGAACAGGCTGCAAGGGGGCGGAGCGAAGGGGGTTCGATGGATCTCGCGGGCGGGCGGAGGACCACGGCACGCCTCGCCTCGGCTCTACGGCGCTCACGCGCCCGCTCCGCCATGCGCGCACTGTCGGCCGAGCTGGCGGACGCGCTGCGGGCCAGGCCCCGGCCCCCCTGCGGCGTACGGGACGTGTGCCGGGCCCTGTGCGAGGAGATGAGCGCGCGGCGGGGCGGGCGTCCGGTCGAGCTGCGTTTCGAGCGGTTCCCCGACGAGATCGAAGTGACCGGGCTGTGGGTGGAGTTCCAGGACTTCGACCTGGTCATCGTCGAGGAACGGGCCGAGGCGGTGCAGCAACTGGTCATCCTCGGGCATGAGTTGTGGCACCTGCACGCCGGACACGGCCACCACCACGCCGCCGGTACGGCGGCGGCCCGGGCCCTGGACCGCGAGCCCGGCTGGAAGTCCGCGGTGCTGGCGGTGGCGGCCCGGGACGGCTCGCGCGAGCGGGACGAGGCCGACGCCGACGCCTTCGGGCACCGGCTGGCCGCCGTGCTCCGCTCCTTCGCGGACGGCACCGCCGCCGATGAGCCGGACGCCGCGCTGGACCCGGTGCGGCGGTCGATGGGCTACCGGGGACGCGGAGGCGGCGCGCGATGACCGAGGCACGGGACGTCCTCGACACCTTCTCCGTCTCCTTCTGGCTGCCGATCGGCGCGCTGACCGTCGCCCTGGTCATCAAGCTGCCCAGCCTGGTGAGGATGTGGCGGGACCCGATGCTGCGGGCCGTCGGCGGGCTGCTGCTGTTCGCCTGCGCGGTGTTCGTCTTCGCGTCCCCGTCGGTCATCGGCTGGACCAACCGCGTCACCGGCGTGCCCAACATCGCGGCGCCGCTGGTGTATTCGCTGCTCACCGCGCTGTGCGCGTCCTGGCTGCTGCTGATCGTCGCCTGGCGCAACGGCCTGGCCGACCGCTCGGCCTCGACGCGCCGCGCCGCACGGTGGGTCGTCTTCGCCTACGCGGGCGTGGTCGCCACCCTGTGGATGCTGTTCTGGCTCGCGGACGTCCCCGTGGAACGCCGCCGGGACCTGGACACCTACTACGCCACCACGCCTTTCATGCGCGAGGAGATCCTGCTCTATCTCCTCGCGCACACCGTGGCCTGTTCGGTCACGGCCCGGCTGATCTGGAACTGGGTGCGCACCGACGGCCTCGACGCCTGGCTGCGCTGGGGCCTGAGGTTCCTGGGCGTCGGCTATGCGACGAACCTGCTCTTCGACATCGCCAAACTCACCGCCGTCTTCGCCCGGATGACGGGCCACGACCTGGACTGGCTGAGCACCTACCTGGCGCCCTCGGCCGCCTGCCTGTCGGCCACCATGGTCGCGATCGGCTTCATCATCCCGCACGGCGGCCAGTACCTGCACGAGCGCTGGCGCACCCGGCTCGCCCACTGGCAGTTGCGGCCCCTGTACCTGCTGCTGCGCACCGTGAACGGCGACGGCGCCCCCTTCGCCCCGCGCGCCACCGGCGAACTGCGCCTGATCCGCCGCGAGACGTACATCCGCGACGTGCTCCTCCAGCTCTCCCGGCACCTCGACGAGGACCTGCGGGAACGCTCCCACGCCGCGGCGCTGGACCTCGGGTTCGAGCCCGGCCGGGCCAAGGCCCTGGCCGCCGCCGTCACGATCCTGGACGCCGTCGCCGCGCGGGAGCGGGCCCCGCAGACCGACAGCGCCGCCTCCCCGTCCGGCCCCGACACCGCCTACCTGCTCCAGGAGATCCAGGCCGTGGCCCTGGCCCTGCGTCACCGCGACCACATCGAGGCGGTACGCTCACGCGCGGCCGCCCCCGGGAGAGAGAACGCCCGCGCATGACTGACCGTCCCACCCCCGCCAGAACCGCCGTCGTCCTGGGGGGATCCCACTCCGGCATGCTCGCGGCCCGCGCCCTGGCCGACGTCGCCGACCGGGTCGTCGTCGTGGAGCGCGACGCGCTTCCGGCCGCTCCCGGCCCCCGCAAGGGGCTGCCGCAGGCCCGGCACGCGCACATGCTCTGGTCGGGCGGCGCGCGGGCCATGGAGGAACTGCTGCCGGGGATCACCGGAGCGCTCCGGGACGCCGGGGCGAACCGGCTGCCGGTCACGACGGACTTCGTCGCCCTGGGGACGCGGGGCTGGTTCCGGCGCTGGCCCGAGTCCCACCACGTGATCCTCGCCGGCCGGGACCTGCTGGACGCGACCGTCCGGGCCTCGGTGCTGGCCGACCCGCGGATCGAGGTCGTCGAGCGGGCGGAGGCGGTGGGCCTGACCGGCACGGACGCCGCCGTCACGGGCGTCCGCGTCCGGCCCTGCGAAGGCGGCTTCGAGCGGACCCTCGCCGCCGATCTGGTCGTCGACGCCTCGGGCCGCGGCTCCCAGGCCGCCCGGTGGCTGACCGCCCTCGGCCTGCCCCCGGCGGAGCGGCGCGAGGTCGACGCGGGCCTGGCGTACGCCAGCCGCCTGTACCTCGCCCCCGCCGCGGCCCGCGACGGCTTCCCCGTCGTCAACGTCCAGCCCGACCGGCGGGAGGGCGGACCGGGCCGGGCCGGTTTCCTGCTGCCCATCGAGGAAGGCCGCTGGATCGTCACCCTGTGCGGCACCCGGGGCGGCCGGCCGTCCCCGGACAACGACGACTTCGTCCGCTTCGCCCGCGAGGACCTGCGCCACCCCGTCATCGGCGAACTGCTCGAACGGGCCGAGCCGTTGTCCGACGTGGCGTTCACCCGCACGACCGTCAACCGCCGGCACTTCTACGAGCGGATGCCGGTGTGGCCCCGGAACTTCGCCGTCCTCGGCGACGCCCTCGCCGCGTTCAACCCGGTCTACGGGCACGGCCTGGCCGTCGCCGCGCAGAGCGCCCTGCTCCTGCGGGACACGCTGCGGCGGCACGGCTGGGGGGCTCCCGGGCTGTCCCGGCTGGTCCAGAAGGCGGTGTCCCGCCCGGTCGGCGCGGCCTGGGACATGGCGATCGGGCAGGACGTCTTCTACGCGGGGGCGACGGAACAGGGCCCCACGCTGCGGGACCGGCTCGTGACGGCGTATGTGGACCGGCTGATGTACACGGCGACGGGCAACGGCCGCATCGCCCGCCGGGTGACGGACGTGACGTCGCTGGAGCGGGGGGCGGGGGTGTTGCTGACGCCGTCGGTGATGGTGGCGGCGGCGGTGGGGCCGCTGCGGCCGGCGTTGACCGGGCCGCCGCTGACGGCTGAGGAACGCAAGGCCGCCGGAGTGGCTCAGCTGCGGGCAGTCGTGCCTCCCCCAGCGCCTTGAGGGCCTGGGAGGTGCCTCCAGGGCGGCACGGGTGGCGCAGCGGCACCCCGCGGCGCCGGGCTGCGCCCCCACCCCCGGGAGCGGACCTCAGCCTTGGAACGCGGGCTGGGCAAGCCCCTTGCCCGCCCCCGGCACCACGAACAGCGACCCCGCCGGCGCCGGCGGCTCCGTCAGCCCGACCCGAGCCGTCGTGATGTACAGGTCACTCAGCCCGGCCCCGCCGAACGCACACGCCGTCACCAGCGGCACCGGCAACTCGATCACCCGGTCCAGCCGCCCCTGTGGCGTGTACCGCCGCACCGCCGACCCCTGCCACAACGCCACCCACACACACCCGTCGGCATCCACCGTCAGCCCGTCGGGAAACCCCGCGCCGTCCTCGATCTCCACGAGGGTCCGCCGCCCGGACACCCGCCCGTCCGCGTGGTCGAAGACGTCGACCCTCCGGGTCGGGGAGTCGATGTAGTACATGAGCCGGCCGTCGGGGCTCCACCCCGTGCCGTTGCTCACCGCGACGTCGTCGAGGACGACCTCGACGGACCCGTCACCGGTGATCCGGGACAGCGTGCCGCCCCCGGGCGCCTCGTCGTAGCGCATCGTGCCCGCCCACAGCGAGCCGTCCGGCGCGACGGCCGCGTCGTTGGCGCGCCGGCCGGGCACGGGCTCGCGGTGCAGCCAGCGAAAACCGCCGTCGGGGTCGAGGAGGCCGACCCCGTCGCGCAGGTTCAGCACCAGCCCTCCGCCGGCGCGCGGCTTGACCGCGCCCACGTGCTGTTCCGTCCGGCGGACCGTGCGGCGCCCGGTGGCCGGGTCGTAGGTGTGCACCCGGCAGCCGAGGATGTCGATCCACAGCAGCCGGCCGGCCTCCGCGTCCCAGGTCGGTCCCTCGCCGAGCTCGGCCTCGGCCCGCACGGCGATCTCGTACGGCGTCGTCGTCATGCCATGCTCCGGTGGCCGAGGTGCTCGGACAGCTCGGCGGCGCCCTTCGCGGCGAGCTGCTCCAGCTCGGCGCGGCGCTCCTCGCTCCAGCGGATCATGGGCACGGAGATCGACAGGGCGGCGACGACCTGGCCGGTGCGGTCGCGGACCGGTGCGGCCACGCAGCTCACGTCCGGGTTGGACTCGCGGTTCTCGACGGCGAGGCCCCGCTCACGGATCTCGGCCAGGGTCTCGCGCAGGGCGGCCGGGTCGGTGATGCTGTTGGGGGTCATCGCGACCAGCTCGGCGCCGTCGGGGATCCGCGCGGCGAGCTCGTGCTCGGGGAGGGAGGCCAGCAGCATCTTGCCGACGGACGTGCAGTGGGCGGGCAGCCTGCGCCCGGCCGCCGACACCATCCGCACGGCGTGCGTGGAGTCGACCTTGGCGATGTAGATGACGTCCGTGTCCTCGAGGATCGCCACGTGCACCGTCTCGTCGCAGGTCTCGGCGACGGACCGGGCGACGAGCTGCCCCTCGGCGGCGACGTCGAGCTGCTCGGAGTAGCGGGCGCCGAGCTGGTACGGGCGCACGCCGAGCCGGTAGCGTCCGGGCTGGCCGGGCACGGGGACGATGTACTTCCGGGCGGCGAGCGTGGTCACCAGCTCGTGCACGGTCGTGCGCGGCAGTTGGAGCTTGCGCACGATGTCGGGGGCGGAGAGCGTCCCGTCCCCGTCGAGAAAGAGCTCGAGAATGTCGAGAGCCCGGGTCACGGCTGGTACGAGGCGTCCCACGACCGGCCCCCTCCCTAAGTGTTCTGGCGCCTGTGTTCGCAATATCGACGTTCGAGATATCAACAGGCGATCGGCATGACGAACACAGGCTAGCCATAGAGGTTTGCCCGGGCAATGGGCAGAGGCCCCACAGACGGAAACCCATGAGCACACCACAGACACGTGGCGTGCACATTAAAGTGCCCTGTGTGCGGCACGTCACAGGTGTCGCGAGGGTGGGGGGAATCTCTGTGCGCGACATGACCATGGGCTCGAACGTGTCTCTGACGGCCCTGAGCGACACCATCGACTCCGCGATCGTCAGTCTGGGCTGGTCCAGCCCGACCGGTGAGGGCGACGCCGACGTGTCCGTCCTGCTGCTGGCCGGCGACGGCAAGGTCCGCAGCGACGCGGACTTCTACTTCTACAACAACCCGGTGGCCGCCGACGGCAGTGTGCAACTCCTCGGCAAGGAACCGGCGGGGGACGGCAGCGAGGACCGGATCAGCTTCGATCTCACCGCGGTACCGGCCGACGTGGAGCGGATCGTCGTGGCCGCGAGCCGGTACGAGGGGGCACGCTTCGGGGAGCTGCACGACCTGCGGGTGACACTGGCCGACGCCGTGGGCGAGAGCCTCCTCCGGTTCGTCATCGAGGACGCCGGTCCCGTGAGCGCGATCATCTTCGGTGAGCTCTACCGGCGTGGGGAGGAGTGGAAGTTCCGGGCTGTCGGGCAGGGGTACGAGAGCGGGCTGGCCGGGCTGGCGACGGACTTCGGCGTCGACATCGAGGACGACGAAGCGGAGTCCGCGGCGGCGGTCGCGGAGGAGTCATCCACCGTCATCCCTCCCGAGGCACGGCCGCAGCCCACACTGGAGGCCGTTCCGGCACCACGCCCGCCGGCCGACGAGGAGGCCGCCCCGAAGAGGCGGACGGCCCGGCCCCGGACCGCGAAGAAGAGGGTCACGCCGCCCAGGACACCCGTGAAGAGCCTGGCGGAGAACGAGACCTGGAGGCCGGCGCGGCTCTTTCCGGTCTCGGCGCTCAAGGGCGACCGGGACCGGGAGATGCGCGCCACCTCGGTCCTGTTGTCGGTGATGGCCCAGGTACCCCGGTTCGGCAGGCGGATCACCGCCCCGTTCGGTGCGCCGTCCGGCCGCATGGAGACGTTCACCGAGGTCTCCCTGCCGCACGGTGACACCCCCCGGCGCCCCGACGGAGTGATCCGCGTCGAGCGCGCCGGCAAGCTGTGGACGGCACTCGTCGAGACCAAGACCAACGGCAACGCCCTCAAGTCCGAGCAGGTCCAGGCCTACATGGACATCGCCGCGCGGCGCGGTTACGAGGCCGTGATCACGCTGTCGAACGACGTCGCGCTGGAGGGCAGCCCACTGGTCGACGTCAAGGTCGACCGGCGGCGCAAGCACCAGGTGGCGCTCTGGCACCTGTCCTGGGCCGAAGTCGCCCATCAGGCCCAGATGCTGATCCGGCACGAGGGCGTCGGCAACGCGGCCCGCACCTGGCTGCTCCAGGACCTCCTGCACTACCTCCAGCACGACAACTCCGGTTGCCACGGCTTCCAGAACATGGGCGCGGCCTGGGTGCCGGTGCGCAACGGAATCGACGACGAGACCCTCTGCCAGGGCGACCCGCGCGCCTTGGAGGTGGTGGAGAGCTGGGAGCGGCTCATCCGCCAGGTGTGCCTGCGGCTGGGCGGCGAACTCGGGCAGAAGGTGCTGCCCGCCCAGCGCACCCGGCGCGGCACCGACCCCGGGACCCGCCGCGCCCGACTGGCCGACCAGCTGTGCCTGGAGGGCAGGCTCCACGCGGAGTTGCGCGTCGAGGGTGCCCCCGGCCTGCTCACCGTCAGCGCCGACCTGCGCACCGCCAAGCTGCGTACGTCCGTGGAGATCCCGGCACCCGAGCAGGGCTATCCCCTGACCTGGGTCAAGCGCCTGGTCCGCCGGCTCTCCGAGGCGCCGGCGGACCTGCACGTCGAAACCCTGGTGGAAGGCCAGACGGGAGGCCCCCGCGGCACGCTGGAGCGGCTCCGCCCGGAACCGGGGGACCTGCTCCCCAAGGACGGCGCCACCCGGATCACCGGTTTCCGCCTGTCCCTTTTCAAGGGCATGGGAAGCGGCCGGGGCAACGCCGAGACCGGGTTCATCCGCAGTGTCGACGACGCGGTGCACCGTTTCCACAGCACGGTCATGGTCCACCTGGACCGTCCCGCCGGAGGGCGGACGTCCCCGAAGGAGCGGGCCACGGCGTGACGACGCGGCGGCGCTGAGCCCCGCCGGGTGCGTCGGCCGGGCTCACCGCCGCCCCCGCACCGCCCCCACCTCCCCCCGCAACCGCTGTGCCCGCAGGACCAGTTCCAGTTCGAAGCGGCGGTCGGGGTCGTCGATCCCGTCGCCCCACAGTTCGCGGATCTGGCGCAGGCGGTAGCGGACCGTCTGGGGGTGGACGCCGAGGCGGGCCGCGACCTCGGGGGCGCCGCCGCGGGTTTCCAGCCAGGCCAGGAGGGTTTCCGCGAGGCGGCGGCCGTGGGTGGGGCCGCAGTGGGTCAGGGGGGCCAGGCACCTGCGGGCCAGGTCGTCGATGAGCTCCTCGGGCTGGAGGAGGACCAGCGCCTCGGTGTGCTCGGTGCAGTAGAGGACCTCCCCGGAGGGGAGCAGGTCCCGTTCCATGAGGCGTACGGCGGCCTCGGCCCAGCGCAGGGACTTCGCCGCGTCGGTGAGCGGGACCGGCGGGCCGATCGCGCCGGACCAGCCGGCCAGGGCCCGGTGCAGGAGCTCGGGGCGGCCCGCCGCGTCCGGCTCGGGCACGACCATGCGGGGCTGCTCGTACTCCATGTCGAGCAGCACGCCCTGCCCGACCGCGGGGGCCATGGCCTCGCGGGCGGGGCGCAGCAGGACACCGACCGCGACCTTCCCGGGCAAGGTCCAGCCGATCCGGGCGGCCCGTTCGGTCAGCGCCTCGGCGGGGTCGCCGCGGTGGTGTTCGGCCAGCAGGAGTTCCATCAGGCGGCGCTGGAGGCGCAGGCGTTCCCCGGCCTGGCGGGCCGCGGCCTCGGCGTAGCCGCGTACGGACTGGTCGACCAGGCCGTCCAGGTACTCGTAGCCCGCGTCGACGAGTTCGTACATCGCCGGGGGCGGGATCTCCACGCGCTGGCCGATGTCGGCGAAGCGGCGCCAGGCCAGGCGTACGCCCATGCGGTAGATGGCCTGGAGGGAGTCGAGCGAGCGGCCGTTGAGGCCCTCGCCGCGGCCGAAGTCCTGGAAGACGCCGGGCGGGACGGTGGGCCGGCCCTCCGAGCGCTCCAGGTGCTGCACGAAGACCTCGATGGCACGTCGGATGCCGACCAGGGCCATGGGCTCGCCGGAGTCGTCGAGGACGACGGGCAGGTGCGGGTACTCGCGCTGTATCTCGCAGAGGATCTCCTCCGCGAGCGCGGGCGCCTCGGCCATGGCGATCGCCGCGAACCGGCGCACCTTCAAGCGCGGTACGTCGTGCCAGGCCGAGCGCGTGGTGACGGTTCCGGTGCGGGCGGCCGTCACCGTCAACTCCCCTGCCCGGTCTGCTCGTAGGTGATCAGGGGAGTGTTCGGCTGGTCGGGCGTGGCTTCGAGCAGCGCGACGACGCCCAGCGCGGCGCCCACGGCAAGGGCGGCGGCGAGCGCGACGGTCAGCGCGGCAGCGAGCAGTCTCGACATCGCAGGGTCAGCCTCTCTGTCCGGATTCGTCCGGAGATCGTCCGGAGGTTGTCCCCACCCCGGCATCCCGTCCCTGCCTGTCGCGCCCAGTCTCGACAAGCATTGACACCCCGTCAAGAGCGGCCTACGGTTCCCGGCCCAGCCGCACGCGCCGTTCCCTCCGCCGTGCCGGCCCTCCCGTACGTCGAGCCGTCCCAAGCCACTGGAGTGCCCGGATGCGCCGTACAACCTCTCCCTTTTCGCTGGTCCTGCTGGGTCTCGGCACGTTCCTGCTGGTGCTGGCGCCCCTGCTCGCCTGGTACGTCCAGCCGCGTGCCGCGGTGAACCCGATCGACATCGACACGACCGCCGTCTACACCGGCCGGGGCAGCGTCTTCGACACTGACCGGATCGAGACGGTCCCCGACCGGAAGATCACGGTGACCCAGCGGGTGCGGGGCAACGTCGAGGACAGCGAACGCAGCGGCAACGCGGTCTGGGACGTCACGACCACGGTCGACACCGACAAGTCGCTGCCGGCCGCCGACCCGCACGACGCGCTGGAGTTCACACCGCACCGCTGGGTGATGGACCGGAAGACCACCCGGCCCGTGCACTGCTGCGGCGAGAAGCCGTACATCGAGGGCGAGGCCTATCTGAAGTTCCCCTTCGACGTGCAAAAACGCTCGTACCAGTGGTGGGACAACACCCTCGGCGACACGGTCGTCCTGCGCTACCGGGGCACGGCGAAGATCCAGGGCTACACGGGCTACAGGTTCACCGGCTCCGTGCCGCCGACCAGGACCGGCACGCGGATGGTGCCCGGCAGCCTCGTCGACCAGCCGCAGCGGCCGCAGGTACTGGCCGAGGAGTGGTACTCCAACCACGGCTTCGAGCTGGTCGTCGACCAGGCCACCGGCCGTGTGATCTACGCACAGACCGGGCCCCGGCGGACCCTGCGGGCGCCGGGCGGGAAGAAGGACGCGGCGGTGCTGCTGGACAGCCGGAAGATCTCGTTCACGACCGCGACACAGCGGGAGGCCGTGCGGCAGGCGAAGCGCGACAGCGGTCAACTGCGCCTGGTGGGCACGACGTTGCCGATCGGGGCGGGTGTGGCGGGTGTGCTGCTCGCGGCGGTGGGCGGCGTGCTGGTGGCGCGTGGGCGGAAGGAGCCGGAGCAGCCCGCTCCGTCCGATACATCCGGTACGCCCCAGCCCACCCTCACGATGTGATGTGCCGTCAGCTCCAACAAAGCCCGAAATTGTCACGCCCGTGAGTAGCCGTGGAGAACGTCCGGGCGAAAACTGTCCAACCCCACCCGAGCACAACCCGTCCACACTCCCCTCCCAGGAAGGGCTCAGGCCCCCCACAGCCAGACCCCCCAGAGCCACACCCTCCCCCCGCTGAGTTCCGCACCCCGAGACGAGTTGGAGCACCCATGCCCCAGCACGTACCGTCCTCGCTGCATACCGCGTCCCCCAGCGCGGAGCAGCACCTTCCGGCGTTCCCCCCACATCCGCGCCGGATCGTCTTCCTCGCCCATCGCGATCTGGACAACCCGTCCGCCGGCGGCTCCGAACTGCTGGTCGACAAGCTCGCCGACGGCCTGACCCGGCTCGGCCACCAGGTGACCCTGCTGTGCGGGGGCCCCGCGGCCTTCCGGGAGTACCGGGTCGTGTCGGCGGGCGGCCCGTACGGGCACTATCTGCGCGCCCGGTCGGCCTTCGCCCGCCAGGTCGGCGACTGCGATCTGCTGGTCGAGGTGTGCAACGGCATGCCGTACCTGGCGCCGCTGTGGCACTCCGGGCCCACGCTGTGCCTGGTCAACCACGTCCACACCGACCTGTGGAAGATGCGCTTCGGCGGGCCGCTGGCACCGGCGGCGCGGATCGGCCGAAGACTCGAGCACTGGGCGCTCACCGGGGCGCAGCAGCGGAGTCTGCTGGTCGCGGTGTCCTCCTCCACCGCGCACGCGCTGCGGGCGATCGGCGTGGAGCGGGACCGGATCCGGGTCGTGCACAACGGGGTCGAGGAGCCGGGGCCGCGGGCCGAGCGCTCCCCCGAGCCGTTGTTCGTCGCCGTCGGCCGGCTCGTCGAGTACAAGCGGATCGATCTGCTGCTGCGGTTGTGGGAGCGGGTGCGGCCCGTCACCGGCGGGCGGCTGGTCATCGTCGGGGACGGCCCCGAGCGGGCACGGCTGGAGCAACTCGCCGGTCCGGGCGTGGAGTTCACCGGATACGTCTCGGAGGCGGAGAAACACCGGCTGCTCTGCGCGGCCTGGTTGCTGCTGCATCCCTCGGCTGTGGAGGGGTGGGGTCTGGTCGTGACGGAGGCCGCGGCGCGACAGACGCCGGCCGTGGCGTTCGACGTGCCGGGGCTCAAGGACTCCGTGGTGGATGGTGAGACCGGGGTCCTGGCGCGCGGTGAGTCGTCGTTCGCGGCGGCGTGGTGCGCGCTGGCCCTGTCCGGGCACCGGCGGGAGTTGATGGGCAAGGCGGCCCGGGAGCGGGCGGCGCGGTTTCGGTGGGACCGGACCGTGCGGCAGTTCCGTGTGGTCGCCGCGGAGGCGGTGAGGGGCTGGGGGCCGTGAGGCGGGGTGCGGTGGTCCGCCCCTATGAACGCGACCCCTCCTTTCGGCGGTCTCTCGCCCTGTTCCGTGCCTTCCTCCACGAGCGGGACGATCCCGAAAGCTGCTACTCGCTGCTCGCCCGGGACGCCGTCGATCAGGTCGAGGCGTACGACGGGCCCGTCGCCGGGCGTACCGTCGTCGACGTCGGCGGCGGCGGTGGTTACTTCACCGAGGAGTTCCGCCGGCGTGGAGCGCAGGCGTTCCTCTTCGAACCGGACCCGGCCGAACTCGGCGAGAAACCACCGGACCCGGCCGTCGTAGCCGACGGATACCTCCTGCCCCTCCGGGACGGCGTCGCGGACGTCACGTTCTCCTCCAACGTGCTGGAGCACGTCGCCGACCCGGAGACGTTCCTGAGCGAGCTGGCCCGGGTGACGCGGCCCGGCGGGCTGATCTACGTGTCGTTCACCAACTGGCTGTCGCCGTGGGGCGGGCACGAGTGGGCCCCGTGGCACTACTTCGGTGCCGAGCGGGCCCGGGCCCGCTATCGGCGGCGGACCGGCAGGCCCGCCAAGCACACGCTCGGCGAGAACCTGTTCGCGGTGCACATCGGATCCACCCTGCGGCAGGTGCGTGCCCGGGACGACGTCATGGTCGTCTCGGCGCGCTCCCGCTACTGGCCGTTCCTCGCGGAGGCCGTCGTCAAGGCGCCCGGCATCCGCGAGTTCGCCACCTGGAACCTCCTCCTCATCCTGCGGCGGTGTGCTACATGACAACCACGGTCCAGGCTCCTCCACCGGCAGCCGTCCCCACCACCGCGACCGCGGCGGGTCCGCCCGAGGGCCCGCGGTCCCGGCGCTGGCTGCTGGGGTTCTGGGCCGTGGTGTTCGTGCTGTTCCTCGCGGTGCGGCCGGGGCGGCAGACCTTCGACACCAAGCTCGGTGTGACGGTCGACCCGGGTCAGTTCCTCGCCGACCTGGGGCAGTTGTGGCACGACCGGGCCGGGTTCGGCGGGATCCAGGACCAGTACGTCGGCTATCTGTGGCCGATGCTGCCGTTCTACTGGCTGTGCGACCTCGTACAACTGCCGGTGTGGCTTGCGGAGCGGCTGTGGATGTCGGTCGTCGTGTCGGTCGCCTTCTGGGGTGCGCTGCGGCTGGCCGAGCGGCTGCGGGTGGGCAGTGGCGCTTCCCGGCTGCTGGGGGCCGTGGCGTACGCGCTGTGGCCGGTGTTCACGACCGTGATCGGGTCGACGTCGGCCGCCGCGCTGCCCGGCGCGTTCCTGCCGTGGGTGCTGCTGCCGCTGACGAACGAGCGGTACGCCGCCCGGGTCGCGGCCCTGCGGTCGGCGCTGCTGGTGCCGTTCATGGGCGGCGTGAACGCCTCGGCGACGCTGGCGTCCCTGCTGCCGGTGGGGCTGTACCTGCTGTCCCGGCCGCCCGCGCCCCGGCAGCGCAAGCTGATCGCCTGGTGGGCTCCGGCCGTGCTCGTGGTGACGGCCTGGTGGTGGGTGCCGCTGCTGCTGCTCGGCGTCTACGGGGAGAACTTCCTCCCCTATATAGAGACGGCGCGGACGACGACGGACACCATGGCGGCGGCCGAGGCGCTGCGCGGTGCCGGGAACTGGGTCGCCTATCTGCACTTCGGTGAGGCGTGGCTGCCCGCGGGGTGGGCCGTGGCCTCGTCGGTCGTCGTGATCGTGTGCTCGGCGCTCGCGGCCGGGCTCGGCCTCGCCGGGCTCGCCCGGCGGGACATGCCCGAGCGGCGGTGGCTCGTGCTGACGGTGCTGGTCGCGGCGCTGGTGCTGCTCGCCGGGTACGGCGGCGCGTTCGGGGCGCCGTTCCACGGGGTCGTGCAGGGCTGGCTGGACGGGTGGCTGTCGCCGTTCCGGAACATCTACAAGTTCCAGACGGGCCTGGCGCTGGCGTTCACGCTGGGCCTGGCCCATCTGGTGGGGGTGGCCGCCGAGCCGCGCGGGGCCCGCCCGGTGCGAGGCCGGCGCTTCGCCCCGCTGGTCGCGGCGGTGCTGATCCTGCCGGGGCTGCTGTGGCCGTACCTCAACGGCTCCATCCTCAACCCGGGTTCCTTCCAGAAGCTCCCCGCCTACTGGCAGGCCACCGCCGACTGGCTGGAGAAGTACTCGCCCGACTCGCGCGCCCTGGTCGTCCCGGCGACCGCGCACGGCATCTACACCTGGGGCTCGCCCATCGACCAGCCGCTCGACGTGCTCGCCGAGTCGCGGTGGGCGCAGCGCGACTACGTCCCCTTCGGCACGCCCGGCAACCGGCGCGCGATGGACGCCGTCGAGCAGGCGCTGATGTCCGGTGCCGAAGTGCCGGGGCTGGCCGACTACTTGAGCCGGGCGGGGCTGTTCTACGTCGTCGTACGCAACGATCTCGACCCGGACCAGATCGGCTATGTGCCGACCACGACCGTGAAGCGCACCCTCGAACAGTCGGGGTACGAGCGGGTGACGGGGCTGGGGCCGGTGATGACCGGCGGGCGGCTCGCGCACGACGCCCCGCTCCAGGTCGAGGGGCTGTACCCGCGGCAGCGGGCGGTGGAGATCTACCGGCCGGCCGGGCAGGACGTGGTCCGGCCCGGGCAGGCGGGGCTGATGCCGGTCTCCGACACGGCCGTGGTGTCCGGCGGCCCGGAGGCGCTGCTGCCGCTGGCGTCGCGGCTGCGCGGGCGGGCGACCGTCCTGACGGGCGACAACCACCCGGGGCTCGGCACCCCGGCGGTGCAGGTGGTGGGCGACGGTCTGCGGCGCGCGGACACCCGGTTCGGCCTGGTCAACGCCGGTACGTCGTACACGTACACCCGCGACGAGCGCAACGCGCCCGGGGGACAGCAGGACCCGGGCGAGAAGCCGCGCCAGATCCTGCCGAACGAGGGCACCGACCACCAGACGGTGGCCGAACTGCGCGGTGCCCGCTCGGTGACGGCCTCCTCGTACGGCAACTGGCTGTTCCATCTGCCGCAGTTCGACCCGGTGAACGCCTTCGACGGCAACCCGGACACCGCGTGGACGGAGGGCGCGCCGGACACGCCGGACGGGCAGTGGCTGCGCATCGGCTTCACCGGCTCCTACGACATGCCGTCCTCCTTCAAGGTGACGCCGCTGCCGCAGGAGAGCGTGCGGGCGGCGGCGACGAAGGTGCGGGTGGAGACGGAGAAGGGCGAGCGGACGAGCTTCCTGCGGCCGAACGGCACGGCGCAGCGCGTCAAGGCGCCCGAGGGCGGCACGCGGTGGATGAAGCTGACGATCGTGGACTCGGTGGAGCGCCGGGCCGGGCTCACGGGCGCGGGCTTCACCGAGATCGACCTGCCGGACGTGCGGGTGACGCGGCTGCTGCGGCTCCCGGCGGACGCGGCCGACGCGACCGCGGACGCCACCGTCGTCTCCCTGCACCGGGCCTCCGACCCGACCGGTCTTGCCGCGACCGGCACCGAGGCCGGCCTGCACCGCCGCTTCACGACACCGGCCACCGGGACGTACGAGGTGACGGCCAGCGCGGTGCCGGTGCCGGGCGAGGAACTCGACCGGCTGCTGTACGAGGTCGCGCCCGAGCAGCAGTCGCGGATCGTCGCCACCGCCGACTCCACGGCACGCCTCGGCGCGGGCCTCACGGCACGCAACCTCACCGACGGCGACCTGACGACGGCGTGGATCGCGGGCGGCCGGCCGACGATCCACCTGCGCTGGGACGGCAAGCAGCCGGTCGGCGAACTCGTCCTGGCCCCCGCGGGCGGCCTGTCCACCCGCGCCTCCCAGGTGCACATCAGCTCCCCGGACGGCGCGACGATCGCCGGCGTCGACGAGAACGGCTGGGTCCGCTTCCCGCCGATCACCACCGACCGGCTCGACATCACGATCACCGAGACCGCCCCGCTGACCCTGCACAACCCGGTCGCCGACGAGGACCTGAGGCTGCCCGTGGGCCTGACGGAGGCGTATCTCCCGGCCCTCGACCAGTACCGCACCCCGCAGCCGGACGGCACCCGGACGTTCTCGCTGCCGTGCGGGAAGGGCCCGGACGTGGCGCTGGACGGCGAGCTGTACCGGACGAGCGCGCAGGGCACCGTGCGTGACCTGGCGGAACGGCGGCCCGTCGAGGTGACGCTCTGTCAACAGGACAGGGAGGACGCCGAGGTGGAGCTGGCCTCGGGCGACCACCGGCTGGAGGGCGGCGACGCCGGGCCGCTCGCGCTGACGGACGTCACCCTGACCCGCGGGTCGGTCCCGGAGGCCGCCGCGGCCGGGCGTGAGCTGCGGGTCCGGGACTGGCTGGGCGACCGGCGCGAGGTGTCGGTCGGCTCGGGCGCGGCCTCGTACCTGACGACGTACGAGAACTACAACGACGGCTGGAAGGCGACCCTGAACGGCAAGGAGCTCACGCCGCTGCGGCTGGACGGCTGGCAGCAGGGCTGGCGCATCCCGGCCGGGGCGGGCGGCACGGTCAAGCTGTCGTACGAACCGGCCACCACGTACGACGCCGGGCTGATCGGCAGCGGCGCCGGCATCGCGGTGCTGCTGGGCCTGGCGCTGTGGCGCCGCCGCGCCCCCAACCCCGACGCACCGCAGCCGGCCCCGCCGCTGCCCGGCCTGTGGCTCGGCGCGGTGGCGCTGACGCTGGTCGGGGCGGTGATCGCGGGCTGGTTCGCGCTGCTGGTCCCGGCGCTGGCGCTGCTCGCGGCCCGGCGGCACGCGCTGCTGGTGCCGATCGCGTTCCTGGCGCTGGCGGGAGCGGGCGTCGCTGCGGCGTTCGGGGCCGGGGAGCCGGTGGGCGCGGGCGCGGGCGCGGGGGCGTTCGGCCGCACGGCCCAACTGCTGGCGCTGATCGGCCTGTTCGCCGGTCTGGTGAGTCTGCGTGAGCCCGCTTCGGGGAGGAACGAGTCCGTATGACGACACCGGTACGCATCCCGTTCCCGGTGGTGGACGAGGTGTCCCGGCACTGCCTCCAGGAGGAGGAACCGGAGACGGTCCACATCGAGGTCCACCTCCCCGGCCCCGTCGACCAGCCCCGCCTGCGCAAGGCGTTCACGGAGGCCCTGCACCGGCATCCGCGGATCCTGATGCGGGAGGCGAGGGGGCCGTGGTACCAGCGGCGTTACGAGTGGGAGCTGACGCCGGAGCCGGACGTGGAGGTGGTGACCTTCGCCCCGGCGGGCCCCCGAGCGCTCCAGGACGCCCGGACCCGGGCGCTGACGGAGGCACCGCCACTGTCGATGTCCCCACCGATACGACTCGAAGTGGTGGACTCGGTCCTCTTCCTGACCATCAACCACACCGCCCTCGACGGCCCGGCCTGCCTCCGCATCCTCGCCACCGCCGCGGAGCTCTACGGAGGCACGGACAATTCCCCCACAGCACCCCCCACGCGCCCCGCGGCATCCCCGCAACAAGCCCCGGACATCCCCACCACCTGGTCGCCCCCCGCACGGGTGGCGCCAGGAACCCCCGACCCCTCCCCCGGCAACGGCATGCTCGTCACCGAGCTCCCCCTCCCGCACCGCCCCAAAGGATCCCCCTACACCGTCAACGACCAGCTCATGGTCACCACGGCCCTGACCATCGCCCACTGGAACAGGGAGCACGGCGCCCTCCCCCGCCCCCTGCGCATCACCATGCCCGTGGACGACCGCCCCCGCGACACCACGATGCCCATAGGCAACGGCACCCGCCTGGTGGAGGTCCCCTTCGCCCCGGCCGAGTTGGACCACCCGGACATGTCCGCCCTCCTCCGCCGCACCGCGGAGCGGACCCGCGCGCTGAAGTCCCTGCCCCGCCCCCAACTGGGCCACGGTGCCGCCCTGCTCACCGCCCCGTGGGCCCCGGTCGCCGCCCGCGCCGCCCTCACCCGCGCCCTGCGCCGCGCCGCCGCGCCCTGGACGTCGACGACCCTGCTCAGCAACATCGGCCGGATCCCGTACCCCCTGGACTTCGGCGAGGAGACGGGCCGCGCGCACGCGGTCTGGTTCTCCGCGCCGGCCCGGATGCCGCGCGGCCTCACCGTGACCACCGCCTCCACCGCCGGCCGCCTCCACCTGGCCCTGCGCTGGTCGCGGGCCCTGCTCAGCCACGGCGACGGCGCCCACCTCCGCGACCTGTTCGAGCACTATCTGCACACCACGGAGGTGACCCCGTGACGAGCGCCCCCGCCCGGCCCTCCCAGTTGCGCGACTTCTACGAGAACCCGGCCGTCCCCGTCGCCTCCGGCACCCCGCGCAGTCTCCGCCAGGCCCGCATACTGGCCCGGGCCCTCGGCCCGGCGGGCCCGACGCCGCAGACGATCCTCGACATCGGCTGCGGCGACGGCACCGCCGCCGCCACCGCCGCCCCGCTCCTGACCGGCCACCGCGTCGTCGGCGTCGACTGGTCCCAGGACGCCCTGCGGCGCGCCCGCACCCGCCTCCCGTACACCGTCCGCGGTGAACTCACCGGCGGCGGGCTGCCGTTCGCCCCGGAGTCGGCCGACGCCGTGCTGTTCAGCGAGGTGATCGAGCATCTCGTCGACCCGGACGCGGCGCTCGACGAGATCCGCCGGATCCTGCGGCCCGGCGGGCATCTGATGCTGTCCACGCCGAACCTGGCCGCCTGGTACAACCGCGCCCTGCTGCTCGCCGGTGTCCAGCCGGTCTTCTCGGAGGTCAGTCTGCGCGGCATCCACGGCCGGCCGGGCTCGGAGGTCGTGGGCCATCTGCGCCTCTACACCGCCCGCGCGCTGCGGGAGTTCGTCGCCGCGTCCGGGTTCACCGTCGTGCGGCTCGAAGGCGCTCCCTTCCACGGCGTGCCGCGCCCGCTGCGGCCGCTGGACCGGCTGGCGTGTGCCCGGCCGCAGCTCGCGTCGATCCTGCTGCTGCACGCCAGGAGGACGTAGCCCATGTGGTGGGGAGTGGCCGCGGCGCTGCTGGCGAACACCCTGTACAGCCTGGGCTTCGTACTGGAGAAACGGGCGCTCACCGCGCTGCCCGAGGTGACGATCCGGCAGCCGGCCCGGCTGCTGCGCCTGGTCATCGGCAGCCCCCTGTGGATCGGCGGCTCCCTGGCCCTCGCCGCCGGATTCGGCGCCCAGCTCGTCGTCTACCGCACGCTCCCGATCGCCGCCGCGCAGGGCATCTTCGTCTCCGGACTGGTGCTGCTCGTGCTGCTGTCGGCCCGGCTGCTCGGGGAGGAGACGAGCGGCCGGGAGCGGTACGCGCTGGGTGCGATCCTGCTGGCGCTGCTGATGGTGGTGCTGTCGCTGCGCGAGGGCTCGGACACCGTCAGCCAGCAGGCGCCGTACCCGCTGATCCTGCTGGTGTGCGTACCGTCGCTGGCGGCCGGGCTGTGGCTGTACGGCTCCGCCGAGCGGCGGGCCCGCAACCGGCACCGGCGGCCGACGACCGGCGTCGAGTACGGAGTGGCGGTGGGCCTGCTGTACGGCGTCAGTTCGCTGGCCATCAAGGGCGTGTCGAGTCGTCTGACGACCAGCGGGATCGGCGGCGCGGTGCTGGGCCTGCTGAGCTCCCCGTATCCGTATCTGCTGCTGTTCACCGGTGTGTTCGGCCTGGTGATGTCGCAGGCGGCGCTCCAGCGCTGCCGGGCCTCGCTGATCGTGCCGGTGTGCACGACCGTGACGTCCCTGTTCACGGCGGTGCTCGGCACGCTGTCGTTCGGCGAGGCCCTGCCGGACGAGCCGCTGCGGCTCGCGCTGCGGGTGGCGGGCACGGCCCTGGCGGTGGCCGTGCTGCTGACCATGCCGAAACACGACCCCTCTCCCCAACCCACCGCACCAGCCAAGGAGTTGGCCTCTCCATGACGCCCGACGACCCGATACTGAAGATCCTGGCGTGCCCGCTCGACAAGGGCCCGCTGCACCTGCTGGCCGAGCAGGCCGGGCAGGAGGAGGCGCTGTACAACCCGCGTCTGCGCCGCCGCTATCCCATCGTCGACGGCATTCCGCAGTTGCTGCCGTCCTCGGGCGAGCAGGTCCCGGACGACGAGCACGAGGAACTTCTCCAGAGGATGACCCCATGACCAGCCTGGCCGCCCGGCTCGCTCCCGTCCTGCCCGCCCGCCTGGTGGCCGCGACGGCCCGGGCGCTCTACCCCCGGTTCGAACCGGAGCTGGCCCGGCTCGCCGAGCTGTGCCCGCCGGACTGCGGTACGGCGGTGGACGTCGGCGGCTGGTACGGGCCCTGGACGCACCGCCTGTCCGGCCGCGCCGAGCACGTCGTGACGATCGAACCGGTGCCGCATCTGGCCCGGCTGCTGACCGCCGCCGCCCCGCCGAACGTACGGGTGATCCGTGCGGCGGCCTCGGACCGCCCGGGCATCGCCCGCCTGTGGCTGCCGTCGGACGACTCGGGCGACCGGGGCGTGTCGTCGCTGGTCCGGCGGGACATCCACGGCCGGGCACTGGACGTCCCGTGCGTCACACTGGACGAGCTGGGGCTGCGGAACGTCGGCTTCATCAAGATCGACGTGGACGGCAACGAGCCGGCGGTCCTGCGGGGTGCGACGGGCCTGCTGGCCCGCGACCGCCCGGCCCTGTTCGTGGAGCTGGAGTCCCGCATCCAGCCGATCGCCCCGGTGGTGACCTACCTGGCCCTGCTGGGCTACGACGGCTGGGTCCTGCCCGGCGACAGCTGGGTGCCGCTGGCGAAGTTCCCCCTGGAGGAGCACCAGGCGCAGGCCTCCTACGTCGTCTCGCACGGCCTGCTGCGCCGTGTCCTGCCGTACGACGTCCTGCGGGGCCCCCGTTACGTCAACTCGGTGCTCTTCCTGCCGGACGGCCGCCGCCCGGGCAGCGCGCCGGTGGGCGACGATGGTTCCCATGCCCTCCGGAAAGCGCCCCGCTAGCCCCTTCACACCGCTCGACTTCCAGCTGGTGCTGCTGCGCCGCATGGCCGACCACAACCCCGGCCCGGTGGAGGACGCCCGGCGCGAGCTGGGGGCCTCCCTCGCGGACATGCGTGAGGCCAACAAGCGCTGGCAGGCGATGGTCCGCTCCCCGCGGTCCCGGGCGCCCCTGTCCCGCTACCGCTCGGTGCTGGGCGACCCCGAGTCCCGTACGCCCCGCCGGATCGGCGACCTGGACTGCGAGGCCTGGCTGTGGCCGGTTCCCCTCTGGCCCGACCTGCGCTTCGAGGTGCTGACCGCCCCGAACGGCGCGGTGTGGAACGAGTGGCTGGTCCGTGCCCCGGGCGCCGAGGGGCCCGCGCTGCGCACGCTCGACGACCTCGCGCCCTGGTCCTGCACGGTCGACGAGGCGGCCCGCGCCTTCGCCCCGGCCCGTCCTCTGGAGGGCTCGGCCCCGACCCGCTGGGGCCTGGCGTTCACCGCGCCGGACGCGCAGGGGGCGCGGTGGGAGGTCGTCGCGGAGTTCACCTGGGGGCTGTTGCAGCGGGTGGCGGTCACCGGCCGTCAGGGCTGAGGGGCCCCGACCCGGTCGAGGGCGGGGAGGAACTGGTCGTAGAAGGCGCTCTTGAGGTGCAGGGCCCGCTCCTCGGTCTCCCGGAAGGCGTCGCGGCTCTCCGGCCGGGTGAGGAGCCGGCTGATCCGGGTGGCCAGGCGGTCGGAGTGGGTGGCCGACAGCAGGGAGACGGTGGTGAGGGGGTGGGCCTTGGCGTCGTGGACGTAGTGGGGGTAGTAGAAGCGGGAGCGGTTGCGCCCGTCCTCGCCGGTCAGTGCCGGTGCCATGCGCGGCCACAGGTGCTCGTACTCGACGGAGACCAGGACCTCGCCCCAGAACCGCAGGAAGGTGAGCAGCCGCAGGTCGGCGTCGTCGCTCCCGCCCGCGTCGGCGATCAGCGCGAAGGCGTCCTCGATGGCCCGCCGGGTGGCCTTCGTCGGCCGTGAGGCGACCAGCTCCTCGCGGGTGACGCCGAGCTGGAGCAGGTCTTCCTTCATGTCCTCGCGGTGCGAGCGGGTGTGGCCGCGGCCGTCCGGGTACTCCTCGCGCAGGATGGCCCGGGCGATCCGCAGGCCCGCCTCGTCGCGCAGCAGGTCGATCGCGAGGTCGTACGAGGGCGTGAAGGCCAGGGACACGAAGCGCCGCTGGAGCAGCAGTGCGGTGAAGTCGGCGTCCGCCAGGCTCGTGGTGGCGGCCAGCACGGGGTGCTGCCGGAACCGTTCGATCAGCGCGTCCTCGAACGCGTCCAGGTCTCTCATGCGCGTACCCCTTCCACGGGTCACTGGTTGGTGTCGACCGATCTGCGCCAGTCGTCCAGGTCCACGTCACGGCCGATGCGCCACAGCGTGTCCAGCTCCTGCTGGATCTCCCGGCCCATCACGGTGCCGCTGCCCTCTATCTCCAACTGGGTGGAGTCGATGGCGAGTCGTCCGTGCAGGAAGGAGCTGACCAGGTAGTGCTCGTCGGCCTTGTACACGGCGATCGACGGCAGGGCCTGGTACACGCGCACCTGAAGCCGCGCCCGGTCGCCGTCCCGCACGCTCTGGAAGAGGGAGGCGAGGGTCGACAGGCAGCGCGCGACACCCGCCTGGACGTCCTCCTCCAGCGCGGGGTCCCGCAGGCCGCGCAGTGCCTCGTTGCGCAGGTCCGCGACCGGCGAGGACGGGTGCAGCAGCAGGACCCGCACCCGGACCCGGCGGTCGACGATGGCCTGCTTCAGCGCCGACTCGAAGCGGTGCACGTTGGGGATCCACGTCTGCAGGATGGTGACCTCGCGGTCCGCGCCGTGCAGGAAGGCCTCGAAGGTCTCCTCGGGAAACCGCCGGTGCACCCGCACCACACCGCCGTAGTGGTCGCGCTTGAGGTCGCGTGCGAGGGTGTCGATGTCCAGCTTGGACAACTGGGTGTTGATGTTGTCGAGCGCCTTCAGCCGGTCGATCTCGAACAGCAGGAACAGCGTGACCGTGCTGAGGATCAGCAGCGTGAGCTTGGGGACGGCGCCGGCCGCCGCCCCGTCGAGCAGGTCCACCTGGTCGGCCAGCGTCACCGCGATGCCGACGGTGGCGGTCAGGCCCAGCACGATGCGCTCGGCCCAGTAGCGAAAGCTGCTCCCCATGCCCACTCCAGCGTGCGGCTCGACGGCGTGCGGCTCGACGGCGTCGGCGACGACCGTACAGTGCGACTTTGGGTCAAGTGGGGGATATCGGCCAGTACTTCGTCAGGATGCGTGACTTCCGGCCTGGCCGGGGGTGTGAGGGGTCAGAGCCTCCCCTGATTGAGGGCGGTCTGGAGGGCCTTGGTGGTGGCGGTGCCCCAGCAGCGCCTTCCCAGGCGTTGAGGGGCTCTTGCAGGGCGCGCTTCGACCCGGTCCCCCAGACGCCGTCGGCGGCGGTGCCGATGACCCGCTGCGTCGCGGCGATGGTGGCGGGCCCGAAGTTCCCGTTCCAGGGGGACCACTCCCGACCGGACCGTCCCGGCGCGGCTCCCACCTCATCGATCAGTTCACGAGTCGCCGCGCCGTAGTCACCGTGGAAGTCGGGCCCAGGCTTTCCGGGCGATGAGCACACCGCCCGTCACGGTGGTGGCGGCGAAAGGGGCCCAGACCGATCTGGGCCGGATGTCGAGGGGCATCGGGAACTCCCTGGTCGAGCCCATGGCCCGTCGGCCGGGTGGTCGACGGGCCATGGGGGGCGAGGTCGGTCAGTGCATGAACGAGTCGCCGCAGGCGTCCTCCTCCACCCACCGGTGGGAGCTGATCCTGTTGTCCGCGACGTATCCGCTGGAGAACCTGTCGAATGCGTAGTTGTCCGCGCCGTCGACGAGGGTGGACGCGTACTGCTCGGACTTGGTGAGGCAGATGTGTCCGCCGTCGAAGCCGGGAAGCCTGTAGAACGCGACAGCGAGGCCGGACGTGCCCTTGTGCAGGAGCGACGTCGCGCGGTTGTCGTCGCTGCCCTGGAAGCCGCCCGTGCTGTTGCCCCAGTCGGCGTCCTGGCCGGCCGACCTGCCGAGGTATCCCTCGCAGCGGTCGTTCCAGTAGGCGTACATGTAACCGCTGGTCGCCTCGTCGTAGTTGTCGGCGCAGCCCACGGCGGCCTGGGCGGTGCCCGCGGGCACCAGCATTCCGAGCGTCGCGAGGCCCAGGGCGGCGGCGGCGGCCAGCATTTTGCGCATGGTGCATCACTCCTTGTTGTGTGCGGTGCTGTGGATGTCCCGCAGACGTGCTGCTGCGGAGTTTTCGGCGGCGCCGACGACTCGTGTGAGAGCGTGTGGCGTCAGTGCTGCGAGCCGGTGATGTCCTCGGCCCGGTCCAGCGCGGCGGCCTCCAGCAGCCGGCGCGTGGCGATGGTTTCTCGGTAGCGGCGAGGAAGCTTCTCGGCGCGGTACTCGCCTTCCAGCGCACGTGCCGTGCCGGCGAGTGACGTCCGCTTCGCGCAGGTCGCCTCGTCCACGGCCAGTTCCACTTCGACGGCGTGGGCCTCGGCGTCGCTCAGTCCGTCGGTGAGTTCTTCGAGTCCGGCGCGGACGGCCGGCGGGTCCGCATAGGTGTGACCTGCCGTGCGCATGCAGGTCGACCATGCCTTGAGCGCGGTCACGAAGCGCTTCTCGCGCTTGAGGACCGGAACGTACAGCGGCGTCAGGCTGTCGGTGGTCTTCTTGACACGGAACCAGGTCTCGTAGGAGCCGTACAGGCGCTCCGCCGCAGTGGCGCGGCAGCTGTCGGCGGGCGTCCGGACCGTACCGCCCGTGGGCATGTCGACGGACAGCATCCGGCCTGTCTCGTCGCCGTCGAGTGTCCTGTCGTAGCGGGCGCGTTCCCGGGCGGGGAGCTTTTCGAGGTACGCGAGATTCGGATCGTTGAGCCGGGCCTTCACGGCCTTCGTCTCCAGCTTTCCGCCGTACCCGTTGCGCTTCGCCCACGCGACGTCATCCAATACGTACGCGTAGGCCTTGTTCTTCTCGACGACTGCTGTGGGCGCCGCCCAGTACGTGAAGCCCTCTGCCTCCATGCACTGCTTGACGAGCAGCTCTTCCGCGCGCCGCAGCAGTGCTCGCTCGGCGTCGGTCAGCTCCCGCGCCGGGCTTGCGGCGGCCGTGTCAGGGTGCGGCCGGTCGCCCGTGTCCGTGGTGCAGCCGGCCGCGGCCAGCGTGAAGATCACCGTGGCCGTGCATGCGGAACTGATCGCTCGCTTCATGGTGGTACGCACTCCCCCGAGTCGTGGCGCGATTCCTCGCGCCCCTTCGCTCCATGAGCTTCTCTGAGGTGAGCGTGCGCATCCAGGCTCTTTCGTTCTGCCGCAAAAGCCCAGGAACAGCCGGGGGTCACATATTCCGCATCGTGCTCAGCCGGCCGCGGCCAGGACCGCCTCGACCACCCTCGGCAGGGACTTTGGGTGCAGCCAAAGGAACAGGTTCGGCTCGACCAGCTCCAGCTCCATCACGCACGGCTCCCCGCCCGGCCCGGTGACGAGGTCCACACGCGCGTACAGCAGCTCCGGCTGCCCGGGGACCGCGGCCAGCGCCCGCTCGGCGACGTCGAGTTCGGCGGCGGTCGGCTCCCAGGGCCGCAGGTCGGGGTGGGCCACCTTGTCGGCGTCGTACGGTGTGCCCGGCGCGAGGACCGCGCCCTTGCGGCTGGCGTGCAGCAGGCGTCCGCCGAAGAACTGCAGGGCCCGCTCGCCGGCGGAGTCGATGCTGCGCATGTACGGCTGCACCATCGCCGTGAAGCCCTCGGCGTGCATCCGCTTGAGCTGTCGCAGGGCCGTTTCGTGCTCGTCGTGGGTGTAGCGGGCGGCGAAACGGGCGCCGGCGCCGGAGGTGGGCTTGACGACGTACTCCTGGTGGTCGGGGAGGTCGGCGGGCTCGCCGGGCGCGATGTACCGGGTGGGGACGACGGGCACGTCGGCGGCCGCCAGGTCCCCGAGGTACCGCTTGTCCGTGTTCCACCGCACGACCGCGGGCGGGTTGGCGAGCCGCGTCAGCGCTCCGCACCGCTCCACCCACGCCACGAACTCCTTCGTCCGCCAGCTGTAGTCCCAGGTCGACCGGATCACGGCGAGGTCGAAGCCGCCCCAGTCGGCGGAGGCGTCCCACGGCACGGCGACGGCCTCGGCACCGGCATCCCTCAGCGCCCGTACCAGCAGGGGAAGGTCCTGGTCCCTGCTGGGCTCGGGACCGGAGTCGTAGGTGACGAGTGCGATACGGGGCACCAAGGGCTCCCTCTTCGTACGATCGGATGATCGACCGGCAGGCTAGCAACCGCTGCCGGAACCAGAACAGCCCGCTTGACCTTCACCTTCGGTGAGACCCCAGCATCGGTGGCGGAACCGGAGGGAGGTGGCGAGGTGCACCGGGACATGCTGACGATCGGCGCGTTCGCGAAGGCGTGCCGGCTCTCGCCCAAGGCGCTGCGCCTGTACGACGAGCTGGACCTGCTGCGGCCCGCCCGGGTGGACCCGGACACCGGATACCGGTACTACGCGGCCGGGCAGCTGGAGCAGGCCCGGCTGGTGGCGTGGCTGCGGCGGCTGGGCATGCCGCTGGCCGAGATCCGCCAGGTGTGCCGGCTCCACGACCGCGACTCCACGGCCGCCGCCCGGGAGATCCGCGCCTACTGGGCGCGTGTCGAGGCACAGACGGCGGTACGGCGGGACCTCGCCGCGTTCCTGGTCGATCACCTGACGGCGGACTCGGATGAGTCCGGAAAGGACACCGCCATGCTGGAACTGCGTTACTCCGCCCACTCGGACACCGGTCGCGTCCGTCCGGCCAACCAGGACACCGCGTACGCGGGCACCCGGCTGCTCGCCGTCGCCGACGGCTTCGGAGCGGCGGGCGCGCCCGCGAGCAGCGCCGCCGTGGAGGCACTGCGCTTCCTGGACACCGACGAGGTCCCGGCCGGCGGGGTCCTCCAACTCCTGGAGGACGCGGTGCGGGGCGCGACCCAGGCCGTCCGGGACGTGGCCGAGGGCGCCGACGACATCGGCACGACCCTGACCGCCCTGCTGTGGACGGGCTCACGGCTGGCCCTGGTGCACATCGGCGACTCCCGCGCCTATCTGCTGCGCGACGGCGAACTGTTCCTCATCACCCACGACCACACGGTCGTCCAGTCGATGATCGACGAGGGGCGGCTGACGCCCGAGGAGGCCGTCTCCCACCCCCAGCGGACCTTCCTCCTGAAGGCCCTGACGGGCGACGGGGCCGCCACGGTCCCGGACCTCCGCCTGCACGACGCACACCCGGGCGACCGCTATCTGCTGTGCTCCGACGGCCTGACCGGCGTGGTCTCCGAGGACCGGATCCACGAGCTCCTCGCCACGCCCGCCGCCCCCGACGAGACGGTTCAGGCCCTGGTCACGGCGGCGAACGAGGCCGGCGGCCCGGACAACGTCAGCTGTGTGGTGGCGGACGTGGTGGAGCGGGGAGAGTACGCGGCCTCGGCCTAGGACCCCTCGGACTCCTCCGGCTCCCAGTCCAGCAACCGCACCTTCGCCACCGTGCGCACATGCCGTCGCATGGCCGTGGCCGCCTGACGGGGCTGCTGTGCGGCGATCGCGTCGAGGATGGCCTGGTGCTGGGAGAGGGAGCGGGACGGGCGGCCGGGCTGGCGGAGGGACTCGGTGCGGCTCTCGGCGATCTGCTCGGTGATGGAGCGCATGAACTCCGCGAGCAGAGCGCTGTGGGCCGCCGCCGTCACGGCCGCGTGGAACAGCCGGTCGCCCTCCACGCCGTGACCGCCCGCCGCGATCTCCTGCGCCATGTGCGCGAGCGCCGAGCGCATCGCGGCCAGGTCCTCCTCCGAGCGCCGCTCCGCCGCCAGTTCGGCGAGCTTCGTCTCCAGCGCCTCCCGGGCCTCCAGGACGTCGGGCAGGCGCCGGCGGCGTTCCACCATCCGCTCGACCGGCTCGGTGTCGAGGCTGTCCCGCACGAGGTAGGTGCCGCCCCCGTGCCGGGCCTCCACCAGGCCCTGGACCTCCAGCACCACGATCGCCTGCTTCACCGAGGCGCGGCTCACCCCGAGCCGCTGGGCCAGATCGCGCTCGGGCGGCAGCCGGTCGCCGGCGCGCAGGCCACCCTCGGCGACATACTGCCGCAGCCGCTCCAGCACCTGTTCGTAGAGGCGCTGTTTGGTCATGGGGCGCAGGGCGTCGGTCACGGAGTCCCCCTCTCGCCGGGAGCGTAACACCGGGCACCCTTCGGTGGCCGAGTGGCTGAACCAATTCTTACCCACCCCCTTGACGGGCGCCCGGGCCGCACCCACGCTTTCAGCCAACGCACCTCAAGTGGCTCAGCCACTCGGCCACTCTTCTGGGTGCTCCCAGCCGCTCCGGGGCCCAAAGACGGGAGCCCGTATGTCCCCCGAACTCATCTCCATCCTCGTCCTCGTCGTGGTGTTCGTCATCGCCACCACCCGTTCCGTCAACATGGGCGCGCTCGCCTTCGCCGCCGCCTTCGGGGTCGGCGGGCTCGTCGCCGGTCTCGACGCGGACGGCATCTTCGCCGGCTTCCCCGGCGACCTGTTCGTCGTCCTGGTCGGCGTCACGTACCTCTTCGCGATCGCCCGCGCCAACGGCACCACCGACTGGCTGGTGCACGCCGCCGTCCGGCTCGTGCGGGGGCGGGTGGCGCTCATCCCCTGGGTGATGTTCGCCCTGACCGGCGCGCTCACCGCGATCGGCGCGGTCAGCCCGGCCGCGGTGGCGATCGTCGCCCCGATCGCCCTGAGCTTCGCCGCCCGGTACGGGATCAGCCCGCTGCTGATGGGCGCGATGGTCGTCCACGGCGCCCAGGCCGGCGGCTTCTCCCCCATCAGCATCTACGGCTCGATCGTCAACGGCATCGTGGAACGCGAGAAGCTCCCCGGCAACGAGGTCGTCCTGTTCCTGGCGTCGCTCGCGGCGAATCTCGTCATCGCGGGCGTGGTGTTCGTCGTCTGCGGCGGGCTGAAACTGTGGGCGCGGGGGGCGGTGGACGAGCCCGGCGCCGACCGCGACGGCGGTGCGGACGCGCAGGGCACCGCGGGCGGCACCGGCACGGCCCAGCCCTCCACCGGAGGCACCGCGACCGTCACCACCGTCCCGACACGGTCCACGGCTCCCGACACCACCCGCCTCACGCCGTCCCGCATCGCCACCCTCACCTCCCTCCTGGCCCTGGTCATCGCCGTCCTCGTCTTCGACCTGGACGCGGGCCTCACCGCCATCACCCTCGCCGTCGTCCTCAGCACCGCCTGGCCGGAGGACAGCCGCAAGGCGACGGGCCAGATCGCCTGGCCCACCGTCCTGCTCATCTGCGGTGTCCTCACCTACATCGGCGTCCTCGACGAGATGGGCACCATCACCTGGGCGGGCGAGGGCGTAGGAAACATCGGCATCCCCCTGCTGGCAGCCGTCCTGCTCTGCTACGTCGGCGCACTCGTCTCGGCCTTCGCCTCCTCCGTCGGCATCATGGGCGCCCTGATCCCCCTGGCCGTGCCGTTCCTGGAACGGGGTGAGATCGGCGCGATCGGCATGGTGGCCGCACTCGCCGTGTCGGCGACCGTCGTGGACGTGAGCCCGTTCTCCACGAACGGCGCACTCGTCCTGGCCGCCGCCCCGGACGTCGACCGTGAGCGTTTCTTCCGGCAGCTGATGGTGTACGGAGGGATCGTGGTGGCGGTCGTACCGGCGGCGGCGTGGCTGGTGATGGTCGTGCCCGGCTGGGGATAGCCGGCCGCCGACCGGTCCGACAGTGAACAGCTAAGGAGATGTGACGCGTGACCCCCCTCTTCCCGGCCCTGGCCGACGCCCCGTCCGACCGCCCCGCCCTCCGTTTCGGCGAGCGCTCCCTCACCTACGCGCAGCTCGCCGCCGCGGCCGGGGCGCTCACGGGCCGCGTCGGCGAGGCCACGCGGGTCGCCGTGTGGGCGACCCCCACCATGGAGACCGCCGTCGCCGTCGTCGCCGCGCTGCTGGCCGGCGTCCCCGCCGTACCGCTCAACCCGAAGTCGGGCGAGAAGGAACTCGGGCACATCCTCTCCGACAGCGCGCCCGACCTGGTGCTCACGGCGCCGGACGACCAACTCCCCGCCCCCGTGGGGGACCTGCCCCGCCTCGACATCGACGTGCGCGGCACCGGGCCGGTCCCCGAGGACCGCGCCGACGAGTCCGACCCGGCCCTGATCGTCTACACCTCCGGCACCACCGGCCCGCCCAAGGGTGCCGTCATCCCGCGCCGGGCGATCGCCTCGACCCTGGACGCGCTGGCCGACGCGTGGCAGTGGACCGGCGACGACGTCCTCGTCCACGGACTGCCGCTGTTCCATGTGCACGGCCTGGTCCTGGGCACGCTCGGCCCGCTGCGGCGCGGCGGCTCCCTGCGGCACCTGGGCCGCTTCAGCACCCAGGGCGTCGCCCGCGAGCTGAACACCGGGGCGACCATGCTGTTCGGCGTGCCGACGATGTACCACCGGATCGCGGAGGCGGTGACCGGCGACCCGGAGCTGGTGAAGGCGCTGACCGGGGCGCGGCTGCTGGTGTCCGGTTCCGCCGCGCTGCCCGTGCACGACCACGGGCGGATCGCGACGGCGACCGGGCGGCGGGTGATCGAGCGGTACGGCATGACGGAGACGCTGATGAACACCAGCGTCCGTGCCGACGGCGAGGCCCGCCCGGGCACGGTCGGTGTGCCGCTGCCGGGCGTGGAGCTGCGGCTGGTCGAGGAGGACGGCTCGCAGGTCACCGCGTACGACGGTGAGACCGTCGGCGAGATCCAGGTGCGCGGCCCGAACCTGTTCACCGAGTACCTGAACCGGCCCGACGCCACCGCCGCCGCCTTCACCGCCGACGGCTGGTTCCGCACCGGCGACATGGCGGTGCGCGACCCCGACGGCTACGTCCGGATCGTCGGCCGCAAGGCCACCGACCTGATCAAGAGCGGCGGTTACAAGATCGGGGCGGGGGAGATCGAGAACGCGCTCCTGGAGCACCCGGGGGTGCGGGAGGCCGCCGTCACCGGGGAGCCGGACGCCGACCTGGGCGAGCGGATCGTGGCGTGGATCGTCCCGGCGGAGCCCCAGTCCCCGCCGTCGCTGGAGGAGTTGGCGGATCACGTGGCGGGGCGCCTCGCCCCGCACAAGCGCCCCCGGGTCGTCCACCACCTCGACGCCCTGCCCCGCAACGACATGGGGAAGATCATGAAGCGGGCGCTGGCCCATGACTGAGCGTCTCTCCGCCCGTGCGGTCGTCGCCGCCGTCACGGACGAGTCGACCTTCGCGGAACTCCCGGCGGTGATACGGGACGCGAAGCCGGACGGCCCGCTCGGCTGGCCCGGCTACGACGCCCTGCGCGCCCGTGCCGTCGAGCGCACCGGCGAGCAGGAGTCCGTCGTCTGCGGCACCGCCCGCGTCGGCGGCATCCGGGCCGTGCTGATCGCCTTCGAGTTCGGCTTCCTCGGCGGCTCCCTCGGCGAACGCACCGGCGACCGGCTGGAGGCGGCCTACACCTACGCCCGGGAGCACCGCCTCCCGGTCGTGCCGCTGGTCGCCACCGGCGGCAGCCGGATGCAGGAGGGCATGCTCGCCCTGACCCAACTCCAGCGTGTGGCCCGGCAGTCGGCGCTCACCCGGGAGGCGGGTCTCGCGCAGGTCGCCGTGGTGCGCGATCCGACCACCGGGGGCGGCTGGGCCACCCTGGGCGCGGGCGCCGACGTGGTCCTCGCGCTGCCCGGGGCCCAGGTCGGCTTCGCCGGCTCCCGGGTGCGGCCGGCGGACGCGGACCCGGCGGCGTACACGGCCGAGGCGCAGGTCGCGGCGGGCGCGGCGGACGCGGTCGTACCGCAGGAGGAGCTGCGCGAGACGCTGGGCCGGTGGCTGCGGCTGCTGACGTGCCCGTCCGGCACGCCGGCCCCGCCGCCCGAACCGCTCGGCGACGACGCGGGCCTGCCCGCCACCGGCTGGGACGCCGTCCGGCGCGCCCGCTCGCCCCGACGGCCGCGCGCCGCCGCCTACTTGGACGCCTACTTCGGCGACCGGGTCGCGATCAGCGGCGACCGCTGCGGCGGCACCGACCCCGACGGCATGCTGTGCGGCTTCGGCACGCACGAGGGCCGTACGGTCGCGTACGCCGCGCAGACCGGCACCGCGACCCGCCCCGCCGGCTACCGCACCGCCGCCCGGCTGATACGCCTCGCGGACCGGCTGGGCATCCCGGTGCTGACCCTCGTGGACACCCCGGGCGCCGCCAACGACGCGGCGGCGGAGCGGCAGGGCGCGGGCGCCGCGATCGCGGACCTGTTCGGCGCGGTGGCCGGTGCCCGCACCCCGGTGACGACGCTGGTGATCGGCGAGGGCGGCTCCGGCGGCGCGCTGGCGCTGGCCGCGCCCGGCAACACCTGGGCCACCCCGGACAGTTACTTCTCGGTGATCGCGCCGGAGCCGGCGGCGGCCATCCTCAAGCGGCCGCCGCGCGAGGTGGAGGCGACGGCGGACCAGCTCCGCATCCGGCCGCAGGATCTGGTGGAGCTGGGGGTGATCCGGGGGACCGTGGGTCCGTGAGAGTTCGGTGGATGCCTCCCGCAACATCAAGTACCTTCCGTAACAATGGAAACGCTCAGTGCAGTGGGACGACGGGGGTGCCGTGGACGGGTTGGTCGAATTCAGGACCGGTGACGGTGCCGTGGTCGCGGTCGAGGCGGTGGAGGAGCGGTCCGGCTCCCGCCTGGTCTCCCGGGGCGACGGCACGGTCCAGGCGACCCGCACCTTCGAGGGCGCCCTGGAGGGGGTGCGCTCGGCGGCGGAGTCCGCGCTGCGGGTGTTCCGCGACGGGTCCCTGAAGCCCGACGGCGTGGAGATCGAATTCGGGGTCAAACTGTCCGCGGAGACGGGCGCCTTCATCGCCAAGGGAACCGCCGAGGGCCACCTGGTGGTCAGACTGACCTGGTCCCCGGCCGGTCCGGAGACCAGCCCCGCCTCATGAACAGCGCCGAATGGCACGCCCGGATCGAGTTACGGGGCCGGGTGGCCGGAGCCGGCTTCCTGGTCGCGCCCGGCACGGTGCTGACGTGCGCCCACGTCGTGGGGGACGGCGAGGGCCTGACCGTGACCTTCACGGAGCGGCCCGGCTCCCCACCCGTGTCCGCCCGGGTGGTCGTCCACGGCGGCTGGGCCGGCTCCAACACCGACCTCGGCGACCTCGCCGTGCTGGCCCTCGACCGGGAGGTGTCCATCGCCCCGGCCGCGCTGGCCCCGGTCGACGCCGCCCACGGCACCACGCCGCGCAAGCTCGTCGTCTACGGCTTCCCGGCCGGCTTCGACGAGGGCACCCTCGCCGAGTACCGCGTCACCGCACCCCAGTTGATCAAAGGGGAATGGCTCCAGCTGGAGGCCTGGCACCCGGGCGGCCAGCCCCTGGCCCCCGGCTTCAGCGGGGCCGCCGTCACCCTGGCCGGCACCGGCGAGGTCGTCGGCATGGTCACGGCGGCGACCGGCACCCGGGACGTGCGCACCGGCCGGATGATGCCCACCCAGGTCATGGCCCGCTACTGGCCGGCACTCCAGAGCCTGGTCCCCACCTCGGACCACACCACCGCCGACCGGGCCCGGCTGCGCGCCCTGGTCGAGAAGGCGGCCCGCGCGGGCGTGGACTGCGACCCGGTCCGGCTCTACACGGCGGCGGCCGACCCGTTCGATCCGCCGCCGCCCGAGGAGGGATTCGACTCCCTGTGGTCGGCGGCCCTGTTCGTGCTGTGCGAACTCGACGGCCCGGGGGCGGCGCGGACGGTGTCCCGGTTCGCCGACCGGCTTCAGGCCCTGCTGCACACCCCGGCCGTGGAGCCGTCGGCGCCCGACTGGTCGCCCATCCTGGTCGAACTCGGGCACAGCGGCGCGGGCGACGGCCTGGTCCGGGTCGAGGTGTCCGCGTACAGCGAGGGGCGGCGGCACCCGGTGGACTCCGGCACGGTCGAGCAGCACCGGCTGCGCGTCTACGTGCAGGACCGTATCGAGGCGGCCTTCCGGTATCTGACGCCCGGCGCCGACGAGTTGGTCGCCTTCGCGCTGCCCCGGGACTGGCTGGACTGGCCGGTCGACCGCTGGGAGAGCGCACCCGACGACGCCACCCCGCTCGGCTGCGTCTACCCGCTGGTCGTCACCGACCACGCCCGGCGCAAGGCCAGCACCCGGCATGTCCTGACCCGGGCCTGGAAGCGCCTCGACGCCTTGCCGGGCGCGCGGATGCACCGCGTGGAGTGCGGCGGCCCTGAGGAGCCCGGGCGGCTGCGGATGCGGCTGCGGCAGCCCGGCGCCTGCCTTGCCGGATTCGGCACCGCCCCGGCCGCCTCCCGCACCCGGCCGCACTTCGACACCTCGCTCACCGCGCCGGCCCCGGTGATCGTCTGGTCGCGCGACGGCTGCGGTCCGGGGCAGGAGGACTGCTCCGTAGCGGACGGCTGTACCGGCAAGGCCTTCCTCGACGCGCTCGACGCCTGCCTGAAGGCCGTACCGCCCGCCGAACTCCCGCGCAGGATCCTGGCCCTGCGTGAGGAGGCCGACGCCGAGGAGGACCACTGGGCCCGCGGCATCCAGCTGCTGTGGGACGACCCGCGCGTCTTCACCGACCCGCACGCCGTCGCCGCCCACGCCCGGACCCCGGTGGCCTGAACCGCAGCGGGCCCGGCCCGGCGCACCCGAGAACCACCAGCTCGACAACGGAGAGCGGAGAACATCCCCCATGCCGCACTGGTCCGTCTACACCGGCGAGAGAGAGCCGCACGACGGTATCGACCACCTCCCCGCCCCACCGCCCTGGCGCGCCTTCGACGGCGGGCCCGCCCTGCCGCCGCCCCGCGACGGCGACGACGCGACGGCCGTCTCCCCCGACCGCGTGCACCGGGCGAAGTCGTACGTGGCCACCCCCGAGAGCGTCCGGCTCGTCAACGCCGCGCTGTGCCTGCGCCGCCCCCTGCTCGTCACCGGCCCGCCCGGCACCGGCAAGTCCTCACTGGCGTACGCGGTGGCGCGCGAGTTGCGTCTCGGCCCGGTCCTGCGCTGGAACATCACCAGCCGCAGCACCCTCGACGACGGCCTCTACCAGTACGACCCGCTGTCCCGGCTGTACGCGGCCCGGGAGGGGACGGACAAGCCCGGCGGTGTCGAGGACCATCTGCGCCTCGGCCCGCTCGGCACGGCCCTGCTCCCCTACGACCGGCCCCGCGCCCTGCTCGTCGACGAGATCGACAAGAGCGACCTCGACCTGCCGAACGACCTGCTGAACGTGCTGGAGGAGGGCCAGTACGAGATCCCGGAACTGGTCCGGGCCGCCCGCCACAGCGGCGACGGCACGGCCGAGGTCCTCGCGGACGGCACGGACACGCCGGTCACCGTCCACCGCGGCCGGGTCCGCTGCCGCGCCTTCCCGTTCGTCGTGCTGACCAGCAACGGCGAACGCGAGTTCCCGCCCGCGTTCCTGCGCCGCTGCGTCCGGCTGAAGCTGCGCCGCCCCGACCGGGACCAGCTCACCGACATCGTCCGCGCCCACCTGGACACCCCGGACGGCCACGCGGACCGTCTGATCACCCGCTTCCTGGAGCGGGCGGGCGGCGGCGAACTCGCCACCGACCAACTGCTGAACGCCCTCTACCTCACGGGGGTCGCGGGCCTGGACGCCGAGTCCCGCGACGACCTCGCCGAGCAGCTGATGCCGTACCTCAGTGCGACGGCCGACGGCGATGGTTTCTGACCACGGCCCCGGGCCGTCCCCGGTCGCCCGGCTGGCCGCGGCCCTGTCCGCGGCCGGCGCGTCGCCGACCCCACGGGAACTGGCGGAACTGCTGTGGATGGCCGCCCTGTTGACCTCTGACCGGCAGGAGGAGGAGCCGGCGCGGGAACCCGGCGACGGCAGCGCCCCGGCCGCACACGAGGGAAGCACCCGTGCCGAGGCGGAAACCCCCGCCCCCGCGCCCCCGCAACCGAAGCCGGAGCCGGAGCCGGAGCCGGAGCCGGAGCCCGTCCACCACACCCCGGACCGTGTCCCACTGACCCTGCCCGCCCCACGCTCCCCGCACCACCGGCACGACTCCCCGGGCGGCGGATCCCCCCTCCTGGCCCCCGCACCCCCGATGCTGCCCCACCCCCTCGCGCTCCAGCGCGCCCTGCGCCCGCTGCAGCGCAAGGTGCCCTCCCCGCACGCCCGGGTGCTGGACGAGCGGGCGACAGCCGACCGCATCGCCCGGCTCGGCGCCCACCCCGACGTGTGGCTGCCGGTGCTGCGCCCGGCCCCCGACCGCTGGCTGCGCCTGAACCTCGTGCACGACACCGGCCCCACCATGCCGGTCTGGCGACCCCTGGTGAGCGAACTGCACACCGCCCTCGCCCAGTCGGGCATCTTCCGCACGGTCACCCTGCACCCGGCGACCCCGGACGGCCGGGCCCGGCACGTCCCCGTCCTCGACGACGGCCGCACCGTCACCCTCGTCGTCAGCGACTGCATGGGCGCGCAGTGGCGTCCGGGCGAGGCGGGCGAACGCTGGTACCGCACCCTGCGCCACTGGGCCCGCCGCCTGCCGCTCGCCGTGGTCCAGCCCCTGCCGGAACACCTCTGGCCCGCCACCGCGCTCCCCGCCGAGCCGGGCCTGCTCACCTCCCCCGCCACGGCGGCGCCTTCGGCGGCCCTCACCTTCACCCCCTACGAGGCCGCGCCACCCCCCGACCAGGCCCTCCCCCTTCCGGTCCTGGAACCGGGCGCCCCCTGGCTCGCCCACTGGGCGGCCCTGGTCGCCGGCCCGGGCGGGGCCCGCACCCCGGGCGCGGCTGCCTGGCTGCCGCCCGCCCCCGCCCCGCCCGCCGAACCGACCCCCGACCTCGCCTCGTCGTCCCCGGAGGAACTGGTCCTGCGCTTTCGCGCGACCGCGTCCCCGGAGGCGTTCCGCCTCGCCGGGCACCTCGCCCTGGCGGTCCCGTCGGTGCCGGTGATGCGCCTGGTCCAGCGCACCGTGGGGCGCGACCCACGCCCGCAGCACCTGGCCGAGGTGATCCTCAGCGGCATGCTCACCTCCGTCCCCGGCCCGCCCGGCTCCTACGCGTTCCGCCCCGGTGTACGGGAGTTGCTGCTGCGGTCCCTGCCCCGCACGACCCGGGCCCGCACCCGCGAGTTCCTCGAACAGGTCGGCGGCCTGATCGACGAACGGGCGGGCCGCGCGGCCGGCGAGTTCCGGGCCGAGACCAGCGGCGAACGCGACGGCGCCGGCGCGGCGTTCGCGACGGTGAGCGAGGAGACGGTACGCCGCCTCGGCCACCGCGACCGCCCCGTGATCCTCTTCGAGGCCGACGACCTCACCGGCCGCCCCGAGGCCCGCATCACCCTCGAATACGCGGTGCACGAGATGCTCTCCCGCGGCGCCCTCACCGCGTCCCGCTTCGACGTCCGGGTCCGCGGCGACGGCTACGCCGTCCACACCGAACCGGGCACCTACGTACTGCCCGTGCTGGTCGCGGTCCTGCGCGGGCTGCCCGAGGCGCTCACCGGGCCGGCGGACCCGCCGCGGCTGACCGTGACGTTCTGGGACCGGCCCACCCCGCCGCCGCAGGCACCGCACACGCCCGCCGGGATCCGGGTGGTCGTCTCCCCGGACGTGTACGAGCAGTTCGCCGGCAGCTCGGCGGCGCAGGGGCCGCAGCGCTTCCAGCCCCTCTACCGGGACGGCGCCACGGACACCCCGCCCATCGCCTGGCACTGCCCGCTGTCCCCCGCCCCGGCGGCCCCGGAACCCGAGGCCCGCGACCTGGTGCGGGGCCCCTTCATCACGCACGACCTGCGCCGGCTCGGCATACCGGCCCCCGGCCGCACGGCCGTCGTCCACACCCAGCCCGACGGCCCGCTCACCCTCCTCGACCCCGCCCGGCCACACGGCGACGGGCCACCGCGCCTCGTGACGTACTACGAGGTGGACCTCACCCCGCACCAGTCCCACCACCAGGTCTCCCTGCCCAGCTCCGGCAAGGGCGCCTTCACCGCCGCGGTGGAGCTGACCTGGCGGGTGGACGACCCGGTCGCCTTCGTGCGCGCCGAGGTCACGCGGGTGTCCGAGCCGCTCCTCGGCCATCTGCGGGAGGAGGCGGCCCGGATCACCCGCCGCCATCCGCTGCGCCGGGCGGGCGCGGCCCAGCGCGCGGTCAACGCCGGGCTGCGCGGGTGGCCGGTGCCGGGGCTGTCGGTCGCGGCGTCGGTGCGGCTGGCCCCGGAGGGCGCGGCCCTGCCCGGACCGCAGGGCCCGCTGCCTTCCGAACGCCCGCTGTCCGCTCTCCTCGGCGACGCCGAGTCCGTGCTGTTCGGCTTCGACGGCCCGCTGGCCCGGCTGTTCTCGGCGGCCGCCGCCCGCGAGGCCGCGCTCGACCTGCTCGCCCTGGTCGCCGAGCAGCGCGACTCCCGGGACACCCCGCCCGTCGCGGCGCAGGTCAGGCTCACACATCCCCTGGACGTGCTGCGGGCCTTCGCCCGGGACCGGCTCGGCCCCCTGCTCCGCGACCGCCTCGACACGATCGAACTGCGCGCGGTCCCCGACGCGCCGACGACCCACAACTCCGTGCCGCTGGTGAGGGCCCTGCACGACTCCGGCCGGCGCGTCAGCGTGGTCACCGACGTCAGCGCCCCCGCCGTCCACCACTACCTCGCCCCCTACGGCCTCCCCCTGGCCGGCATCCACGCCCGCGGCGAGGACCTCACCCTGCTGACCCCGCACCCCGACTGCCTCCTGCGCGCGCTGCACTCCTGCGGCGGCGCCGCCGCGACCGGCGTACTGATCGGCTCCACGGTCGCCGAACTCACCGCCGCCCAGCAGGCCGGAGTGCGCTTCGTCGGCCTCGCCCGCAACACCATCGCCGCCCGGCAGCTCGACGAGGCCGGCTGCGAAACCACCGTCACCTCCCTGGCACCCCTCCTGGAGGCCGCGCGCTCCCTTGAGGGCCTCTAGGCCCGAACCCCCCGTTCGGCGGCGCCCCGCCCGGCCCCCTCCGGAAGGCGCCCCCGTCCCCTCCCGCGCACGATGCGAGGGAGGCCCGCCACCCGGCGGCCCCACGTCTGCGAGGCCCGCCACCTGGCGGCCTCCCACGGTCTGTGCTCTCGGGAGGACCTGCCATGACCGCCAGTCTGGAGCAGTTGCGCCGCTGCCACTTCGCCGTCGACCTGGGGGCGGCGCGCACCCGCGTCTACGTCAAGGGCGCCGGGCTCGTCGTCGACCAGCCGTCCACCGCCGCCGTGAACACCCGCAGCGGCGCGCTGATCGCGGTCGGCGAGCTGGCGGAGAAGATGACGGGCCGCACCCCGGACTACATCCGGGTGGTACGGCCGGTCTCCGGCGGCACCGTCGTCGACATCGAGATGGCGCAGCGCATGCTGCGGCACCTGCTCGGCGACAAGATGCGCCGCAGCCTGCGCCGCAAGCCGATCCTGCGCGCCGCGGCCTGCACCCCGCACGACGCCGACCCCCTCGCCCAGCGCGCCGCCATCGAGACGCTGGTCGGGCTCGGGGCCCGCCGCGTGGAGCTGGTCGACACGCTGATCGCCGCCGCCGTCGGCTGCGGACTGCCCGTGGAGCAGCCCGAGGCCACGATGATCATGGTGTGCGGTGCCGCGGCGACGCAGGTGGCCGTGCTGTCCCTCGGCTCGATCGTCACCGCCGAGCGCATCCCGGTGGGCGGCGAGGCCGTCGACCACGCGATCGTGCAGCACCTGCGCCACGAGCACGAGCTGATCCTGCCCAGCCAGTCGGTGCGGCCGTTGCAGCTCGCCCTGTCCGGCAACGGCCTCACCTCGCAGGGCCCGGCCTCGACGGAGATCCACGGGCGGGACGTCGCCACCGGCCTCGCCCGCTCCGTCCAGGTCGACACCGCCGCCGTACGGGACGCCATCCAGACGCCGCTCACCGCCGTCCTGGACGGCATCGGCAAGGTGCTGCGCTCCTGCCCGCCCGACCTGGTCGCCGACCTCGCCGACCGGGGCATCATGATGGTCGGCGGCAGCGCGCTGCTGCCCGGCCTGGACCAGATGCTGCGTCAGGCGACCGGTATGCCCGTGCACATCGCCGAGCGCCCCGACGTGTGCGCCGTGCAGGGCCTCGGCGCGATGCTGGAGGGCAGGATCGAACCGCTGGCTCTGGATCCGCTGGGCTCCTGAACCGCCCGTGCTTTTCAGGCCGCCGGCGGACGGGGCCCGTCTTCAGCGGGCGAACCAGCAGCGCACGGTCGTCCCGCTGTCCCCCCGGTGCACCCGCACCAGGTCGGCGATGAGATTCACCAGCAGCAGCCCGCGCCCGCCGCGCTGGTCCCGGGGCACGGGCCGGCGCCCCGCCAGGACGTCCGCGAGCCGCCCTTCGTCGCGCACCTCGCAGACCACGTACCCGTCCTCGGTCCACACCCGCAGCACTCCGCAGCCGCCGCCGTGCACCACGCTGTTGGTGGTGAGCTCGGCCATGGCGAGGGCCAGGTCGTCCAGCTTGACGCCGGTGAGCCCGAGCCGCGCGCCCTCCGCGACGGCCACGTGCCGGGCCTCGGAGAGCGAGCCGGCGTCGAAGGCGAGCGTCAGCGCGTCCGGCACGGGCGGCAGCGCCTCGTTGTAGCGGTCGACGACGTCCCCGGGCGCGTACGCGTCGCTGCCCTGCTCCAGCCGGGAGCCGGAGGGGATGACCGTCGGGTGGGTGGCGCGGGCGTCGGCGAGGACGTGCTCGGGGAGCTGCTCGACGTCGTACGGACACAGGATGGTCGCCGTACGGCCCCGGAAGGCCGCGTTGATGAGCGCCTCGTGCTGGACGCAGGCGGGGTACTCCGTGTCGGAGCGCCCGGCCCAGACGGGCTCGCCGATGATCCTCACGCGGCGCCCGGGCTGCTGGGCGTCGGCGAACGCGCGGAGCACTCCGGGAATGATCCGCCCGGGGTTGCGGCCGGCCTCGCACATGTCCAGCAGCCGCACCGACTCGGCGGCCTCGCCCAGCGCGTCCCGGATCAGCGCGAGGTTCTTGCCGGGCACGGCGACGGCCACGGGGTCGCCGGCCGCCAGGCCCTCGCGGACGAAGGGCACGGTGACGTCGAGGTACTCCTCCTCGCCGCGGTAGAAGAGCGCGGGATGGACGAAGGGTTCAAGGGGTCCGAAGGGTTCGGCCACGGCAGCGGTCATGACATCGACACCTCGATCCCCGCATGGCCGGGCCACAGCAGGTCGAGCGTCCGCCGCAGTGCCCGCGGCGGCCGTCGCACCACGAACCGCCGGCCTTCCCCGAGCTGCCCCGCGGCCGTCGCGAGCGCGCCCGCGCCCGCGACGTCGACGAACGTCACGTCGGACAACTCCAGGTAGTACACGTCCTCATCCTCGTGAACGGCCTGCTCCAGTACGCCTTCCCAGATCGCACGGGTTGTCAGGACGACCTCGCCCGCCGCCCGGACACCCTGCCGCCCGGACAACGGGAACACCGCCAGGCCCGGCACGGGACCATGGGGCCCGGCCGCCGGCACCCGATACCGAGTGTTCAAGCCCTTCTCCCCCCGCTCGTGGACCACGGCGCTCGTACCCGTCCGGGAGATGCTCATTCCCCACTGTGGTGTGTAGTACGCCGTACGGCGGGCAGGCGCACCTCACACGGACGTCCACGGGGGCGAGTGACGTCGTGCGGTTCCGCGAGGAGGAACACGACCGAAGAGGACCGAGAAGGCGGTGACATGACGTCTGCGGCATCACCACGGCGCACAGAAGGGTTGAACACACTGGTCATCAGTGGCCGCGTGGACGCGGAACAGGCTGAGCTCACCCCGTGCGGTGAGCTGGTTCACGGCTGCGCGGAAACACTGGCCAGGACTCTGGCCGAGCTGCCGCCCACGATCACGCGGGTGGAGCTGGACATGAGCGGCGTGCACTTCATGGACACGGCGGGCCTGCAGTTCCTCGACGTACTGGCCGACTTCGCCGGGCAGCGCCTCGTGACGGTCACGACCACGAACTGGAACGGCCAGCCGCGCCGGATCCTGGAACTGGCGGGCCTGGACACGACCGACCCCCTGCGCCCGGCGCCCCACCCCGGCCCCGAGCCCGCCCAGCCGTCGCCCCCGGCCTCCTCCGCGGTCGCCCTGGAACGCTCGGAACGCCTGCACGTCCTCCAGGAGGAGGTCGAGCAGCTCCGCCAGGCCATCGCCTCCCGCCCGGTCATCGACCAGGCCCGGGGCATCCTCATGGCCATCCACGGCTGCACGTCGGACGAGGCCTGGCACATCCTCCGCGAGACCTCCCAGCTCGCCAACACCAAGCTCCGTGACGTGGCCGCCGCCGTGACGGCCGGCGCGAAGCCCGACGGCCCCCGCCCGTCCCCCGAGCTCCGCGAGGCCTTGCAGCGAGCCCTCACCCGCCGCGGCCGAAGCTGACCCGAGGCCCGAGGAATCCACTCCCGGGCCGCCGGGCCCCGCCCCACCGGTCTCCCCCACTCCAACCACCTGTCGCCCCGGACCGACCAGGTGCCGGTCAGGGCCGACCGACCGGCCCTCCCCCGGACCGGCTGCCGACGCGGACACGACGGCCGCTGCCGGGCAGCTCCGGCCCAGCCGGCCGCCCGCCGCCTCACGGCCGGCATGACGGCCGCCGTCGTCGCTGAACCGCCCCTCGCCGCCCTCGCCGCCCGCGCCGCCCGGCGTCCCGCCCGCGCGGGGCCGCCCACCCTGGCCCGCCGCCCCACCCGGCCCGCCGCCCCGGCGCGGTGCACCGTGGCCCATCGGGGTACTCGGCTCCCCACGGCCGGAGCGCGGCGCGCGGCCGTTCCGGTTCCAGCGGCACCGGAGGGAGGCACCCCGATGAGCGACCACACCCCGTCCCAGGCCGAGGGCGAACGCGACGACCGGCAGGACACGCCCGACCGCACGACGCCGTCCCAGGCGGAGGGCGAGCGCGAGGACACCGACACCGACACCAACACCGAGGACGACGACACCGGCTCCTGACCGCGCCCCGACCCACATGCACCAGCCCGCTCGCGCGTCGCACAACCTGGACGTGCCGTCCTCGTTGTCAGCGATGTGCCTCGCGCGAACACACGACCGGCCGACCGACGAGCGACTTCCGCGCGGTCGGTGATCGGCGACGAACCGGCGCTGCGGGCGGCCTACGGGCTGTGCCGGCGCCGGACCAGGGAACAGGACCCGGCGGAGTACGCGCTGATCCAGCTCGTGCCCGCGACGCTGCGCCCGGCCTGCTGGGCGCTGTGGGCGGCGGCCAACGCACTCGACGACCTCGGCGACGACCGCACCGCGCCCGCCGAGCAGCGGGCCGCCCGGGTCGAGGAGTGGATCACCGCCCTGCACCGCGAACTGCCCGCCGGCACCAGCCCGGACCCGATCCGCCACGCCCTGGTCGACACCGCGGCACGCTGGCGCCTGGACCTGTCCGAACTGCACGGCGCCATGGTCCAGGTCCAGGACGACACCCACGGCAGGCACTTCACCGACTGGGCCGCGTGGCGCACCTGGGGCCGGGACAACCTGCTGCCCTGGTTCGGCCAGGTCCGTACGCTCTTCGACCGGGCGGGCGTCCCCGTGGCGCTCCGGCTGGACGCCCGGGAGAGCTACGAGGAGTTCCTCGACGGCGTCCGGCTCACGGACATCCTCACCGACCTGTCCGCCGACCTCGCCCAGGGCGACCTCCTCCTGCCCGACGAGGCCCTGCGGCCCTACCCGGGAGCCGCCGACGACCTGGCGCACCGGCGCTGGAGCCCCGCCGTCGCCGCCCTGGTCACGCAGCTGACCGACCTGGCCCGCCAGTGGGTGACCCAGGACGGCCTCAGCCGCGGCATGCACCCCGGACCGGCCACCGTCCTGCACACCATGGCCGCCCTGCTGCGCGCCCAGCTCGACGCGATCGGCTCCGCCGGCCCGGCCCTCCTGCGGCGCCCGCCCCGGCCCGCGCTGCGCACCCGGGCCCGCATCCTCGTCCCCGCCCGGGCCCGCGCCGCCCTGGCCTGGAGCCTCACTCCGCCGACGGTGCCGCCCCCACCGCCCGACGGCCACGGCAGCCCGCCCCCGGCCGGACGGACGACACGCACCCGGAGTTTCCGGCCCCCGCCACCGCACCCCGGCGGGCATCGGCCCCCGCACATCCCGCCGGACCGCCTCCCCGCCCATGTGGCCGTGATCATGGACGGCAACGGCCGCTGGGCCCAGCAGCGCGGCCTGCCCCGGCACGAGGGACACCGGGCCGGCGCCGCCGCCGTCCGCGAAGTGGTGCACGGCGCCCTGGACATCGGCCTGCGGCACCTGACGCTCTACACGTTCTCCACCGAGAACTGGCACCGCGACCCGCGGGAGGTCGACGCGATCCTGGACCTCCTGCGCCGCGAGGTCGTCGACGACCCCTTCCGCGACCTCGACGTCCGGCTGCGCTGGCACGGCCGCACCGGCCGGCTGCCGCCCGACCTGGCCGACCTGCTCCACCTGCGGGAGCGCACGACCCGGACACGCACCGGCCTGACCCTGACGATGTGCATCGACTACGGCGGCCGCGACGAACTCACCCGCGCCGCCGCGTCCCTCGCCCGCCGGGCCCGGGCCGGCCGGCTGGATCCCGACCTGATCGGCGAGGAGGACTTCGCACGACACCTGCCCCACCCGGACATGCCCGACGTCGACCTGCTCTGGCGCACCGGCAACGAGCAGCGCACGTCCAACTTCCTGCCCTGGCACACCGCCTACGCCGAGCTGTACTTCACGCCGGACCTCTGGCCCGACACCGACCGCCGCCACCTGTGGCAGGCGATCACCACGTACACCCACCGCCAACGCCGCCACGGCACCGCCCCGACGTCCACGCCCTGACCCGAACACCGATGAGGCCTCTGCCGAAGCCCTTTCACGTGCCAGGTGCTCGTAGGCGCGGTCCCCGTCGGCTCCTTCGACCGCTCTACCAGCCGCAGGTACACGCCGAGAGCCTCGGCCGGGCGCGTTTCGCCCGACAGATCGGCGAGCTGCTCCCACTGCCGGTCACCCCTATACAAAAGATCTTGTATCTTGATATACTCCAGTTGATATACACAGGAGGGCACCCATGAGTCGCACCGTGATCGACCTCGACGACGAGGCCTTGGAAGAAGCGGCCAAGGAACTCGGCACCACCACCAAGCGCGAGACCATCAACACCGCCCTGCGGGAAGTCACGGCCCGTTACCGGCGTCTGCGCGCGCTCGACGAAGCTCGCGAACTGGTGACCGACGGCGCGCTGGACATGGACCTTCTCCTGGACAAGAGCAAGTACCGGCCCACGAGCACAGCCGACGGCGCCTCCGGCACCGGAGCGCATGAGTGACCGTCGCCGATTACCTCATCGACACCTCCGCGCTCGCCCGCGTCCTGCTCCGCCAGAACACGGCCGACTGGGATGACAGGATCGGCGCCGGCCTCGTCGCGATCTGCGACATCACCGAACTCGAGGTCCTCTACTCAGCCCGTTCGGCCGCAGACCGTAGGCGTTTGAAGGCGGCGCTCGACGCCCACTACGTCTGGTGCCCCATGCCGGACGGCGTCTACCGCCGCTCCCGCGTCGTCCAGGAACAGCTGACCGCCAAGGGTGAGCACCGCAGCGCGGGCCCCGTCGACCTCCTGGTGGCTGCCGCCGCCGAGGAAGCGGGGCTCACACTGCTCCACTGCGACCACGACTTCGACACCATCGCCCGCACCACGGGACAGCCGGTCCGCACGATCGACCTCAGGCAGTAGAGCCTCCACAGCCGCACAGTTGACCGCAGGTCACAGCCCTGCACTGGTGGGGCGGGTGGGACTCGAACCCACTGCCGAAGGATTAGAGTCCTTCTTGGATCTTCCGATCTATGTCTGATCTTGCCTCGAACTTGCCATAATTGCAGGTCAGAGACCCTGCGCAGTTCTGGCTCCGCGTCGGCCTTCGTGATCCTTCCAGGTCCTTCCTCCCCTGCGTGTCCCCTGGCGGTCAACAGAGCCCCCCGCGAACAGGGGGCGTCGGGCGGCATCAGCCCAGGTCGAGTAACGGGGGCCCTCTTTCACCACCTCCGGCAGCGGAAATGCCTTCCGACGGGAAGAGCCGGCCCCTGTCCCTGTCGTTCTCCCCTCGCCGATGAGGTCTCTGCCCGAGCCCTTTCACAACCCGTGCCGGTCGAGGATGCTCATCAGCTTGCGTCGGCGTTTGAGTTCCGCCCGCAGGCCTGCGAGATACCCGGTGAACGCGTCCTCGGTCCCGAGCGCGCGATGGCAGTCACGGGCCGCCAGGAGCAACCCGGCCAGGTGCTCGTAGGCACGGTCCCCGGTCGGCTCCTTCGACCGCTCGACCAGCCGCAGGTACACGCCGAGCGCCTCAGCCGGACGTATCTCGCGCGACAGGTCGGCGAGTCGCTCCCACTGCCGGTCGTCCGCGCGGTCGGCCGCCTCGTGCCAGGCGGCGTCCAGGTCGCCGTCGTCGAGCAGCGCGTCGATCAGCACGGGCCCGCCGTACCGGCCGCCGCGCTCACGACGGGCGTCCTCCCTCAAGATGGCCAGCGCCGCCGCGCGTTCGCTCTCCCAGCAGTCTGCCGCCCGGGCGGCGGAGCGCAACTGCCGGTAGGCGGCGAGAGACCGCTCGACACGGAACCGGTCCCGGCGCACCGCGAACGCGTCCGCCACCCGCCCCGTCGTCGCGTACCGGCCGCACACATGGTCGACCAGACGGCTGTCGATGTGCGTCTCGGCGGCACAGTCCCGCAGTCCCCGCTCGGCCCAGGCGAGTGCCTCTTCCGTGCGGCCCGCCGTCTCCAGTTCCTCGGCGATGAGCAGATGGGTGGCACCGGACGGATCGAGGTCCTGCTCATACAGGGCGACCAGTGCGTCGACGTCGCCCTCCGCCTTGACCAGGCGCTCCATCAGATACCGCTCCGCCCAGCCGGACGACCCGCGCCTGAGTGCCTCAGCGGCCAGTTGCCGCATGCGGGCCAGCCCGCTCGGCCCCAGCACGTCGGCATAGTCGAGCGGATCCAGGTCCGTCACATCACTGTCGTCGGTGAGCAGACGTTCTACCAGCCACTCCGCCAGCCGCTCCGGATCGGGGCGCGCGACCCCGCAGGCCTCCAGATGGACCTCCGCCACTGCGGCGGCGGCCTCCCCGACCGCGCCGTCCGAGTCGTCGATCTCCCCGTACGTCTCTCTCAGCACCCGGAGCGCCTCCTCCGCCAGAGCGACCGCCTGCGCGGCCTCCCCGTCGGCGGTCAAGGCGCGCAGGGCACTCGCCGCCTCGGCGACCTGTCGTCCATACCCGGAGGCATCCGCGTACTCGATGTACCCGTACCGGGCGAACGGCCGCGGATCGATCAGCGAGATGATCCGGTCCCGGACCGTACCGAGGTCAGTGCGAGCAGCGGCTGCCCGCAGCTCCAAGCGTCGGCGCAGTTCCCGGTCCTCGGCGATCTGCTCCCGCACCAGCGCCAGGAGTTGATCGCGTGACAGCGCGGAAAGCCACGCTTCCAAGCCGGAGGACCGTGCCCGCGCCGCGGCGCGCTGCTGCGGAATCGTGTTCGCACGCCGCAGCACGGTCAACCCGACCGCCACACAGTGCTTGCAGAAGTTGCCCTCCTGCCCGTACGGGCAATCGCACCATCCTGAGATCCCGTCACCCCCGCCGAGGGTGAGCTCCACCTCGTAGACATCCGTACCGTGCACCACGGCGGTGACCGAGCCGTCCCCCACATCCAGACCACTCACCGCGTCCAGATACCCCAGCCCCCGCTCGAAGGACCGAGCCCCGGCCAGCGCCCTCAGATCGTCCTCGCCGAATCCCACCACTTTCCGTGCCACACCGTTCTATATCGCCGCAGGTCAGATCCTTGACATCGGCGCCCAGGACCCCCGTCGGCCGACATTCCCTCCGCCGCCTCGACGATGACACCGTACGAGCTGTCCCCGCGTAGGCGGGGACAGGTCGTAGTGATGCGCCCCGGAGACATCGATCACCGAGGTCAGAAGCCGACAGACGTGATCCTGCCTCCGGAGTTCAGGCTCGTGCGTCCCGCTGCTGGACTTCCTTGAGGGCTCCGGCCACCGTCGCGAAGTCATTGTCCATGTGGAACACCCCGGCGGCGATGTGTCCCTCCCAGGGGCGCCAACATTGCAGGAGGCCGAGGCGTTTCCATTCGGACCACTCCCGACATAGGACGGATCAGCGGGGCCTACTGCACCCCGACCGCCTAGTTGCTGGTCAGATCGATTCTTCTCGCGTAGCGAGTGCCCGTTCGTCGGCACGTCCGGCTCGTGCAGGCCGTACAGCGCCCCGGAGGCACCGCCGCGGAACGGTGCTGCCCAGGTCGACGGTAAGGGTGGGGTTGGCGGCCGCGAGGCGGGCGTCACTGTCGCTGTGGTGACGCCCGCCATGACGGTCAGCGGGAGCAGCGTCGTGGTGACGCCGCGCAGAAGGCAACGTCTTGTGGCCGAGCGTCTTTGCTTGTGCCCGTGCCGCCCGAGCCGGAGGAGCACGCGGTGCCGGCGACGGCCACGTCGGCCGACGACGGTGCCACGACAGGACCGAGCCAAGGTGCACGGGTCAGGCCCAGGGGCTGACCGCCCTGAAGGAACTGTCGGCGCGGAAGGTGGCGTCCTTGTTGAAGAGCGTCGTGCCGTTGCTCGCGTCGGCGCGGATCCGGAGGTCCTTGTGGCGCAGGTAGCGGCCGGAGGAGTCACGGAAGGAGTAGCAGCTGCCGTCGGCCAGACCCCACGTCACGGGGTCTTCTGGCAGGGCCCTTCCGTGTCAGGTCCAGGGCTCCACGAGGACAAAGGAGCGGCTGGCCCGGTACGCGGCCGTGTTCTCGGAAGGGTCGAGCCACAACTGGAGGTCGTCCCGGTGGCGGAGGTAGCGGCCGGGGTAGTTGTACGACTCCAGGGAGACCGAACCGGCCGTGGAACCGGAACGGGGGCAGAAGGTGGCGTCCTTCTGGAAGATGGCGGATCCGTCGTCGGGGTCCAGCCGAATGCGGAAGGCGTAGTGCCGCAGGTACCTGCCCGTGGCGTCCCTGAGTGAGTAGCAGCGGGGGTCGGCCAGGCCGGGAACGAAGGTGAAGGTGGCCGCCTGCCGGGCGGCCGCGGAGCTGGTGGCGCCGACCGGGCCCAGGATGCCGAGTCGGCCGGACTGGCTCACGTAGTCGCCGGGGTGGTCGACCGACCGTAGGGCATGCCGCCCCGAAACCCGCGCCTTGGCCGTCGTCGCCGGGGCTGCTGTCGGCGTCGATGTCGATGTCGGCGTCGATGTCGGTGAGGCGGACGTTCTCGGGGACGGCGGCACGGACGGGGCGGTCGGCGACAGCGGGGCCGCGACGGCAGGCCGCGGGGCCGGCTCGTGCGATCCCGTGGCGGTGTACCAGGCAACTGCGGCAGCCGCGAGCGTGACGGCACCTGCGGCTGCCGTCGCCACGGGCTTGGCGGCCAGCCTGCCGATCGTCCGCGCCGTACGGCCTGCACCGCTCGCCGTACGCGTGCCGGCGCCGCCGGTCGCCCCGGCCGAGCCCGCCCCCAGCGCCCTGGCCAGTACCAGTCCGGCCAGGCCGACGGGCACCGGCACCAGCGCGAGGCCGGCCAGCAGCCCCTCCGCCGGTATCAGGTCGGACGAGCTCAACAGGCACTGCGGACAGTCGCGGACATGGCGTGCCAGCCGCTTGCGCCACAGCCCGGACGGCCGCCCGTCCCACGAGGCGAGCACGGCGGCCAGGTCCGGGCAGCGCGGCGTGGCCGTCACGGCTCGTACGACGGTGCGCGCCGTCTCCAGCCGTTCCTTGACCCGCTGGACCCGGACCGCGGCATGCTGCGGTGTGAGGCCGCAGGCGGCCGCGAGCTCGCCGCGGGTCAGTTCACCGGCGCTCTCCATCCACCACAGCGCGAGTACCTCGCGTTCCTCGTCCTCCAGCCAGCGGGTCGCCTCCACCGCCTCACGCCGCTGGCCCGACAGCGCAAGCCGAAGAATCGCCAGGTCGGAGAAGTCGGCCTGCGCGACTGTGTCCTGGGCGGTCTCCTCAAGGGGCTCCGCGGTGAGCCAGGTGCGCCCTCTGCGCCACCGGTCGCGGATCTGTCGCACGGTGATGGCGACGAGCCAGGACCGGAACCGATCCGGTTGCTCCAGCTGGGGCAACCCGTCCAGGACCCGCATCATCGTTTCCTGGACCACGTCGTCGACGTCGCTGTGCCCGTCCAGCGCCCGCCCGACGATGTTGTAGACCAACGGCAGACAGTCCCGTATCAGCTGTTCCGAGGCCTGCCGGTCCCCGGCCCGCGCCGCCATGACGACGGCGATGTCCGGCCGTTCCTGCGTATCCTGCGAGCGCACCCCGCCTCACCTGTCCCGTCGCCTTGCCGATGTGTCGAGGGCGACAGTGTGTCAGGAGCGAATCCGGAGGATTTGCGTGGGTCGTTTCCCAGGTGCAGCCCCACGCCTCGTCCGTTCGGTGTTTTCCGTTATGCGCGACGCGCCGGTGCGTCTCCAGTGCGTACGACTCCTGCGGACGACCCCAGACCGAGGACAGACGGAGGCAACGTTGCTTCTCTTGGCTTCTCCCTCTTGACACCCGCTCTTACCCCCCTCTAACTTTTGGCCGATTTCACGAACAATGTTCGACATTTCGAACAGAGCGTGTGTTCGCCGGACCCTTTGGCTCGCCTCCGCTCCCGCTCCGCGGCGCGAAACAAGGATGTCTTTCACCCCGTCCCGGCACCCGAAGAAAGACAGGAAACCCACATGGCAAGGTTTCTCAAACGGCTCGCGGCGATATTGGTCGCCGTCGGCCTCTTCTTCACCTCCCAGTCCCTGACCACACCTCAGCAGGCAGCCGCCGCCGACCCGGGCTACCTGATGGTGCACTTCACCGGGGAGGGGTCGACCAACCAGCAGATGTACCTCTCGCACAGCACGGACGGCCTGCACTGGAACGACCTCAACGGCGGCGGCATGGTCCTGCGCTCCACGGTCGGCACGCAGGGAGTGCGCGACCCCGCATTCGTGAGATCCCCCGACGGCAGCAAGTACTGGATCATTGCCACCGACCTGTGCATCAGCTGCGGACAGAACTGGGACACCGCCATCAACAACGGCAGCCGCAACCTGGTGGTGTGGGAGTCCACCGACCTGGTCACCTGGTCGAAGCCGTGGCTGCTCAACGTCGCCGGCGCGATCCCCGACGGCCGCAACGCCTGGGCGCCGGAGGCCATCTGGGACCCCGAGACCAACGACTACGTCCTCTACTGGGCGACGAACGTGCCCCTCAACGGCGCAACGAAGCACCGCATCTTCTACGCCCGCACCAGCGACTTCCGCACCATCACCACCCCGCAGATCTACATCGACCGCCCCGGCAGCCAGGAAATCATCGACACCCAGATCATCGAGATGCCCTCCGGAGTGGGTAACTACCGCTACGTGCGGGCCTCCGGCGACGGGCAGATCACGCTCGAAGGCAGCAACTCCATCCTGGGGACCTGGACGAGACTCGGTGACCTCTCCGGTATCGGACTGACCGGCTCCCAGGTCGAGGGCCCGATGTGGATGAAGTTCAACGGCACCAACAAGTGGGCGCTCTACCTCGACCAGTACGCCACCAACGGCGGCTACATGCCGGTCGTGACGACCGACCCGTCCAACCCCGCGACCTACCAGAGGCAGGCGTCGGGAACCTACAACATGGGCGGCACGAAGAAGCGCCACGGCTGGATCATGAACCTGACGGCCGCCGAGGAGAGCCGCGTGCTCGCCCGCTGGCCCAACACGGCGATCAACCGGCTCCAGTCGTTCAACTACCAGGACCGGTATGTGCGGCACGCCAACTACGACGTGCGCATCGACCCGAACGTCAGCCCTCTTGACGACTCCCGGTTCCGGCTGCGGCCCGGTCTGGCGGGCACCGGCACCGTCTCCTTCGAGTCGGTGAACTACCCCGGGTACTTCCTGCGGCACACCAACTACGACTTCCAGCTGGTCCACAACGACGGCACCGCCCAGTTCGCCGCGGACGCCAGTTTCTTCAAGGTCGCGGGGCTCGCCGACTCGTCCTGGTCGTCGTTCCAGTCGTACAACCACCCGGACCGGTACATCCGCCACTACGCCTACTACCTGAAGCTCGACCCGATCACCACCGCGACAGCGCGCGGCGACGCCACCTTCCGCGTGACGAACTGACCTGAAACCGGGATGCCGGCGCCTCCATGGGAGAGCGCCGGCATCCCCTTCCTCCGCCTCCCCATGCCCTCCGCATCGGAAGGGAAGTTCCGTGATCCTTCGCCATCTCAGGTTGTGGTTGGCGGGCGCCGTGGCCCTGCTCACTGCGCTGGTCTGTACACAGGGGCCCGCGTCCGCGGTCGACGGCCGCCCCTATACGAACCCGCTCAAGTCGGTGAAGGGCGCCGATCCCTGGCTGGAGTACTACGACGGCAACTACTACCTCGTCACGACGACGTTCACCGGCGTCCTGGGCATGCGCAAGTCGCCCACCCTCGCCGGCCTCGCCACCGCTCCCAACGTGCAGATCTGGTCGGACACCACCCCCACCCGCAACTCCAACATATGGGCCCCGGAGATCCACTTCTCCGACGGCCACTGGTACCTGTACTACAGCGCGGGGCAGAGCGGCACCCCGTGCTGCGGGGCGAACGGCACCCAGCGCACGCACGTCCTGGAGAGCGTCGGCACGGACCCGATGGGCCCCTACACGTACAAGTCCATGATCAACGGCCCCAACCTCTACCCGACCAACTGGCTGATCGACGCGAGCGTCCTGCAGGTGAACGGTCGGAGTTACCTGGTCGGCAGCGGAAGAACGAACAGCAGCACGCCGCCCAGCCTGGTCATCGCCCCGATGACCAACCCGTACACCGTCAGCGGCAATTGGACGGTCATCTCCACGCCGACCCTCAGCTGGGAGACCCAGGGGGCAGCCATCAACGAAGGCCCGGAAGCTCTGCAGCGTGACGGACGCACCTTCCTCATCTACTCCGCGAGCGCCTGCGACACCCCCAACTACCAGCTCGGCCAGCTGGAACTGACCGGTGCCGACCCGCTGAACCCCGCCGCGTGGACGAAGAAGCCGTCACCGGTCTTCAGCCGCAATGACGCGGCCGGCGTCTACGGCCCCGGCCACAACGGCTTCTTCACCTCGCCCGACGGCACCGAGAACTGGATCGTCTACCACGCCAACGACTCCACAACCGACCGCTGCGGCAACGAACGCACCACCCGGGCCCAGAAGTTCACCTGGAACGCGGACGGTACGCCCAACTTCGGCACCCCGGTGGCGCTCGGTACGACGCTGGCGGGTCCCTCCGGGGAGACGGCGGCCACCCCGACCGCGTACACGCTGGTGAACCGCAACAGCGGCAAGTGCCTGGACGTCGCGGGCGGCAACACCGCCGACGGCACCAACATCCTCCAGTGGACCTGCAACGGCGGCGCCAACCAGAAGTGGCGGATCGAGGACCTGGGCAGCGACACCAACCGACTGGTCAACGTCGCGACCGGCAAGGTCATGGACACCGCCAACTGCGGCACGGCCGACGGCACGGACATCCGGCAGTGGTCCTGGCTGAACAACAACTGCCAGAAGTTCCGCCTGGTGTACACGGCCACCGGTGACTACGTGCGGATCGTGAACGAGAACAGCGGCAAGGTCGCCGACGTCGCCAACTGCGGTACCACCAACGGGACCGACGTCCGCCAATGGACCTGGCTGAACAACAGCTGCCAGCAATGGCGGCTGGTACCGACCACCTGACCGCCGTCAGCCGACACTGCTGACCGCCACCGTCTTGGCAAGCAGAAGGGGGGTGCCGGCGCTCTCCTGGAGGCGCGGGCACCCCGGTCTGGTCAGCTCGTCACGCGGAAGGTCGCGTCGCCGCTCCCCGTCACCCTGGTGATCGGCGGCCGTGCGGTTGTACGACTGGAAGGCCCCGGCGGAACCGCGCTCGTCCACAGCGCACGCAGACCCGAGAGGCCGTGGACGTACCGGGGCCCCCGCACTGGAACGACATCACGAAGGTGCCTGAGCCCGCAGAGGTGTGGGGGTTGCCGGTTCTCCTCCTGCTCCCCGGCCCCAGGGGGAGCGCACCGGCAAAACCATGGTCAAGCGCAGGCAGCACCCGCCCGATTTCCCGTGCCGTCAGACGGCGCCATACCCGACCGGCGACGGGCCAAGGCGCCTCCAAAGCCCGATGTGGTCCAGTGCGCCTTCTTGGCGTCCGGGTGAGCGAGCCGGAACTCCTCGGGACGGCGCCGCGCAGCCGTTCGTGGGGAAGTTCGCGGCGTTCATCGGGCACCAGGGCGGTCTCGCCGCGGCAGCCGCTCGACGGCCAGGTCGTAGGAATCCTCGACCACGTCGATGATCAGCCGCTCGGTGATGCCGGGTCCCGGCCCCAGTGAGATCCAGTGGCGTTTGTCGAGGTAGCGGCCCGGTGTGATCGAGGTGTGGCCGCGTTCTTGCGCGCGGGCGTGTTCGGGTTCGCACTTGACCGTGATGATCTGTTCGTCCGGGTCGTCGGTGACGATCAGGAACACTTTGCCCGCGACCTTGTACACGTCGAGTCCCGGGGTGAAGGGGTAGCCGTGGCTGACGTCGGGGAGGGCCAGGGCCGCCTGGCGGGCGGTGTGCTGGAGCCGGTCACCGGCCGCGCTCACCGGGCCGCCCGCGCGCCGGTGCCGTAGGTGTTCGGGTCGACGGGCTGCTCGGCCCTGGGCAGATGGGCGACGACGAGCCGGTAGGAGTCGGTGACGAGTTCCCTGATGAGCCCCTTGTCGACGCCTTCTCCGCTCTCCAGCGTGATCCAGTGCTTCTTGTTCATGTGATAGCCGGGGGTGATGTGGCGGTACTGCTCCCGCAGGGCCTGAGCCTCACCGGGATCCGCCTTGAGGATCACCACGGGTCGCCCCGGGACTTCGGTCATCAGCATGAACACCTTGCCGCGCACCTTGAAGACCTCCCAATCAGGACCGAAAGGGTGTTCCAGCTGAGCTCCGGGGAGCTCCTCCGCGCAGTCGGCGGCGGTCTTGTGCAGGGCCGGTCCGTTCATGGGCGTTCCCTTCCTCAAGTGGTGACGGCCTGTGGCATCGAAAGACGTGGAGGGCGCGCCGCGCGGGCGCGGCGGCACGTCCCATCCTTCCGCCGCAGCCAACCACAAAGGCAGTAGGCTGCGGACACGTGATGGTCGACAGGCGACACCCTGACACGAGCGGAAGCGCAGCCGGTCCGGCTGCGGTACCGCTGTACGGTTTCCAGCCCCCGGTCGGTACTCCCTACGGCCTTGAAGTGAGCACCGTCGAGGACTTCTTCACCCACCACGACGACTGGCCGTGGAACCCACCCCGGCCGGGCCGCGCCACCTTCCACTACCTCATCGCCGTCACTGAAGGTGAGCTGCGGCACGACGTCGACCACGTCACGCGGACCGTCGCCCCCGGCCAGTGGCTGTGGGTGCGTCCCGGGCACGCGCAGTGCTGGCATCCGCCCGGCGCGGCCCGCGGCCCGTTCATCCTGTTCGAACCGGACGTACTGCGGCCCGACCTCGCCCGTCTCCTGGCCCCGCTCACCGCGCACGAGGCCCCTGCCGTGCTCAGCCCGCACCCCGACGACACGGCCTGGCTCCAGCAGACGGCACTCCAACTCCTGGACGAACACCGCGCACTGGGGCGCCGCCCCCTCGACATACACCACGCCCTGCGGCGCAGCCTGCTCGAATCACTGCTGCTGCGCCTGGCCAACTCCCCCGGCATCGCCCCCATCGGCACAGCCACGACCACGGCCGGCGCCGGCCGCGCCGACAGGTACGGGCGCTTCCTGGACGCCCTGGAGCTGCACTTCCGCGAACTGCACCAGGCCGCGGACTACGCCGAACTGCTCGGCTGCTCGGTCCGCACCCTCAGCCGCACCGCCAGGGACGCCACCGGCAAGGGAGTACGCGACCTCATCGACGAGCGGCGCCTCCTCGAAGCCCGGCGCCTGCTGGGAGCCGCCCGGTGGGACGCCCGGACCGTGGCCGTCCACCTCGGCTTCACCGACCCCGCGAACTTCGGCCGCTTCTTCCGCGACCGCACCGGCCTCACCCCGGCCGCCTACGCGGCCCACGAAGCGAGGACCGACGCTTGACGGAAACGCGGCGAACGCCGGGCTTGCCCGTCAGGAGGCAATGGCTGTCTTCGCAGTCTGCGCGTTGTCGCACCGCTCCCTGTCAAGGGCCCGCCGGATGAACTCCTCACGCGTCGCGCTGGAAGCGCGCGACGCAGCCGCATGATCCACCGTTATGTCGAACCCGTGGAAGCTCCCGCCCCACATGTGCAGATCGACGCTCACTCCCGCCTCGGACAGGCGGCCGGCGTAGCTCAGGATCTCGTCGCGGAACCCCTCGGCCGAGCCGGCGTCGATGTAGGTGCGCGGCAGCCGGCTGGGGTCCTCGGCGCGGGCCGGCGCGGCGTACTGCGACACGTCCGGGCCGCCGCGCCGCTCGCCCAGTACGGAGATCCACGCGTACAGGTTGCTGTGGCGGTCCCATACGCCTTCGCGGTCCACCATGCGACTGCTGTGCGTCTCGAAGCGGTCGTCGAGCATGGGGCAGATCAGAATCTGGTGGCTGAGCGAGGAAAGGCGCGGTCCCGGGCGAGCAGCGCGGTCCCCGCCGCGAGGCCGCCGCCACCACTGACTCCGGCGATCATGAGGCGCTCGGGGTCGATACCGAGCTCGGCCGCGTTCTTCGCCATCCACACCAGGCCCGCGTAACAGTCCTCGACCGGCGCGGGATCGGGGTGATCCGGCACCAGTCGGTACTCGACCGACACGACGACCGCACTCCCCTCGATCACATGGGGAAGGAGATGACTCACGTGGTCCCGGCGCCCCCCATGATCATCCCGCCCCCGTGGAGGCTGAGGATGCCTCCCTTGGGACCTCGGTCCTCGACGGGGCTGAGGATCAGCACAGTGATGTCCGGCTCGCCTTCCGGCCCGGGTACCTGGCGCTCCTCCACCCGCACTCTGCCGCCCACCGTCAGAGCCTCCGAATCCACCCCGGGGGAACCCACGGCGATCTGCCGTCGGATCTCGCGGAGGGTCTCATCCGTCAAGGCCGGAAAAACAGCGCCCCGCGCCTCCTCGACGGGCGCGAGCTCCGGGTCCAGCGGGGGCCGGAGGTCGTGGCACCGAAACAGTCTACTGCTGTCTGGTCTGTCATCTGTTCTCTCCTTCGGGAACGACGGGGGGCGGAGGCGTTCTCCTCCGGGCTGAAGAACTCACTGCGCACGATGTGCGGGTGCGAGCAGGTCGAGTCGAGGTGTGCGATGACCTCGTCGCGTCCCGTGATCGGTTCTCAGTCGTCCAGGACGACGACGTGCTTGCCCGGCGTGGTGCCGGACTCGACGTCGGCCTGGGCGTCACGGACCTGTTCCAGGCCCTGGTAGACCTTCGCGACCGGGACCTTGAGCCGTCCCTCCGCAATGGCCTGGAGTTGATGGGCGAAGACGTCGGCTGGGAGGTCGGCGGCCTCGCCCGCGTAACTGGTCAGCCGCACCCCGCTGGGGATCATGAACGGGATGAAGTCGGGGATCATCCACGCGCCGCCCAAGGCGCCGGTGAAGCAGACGGTGCCGTGCACGCGCACGCATCCGAAGGTGTCCGGCAGGGCTGTGCAACCCACCAGTTCCAGCGCGGCGTCCACGCCCTGCGGTGCGAGGTCCCGGACCTTCTCGGCGATGTGTCCGTCGTCCACGATCGGATGGTCGACACCCATGACCCGCAGTTCATCGGCACGCCCGGCGTGACGCGTGGTGGAGATGACGGTGGCGCCGATGTCCTTGGCCATCGCCGCCGCGCTCAGCCCGACCGTGGAGGTGCCGCCGCGGATCAGCAGCGTCTGCCCGGCCTTGAGGTCCAGGCCGCGGGTCAGGGATCCGTAGGCGGTCTGGAACATCTCGGGCAGGGCGCCGACGACGTCCCAGGGCAGGGTGCTCTCGAACGGGATGACCTGTGCCGCGGGGACGGTCACGTACTGGGCGTACGCGCCGTCGTACGAGCGGCCCATGTTGCCCATCATGGTGGCCACCTGCCGGCCCGGGCGCAGCTCGCTGTCCTCGTCGGCCTCATCGACCACGCCGACGCCTTCGATGCCGGGAACCCGCGGGTAGGTGACCTCCGCGTCCGACTCTCCCTTGCGGGTGGTGACCTCGGACTCGTTGACGCCGAACGCCTTCACCCTGATCCGCACCCAGCCGGGCTTGCGTACCGGCACCGGCACATCCTTGATCTGAAGTGCGTCCAGGCCGCCGGGCCGGGTGACGACGACGGCCCGCATCGTCGCCGGTACGGCGTCGCCGACTGCTGTCGATTGGCTCATACCGAGTTCCTCACTCTGATTCGCCCCCCTGGTGCGCTATTCCGGATGGCGTCCCGCCAGCCGTCAAGGACGGTCGATGCCCTCCCACAGGCCGAGGGACTGCTGGTAGTGGGCCGTGGCTTCGAAGGGCGGGTTGCCGACGCTTCCCGAGGTGGGTTTGTCCGTGACAGCGGGCCACAGACGGGACTGCTCGCCGGTGGCGAAGTCGAGCACGATGTCGCGGATCCGCGTGTCACGCTCGGCCTGCTCGGCGCTGCGACGCGGCTGTTCCTGGCCGACCAGGGCGTACATCTCGGTGCCGTGCACGGCGGGCGCACCCTCGGCGGGCCCGATCAGAAGGAGATGAGCGTTGCCGCCCGCGGCGGCGTGCGCCAGGGCTCCGCGGGCGGCCGGGAGCGCGAAGAGGTAGTCCGCCATGACCGCGGCGCGGACCTCGGCCGGGGTACGGCCGCCCTGGTCGTAGGCGTCGACGATCTTCTTCGCGCGGGAGCGGGAGATGCGCCACCCCGCGACCTCGTCGACGACGCGGTCGACGGTGCCCGGGTCGAACCGGTCGAGGTCGTTCGCCACCCACCAGCCCATGTCGTCGCTGGCCATGCTCAGCAGGATGTCGACGTCGCGGTGCGCGCCCGAGGCGAGGACGTCCATGGGGTGGGCGTGCACCACCGCGCCCGGCTGCCCGATGTCCAGGACCACGCCGGTGGCCTTGTTGTCCACCCCGCCGCGGACTCCGAGGTCCGTCGGGGCGACCTTGCGCAGGGCGTCCCTCAGGGAGACCGCGTCGAGGTCGAGCAGCTTCTCCGGGTTGTCCGCCACGCCGAGTTCGGTGACGAACAGGTGCGCGAGCTCCTCGGCCCACCAGGCCGGGACGCTACGAGCGGGCCCGCCGGAGAACCCGGCCAGCCGCCGGTACAGGCCGTCGGCGGAGGAGGCGCCGAGCAGACCGAAGGTGGAGTAGGCGCCGGCGCTGTGTCCGTAGACCGTGACCTGGTCGGGGTCGCCGCCGAAGTGGGCGATGTTCCGCTTGACCCAGGTCAGCGCGGCGATGACGTCCTGCAGGAAAAGATTGCTGGCCTCGGCGAGCCGCCCGCCGTACTGCGAGAGCGAGAGCGCGCCCAGGGCGCCGAGCCGGTAGTTGACCGACACGCTCACCACGCGTCCCGTGACGGCGAGACCGGCGGCGTTCGAGGTGATCTGCGTGTTCGCGCCGTACTCGAATCCGCCGCCATGGATGTACACGGCCACGGGCAGCGTCTTCCCGGCCGGCTGCTCGGGGGCCCACACGTTCAGGTTCAGGCAGTCCTCGCCCATCCCGCTGTCCGCTTCGAGCCAGTCGCCGCTGTCGGGCTGGACAGAGACGACGCCCTTGCGGTCATAGGGGCGGTCCGGATCGAAGTCCGCGACTACGGGGCGGCGGTATCGCTCAGCGGTGGCAAACGGGATCCCCCACCAGGACCGCACCCCTGGTGCAGTCGGAGCCTTGGGCGCGGTCGTAGTCATGGCGTGAGATTCCTTCCGGAGTGTTTCGGGTGTTTTGCGCGGCGTGTCGGCAGCTGATCGCTCGCGGTGGCGCTCCCCAAGCATTCCCTGGACTCCGGTACATCGCCGGGCGGACAGCGGTCACCTGATGGTCATCAGGCGACACCTGCCTGCTCGTCCGCTTCTCCTGGCCCGTCACCAAGCAGGCGAGGGCGACCTGAGACCCTGCCGTCAGCGGGCCCCTGACTCGACACGCCGACTTGCCCAGGTAAGCCGGCGCAGCTCGCGGGCCCGAGCATGCCCGCTGATCATGCTGCTGCATCGGACGGTGATCTTCCTGGCCTCACCCAGGGGCGCGAGTCGGCTACAGAAGGCGACGGGTGTGGTGTGACATGACGGGGGAGGGCTTCGTTGATCTTCTGAGGTTCGTTCTCGGGGGCCGTACCTGCCCTGGAAACAGTGCAGGTTCGGCCGTCACACCGGCCTGACGGCCGAACCGCAGGGCTCTGCCCAAGAGGGGTCCCTGGGGCTTGACATCGCCCCTCAGAGCAGTGGCCCGAACGACGACCGGTAACCGCGAGCACCTACTCCGCCGCAGGTCAGAGGGGTTGAAACTCCCCCGACCTCCGCCGGACTCCAAACCCACGAGCAGCGGATTCAGCCCGTTCAGGCGAAGTTGACGATCCGACAGGACAAAATGAACGTTTCCGCAGGTCAGAAGCCTGCGCAGGTGGGGCGGGTGGGACTCGAACCCACGGCCGACGGATTATGAGTCCGCTGCTCTAACCGGCTGAGCTACCGCCCCATAGCGGCGTGTCGCGTACACGTGTGCGCGCCGTCTGCCGCAGCATAGCCGCTCATACGATCTCCTGCTTCGGCTGGGCGGCTGCGCACGGCCTTCGTGACCATGAGGACTGCGACCGGCGCCGCGCGGTTCCCGGAAGATCGGAACGGACATGAAAAAGGACCCCTGAGGGGCCCTCGTTCAGCGTGCTCCCCCGACTGGACTCGAACCAGTAACCTGCCGGTTAACAGCCGGCTGCTCTGCCAATTGAGCTACGGAGGACCGAGCTCCCCGGACTGGACTCGAACCAGTAACCTGCCGGTTAACAGCCGGCTGCTCTGCCAATTGAGCTACCGAGGAAGGTCTCGTGTGCATCGAACGTACCTACCTGGGTATTCGCCAGGGGGCGCGCGCTCGCTGCGACACATACATTAGCGCAAGCAGGGGGGTGCTCCGCCAATCGGCACTCCGCGGCGCCGACACCGCACCGGAGACCTACGCAAAGGAAGGGTGGCCGCCATGCGTTACCGGCTCACGTTCGTCGCCGGAGTCGTCCTGGGTTACGTGCTGGGCACGAGGGCCGGCCGCGAGCGCTACGAACAGCTGAAGAAGTCGGCCCGCCAGTTCGCGCAGAACCCCGCCGTCCGCAACACCGCGGAGTCGGCGGCCCACCAGGGCCGGGAGTTCGCGGGCAAGGCGTACCACGTGGTGAGCGACAAGGTCGGCGACCGCGTCCCCGACTCGGTGGCCGACCGAGTCCGCCACCTCAAGGAGCGCGCCACCCACAACGGCGGCGAGGACGACTGGGGCACAAGCAATACCTGATCTTCTGACGCCGACTAGGACCGTGCCTCTGAAAGAGGCGCGGGGAACTGCGCGACCAGCCACAACGAGCCCGTACCCGAAACCCGGCACCAAGATCCACGGCGCCCACGGCCCAAGCCAGGGCGGCGGTACGGCAGAATTTTGGCCATGGGGATAGTCGCCGGGTTGGACAGTTCACCCGATTTCACTCGTATCGTCGTCTGTGACACGGACTCCGGGGCCGTGCTCAGGCAGGGATATGCACCGCATCCGGTGGAGAACCCCGACAGCGGTGGCCGACCGTCCGACGTCGACCCGCAGGCCTGGCTGCTGTCCCTGGGCGAGGCCGCGGGCGGCGGACTGCTGGAGGGCGTGCAGGCCATCGGTGTCTCGGCGCAGCAGAACGCCGTCGTGCCGCTGGACGCACAGGGCAACACCGTGCGGCCGGCCATGGTCGGCAGTGACAAGCGGACGCAGGTCGCGGCGGCCGACCTGATCGACGCGCTCGGGGGGCGCGAGGCGTGGGCGCAGGCCGTGGGGTGTGTGCCGCAGGCCGCGCAGCCGGTGACGAAGCTGCGCTGGCTGGCGCGGACCGAGCCCGAGAACGCACAGCGCACCGCGATCCTCCTCCAGGCGCACGACTGGCTGGTGTGGCAGCTGCTGGGCCGGCCGGTGCGCAGGACCACCGACCGGGGCGGGGCGTCCGGCACCGGGTACTGGTCCGCGGCGACCGGCGCCTACCGGCCCGACCTGGTCGAGCTGGCGCTCGGGCACCAGGTGATGCTGCCGGAGGTGATCGGCCCGGCGGACGCGGCCGGTACGACGCCGGAGGGGCTGCTGATCTCCGTGGGGACCGGCGAGACCATGGCGGCGGCGTTCGGGCTCGGCATCGGGCTGGGCGACGCGGTGGTGTCGCTGGGCGCGTCCGGGTCCGTGATGGCCGTGCATCCCGAGGCGCTGGTCGACGGCTCCGGGATGATCACCGCGCTGGCCGACGCGACCGGCATGCACCTGCCGGTCGTCACCACGCTGAACGCCGTACGGGCGCTGCGCGGGACCGCCGAGCTGCTGGGGCTGCCCGATCTGGAGAGCCTGTCCGACCTGGCGATGAAGTCGACGCCGGGGGCGCACGGGCTGGTGCTGCTGCCCTATCTGGAGGGTGAGCGGACGCCGAACCTGCCGCACACGGCGGGCACCCTGGCGGGGCTCAGGCGCGAGTCGATGAAGGCGGAGCACCTGGCGCGGGCGGCGTTCGAGGGCATGCTGTGCGGGCTCGCGGACGCGCTGGACGTGCTGCGTGCCAGGGGTGTGGAGGTGCGGCGGGTGTTCCTGCTCGGTCCGGCCGCCGAACTGCCCGCCGTGCAGGCGGCCGCGCCCTCGCTGTTCGGGACGCAGGTCGTGGTGCCGCAGCCGGCGGACTACGCGGCGATCGGCGCCGCCCGGCAGGCGGCCTGGGCGCTCGGGGCGTCCCAGGGCACGCTCGACGCACGGACCCCGCCGGCCTGGCAGGGCGCGGTCGCGCAGGTCCTGGAGCCCGGGGAGGAACTGGCCGTGGGGCAGGCGGTCCGGCAGCAGTTCGTGTCGGTACGGGAGCAGACGCACCCCGGAGCGTTTTGACCGCCTGTTGGGTTAATTCGGTTGAGGTAACGCCGGTGGAGTGTTCGACGATAGGGGCCAGGGGCAACCAACCGCCCCCGCCACCCACTCCGAGAGAAGCAGCGTGCTCACCCGACTTCTGCGGACCTATCTCAGGCCCTACAGGAAACCCATCACTCTGCTGGTGCTGCTGCAGTTCCTGCAGACCTGCGCCACGCTCTACCTGCCCACGCTGAACGCGCACATCATCGACCAGGGTGTCGTGAACGGCGACACCGGCTACATCCTCGGCTACGGCGCCCTGATGATCGGCATCTCGCTGGTCCAGGTCGTGTGCAACATCGGTGCCGTGTACTACGGCGCCCGTACGGCGTCGGCGCTCGGGCGGGACGTGCGGGCCGCCGTCTTCGACCGGGTGCAGTCGTTCTCCGCGCGTGAGGTCGGTCACTTCGGGGCGCCCTCGCTGATCACCCGTACGACGAACGACGTCCAGCAGGTGCAGATGCTGGCGCTGATGACGTTCACGCTGATGGTGTCGGCGCCGATCATGTGCGTGGGCGGCATCGTGCTGGCGCTCGGTCTGGACGTGCCGCTGTCCGGGGTGCTGGTGGCGGTCGTGCCGGTGCTGGGCATCTGCGTGACGCTGATCGTGCGGCGGCTGCGGCCGCTGTTCCGGGCCATGCAGGTACGGCTGGACACGGTGAACCGGGTGCTGCGCGAGCAAATCACCGGCAACCGCGTCATCCGGGCCTTCGTCCGGGACGAGTACGAGCAGCAGCGCTTCCGGAAGGCCAACACCGATCTCACGGACTTCGCGCTGGGCACCGGCAACCTGCTCGCGCTGATGTTCCCGATCGTGATGACGGTGGTGAACGTGTCGTCGATCGCCGTGGTGTGGTTCGGCGCGCACCGGATCGACAGCGGGGGGATGCAGATCGGTGACCTGACCGCGTTCCTCGCCTATCTGATGCAGATCGTCATGTCCGTGATGATGGCCACCTTCATGTTCATGATGGTGCCGCGCGCGGAGGTGTGTGCGGAGCGCATCCGGGAGGTGCTGGACACCTCCTCCAGCGTGGTGCCGCCGTCGGCGCCCGTGCGGGAGCTGCGCCGGCACGGGCATCTGGAGCTGCGCGGGGCGGGCTTTCGGTATCCGGGCGCCGAGGAGCCGGTGCTGAAGGCCGTCGACCTGGTCGCCCGGCCGGGTGAGACGACGGCCGTCATCGGCTCGACCGGCAGCGGCAAGTCGACCCTGCTCGGGCTGGTCCCGCGGCTGTTCGACGCGACCGAGGGGCAGGTGCTCGTGGACGGTGTCGAGGTGGCGGAGCTCGACCCGGAGCTGCTCGCGAAGACCGTCGGGATGGTGCCGCAGAGGCCGTATCTGTTCGCGGGCACGGTGGCGACCAACCTGCGCTACGGCAACCCGGACGCCACCGACGAGGAGCTGTGGCAGGCGCTGGAGGTGGCGCAGGCCAAGGAGTTCGTGGAGCGGCTGGAGGGCGGGCTCGACGCGCCGATCGCGCAGGGCGGGACGAACGTCTCGGGCGGACAGCGGCAGCGGCTCGCGATCGCCCGGACGCTCGTGCAGCGCCCGGAGATCTACCTCTTCGACGACTCCTTCTCCGCGCTCGACTACGCCACGGACGCCGCCCTGCGGGCCGCCCTCGCGCAGGAGACCGCGGAGGCGACCGTGGTGATCGTCGCCCAGCGGGTGGCGACCATCCGGGACGCCGACCGGATCGTCGTCCTCGACGAGGGCCGGGTCGTCGGCGCCGGACGGCACCACGAACTGATGGCGGACAACCAGACCTACCGGGAGATCGTGCTCTCCCAGCTCACGGAAGCGGAGGCTGCCTGATGGCGGGGCCCATGGGGCGGATGATGGCCGGGGGCGGCCCCGACCAGCGCTCGCTGGACTTCAAGGGGTCGGGCAAACGGCTCCTCGCGCGGTTCCGGCCGGAGCGGGTCACCCTCTGCGTGCTGCTGCTGTGCGTGGTGGTCAGCGTCGGCCTCAACGTGGTCGGGCCGAAGATCCTCGGCAAGGCGACCGACCTGGTGTTCGCGGGCATCGTCGGGCGGGGCATGCCCGAGGGGGCGAGCAAGGAGCAGGTCCTGGACCAGATGCGGCAGCGCGGGGACGGTGATGTCGCCGACATGCTGCGCAGCACCGACTTCACGCCCGGCGAGGGCATCGACTTCACCTCCGTCGGTCAGGTGCTGCTGCTCGCGCTGGGCGTGTTCCTGGTGGCCGGCCTGCTGATGGCGGTGGCGACGCGGCTGGTCAACCGGGCCGTGAACCGCACCATGTTCCGGATGCGCGAGGACGTGCAGACGAAGCTGTCGCGGCTGCCGCTGTCGTACTTCGACAAGCGCCAGCGCGGTGAGGTGCTGTCCCGGGCGACGAACGACATCGACAACATCGGGCAGACGCTCCAGCAGTCGATGGGGCAGCTCATCAACTCGGTGCTGACCATCGTCGGCGTCCTCGCGATGATGTTCTACGTCTCCTGGATCCTGGCGCTGGTCGCGCTGGTGACCGTGCCGCTGTCGTTCGTCGTCGCCACGCGCGTGGGCAAGCGGTCGCAGCCGCACTTCGTGCAGCAGTGGCGCTCGACGGGCAAGCTGAACGCGCACATCGAGGAGATGTACACCGGGCACGCGCTCGTGAAGGTGTTCGGGCGGCAGGAGGAGTCGGCGCAGCAGTTCGCCGAGCACAATGCGGCGTTGTACGAGGCCGGGTTCCGGGCGCAGTTCAACAGCGGGGTCATGCAGCCGCTGATGTTCTTCGTGTCGAACCTCAACTACGTGCTGGTGGCGGTCGTCGGTGGGCTGCGGGTGGCCTCGGGCTCGCTGTCCATCGGTGATGTGCAGGCCTTCATCCAGTACTCGCGGCAGTTCTCCATGCCGCTGACGCAGGTCGCGTCCATGGCGAACCTGGTGCAGTCGGGTGTCGCCTCGGCGGAGCGGGTCTTCGAACTGCTGGACGCGGAGGAGCAGAGCGCCGATCCGGTGCCGGGCGTGCGGCCCGAGGAGCTGCGCGGGCAGGTGGCGCTGGAGCGTGTGTCGTTCCGCTACGACCCGGAGAAACCGCTGATCGAGGACCTGTCGCTGAAGGTCGAGCCCGGGCAGACGGTGGCCATCGTCGGTCCGACGGGGGCCGGCAAGACGACGCTGGTGAACCTCTTGATGCGGTTCTACGACGTCACCGGCGGGCGCATCACCCTCGACGGGGTCGACATCGCGCGGATGTCCCGGGACGAACTGCGCGCCGGGGTCGGCATGGTGCTCCAGGACACCTGGCTGTTCGGCGGCACGATCGCGGAGAACATCGCGTACGGGGCGTCCCGGGAGGTGACCCTCGGGGAGATCGAGGAGGCGGCCCGGGCCGCGCACGCGGACCGGTTCATCCGTACGCTGCCGGACGGCTACGACACGGTGATCGACGACGAGGGGTCGGGGGTCAGCGCGGGTGAGAAGCAGCTGATCACCATCGCGCGGGCGTTTCTGTCCGACCCGGTGATCCTGGTGCTCGACGAGGCGACGAGTTCCGTCGACACCCGCACGGAGGTGCTCATCCAGAAGGCCATGGCGAAACTCGCCCACGGGCGGACGTCCTTCGTCATCGCGCACCGGCTGTCGACGATCCGGGACGCGGACGCGATCCTGGTGATGGAGAACGGGGCGATCGTGGAGCAGGGCGCGCACGAGGAACTGCTGGCGGCGGGCGGGGCCTACGCCCGGCTGTACAAGGCGCAGTTCGCTCAGGCGGCGGCGGAGGTGGACTGAGTCGCGATTCGGGGATGCCAAGGAGTGTCGTGGGGCGACTGCGGGCCGGTGGGGGCGGATCGCGCAGTTCCCCGCGCCCCTTGAGTACGTGCAGCTGACGCCCTTTCAGGGGCGCGGGGAACTGCGCGACCAGCCCCCACCGGGCCCGCGGACGCCGTCAGTCCAGATAGCCCCGCAGCTGGTCCGCGAAGGCGTGGTCCCGCAGCTTGTTGAGAGTCTTGGACTCGATCTGCCGTATCCGCTCCCTGGTGACGCCGAAGATGCGGCCGATCTCCTCCAGGGTGCGGGGGCGGCCGTCGGCCAGGCCGTAGCGGAGCTGGACGACCTTGCGCTCCCGCTCCCCCAGTGTCGACAGGACCGCTTCCAGGTGCTCCTTGAGGAGGAGGAACGCGGCGGATTCGACGGGACTGGTGGCGTCGCCGTCCTCGATGAGGTCGCCGAGGGCGACGTCGTCCTCCTCGCCGACGGGCGCGTGCAGCGACACCGGCTCCTGGGCGAGGCGCAGCACTTCGCTGACGCGCTCCGGGGGCAGGTCCAGGTGGGCGGCGACCTCTTCCGGTGTCGGCTCGTAGCCCCGCTCCTGGAGCATGCGGCGCTGGACGCGGACGACCCGGTTGATGAGCTCCACGACGTGCACGGGGACCCGGATCGTGCGGGCCTGGTCGGCCAGGGCGCGGGACATGGCCTGGCGGATCCACCAGGTGGCGTAGGTGGAGAACTTGTAGCCCCGGGCGTAGTCGAACTTCTCGACGGCCCGGATGAGTCCGAGGTTGCCCTCCTGGACGAGGTCGAGCATGGTCAGGCCGCGCCCGACGTAGCGCTTGGCGACGGAGACGACCAGGCGCAGGTTGGCCTCGATGAGGCGGCGCTTGGCCATCCGGCCCATGACGACGAGCCGGTCGAGGTCCAGCGCCAGCTGGCTGTCCAGGTCGGAGGCGAGCCGCAGCTTCTCCTCGGCGAACAGGCCGGCCTCGACGCGGCGGGCGAGTTCGACCTCCTCGGCGGCGGTCAGCAGGGGGATGCGGCCGATCTCCCGCAGGTACTGGCGGAACAGGTCGGAGGAGGGGCCGCCGGTGTCGGGGCGGGCCCGCGGCGGTTCGACGGCCTCGGGAGCCTCGGCCGTCTCGATGGCCTCGGCGGGCGGCTCCTCCGGTTCCGTCTCGGGGCGGAGCTCGACGCGGCCTTGCGCCGGGACCGCGGGCAGGACGTCGTCCTGAGCGTCCGGGGCGGTGCCGTCAGCGCCGATGGCGCCGCTGACGTCGGTCTGGGTGAGGGTCTGGGTCTGCACGGGGGCGACCTCCAGGATGATCGCTGCCAAGGCGGACGGCAGCGGTACTTCGGGAGCGGAGCAGGCGGCCTCGCCGCTGTCCGTCCCGTACGCGATGAGCGGAACCGCGGGGGTCTGTGACCCGTCGGGGACGGATCGGCCGCGCTCCGAGGACTCAGGCACCGCAACCCAGTGTGGGGGAAGACACATCGTCGCCACGAGGGGCGTGCGATGACTTTTTGCTTCCGGTCCGTGACCGCGCGGTGACCTCAGAGCGCGGCGGCGCCGTGCTCCCGGAGGGCCTGGTCGTACTGCTGGAGGACCCAGAGTTCGTTCTGTACGGCGGCCAGCTGCGCGGGGTCGCCGTGGGTGCCGAGGCGGGTGAGCTGGCCGGTGATGTCGCGGATGCGGCGTTCGACGGCGCGGCGGCGGACGGTGACCAACTGGGCGCCCGCGTAGGTCTCGTCGACGCCCTTCACGCCCTTGTGCAGCAGGATCGCCTCGACGGCCAGTTCCGTCACCATCGCGCGGACCGCGTCGTCCGGGGCGGCCTCGCGGACCTTCACCAGGTAGTCCTGGGGGTCCGCGACGCCCGGTTCGGCGCCGCCGGCGTCCAGGATGGCCTGGCGTACGGCGGCGTAGGGCGGGGCGGTGAACTCGTCGACGCCGTACGCGTCGAAGGCCGGGGAGACCAACTCGGGGCGCTGGAGGGCGAGTTTGAGGAGCTCGCGTTCGGTCGCGTAGACCGGGTTGCGGAGGTTGAGGGCCGGGCCGCGGGGGGCCGCGGGCGGCTGGGCGGCGGCGTACTGCTGCGATCCGTGCTGGTGCCGGTCCGGGGCCGGGCCCTTGCCGCCGCGGTCGCGGGCCCAGCGGGCGAGCTGGGCCACGCGCTTGACCACGAACTGGGTGTCGAGGATGCCGAGCATGCCGGCGAGCTGGACGGCGACCTCGTGCTGGGCGCCGCTGTTCTTGATGCGGGCGACGATCGGGGCCGCCTCGTCCAGGGCGGCGGCGCGGCCGGCCGGGGTGTCGAGGTCGTAGCGGCTCACGATCTGGCGCAGGGCGAACTCGAAGAGCGGGGTGCGGGGTTCGACCAGGTCCGCCACCGCCTCGTCGCCCTTGGCCAGGCGCAGGTCGCAGGGGTCCATGCCGTCGGGGGCGATGGCGATGTACGTCTCGGCGGCGAACTTCTGGTCGTCCTCGAAGGCACGCAGGGCCGCCTTCTGGCCGGCCGCGTCGCCGTCGAAGGTGAAGATGACGCGGGCCGAGCCGTTGTCCATCAGCAGGCGGCGGAGGATCTTGATGTGGTCGCCGCCGAAGGCCGTGCCGCAGGTGGCGATGGCGGTGGTCACCCCGGCCAGGTGGCAGGCCATGACGTCCGTGTAGCCCTCGACGACGACCGCGCGGCTCGTCTTCGCGATCTCCTTCTTCGCCAGGTCGATGCCGTAGAGGACCTGGGACTTGCGGTAGATCGCCGTGTCGGGCGTGTTCAGGTACTTGGGGCCGTTGTCCGCCTCGTAGAGCTTGCGGGCGCCGAAGCCGACGACGTCGCCGCCGATGTCGCGGATGGGCCACATCAGCCGGCCGCGGAAGCGGTCGATGGGGCCGCGGCGGCCCTCCTGGGCGAGGCCCGAGAGCAGGATCTCCTTGTCGGTGAAGCCCTTGCCGCGCAGATAGCGCGTCAGGTGGTCCCAGCCCTGGGGGCTGTAGCCGACGCCGAAGTGGACGGCGGCGGCCTGGTCGAAACCGCGCTCGGCGAGGAAGACCCGGCCGGTGTCGGCCTCGGGGGAGGTCGCGAGCTGTTCCGCGTACCACTCGGCCGCGATCTTGTGGGCCTCGACCAGGCGGATGCGTTCGCCGCGCTGGTGGGAGGGGTTGTACCCGCCTTCCTCGTAGCGCAGGGTGATGCCCGCCTGGCCGGCCAGGCGCTCGACCGCCTCCGAGAAGGAGAGGTGGTCGATCTTCATCACGAACGTGATGGTGTCGCCGCCCTCCTGGCAGCCGAAGCAGTGGAAGAGTCCCTTGCCGGGGCTGACCTGGAAGGACGGTGACTTCTCGTCGTGGAACGGGCACAGACCCTTGAGGTTGCCGCCGCCCGCGTTACGCAGCTGGAGGTACTCGGACACGACGGCGTCGATCGGGACCGCGTCCCGTACCGCCTTCACGTCCTCGTCATTGATCCGTCCAGCCACGCAGCGATTCTACGGGGCAGAACTGACACTCCTGCGGCGGTGAGCGCCCCCCTGCCGGGGGTCCGGGGGTTGCCCCCGGGGATTGCAGCACGGGGGAAGAGTGACAGTCCTGACGGCTACGAGGCGAGGCTGTCCAGCGGTGCGTGCGGGTCCGCCAGCGCCTCCGTGCTCACCCGGGCCCTGGAGCGGATCAGCTGCTGGATCTTGTCTGTGACATCCCACACGTTCACGTTCATCCCGGCCAGCACCCGGCCCTCCTTCACCCAGAAGGCGATGAACTCGCGCCGGCTCGCGTCCCCCCGGATCACCACCTGGTCGTACGAGCCCGGCGGCGCCCAGCCGGAGTACTCCATGCCGAGGTCGTACTGGTCGGAGAAGAAGTAGGGCACCCGGTCGTACGTCACGTCCCGGCCGAGCATGCAGCGGGCGGCCGCCGGGCCGCCGTTCAGCGCGTTGGCCCAGTGCTCCACACGCATGCTGGTCTCGAAGAGGCTGTGGGGGAAGGAGGCCACGTCGCCGGCCGCGTAGATGTCGGGGTCGGAGGTGCGCAGCCGCTCGTCGACCACGATGCCGCCGCCGCGCGCCCGCTCGGCGATCTCCAGCCCGGCCGCCTCCGCGAGGGCGACCCGCGGGGCCGCGCCGATCGCGGCCAGGACGTCGTGCGCCGGGTGTTCCTCGCCGTCGTCCGTGCGGGCCGCGAGGACCATGCCGTCCTGGCCGACGATCTCGGTGAGCCGGCTGCCGAAGTGGAAGCGGACGCCGTGGTCGCGGTGCAGGTCGGCGAAGAGCTGGCCGAGCTCGGGGCCGAGGACGTGGTGCAGCGGGGTCGGCCCGCTGTGGACCACGGTGACCTCCGCGCCGTACTCGCGGGCCGCCGCCGCGACCTCCAGGCCGATCCAGCCGGCGCCCGCGATCACGAGGTGGCCGTTGTCCCGCCCGAGGCTGGTCAGGACGTGCTTGAGCCGCTCGGCGTGGGCGAGGCGGCGCAGGTGGTGGACGCCGGCCAGGTCCGTGCCCGGGATGTCCAGGCGGCGGGGCTCGGCGCCGGTCGCCAGGAGCAGCTTGTCGTAGCGGGCGACCGTGCCGTCCTCGCCGAAGCGGACCGTCCTGGCCGCGCGGTCGATCGCGTCGACGGTCTGGCCGAGGTGCAGTTCGATGTCGTTCGCCGCGTACCAGGCGGGCTCGTGCACGAAGACGCTGTCGCGTTCCTCCTTGCCCAGGAGGTAGCCCTTGGACAGCGGCGGACGCTCGTAGGGGTGGTCGCGTTCGTCGCAGATCAGTATCACCCGGCCGGTGAAGCCCTCCGCCCGGAGCGTCTCGGCCGCCTTGGCGCCGGCGAGTCCGCCTCCGACGATGACGAATGTCTGATCCGCGTCGACCACTTGATGCCTCCTCGTAAGGATGTCGCCACTTGAGCGTCCCGCACGGAGCGTGATGCGGGAAGAGGGAGTGACCCGATCAGGCCACGGAGGGTCACGATCGGGCGTGCTCCGGTCCCCTGTCCGCCGGGTGTTGTCCCCTGTTTCCCGCTGGTTCTCGCATCAGTCTCATGCGTGACCTGTCAGACGGGCGTGAAGCGAGCGGGCGGAGGTGTCGGTGAGGGAGGCGATCTGGTCGACGATCACCCGTTTGCGGGCCCGGTCGTCCGGCGCACGGTCGAACAGGGCGCGGAACTGCGGGTCCAGGCCGTCCGGGGCGCGGACGGTGAGGGCCTCGGCCAGTTCGGCGACGACGACGCGCTGGTCGGCGCGCAGGCGTTCCTGCTCGGCGCGCTGCATGACGTAGAGGTCGGCGACGGCCTTGAGGACGGCGCACTCCAGACGGGCCTCGCGCGGCACGACCAGTTCCGCGGCGTACCGGGTGAGCCGTCCGGCGCCTCCCCCAGTGCCTGAACGGCCTGGGTGGTACCCCCACGCGGTGCGGGTCGCGGTCTCGGCGGCCAGGCAGAAGCGGCCGATGAGCTGGCTGGTGGCGTCCTTCAGACGGGCCTGGGCGACGGCGGTGCCGTCGTAGCCGTGCGGCCACCACTCCTGGGCGAGGAGCCGGTCGAGGGCCTCGGCGAGTTCGGCGGGGTCGGTGTCCGCCGGTACGTACCGGTCCCGGGCGACCTGGAAGACGTCCTGCCGTTCGGGTTCGGCGTGCAGGCAGTTGGGGTCGATGTGGCCGGCGTGCAGGCCGTCCTCCACGTCGTGCACCGAGTAGGCCACGTCGTCCGACCAGTCCATGACCTGCGCCTCGAAGCAGGCGCGGGTGCCGGGGGCGCCCTTGCGGACCCAGTCGAAGACCGGGCGGTCGTCCTCGTAGACGCCGAACTTGCGGGACGCCGGGTCGGTGGGGTGGGCGCCGCGGGGCCAGGGGTACTTGGTGGCGGCGTCGAGGGTGGCGCGGGTGAGGTTGAGGCCGACGGAGCCTTCGGGAGTGAACCGTTTGGGCTCGATGCGGGTGAGGAGTCTGAGGGACTGGGCGTTGCCCTCGAAGCCGCCGCAGTCCGCCGCGAACTCGTTGAGGGCCTGTTCGCCGTTGTGGCCGAAGGGCGGGTGGCCGAGGTCGTGGGAGAGGCAGGCGGCTTCCACGAGGTCCGGGTCACAGCCGAGGGCCGCGCCCAGTTCGCGGCCGACCTGGGCGCATTCGAGGGAGTGGGTGAGGCGGGTGCGGGGGCTGGCGTCCCAGGCCGGGCCCAGGGTGCCGGGCGTCACCACTTGGGTCTTGCCGGCGAGGCGTCTCAGGGCGGCGCTGTGCAGGACTCGGGCTCGGTCGCGTTGGAAGGCGGTGCGGCCGGGGCGTTTGTCGGGTTCCGGGGCCCAGCGGTCGACTGACGTCGGGTCGTAGGCCGGGGGGAGGTGTGAGGTGCCTGCCATGTGTCGACAGTATGCGGCCCCGCGCCCCTTGGGTGAGTGCAGTACCCCCGCGTCCTAAGCCGATGCCAAGTGCAGCTGTGTCCCCCGGGTCGCCAAGGCCTCGTCGTAGCGGTGGAGGAGGAGGTGGGCCATGGCGGGGTGCGTGCCGAGGGGGGCCGCCGCAATCCAGGGGGCCGACTGGGCGCACTCCGTGGCGAAGCGGCCGGGGGCCGTGAAGTAGGAGGCCAGGGCGATGTGGTGGCGGCCCCGCGCCAGGAGGGTGCGCACCGCCGTCTGGACCGTCGGGGTCGCGGCGGAGGCGTAGGCGGGGATGACGGGGACGCCGAGGCGGGCGGCGAGGAGGTGGGCCGTGCGGGCGGTGTCCGTCTTCGCGTCCGGGTCGCGGGAGCCGGCCGCGGCGAGGACGACCGCGCTGCTGCTGCGGGGCGTGCCGCCCCAGCCGGCCTCCGTCAGGCGGGCCTGGAGGGCGTCCACCAGGAGGGGGTGCGGGCCCAGGGGGGCCGCCAGGTGGGTGCGGGCCCTGGATGCCGCGGCCATCTCGGGGATGTCCTGCTTGACGTGGTAGCCGCGGCTGAGGAGGAGGGGGACCAGGACCGCCTCCGTGTCGCCCAGGGCGGCGAGCGTGTCGGGGAGCAGCGGGGCGTTCAGTTCGATGTGCCCGAGGTACACCGGCACGTCGGGACGCAGCGCGCGGACGCGGTCCAGGAGCGCGCGTACGGTGCTCAGCGCGCGGGGGTCGCGGCTGCCGTGCGCCACGACCACGAGGGCGGGCGGGGCCGGGCGGCGCGTGGCGGGCGGCGGGACGAGACTGAGCTGGCTGGGCATGCCACCGATGGTCGCCGCCGCACGTTGCCTTCCCGTTGCGCGGGCGTCACGGGTGTTTTCCGGCGGTTCACGATGTGGGACGGGTGGAGTGTGAGGCGGCTTGCGCCGGCAGTTCCGTGCAGCGCGTGAAGCTGGTCACGCGCAGGCGGATGAACCGGGCGGTCCGTGTGGGCGTCCCTGACAGTCGAGGGGCCGGCCTGGGGAGGGAGCGTCCGATGCGTCCTGTGACGTTGCGCAGACCGCGGCTGCCGCGTACCCGGCGGGGGCAGCGGCGGCTGGTGCAGGCGGTGATGGCCGGGTGCGTGCTCGCGTTGCTGCCGGCGACCTGGATGTACGTGGCCGCGGGTGACCGGCTGCGGACGGCGGCGGACGTGCCGCGGACCGAGGTGGCCGTGGTGTTCGGCGCGGGGCTGTGGGACGGGGAGCCGTCGCCGTACCTCGCGCACCGGCTGGACGCGGCGGCCGGGCTGTACCGCGAGGGGCGGGTCGAGGTGGTGCTCGTCACCGGGGACAACAGCCGCGAGGACTACGACGAGCCGGACGCGATGCGGGCGTATCTGACCCGGCACGGGGTGCCCGACGGGCGGATCGTCAGCGACTACGCGGGGTTCGACACCTGGGACTCCTGCGTGCGCGCGAAGAAGATCTTCGGCGTGGACGAGGCCGTGCTGATCAGCCAGGGCTTCCACATCCGGCGGGCGGTGGCGCTGTGTCAGGCGGCGGGCGTCGAGTCGTACGGGGTGGGGGTGGACGCCGTGCATGACGCGACTTGGTACTACGGCGGCACCCGGGAGATCTTCGCGGCGGGAAAGGCGGCGCTGGACGCGGTGGTCCGGCCGGATCCGCGGTTCCTCGGGCCGAAGGAGCCGGGCGTGGAGCGGGCGCTGGCGACAGCGGCCAGGTGACGTGGCGCAGGTGCCCATGGTGTGCGGCGGCGGATCGGGCCGCCGCCGCGGCCTTGGGGGAAAGGACACCCGATGACTGGACTTGGCTCCGTGTTCGCGGCCCCGGGTGGGCGGACATCTGAACGCGGCCGGGGACGGGAGCACGGCCGGTGCCGCTCCGCGCGTCCCGCCCCCGGCTGTCTGTCCTGTGGCCGTCAGCGTCCGTGGAAGCGCGGGGGGCGCTTCTGAAGGAACGCCGTCATTCCCTCCTTCTGGTCCTCGGTGGCGAACAGGGCGTGGAAGACGCGGCGTTCGAAGCGGATGCCGTCGCGCAGGCCGGTTTCGAGGGCCCGGTCGACGCATTCGCGGGCCGCTCTGACCGCCGTACGGCCGTACGAGGCGATGGCCGCCGCCGCTTGCGCCGCCTCGGCGAGGACCCGGTCGTCGGGGACCACGCGGGAGACCAAGCCGCAGCGCTCGGCCTCCCCGGCGTCCATCGTGCGGCCGGTGAGGATCAGGTCCAGGGCCTTGGCGCGGCCGACCAGACGGGTCAGCCGCTGGGTGCCGCCGATGCCCGGGATCACGCCCAGTTTGATCTCCGGCTGGCCGAAGAGGGCCGACTCGCCCGCGACGACCAGGTCGCACATCATGGCCAGTTCGCAGCCGCCGCCGAGCGCGTAGCCGGAGACCGCGGCGACCTTCGGGGTGCGCAGGTCGGCGAAGTCCTCCCAGGCCGCGAAGTAGTCCTCGGACATCATGTCGACGGCCGACCGGGCCGCCATCTCCCGGATGTCCGCCCCGGCCGCGAAGACCTTCTCCGAGCCGGTGACGACGAAGCAGCCGACGTCCGGGTCGTCGTCCAACGGGCCGAGGACACCGAGGAGTTCGGCGAGCAGTTCGGAGCTGAGCGCGTTCAGGGCGTGCGGGCGGTGCAGGCGGACGGTCACCACGCGGCCGTCCCGTTCGACTTTCAGGTGGTTCATCTTCACTCCCTGGAGGGTGGGTTACGAGTCCCAGATGGCGCCGTACGCCGGAACGCCGCGCCGTTCCAGGCCGTGCACCACCTGCCAGGTCAGCCGCTTGTTGGAGATGCAGATGACCGCCTCCGCGCCGAAGTCCCGGTACGCGGCGTGGGCGAGCCGGACCATGTCGGGCTTGCCGTGCCGGGAGGTGTCCCAGACCAGGGCGTGCGGCTGGACGGCGAGGATCTCGTCGACGAGGGCGTCGCCGTAGGTGGCGCGGGGGTCGCGGGTCGCCCAGACCAGGCGCGAGGGGACCTCCGCGGCGAGCAGATGGGGCAGGCAGGGGCCGATGCCGCTGCCGGTCGCGACGTAGATCACTTTTCTGAACAGGACCTCGATGTTGGCGACTCCGGCCGTGGTGATGCCCTTCACCCACACCCGCGAGGGCAGGTCGTCGATGAAGGAACCGGTCCAGTCACCGGCACGGGAGATGGTGAGCCGGAAGCCGGAGCGGCCGGGGGCGGGGACGTTGGCGAAGGAGTGCCACTCGGTCAGCGGGCTGCGGCTGATCGCGGTCGAGGAGCCCGCGAAGGGGGTCTCGCCGTAGTCGAAGCGGGCCAGCGCCACGTGCGGGGAGGGGCGTTCGGTGCGGACGTCCACCTTGCGCAGCCGCAGCCAGGGCAGGGCCACGCTGAACGTGACGACGGCGAGGACCGCGAGCGGCACCGGACCCTGGCCGGACAGCAGGGTGTGGCTCCACAGCAGCGCGAGGGCGCTCCAGCCGCCGAAGCGGTGGATCTTCTCGAAGTGGTCGTGCCGGCGGGAGCGGAAGGCCGGCAGCGCGGTGGCGACGATCAGGGTGAGGAGGGCCACCAGGGTCCAGCTCAGCGTGATCAGCGGCAGGTCCGTTCCGGCACGGGTCAGCGCGACCGTCAGGGCCAGGAACCAGCCCGACGCGGCCAGCGCCCCACCCACGTGCAGCCCGCCGAAGTGGTACACCTTCCCGAGCGTCCAGCGGATCTTCAGCGGCCAGCTGACGGGGGCCGAAGTCGCCAGCCGGAACAGGAGGTTGATGACGTACTGCTGGCGCACGAGGACGGCGAGGGCGAGGTTGGCGAGGGCGGCGTGCCCGAGGGTGGGCGTGGCCAGGGGGCTTGCGGCCCACAGGAACGCCGCGTTGGCCAGGAGGACCAGGGCCGCGAGGCGGTTGTAGTGCATCAGGCGGGGGTGCTTGAGCAGGCGGCGGGGGGCGGACAGGAGCGGCGGGAGCTCGCCCGTGTCGTGGTGGGTGCGGGCCGGGGACGTGGTCATCGGGCCACCGCCAGGCGCTGTTCGAGCAGGCCCAGCAGGGCCTTTTTGTCGACCTTGCCGCGGTCGGTCTCGGGGAGGAACGCCAGCGGCAGGACCTGCTCGGGGACGCAGTAGTAGGGCAGGGCGTCCGCGACCGCGCGGCGTGCCGTGCCGGGGTCGATGTCGGCCGGGCAGACGAAGGACACCAGGGTGCGGGCGTCGCGTTTCAGGGTGACGGCGCGGGTGCAGCCGGCGGCCGTCTCCAGCACGGAGGAGACGGAGTCCAGCTCGACGCGGAAGCCGCGCACCTTGACCTGGTCGTCGGTGCGCCCGAGGTGCTCCAGTTCACCGCCGGCGGTCCAGCGGCCGAGGTCCCGGGTGCGGAACATGCGCCGGCCGCCGCCGAGGAAGGGATCGGGGGCGTAGCGCTCGGCGTTGAGGGCGTCGTCGCCGAGGTAGCCCGCGGAGACGCAGTCGCCGCCCGCCCACATCTCGCCGGGCTCGCCGATGGGCAGCGGGCGCCGGTCGGCGTCGAGGACGTAGACCGTGTTGTTGGGGGTGGGGCGGCCGATGGTGAGCAGCGGGGCGGCCGGGTCGTGGCGGCTCATGGTGTTGACGATGGTGGTCTCCGTCGGGCCGCAGCAGTTGTGGAAGACGGCCCGCCGGGCCCAGCGGTCGGCCAGCGGGCGCGGGCAGGGCTCCCCCGCGACGGCGACCGTGCGCACGCGCGGGCAGGCGGCGGGGTCGAGGCCGGACAGCACGGTCGGGGTGGCGATCAGCACGTCGGCGGTGCCGGCCGCCGCGGCGATGTCCTTGCCGCGGATGACGAGGGTGCCGCCGTGGGCGAGGCAGCCCAGGATCTCCCAGGCCGCCATGTCGAAGGCGATGTTGAGGAGCTGGGCGACCCGGTCGCCGGGGCGGATGCCGAGGCCGCCCGGCCCGGTGAGCAGGATGTTGGCGACGTTGCGGTGGGTGACCTTCACGCCGTTGGGGCGGCCGGTGGTGCCGGAGGTGAACAGCACGTAGGCGCCGTCGTCGCCGGTGACGCGCGGGCGCGGGGCCGGGGCGTACGGCAGCGGCTCGTCGAGCGCCAGCAGCAGGTGGCCGTCGGGCAGCGGTACCCGGTGGGCGTGTTCGGCGGTGGTGAGGACGATCCGGGTGCGGGCCGTGCGGATGACGTGGGTGAGCTGGGCCGGGGGAGCGAGGCCGACGTCCTGCGGGACGTAGGCGGCGCCTGCCTTCAGGATGCCGAGCAGGCCGACGAGCATCGGGATCGAGCGGCGGACGAACAGGCCGACGTGGTCGCCGGGGCGGACGCCCTCGCGGACGAGGCGGGCGGCGAGGGCGTCGGCGTACCGGTCGAGTTCGCCGTAGGTGAGGTGCGCGCCCTGGTGTTCGGCGGCCACGGCGTGCGGGGTGGCGGCGGCGTGCCGGGCGACGGCGTGGTGCAGGAGCGGGTCGGGGACGGGGACGGTGGGGCCCCGGCCGTACTGGCGGAACAGCTGCCGGTCATGGGGGGTGAGATGGCGCAGAGGCATGGTCGGGTGGCCTCCTGGCTGTGTTCGAGGGTCGGATTGGCCACACGCGGCGGGGCCGCGGGTGGATGCAGCCGTGAGCGGCGGGCATGCCCGGGTGTCGAACGCCGTGCGGAGTCGTGCGAGCGCTGCGCGTAGCGAGAGCGTAGTGCTGCTGCTTCAACTCTCAACGAGGGCGGATCAGCCAAGAAAGGAGAGCAATGAGCCACATGTGACGATTTTCGCCACATGGGCAACGTCCGTGCCGGTCGGCGGCGACCTGAAGGCGGACAGGCGTGTGCCTCACGCGGGCGGGGTGGCGGCGGGGAGGTTGCCGTCCCTGCCGCGTAACAGGGAACCGTCCCGGGCGTAACACGGTGGAAGCAGGCTGAACGGTATGCAGACCACCGCCACGCCCACGCACTGCCCGTACTGCGCCCTGCAGTGCGGGATGAACCTGACGCCCGCGCCCGACGGGACGGTCGAGGTGAGCGAGCGTACGGACTTCCCGGTGAACCGGGGAGCGCTGTGCGGCAAGGGCCGTACGGCGCCGGCGGTGCTGGCCTCGAACGTGCGGCTGACCTCGCCGTTGGTGCGCGAGGGGGGCGCGCTGGTGCCGGCCTCCTGGGACGAGGCGCTGGACCGGATCGCCGAGGGGCTGCGGCGCACGCGCGCGGAGCACGGGCCGGACGGGGTCGGGGTGTTCGGCGGGGGCGGTCTGACGAACGAGAAGGCGTACACGCTCGGCAAGTTCGCCCGGGTCGTGCTCGGCACCTCCCAGATCGACTACAACGGCCGCTTCTGCATGTCGTCGGCGGCGGCGGCCGGGATCAAGGCGTTCGGTCTCGACCGGGGGCTGCCGTTCCCGCTGGAGGACATCCCGAAGACCGGCTGCGTGATCCTGGTCGGCTCGAACCTCGCGGAGACCATGCCGCCGTCGCTGCGGTTCTTCAACGAGCTGAGGGAGAACGGCGGCACGCTGATCGTCATCGACCCGCGCCGCACGAAGACCGCCGAGCAGGCCGACCTGCATCTGGCGCCCCGGCCGGGCACGGACCTGGCCCTCGCCCTGGGCCTGCTGCACCTGGTGATCGCCGAGGGGCGGGTGGACGAGGAGTACGTCCAGGAGCGGACCACGGGCTGGGAGGACGCCCGGGCCGCCGCGATGGCGCACTGGCCGGAGTACGTGGAGCGGATCACGGGGGTGTCCGTCCCCGAACTGCGCCGGACGGTACGGATGTTCTGCGAGCCCGAGTCGGCGATGGTGCTGACGGCACGCGGGCCCGAGCAGCAGTCCAAGGGCACCGACACGGTGGGCGCGTGGATCAACCTGTGCCTGGCGACCGGCCGGGCGGGCCGCCCGCTGTCCGGGTACGGCTGCCTGACCGGGCAGGGCAACGGGCAGGGGGGCCGCGAACACGGGCAGAAGGCCGACCAGTTGCCGGGCTACCGCAAGCTCGACGACCCGGCCGCGCGGCGGCATGTCGCCGAGGTGTGGGGCGTCGACCCGGATTCGCTGCCCGGCCCGGGGCGCAGTGCCTACGAGCTGCTGGACGCGCTGGGCACCGACATCAAATCGCTGCTGCTGATGGCGTCCAACCCGGTGGTGTCGGCGCCGCGTGCCGCGCACATCGAGGAGCGCATCAGGTCGTTGGACTTCCTGGCCGTGTGTGACGTGGTCCTGTCGGAGACGGCGGAGCTGGCGGACGTCGTGCTGCCGGTCACGCAGTGGGCCGAGGAGACGGGCACGACGACCAATCTGGAGGGCAGGGTCCTGCTCCGCCGCCAGGCCATCACCCCGCCCGAAGGGGTCCGCAGCGACCTGGAGGTCCTGCACGAACTGGCCGGCCGCCTGGGCGTGGAGAAGGGCTTCCCGACCGACCCGGAGGAGATCTTCGAGGAACTCCGCCGGGCGAGCGCGGGCGGTCCCGCGGACTACTCGGGGATCACGTACCGCAGGCTGGTGGAGGAGAACGGGGTGTTCTGGCCGTGCCCGACGGCGGAGCCGGAGGGTCTGACGGGGGCCGAGGACGGGGCGGGTGGCCCCGGCGCGCAACGGGGCGCGGCGGGGCACCCGGCCTCCACCGGGACGGGGGACACGGCGGGCGTCGCCCACCCCGGCACCCCACGCCTCTTCCTCGACCGTTTCGCCACCCCCGACGGACGCGCCCGCTTCGTCCCCGTCTCGCACCGGGCCATCGCCGAGGAACCGGATGACGAGTACCCCGTGCTGCTCACCACGGGGCGGGTCGTGGCGCAGTACCAGTCGGGGGCGCAGACCCGGCGGGTGGCGGAGCTGAACGCCGCCGCGCCCGGGCCGTTCGTGGAGCTGCATCCGCGGCTCGCGGCCCGGCTCGGGGCGGCCGAGGGCGATCCCGTGGCCGTCGTGTCCCGGCGGGGCCGGGCCGTGGCGCCCGCCCGGATCACCAGCACGATCCGCCCCGACACCGTCTTCATGCCGTTCCACTGGCCGGGCGAGGGCCGCGCCAACTCCCTCACCAACCCCGCGCTCGACCCGACCTCCCGGATGCCGGAGTTCAAGGCGTGCGCGGTGCGGCTGGAGGCGGTGCGGGGCTAGGTGTGCTGTCCCGGGACTTTGCGGACATGCCCTGCTCCTGGGGCTGCTGCCGGGTCGCGTCCGGCCCCGGGTCCTTGAAGTACACGCCCGTCGGATGCACCGGATCGATGCCGACGGCGCCCACCTCGACTCCCCGCGCCGCGAGTTCGGCGCGGATACGCCGCCCGAACGCGTCGCCGCCCACCCGGCTCAGCCGGGCCACGCGGTGGCCGAGCGCGGACTGGTCGGCGAGCGGCCGGTCGTCCGGCGGGCGGAGGACGGCCATGGTCTCGCCCAGGCACCCGACGTCCGCCGCGGTGTGCCCGTCGCGAGCCGGTCCGGCGGGCGGGGAACCGGCGGCCGGGTGGGGCAACGTGCTCCCCCGTTCTCCTGGCGGGTGGCCCGGGGGTGGCGTACGCAGGGGGTCAGTCCGTGACCGGTTCGCCGAGCCGCAGCATCACCTTGCTGCTCGCGCTCGCCGGGTCCGCCGCGACCGCGAGGGCCCGCTCGGCCTGGTCCAGCGGGAAGCGGTGGCTGATGACCGGTGAGACGTCCAGGCCGTCGCGCAGGGCGCGCAGGGCGTCGTCGATCTCGTCGACGAAGCGGTAGGAGCCGATCCAGGTGATCTCGCGGGTGACGAGGTCGCCGAGGACGGCGGGCTCGGCCGTCCCCGGCAGGTTGCCGACCTGCACGAGGGTGCCGCCGCGGGCGGTGGCGCGCAGGACCGCCCCCAGCGCGGCCGGTGCGCCGGACGCCTCGAAGACGACGTCGGTGTCCGGCGGCAGTTCCTCGCCCCGGGAGATGTCGACGGTCGTGTCCGCGCCCATCTCGCGGGCCACGGCGAGCGACGCGCAGGACAGGTCGGCCGCGCACACCGACCGCGCGCCGAGGTGCCGGGCGGCGGCGACGACCAGCGAGCCGATGGGGCCGGCGCCGTTCACCAGGACCGTACGGCCCCGCAGTCCGCCCGCCCGGCCCACGGCGTGCAGGGCGACCGCCAGCGGCTCCGCCAGGGCGCCCGACTGGGTGTCCACGCCGTCGGGCAGCGGCCGGACCTGGGCCGCGGGGACCGTGCGGAACTCGCTGAACCCGCCGTCGGTGTGCGGGGTGAGGGCCGCCGAGCCGAGGTAACGGACGTGTGCGTGGAGGTTGCTGCGTCCGGCGAGCCGCTCGGGGAGCTCGCCGACGAGCTGGGCCGGGTGGACGGTGACGGGCTGGCCCTCGGCGAGGCCGGTCACCCCGGGGCCCAGCCCGGCGACCCGGCCGGCGACCTCGTGGCCGAGGACCAGGGGGTGGGCGAGGGCCGCCGTGCCGGAGGCGCCCTTCCTCCAGTACGCGACGTCGGAACCGCAGATGCCGCCCCACTCCATGGCGAGCAGCACCTCGTCCCGCGCGGGCTCGGGCCGGGGCCGCTCGTCGATCCGGACGTCACCGGCGCCATGTACGACGACGGCTTTCATGGGGGTCATACGGCGTCCTCCAGCCGGACGAGGTCGCGCCCGCGCGTCTCGGGCGAGAGCAGCGCGCTGACGAGGGTGATGAGGGAGTAGACGACGAGCATCGCCGCGATGGGCCACCAGCTCCCGGTGGCGGCGGTGAGGCTCGCGGCGAGCACCGGCCCGATCGCGGTGGCGAGGACGCCGCCGATCTCCTTGGCCAGCGCGAGCTGGGTGAACCGGGTACGGGAGCCGAAGAGTTCGGCCATCGTCACGCTCTCCAGCGCGAACAGTCCGAGGACGCCGATGTTCAGGCCGAGGATCATGCCGGCCATGAGCGCGGGCGTGCTGCCCGAGGTGATCAGCATCATCAGCGGGAAGGCGGCGACGGCCGTGAGCGCGGTGAGCGCCAGATACATCCTGCGGCGTCCGAAGCGGTCGCCGAGCAGGCCGATGGCCGGCACCGTGAGGAAGCCCAGCAGCGACCCGTACACGATGGCGTCGGTGGGGACGGAGCGCTCGGCCGCGAGTTCGGTCGCGATGTAGCCGACGAGGAACGTCTGGATCAGACCGGAGTTGCCCGCCTGCCCGAAGCGCAGTCCGAGCGCCAGGAAGAACGCCCGGCCCTTGCGCTGCTTCAGGCCCGCCTCCAGCAGTCCGGTGTCGCCGCCCTTGCCTTCCGTGACGGCCGACTCCACCTCGCGGCGGCTCATGGCCACGCCGTCCACGACGTCGGGCCGCTCCTCGAAGACCGGGCTCTCCTTGAGGTTGCGCCGCAGCCACACCGCGAACAGCAGCAGGCCGAAGCTCAGCAGGAAGGGCAGCCGCCAGCCCCAGGAGAGCAGTTGCTCCTCGCTGAGCACGGCGAGCAGCACCGCCCACAGCCCGGAGGCGGCCAGGGTGCCCGAGTTGGTGCCGAGCGACACCAGCGAGGAGACCATGCCGCGCCGCCGCGCCGGGGCGTACTCGGCGAGCATCACGGTCGCTCCGGCGATCTCCGCGCCCGCGCCGAAGCCCTGCGCCAGCCGCAGGACGACGAGCAGGACGGGCGCCATGATGCCGATGGTCGCGTAGGTGGGCAGGACGCCGATGAGGGTGGTCGAGGCGCCCATCAGCAGGATGGTGATCGTCAGGACCTTCTTGCGGCCGAGCCGGTCGCCCATTCTGCCGAAGTAGACCGCGCCGGCGAGGCGGGCGACGTAGCCGACGCCGTAGGTGGCCATCGCGGCGATGAGACCGATGGCGGGGCTGACGTCCGGGAAGAAGATCTTGTTGAAGACGATCGCGGCCGCCAGCGAGTACAGCTGGAAGTCCATGAACTCCATGGCCGTGCCCAGCCAGCCGGACACGGCGGCCTTGGTCAGGTCACGTGTACTGCGTCGCACGGCACCGGCCGGCTCGGCCGCGGTCGTGGTGTCCTTCATGGTGAACTCCGTTGTTCGTGAGCGGGGACTTCCTCGGGGGGGTGGCGGTCAGATGTCCACGTGTCCGGCGCGCAGGGCCGGGAGATGCCGTACGACGGCGGTGACGAGCGCGGGGTCGTCGGCGAGGTCGGGCGCGCCGACGGCGGTGAGGAGAGCGCGGACGACGGCCGTGTCGTCCGCCGCGGTGCGCCAGCAGGCGGCGAGTGCCTCCTGGGCGGGGTCCGGGATGTCCTGGTCCCGGGTGAGGTTCACCCAGCCCGCCAGGGCGAGTTCGAGGACGGGTGTGGCCGCGCCGCGCTCGCGCAGCAGGCGCAGGGCCGGCAGCCAGCGCTCGGTGATCTTGAGTGAGCCGTCGGAGGCGATCTGCCGCAGCAGGTGCCCCATGGCCGGGTTGCGGAAGCGGGCGACCAGGTCGTCGGCGTACCGGCCGGGGTCCGGGCCGCCGTCCGGCAGGGTGGGGGCGACCTCGGCGCACAGGGCCTTGACGAGCCGCTCGCCCCAGCCGTCGGCCATCGCGTCGGCGACGGTGGTGCGGCCGGCCGCGATGCCGAGCGGGGCGAGGGCGGAGTGCGAGCCGTTGAGCAGCCGCAGCTTGGTCAGCTGGTAGGGGGCGACGTCGGGGACGAGGAGGGCGCCGTCCAGCTCCCACGCGGGACGCGGGGCGGCGAAGCGGTCCTCCAGCACCCACTGCCGGTACGGCTCGCCGCTGACGGGCAGCGCGTCGTGGACGCCCAGCCGGGTGGCGGTGTCCGCGAGGTCGGCCGTCGTGGTGGCGGGCACGATCCGGTCCACGACGGTGGCGGGAAAGGCCACGGACCGGTCGATCAGCTCCAGGACCCGCTCCTGGTCCCGTGCTCCCGAGGCGCGCACGGCGCCCTGGATCGCGGTGCGCAGCACGGCTCCGTTGTCGGCCATGTTGTCGCAGGACACGACGCTGACCGGGGCGGCACCGGCGCGCATCCGCGCGGCCAGCCCGGCGGCCAGGCGTGCGATCACCGTGTCCGGGCCGGTGGCGCGGTAGCCCTTCTCCGTGATGGTGAGCGTCACCACGGTCACCTCGGGGTCGGTGAGCAGCCCGTCGACGACCGCCCGGTCCCGCCCGAGCAGGCAGGCGCCGGTGAGCGCGCCGACGACCCGGGGGACGCCGCCCTCGGGCCCGCGCTCGGTCACCGAGTACAGGCAGTCCTGGGCGCGCAGGGCGTCGGCGGTCGCCGCCGACCGGGGAGCGACCGCGGCGATGCCCCACGGCTCGCCGGAGCGCGCGGCGGCGTTCTCGGTGTAGAGGGCCTGGTGCGCCCGGTGGAAGGCCCCGATGCCGAAGTGGACGATCCGGGTGCGCAGTCCGGCGGGGTCGACGCGGGGCCGCGAGGCGGGCGGGAGGGCGCCGAGCGCGGCGCGGTTGAGCCGGTGCACACCGCTCACCAGTCGTGCACGGAGCCGTCGAGGCGGCGCGCCACGGGGAGATAGCGCCGCTGGTACGGGAAGCGTTCGGCGGCCTTCTCGTCGTACTCGACGCCGAGGCCGGGCTCGTCCGAGGGGTGCAGCATGCCGTCGGCGAAGGTGACCCCCGTGCGGAACACCTCGCGGGCCTCGTCGGGATGGCCCATGTGCTCCTGGATGCCGAAGTTGGGCACGGCGATGTCGAGGTGCACGGCGGCGGCCATGCTGACCGGGGAGAGGTCGGTGGCGCCGTGCGAGCCGGTGCGGACGTGGTACAGCGCGGCGAGGTCGAAGATCCGGCGCAGGTGCGTGATGCCGCCCGCGTGGACCACGGTGGTGCGCACGTAGTCGATGAGCTGCTCGGTGATCAGGTGCTGGACGTCCCAGATCGAGTTGAACACCTCGCCGACGGCGATCGGTGTCGTGGTGTGCTGCCGGATGAGCCGGAACGCCTCCTGGTTCTCGGCCGGGGTGGGGTCCTCCATCCAGAACAGCCGGCAGGCCTCGACGCTCTTGCCGAAGCGGGCCGCCTCGATCGGTGTCAGCCGGTGGTGCACGTCGTGCAGGAGGTGGAAGCCGAAGCCGAAGCGCTCCCGTACGGCCTCCAGGTACGTCGGCGCGAAGCCGAGGTAGGCCTCGGTGTCCCAGGGCTGCTCGTCGGGCAGGTCGGTGGCCGCCGGTTCGTAGAGCTTGCCCTTGCGGACGCCGTACGTGCCGCCGACGTCGGGCACGGCCGCCTGCGCCCGTACCGCCTTGTAACCCAGCTCCAGGTAGCGCTCGACGTCGTCGAGGAGGGAGGGCGCGTCGGTGCCGCTGGCGTGCGAGTAGACCAGCACGCCGTCCCGGGACCGGCCGCCGAGCAGTTCGTACACGGGAAGCCGGGCCGTCTTGCCCTTGATGTCCCACAGGGCCGTGTCGACGGCGGCGATCGCCGTCATGGTGACCGGGCCGCGCCGCCAGTAGGCGCCCTTGTAGAGGTACTGCCAGGTGTCCTCGATCCGCGCCGGGTCCCGGCCGATCAGCAGCGGGGCGAGGTGGTCGCGCAGATAGCTCGCCACGGCCAGCTCGCGCCCGTTGAGCGTGGCGTCGCCGAGGCCGGTGACCCCGTCCGTGGTGGTGATGCGCAGGGTGACGAAGGTGCGGCCCGGGGAGGCGACGAAGACCTCGACGCGCTCGATCTTGCTCACTGGGGCTCTCCTTACGGCGGCTGAGAGCGGGCGGGGGCCGACGGGAGCGGGCGGCTCCTGTCGTGCAGTGCTTGTATACAAGCACCTGTCGTGCAGGCGAGCAAGACCCCTGCTGCGATACGTAGGATGTGCACATGGCCCAGACGAACCGGCGGACCAGCCGGCGCTCCATCTACCTGAAGCTGCGTCAGATGGTGCTGACCCTCGAACTCCCCCCGGGCGCGGCCCTGTCGGAGAACGAGCTCGCCGCATCCCTCGGCGTGAGCCGCACCCCGGTGCGGGAGAGCCTGATCCTGCTGGCCCAGGACGGGCTGGTGCAGATCTTCCCCAAGATCGGCTCGTTCGTGTCCCGGGTGGACCCGGCGCAGGTCGCCGACGCGCAGTTCCTGCGGGAGGCCGTCGAGCTGGCCTCACTGGACGCCCTGCCGCCCGACCCGGACCACGCGGTGATCACGGAACTGCGGGACAACCTCGCACGCCAGCAGCGCCCGGGGCTGGATCTGGAGGAGTTCTTCGAGCTGGACGAGGCCTTCCACCAGGGCCTGATGCGGCTGAGCGGCCATGGCAACGTGTGGACCACGGTCGCCGCCGCCAAGGGCCACCTGGACCGGGCCCGGCGCCTGGGCCTGCACGAGAACGTCTCCCCCGCGGTCTTCGCCGACCAGCACCGGGAGATCTTCGATGCGGTCGTCGGGGGCGACCTGGCGTCGGCCCGGACCGCCATGCGCACGCATCTGCGCGCCGTCTTCAGCGACATCGAGCGCATCCGGGCCCATTCGCCCGAACTCTTCGCGACCGGCTCGACGTCGGTGCCGGTGCGGCGCAACGTGGTGGTCTGGGAGTAGCGGAACGGGCGCGCCTGAGGCGCGCCCGTCATGTGTCTCGTGGGGCTCAGCCCACGTTCACCGCGCTCCAGGCCGCCGCCACGGCCTTCTGCTCGGTGCTGCCGCTGCCGTACAGGTCCTTCGCCGCGTTCAGGGTGGCCGTACGGGCACCCGCGTAGTTGGTCGAGGACGTCATGTAGACCGTCAGGGCGCGGTACCAGATCTTGCCCAGCTTGGCCCGGCCGATGCCCTGCACCGTGGAGTCGTCGCAGGTCGGGGAGGTGTGGGCGACGCCGTTGATCGTCTTCGCGCCGCTGCCCTCCGCGAGCAGGTAGGCGAAGTGGTTGCCGACGCCCGAGGAGTAGTGCACGTCGAGGTCGCCCAGACCCTCGCTCCAGCAGTCGGCGGACTTCCCGTCCGTCGAGGGCTTGTCCATGCGGCGCAGGGCCTCCCGGCCGAGCCCGGAGCGGACGACGTTCTCGCCGATCAGCCAGTCACCGGGGTCCTCGGCGTTGTCCGCGTAGAACTCCACCAGTGTGCCGAAGATGTCGGAGGTGGCCTCGTTCAGACCGCCGGACTCGCCCGAGTACCGCAGCGCCGCCGTCTTCGACGTCACGCCGTGGGACATCTCGTGCCCGGCCACGTCCAGCGACACCAGCGGGCCGAGCTGCTTGCCGTCGCCGTCGCCGTACGTCATGCAGAAGCAGTTGTCGTCCCAGAAGGCGTTGTTGTAGTCCTTGCCGTAGTGGACGCGGTTGTACGAGCCCTTGCCGTCGCCGGCGATGCCGTTGCGGCCGTGCGCGTTCTTGAAGTAGTCCCAGGTGACGTCCGTGCCATACTGGGCGTCCACCGCGACCGTCGCACGGTCGGAGGCCGCGCCCGTCGCCCAGTGGTTGTCGGCGTCCGTGAACACCGTCGCGGGGGCGCGCGTCAGACAGACCGTCAGCAGGCACTTGTCCGTCTTGTTCGCCGCGTCGCCGGTGTACGTGCCGCCGCGCGTCGCGTCCTTCAGCCGGTACGACGACCCGGACTTCGTCGTCTCCAGCGGGACCGTGCCGCCGTAGAGGGACTTGCCGTCGCCCGACGCCGACTCCAGGGTGTTCCAGGCGTCGATCCGGTCGCCGGTCGTCGCGTCGGTCAGCACCGTGCGCCCGACCGGGTTGCCGAGCCCGTCGTGCGCCACCGCGTCGGTCTGCCAGGCCAGCTTCGGGGCGCCGTGCAGGGCGTCGACGACCAGCCGCGGCTTGGCGGTCAGCTGCTTCAGGGTCTCGCCGAGGTGCGCGGCGCGCAGCAGGCTCGCGGCGAGGTCGGCGGCCTTCGGGGCGGTCACCTTCGGGGTGACGCTCTTGAGGGACAGCGCCGACCTCGTCGCCCGGCTCGTGCCGCGGTAGGTGCCGTCCGGGTTCAGATGGAGGACGAAGTCACCGCCCAGGACCGGGAGTCGGTGGTACGTGCGGTCGTAGCGGACGTGCCGGGTGCCGTCCTCGTCGACGACCACGTCCCGGACCTTCGTCTCCTGGGCGGAGGTGAGGCCCAGGTCCGCGGCCCGGTCGGCGAGGACCGTCTCGGCGCTGTCGATCGCGTCGGACCGGGTCGGCCGTTCGTCCGCCAGGGCGGTCGGCGAGAGCGCGGCGGCCAGCAGGACGGCGGTGCCGGTGGCGGCACCGCCCGCGAGGGCGAGACGGGAACCCCGGACGTGACGTATCCGACTCATCGGTCTCCTCATACGGGCGCACCCGGTCGCGTGGGGTCGACCGGGGGCGGCGTTGATGTTGACCGCGAGTTAAGGCGGCCCGGACATGTCATGTCCATAGGCCCGGTGTGGAGGTGTGTGAGGGTGGAGAATCGTTCCTGTGACCTTCCCTTTCTTCGTCTACGGCACCCTCCGTCCCGGCGAGGTCAACCACGACCTCCTCCTGCGCGGCCGCACCCGCTCCGAGGTGCCGGGGCGCCTGTTCGACGCGGTGCTGTACGAGGGACCGGGCTATCCCTACGCGGTCGAGGAGCCGGGCGGCGGGGTCGTGTACGGGGAGCTGGTCACCGCGCACCCGGAGACGTACGCGGAGCTGCTCGCCGAGCTGGACCGGCTGGAGGACTACGTGCCGGGCGACCCGCGCAGCCTGTACGAACGCGTCGAGCGCAAGGTCGTACGCGACGCGGACGGGGCGGTCGTCCGGGCCTGGGTGTACGTGGCCGCGCCCGCCGTCGCCGCCCGGCTGCGGACCAGCGGGAGGCCGGTCGCGGGCGGCGACTGGCGGGCGCGGGGCTGACAGGGGGCGGGCAGGGCCGGGGCCGGGGCTCAGCCCGCGTACGGCCGCTTCGCCCTGGCCTCGCGCAACGCCAGGCCCCACCACACCAGTTGGTCCAGCATGGCCTTGGCCGCCGCGTCCGGGCCGGACCGGTCGCGCAGGGTGCCCTCGTCGTCGAAGGACGCGCCGGCGTTGTGGAAGGAGACGGTGTCGCGGACCGTCACGGCATGCAGTTCGGCGAAGACCTGCCGGAGGTGCTCGACGGCGCGCAGGCCGCCGGCCCGTCCGCCGTAGGAGACGAGGGCGACGGGCTTGGCCCGCCACTCGCCGAAGTGCCAGTCGACGAGGTTCTTCAGACCCGCCGGGAAGGAGTGGTTGTACTCGGGGGTGAGGACCACGAAGGCGTCGGCGCCGTCCAGTCTGGGGGTGACGCCGGACAGCGCGGCGGTCGCCTCGGGGGTCCTTTCGAGGGACGTCGGCAGGTCGGTGTCGGCGACGTCCACGACCTCGGCGACCAGGTCGTCCCGGCCCTGGAGGTGGTCCAGGAGCCAGCGGGCGACGACCGGGCCGAAACGGCCGTGGCGGTTGCTGCCGACGACGAGGGTCACCCGGAGGGGCTCGGTGGCGGGCCGGTCGCGGGTGGATGCGTTCGTAACGGCTGTGTTCATGCCGCACAGCCTCATACCTCAACCTTTCTTGAGGTCAAGCCCGGCCCGCGTGGTACCCGGGTCACCCGTTCACACGCCCGCCCGGCTCTTTTCCGCGATCCGTCCGCCGATCGCCCGTGACCTGCCCGAACACCTCCGAAGCCCGCCCGGTCCACCTCCCCCTGACACCCATTCACCCCAATTCTGACGACCCCTCAGAAAGCGCGGGCGCCCCGCTGCCCGTTACCTCGGAAGGGCAGGTGCACGACCGAACCGCTCGAAGGAGCACCGATGCGACGTACCGCCCGGCCGCTGACCGGCACCGCGCTCGCCGTCGCCGCCGCGGCGCTCGCCGCCGTCCCGGCGTACGGCGCGCCCGGCGGTGACGTGGAGGTGGAGCCGTCCTCGGCCGTCCCGGGCGGACAGGTCACGGTGCGCACGGCGGCCTGCGGCGACGGCGGTACGGCGACGGGTGACGCGGGCGCGGTCGGGGCCGGTTCCCTCAGCCTCGCGCCGGGCCCGCACGAGCAGGACGCGACCGGGCGGTTCCGGGTGCCGCCGAGCGCGCAGCAGGGGACGTACGAGATCACGGCGACGTGCGCCGGGAGCGGCCGGCGGGTCACCGGTGACCTGGTGGTGACGCCGGCCTCCGGGCGCCCGGAGGTCCGTCCCAGAGGGAGTGTGAAGACGGGGGTCGGCGGCGCCCTGGGCCCCGATCCCGTGCAGACCGCGGCCGGTGTGACGGCCCTCGCCGTCGCCGCCGCGGGCGGTACCTGGCTCCTGCATCGCCGGGCGAGAGGCGACGGGATCTGACGGACACCCTCCGCTGTCCGTCGCCGGTACCGCGTCCCCTCCCCCTCCGGGTCCGACGCCCCTCGCGGCCCGGAGGGGGGTACGGGGCGCACCCCGGACGAGAGCCGGGGTCGCGGGCCGGAGACCGGACGGCCGTTCGGGAATCAGGAAAGGTCGGCCATGCGCAGGTTTCCCAGGTACGGCACCAGGTTCGGCAACCCGGCCGACGCCGCCATGGCGGCCCTCACGGTGTTCGCCCTGTGCTCCGGGGTCTGGCTGCTGCGCGACGGCGCCCAGACGCACGCCCCGCCGCAGCCCTCCGCCGCGCAGGCCGGCGCCGGGCGGGACGGGCAGGACGGCCGGGCGGGACAGGACGGCCGGGCCGGTGAGCGGCCCGCCGTGGCCGCGCTGCCGCCCTCGCCGCCCGACCGCGTCCGCATCCCGGCGATCCGCGTGAACGCGCCCCTGACCGGCCTCGGCCTGACGAGGACCGGCGGTCTCGACGTACCGCCCGCCGAGCGGAAGAACCTCGCCGGCTGGTACGAGGCCGGCGCCACACCCGGCGAGCGGGGCACCGCGATCGTCGCCGGCCACGTCGACAACGCCGACGGCCCGGCCGTCTTCTACCGCTTGGGCTCCCTGGCCAAGGGCCGCACGATCGAGGTGGACCGGCGGGACGGCACCGTCGCGGTGTTCACCGTGGACGCCGTCGAGGCGTACGCGGCGAAGGACTTCCCCGACGAGAAGGTCTACGGCGCCGCCCGCCGCCCCGAACTGCGGGTCATCACCTGCGGCGGCGGCTACTCACGCGGCTCCGGATACCAGGGGAACGTCGTCGTCTTCGCGCATCTGACCGGCAGCCGGTGAGCGGCACACCCCTCACGGGACGGCTCTCTGTGTCGGGCGAGGTCCCGGCGGCGGCCCATCGGGACCGTGCGACGCCGTCCTCACAGCCCGCCGTCGCCGCACCCCAGGAACCCTCACATCCACCCCCGGCCCCCGCTGAGGGCAGCGTTCCCCGTGGGAAACAGTCGTGATGCTGCCGGGAAACACCGGCACCGCACGCTCAAGGACATGACCTCGAATGAGCGTGTGGTGGTGATCGGCACCGGCCTCGCGGGCGTACGGCTCGCCCGGCGGCTCGGTGAGCTCGGCACGCCCGCGTCGCTGATCGGCGAGGAGGAGCACCGGCCGTACAACCGGGTGCTGCTCGCCGAGGTGCTGGCCGGACGTTACAGCCCCGAGGTGATCGCCCTGCCCGCGCCCGCGCACACCACACGCGGCCGGGTCGTCGGCATCGACCGCGGCGAGCGCACCGTCGAGTGCGCCGACGGCACGGTGATCGCATACGACCGGCTCGTCCTCGCCACCGGATCCAACCCCGTCCTGCCGCCCCTGCGCGGCCTGTTCACCCCCGACCACGTGCTGCCCGAGGGCGTCCACGCCTTCCGGACCATGGACGACTGCCTGGGCCTGTCCAAGGCGGTCCGGCCGGGGGCACGGGCGGTCGTCATCGGCGGCGGGCTCCTCGGGGTCTCCGCGGCCCGCGCGCTCGCCCTGCGCGGCGCCCAGGTCGTCCTCGCCCAGCAGTCCGAGCGGCTGATGGAACGCCAGCTCGACCCGGCCGCCTCCCAGCTCGTCAAGCGGCACCTGACCGACCTGGGCGTCGAGGTGCACACCGAGTGCCGCGTACGGGACGTGCGCTGCGTCGGCGGCGCCGTCCGCTCCGTGGAGATGGCCGACGGGTACGCGCTCGACGCCGACCTCGTCGTCGTCGCCTGCGGCGTCCGCCCCCGGGTGGGCCTCGCCCAGGCCGCCGGGCTGGACGTCCGCAAGGGCGTCGTCGTCGACGACGAGCTGCGCACCTCCGACCCGTACATCCACGCCATCGGCGACTGCGCCCAGCACGACGGCGTCCTCTACGGCCTCGCCGCCCCCGCGCTCGAACAGGCCGACGCGCTCGCGGAACTGCTCGCCGGCGACACGGCCGCCCGCTACACCGGCACCCGCTCCCTGACCCGACTCACCCTGAACGGGCACGACAGCCCCTTCGACCTCGCCGCGTTCGGCGAGACCGAGGCGCTGCCGGGCGACGACGTCGTCCAGCTCACCGACGCCACCCGCGGTACCTACCGGAAGGTCGTCGTCCGCGACGACCGCCTGGTCGGCGGGGTCCTCGTCGGCGAACTCGGCACCGTCGGCGCGCTGGCGCGCGCCTGGGAGGGAGCAGAGCCGCTCCCCTCCGACGGCGGCCCACTGCTCCACCTGCTTACCAATGACGGAGGCTCCTGATGTCCAAGGACACCCCCACGATCGTGCTCGTCGGCCATGGCATGGTCGGCCAGCGCTTCCTCGAAGCGCTCGCCGAGCGCGGCATGACCGCCACGCACCGTGTGGTCGTGCTCTGCGAGGAGCCGCGCCCCGCGTACGACCGTGTCCAGCTCACCTCGTACTTCTCGGGCAAGACGCCCGAGGACCTGTCCATGACGGACCTGCGGTTCATCGAGGACCACGGCATCGAGCTGCGCGTCGGCGACCCGGCGGAGACGATCGACCGCGAGACGCGCACGGTGACCGCCCGCTCCGGTCTCGTCGTCGACTACGACGTGCTCGTCCTGGCCACCGGCTCGTACCCGTTCGTGCCGCCGGTCCCGGGCAAGGACGCCGAGGGCTGCTTCGTCTACCGCACGATCGAGGACCTCCTCGCCATCGAGGAGTACGCCAGGAAGGCGACGACGGGTGCCGTGGTCGGCGGCGGTCTGCTCGGTCTGGAGGCCGCGGGCGCGCTGAAGGGTCTCGGACTCACCTCGCACATCGTGGAGTTCGCACCGCGTCTGATGCCCGTCCAGGTCGACGAGGGCGGCGGCGCCGCCCTGCTGCGCACCATCGAGGAGATGGGCCTGAGCGTCCACACGGGCGTCGGCACGCAGGAGATCGTGGTCGGCGAGGACGGCGCCGTGACCGGCATGAAGCTGTCCGACGGTTCCGAACTCGCCACCGACCTGGTGGTGTTCTCCGCCGGTGTCCGCCCCCGCGACCAGCTGGCCCGCGACTGCGGCCTGACGGTCGGTGAGCGCGGCGGCATCGCCGTCGACGAGCAGTGCCGCACGGTGAACGACCCGCACGTGTTCGCGATCGGCGAGTGCGCGCTGGCCGCCGACGGCCGGGTGTACGGCCTGGTCGCCCCCGGTTACGAGCAGGCCGAGACGGCCGCCGCGACGATCGCGGCGGACGAGGCCGCCTTCACCGGCGCCGACCTGTCCACCAAGCTGAAGCTGCTCGGCGTGGACGTGGCGTCCTTCGGCGACGCGCACGGCACCGCCGAGGACTGCCTGGACGTCGTCTACTCCGACTCCCGCGCGGGCCTGTACAAGAAGCTGGTCATCGGCCGCGACGGCACGCTGCTCGGCGGCATCCTGGTCGGCGACGCGGAGGCGTACGGCACGCTGAAGGCGTTCACCGGCTCCATCCCGCCGGTCGCGCCCGAGGCCCTCGTGCTGCCCGCCGGCGCCGGCGCCCCGGCCCAGCTCGGCCCGTCCGCGCTGCCGGACGACGCGATCATCTGCTCCTGCCACAACGTCTCCAAGGGCGCGATCCGCGGCGCGGTCACCGACCACCAGTGCACGACCGTGCCCGAGGTGAAGAAGTGCACCAAGGCCGGCACCGGCTGCGGCTCCTGCGTCAAGGTCCTCGGCCAGCTCGTCAACGCCGAGCTGGAGGCCGGCGGCATCGAGGTCGACAAGGGCCTGTGCGGCTGCTTCTCGCAGACCCGCGAGGAGCTGTACGAGATCGTCCTCGCCCTGCGCATCAACAGCTACCAGGAGCTGCTGGACCGCCACGGCCGCGAGGAGGCCAGGGGCGGTGACGGCTGCGAGGTCTGCAAGCCGGCGGTCGGCTCGATCATCGCCTCCCTCGCTCCGGCGATCGGCGCGAGCGGCTACGTCCTGGACGGTGAGCAGGCCGCCCTGCAGGACACCAACGACCACTTCCTGGCCAACCTCCAGAAGAACGGCTCGTACTCGGTCGTCCCGCGCATCCCCGGCGGTGAGATCGCCCCGGAGAAGCTGATCGTGATCGGCGAGATCGCCCGCGACTTCGGCCTCTACACGAAGATCACCGGTGGTCAGCGGATCGACATGTTCGGCGCCCGCGTCGAACAACTGCCCCTGATCTGGGCCCGCCTGGTCGACGCCGGCTTCGAGTCCGGCCACGCCTACGGCAAGTCGCTGCGCACGGTGAAGTCCTGCGTCGGCCAGACCTGGTGCCGCTACGGCGTCCAGGACTCCGTCCGCATGGCGATCGACCTGGAGCTGCGCTACCGGGGACTCCGGTCGCCGCACAAGCTGAAGTCGGCCGTCTCCGGCTGCCAGCGCGAGTGCGCCGAGGCCCAGTCGAAGGACTTCGGCGTGATCGCCACCGCCAACGGCTGGAACCTGTACGTCGGCGGCAACGGCGGCGCCACCCCGCGCCACGCGGACCTGCTCGCCCAGGACCTGTCGGACGCGGAACTGGTCCGGCTGATCGACCGGTTCCTGATGTTCTACATCCGTACGGCCGACCGCCTGGAGCGCACCTCGACCTGGCTGGAGCGGATCCCCGGCGGCCTGGAGCACGTACGGGACGTCGTCGTCCACGACTCGCTCGGCATCTGCGACGAGCTGGAGAAGCTGATGCGGGCGCACATCGCGCACTACCGCGACGAATGGGCCGAGACCATCAACGACCCCGAGAAGCTCGCCCGGTTCGTGTCCTTCGTGAACGCCCCGGACACCCCGGACCCGGTCGTCGCCTTCGTGCCCGAGCGCGACCAGATGAAGCCCGACCTGCCGCTGCTGTCCATCGGCATGCGACCCGCCGAAGAGGTACTGGAAGGAAGCACCCAGCGATGACCCTGGCTCCTGAGACCACCGATCTGAAGGTCGAACTCGCTCTGGAAGGCGACTGGTTCGCCGTGTGCGACCTCAGCATGCTGCTCCCGGGCCGCGGGGTGGCGGCACTGCTGCCGGACGGCCGCCAGGCGGCGATCTTCCGGGACCGCACCGGTGAGCTGTTCGCCATCGACAACCGTGACCCGTTCACCGGCGCGGCCGTCCTCTCGCGCGGCCTGACCGGCACCCACCAGGGCCGCCCGTTCGTCGCCTCCCCGCTGCTCAAGCAGCGCTTCGACCTGGCGTCCGGGCAGTGCCTGGACGACGAGGAGGCCCAGGTGACGACGTACAAGGTGCGCACCGCGTAGGAACCACGGACACGCGGCTCGGAGAACACCCCTCCCCGGAGGGGTGTTTCCGTGTGCCCCGGCAGGCTTGCCGCCTGGCAGGCTTGGGTCATGGTTGCGCAGCCGAACGACAGGCCCGGATTCTCCTGGCTCGGCCCCCCGATCGACGCCCGCCCGCTGTTCGAGCCCGAACTCGGGGCGCTGCTCGGCCTGTTGCGGGGCCTGCGGCCAGGGCAGTGGCAGGCGGCGGCCGTGCCGGGCTGGACCGTGCACGACGTCGCCGTACACGTCCTCGGGGATTGCTCCGCCCGCCTCGGCCGCCGCGAGTTCGGCGCCTTCGCGCCGGGAGAGACCCTGGAGGCGTTCATCCACCGCGCGAACCAGGAGTGGGTCGACCGCCACCGGGACATGGACCCGGCCTCGCTCGTCGACGCCCTGGAAGAGGCCGGCTCCGAGCTGGCCCGCCGCTTCGCGCACGCCGACCTGGACGCGCCGGCCCTGGGCGTGTCCTGGGCCGGTGCGGACCCGGCCCCGATGTGGCTGGACTGTGCGCGGGAGTACACCGAGTACTGGACGCACCGCCAGCAGATCCGGCACGCGGCCGGGCTGGGCACCGACCCCGAGCCGCGGGCCCTGTCCCTGGTCCTGGACACCTTCATGCGGGCCCTGCCCCACACGCTGCGCGACACCGCCGCACCGGACGGCACGCGCGTGGAGGTGGCGGTCCCCGGGCCGGGCGGGGGCACCTGGAGCGTGACCGCCGGGCCGGACGGCTGGTCCCTGGCGGAGGAGTCCGGCGGCCGGCCGGCGGCAGCCGGCGTGGAGCTGGACGCGGAAACCGCCTGGCGGCTGTGCACGCGGGGTGTGCAGCCGGCCGACGCTCTCGATCGGGCCCGGCTCACGGGGGACCGGCGGCTGGCCGGTGCCGTGTGCCGGATCGTGTCGATCGTCTATTGACCAACTGATCAACTGCCGTGCTCGGCTGTCGAGTTGCTGTCGAGTTCACCGACTCGGCTGCCGGTCCGGGGGGCCTTGGCGTTTCATCGGGTCACACCCCCACCTTCCTTCCCACGGAGGCCCGACCATGACCCGGAACCACTCCCGGCCGTCCCGGCGGAGCGTGCTCGGCGGGGCCGTCGCCGCGCTCGCGGTGGCCGCCGGCGCCACCGGAACGGCGCAGGCCGCCCCCCGGACCGGCCGGCCGACCGAGTTCCCGTTGCCCGACGGCTGGCTCCCCGAGGGGATCACCATCGGCAGCAGGCCGTACGCGTACATGGGCTCACGCGCCGACGGCGCGATCTACCGCACCGACCTGCGCACCGGCCAGGGAGGTGTGCTGCACGAGGGCACCGCCGGACTCGCCTCCATCGGGCTGAAGCTGGACCGTGACGGCCTGCTGTACGTGGCCGGCGGCGCCGGGGGCACCGCGAGGATCGTCGACGCGCGCACCGGCGAGCTGCTCACCACCTACCAACTCACCCGGGATCCCGCCCCGTTCATCAACGACGTCGTCCTGCACGAGGACCGCGCCTGGTTCACCGACTCCCGTGCGGCCGTCCTCCACGGTGTGCCGCGCGGCCGGCGGGGCGAGGTCCGCGCGCTGCCGCTCACCGGCGAGTGGGTGCAGGCGCCCGCCGGGACCAACAGCGCCAACGGCCTGGTCGCCACGCCCGACGGCCGCGGTCTGATCGTCGTCAACGCAGGTCAGCTGTACCGCGTGGATCTCGCGACCGGCCACGCCGTCACGATCGCGCTGCGGGGCGCGCCGGACGTGGCGGGCGGCGACGGTCTGGTCCGCCTCGGCCGCACGCTGTACGTCGTCCAGAACCGTCTGAACAAGGTCACGGTCTGGGACCTCGGCCGGAAGGCCACCACCGCCACGCTGAGCAGGACGATCACCGACCCCCGCTTCGACGTTCCCACCACGGCCGCACGGTACGGCGACCGTCTCTACCTGGTCAACGCCCGCTTCACCAGCCCGCAGACGCCTCAGACGACGTTCAACGCGGTGGCCGTGCCCCTGTGAGTGTCATGCCGTCAGGGCGCCGTACGTCACCCCGGTCAGCTCCTCGGACGCGGCCCACAGCCGCTGCCCCGCCGCGTCGTCGAGGGTCCAGGGCGCCCGCCAGGACGGTGCGGGCGCCCCGCGCCACATGGCGACGCGCGGGCCGGTGAAGGAGTCGGGCCGCGCGCCGGGGTCCGTCGCCGCGTAGAGGATCGGGAGCGCGCCGGCCTCGGCCGGCTGGGCGACGACCCGGTTGCCGATCCGCACGAGCCGTTCGGCGGCCCGGCGGCCCTCGGCGAGCGGCCCGGTGGTCTGGAGGTTGGTGGCCGCGTACCCGGGGTGGGCCGCGGCCGCCACCAGGTCGGTGCCGTGCGCCGCCGCCCGGCGCGCCAGCTCGTGCGTGAACAGCAGGTTGGCCGTCTTGGAGCGGGCGTAGGCGATCCAGCGCCGGTAGCGCCGCTCGCTGTTGAGGTCGTTGATGTCGATGTTGGCGAGGGCGTGCATCCCGCTGGAGACGACCACGACCCGGGCCCCGGGCGCCGCCAGCAGGGCGGGCAGCAGCAGGCCGGTGAGGGCGAAGTGGCCAAGGTGGTTGACCCCGAACTGCGTCTCGAAGCCGTCCGCCGTCGTCCCGTACGGCGGCGCCATCACCCCGGCGTTGTCGACGAGCACGTCCAGCCGCTCGTACGGGAACCCGGCCGCGAACTCCCGTACGCAGGCCAGGTCCCCGAGGTCGAGCCGCCCCAGCTCGACCCGGGCTTCGGGCAGTTCCGCCCGGAGCCGGTCCACGGCCGCGTTCCCCCGGGCCTCGCTGCGGCATGCGAGCACCACCCGCGCGCCCTTGCGGGCCAGCTCCCGTGCCGTGACGAACCCGATCCCGCTGTTGGCGCCGGTGACGACCGCGACGCGGCCGCTCTGGTCCGGGATGTCCTGTGTGCTCCAGCCCGACATGGCAGGCTCCCTTCGCCGGTGGCCGTGATCCAGCCTACGAGGAGGACTGCGGGCGGGGCGGGGCGGGCCCGGGCCACCGGCTCCACCGGCCCGGTCGGTCAGCCCACCGGGCTCGACCGCTGGTCGTCGGGGACGGGCCGGGTGTCGAGGTAGAACCACTCGGCGTCCGCGGTGGGCCAGGGAGAGGGTTCCCCCGCTGCTTCGTCCCATGGTTCTTCGGCCATCGCCGGGACAGGCCGTTTGGGCAGCGGTGCCTGGGCGTTGCCGGCGGGCGGCGCGACCCGCTCTCCGGCCGGCTTCGCCTCCCCCGGCATCAGCAGTTCCACCCGCAGCCCCAGTCCCCGCTGCTGGGCGGTGAACTCCTCGACCTGATTGCGGCATGCGTGGTCCAGATGGGTCACGCCGGTCAGGTCGAGCCGGATCCTGGGCTTCCCCGACGCGGCGGCGGCCTCCAGCGCCTCGATCACCTTCGGCAGCCGCAGGAACGTCGCGTTGCCGGCCATGACGACCTTCGCCGTGTCGTCCTCGACGTGCTGGCGGATCGCGGTCCGGGACATGCGCAGCGCGGCCAGCACGATGCCCGCGGCGAGGCCGATCAGCACGCCCTCCAGCAGCGCGGTCACCACGATGACCAGGGTGGTCAGCGTCATCACGGCGAACTCGCCCTTGTCCTGCCGCCACATCTTCGGGAACTCGGCGGGCCCGAACAGCTTCCAGCCGCTGTGCACGAGGACACCGGCCAGCACCGAGATCGGGATCAGCGCGAGCACCTGCGGCAGCAGCAGCGCGAACGCGAGCAGCCACAGGCCGTGCAGGGTGCGCGAGAGCCGGGTCTTGGCCCCGGCCTGGACGTTGGCCGAGCTGCGGGCCACGACCGCGGTGATCGGGAGCGCGCCGAGGATGCCGGCGACGGTGTTGCCGGCGCCCTGGGCGATCAGCTCGGTGTTGTAGCGGGTGCGCGGGCCGCTGTGCATACGGTCCACCGCGGCGGCCGTGAACAGGCTCTCGGCGGACGCGATGACCGTGAAGGTGAGGATGGCGGTGATGATCGCCCCGTCCGCCAGGCCGGCGAACTGCTCCGGCCCGGGCAGCGACACGGAGGCGAGCAGATTGCCCACCTGGAGCGTCTTGACGTCCACGCCGGGCAGCGCGGCGACCACGATGCCGATGCCCACGGCGACCAGTGCGGCCGGGATCTTCCCGGCCGGGCCCGGCACCTTCTTCCACAGGAAGCTGAGCACGATCGTGACGACGCCGAGCAGGGCGGCGATCATCGCCTGGGGGTCGGTCAGGATCCCCGCCAGCAGGTCGGGGATGCCGGCCATGTTCTCGATCGCCGTGCCGGGGGCCTTGGCGTCGGCCATCGGATAGGCCTGGCTGAACATCAGCGGCACGCCGATGCCGGCGAGCATGCCCTGGACGACGGCGACCGAGATGGCCTGGAACATCCGGCCGAGCCGCACCAGTCCCAGGATGATCTGGAGGAGGCCGGTGAACAGCACGATCACGCCGAGCATGGCCACGCCGACCTCGGCGACGGTCTCCGCGACCAGCGCGGCGAGGCCTGCGGCCGGCCCGCTGACCTGGAGCGTACTGCCGCGAGCGGCGCCGACGACCAGACCGCCGATCACCCCGGAGATGATCCCGAGCTCGGCGGGCACGCCGGAGGCGACGGCGACACCGATGCACAGCGGCAGGGCGACGAGGAAGACGACGAGCGACGCGGTGATGTCGGTGACGAGGTCACGCTTGGCCCCTGCCTTGCCGCCCCCGCCCGTCACCCGCCCGACCAGCCCACCCAGCACACCGCCCAGGCCGCCCCCGGCACCACCGGTGCCCCCAGGACCACGGGGAGGACCACCGGACCGCCGCCCCGCACCCTCTGATTCCCACGCCGGACCATGACCGGGGACCTCACCCGGGCCGCGGTACGTACCACCACCCGGGCCGACGTACGGGCCGTCATACGGGCTGTCATACGAGCCGTCATACGGACCAGGGGCCGGGCCACCCGACCGAACGCCCATCCGTCCGCGCGCAACGCCCTCCGCCGGACCCCACGCAGAGCCGCCACCCGGCCCACCCGACCGGCCACCCGATCCCCGTCCCGCGACACCCCCGGCCGAGTCCCCGACCGGCCTGCCCATGTCCCAGTCCGAGGCGGCGCCGTCGGAACCAGCCGCCCCCCAGTCCGCCGCGGACTCCTCGCGAGCACCCGTGCCCCAGTCCCCCGGTCCCTCTGCGAAGCCGCCCGGCTCCCAGTGCGCCGCGCCCTGTGAGGAACCGCCCGGGCCCCAGTTCGAGGCACCTCCCTCGGAGCCGGACGAACCCCAACCCGCCGCGCCCTCACCGCGAGCGCCCGGGCCCCCTGGGAAGCTGCCCCGCCCCCAGTCCCCCGGCACCTCCGGGGAACCGCCCACCCCCCAGTCGGCAGCACTCCCCGTGTCCGCGGAACCGGCCTGCCGGCCGCCCGGCATGGCGGCGCCGCCCCGGGTCCGCCCCCGCGCGTGCGCCCCGCTCACGCGGCATGCACCCGGAACGCGCCGTCGTCGCCGAGTTCGTAGACGAACGCCGTGTCGACCTCGTAGTACCAGCCGTGCAGCCGCAGCCGGCCCGCGTCGAGCCGCTGGCGCACCACCGGGTAACTGCGCAGCGCGGCCAGCTGGTTGACGACATTGCCCTGGGAGACCTCCGGCAGCGACGGGTCGTCCGGCGCGGACTGCAGTACGGGGGTCAGTTCGGGGCGGGCGATGTGGAGCCACGCGTCCACGCCGGGCAGCGCGGACAGGTCGTCGCCGGACTTCAGCGCACCCATCGCGCCGCAGTGTGAGTGACCGCACACCACGATGTCCTGAACCCCGAGCACTTCCAGTGCGTACTCGATGGTGGCAGCCTCACCCGAGGCCCCGGACCGTCCGTACGGCGGCACGATATTGCCCGCGTTGCGCAGTTCGAATATCTCCCCGGGCCGCGCACCCGTGATGAGTGCGGGAATGACCCGGGAGTCCGAGCAGGTAATGAACAACGCCTCAGGGTATTGCCCTTCGGCCAGTTTCCGGTATTCGCCACTGTCGAAATCGACGCGCGTCCTGAACGTACGGGCACGATCCAGCAATGCCTTCAACTCCGCCTCCTGAACTCTCCTGAACTGCGGTTTCGTTCGGGTGCACCCCACCGTAGACGGACGACCTACAGAGGAAGGTTAAGTAAGACCCAGAGCCCGGCCAGGAATTGAACATTCTTTGTCGGATACCCAGACGACCAGTCATCTTGTAGCGTGTGAACTCCGGGGCGGAGAATGCGAATTCACGCTGCCCGGATTCATGTCGGCTTCACGGAGAGACAGGACGTATGGGCCTACGAGTGCTGCTCATCGAGGACGACGAGACGATCGCCGAGCCGCTCACCGAAGGGCTGGGCCACTTCGGACTGACGGTCGATCATGTCGCCACGGGCACGGACGGGCTGAGAGGCCCGTACAACGATGTCGTCCTGCTCGACCTGGGACTGCCGGACATGGACGGCATCGATGTCTGCCGCGGCATCCGCCAGGTCTCGGACGTGCCGATCGTCATCCTCAGCGCCCGCGGCGAGGAGGCGGACCGCGTGCTGGGCCTGGAACTGGGCGCCGACGACTACCTGGCGAAACCATTCAGCGTGCGGGAACTGGTGGCCCGGGTCCGCGCGGTGACCCGCCGTACGCAGCGCACCCAGCAGCCCTTCCCCGAGCCCCCGGCCGCACCGGTCACACCCGCACCCACACCCGCCACAGCAGACGACCCCCCTGCCACACCGTCGTTCGATCCGGCCCCCGGCCCTCCGCACGACCCGGGCCCGCTCGTCGTGGACCGCCGCACCCGCCAGGTCTGGGTCGGCGACTCCCCCGTCCCTCTCACCCCCAAGGAGTTCGACCTGCTGGCGCTCCTCAGCGAGGACCCGGGCGCGGTCTACTCGCGCCAGCAGATCCTCGACCGCGTCTGGGATCCGCACTACGACGGCCCGACCAAGACGCTGGACGTCCATGTGGCCGCGCTGCGCCGCAAGCTGGGGCACCCGGCGTGGATCAGGACCCTGCGGGGCGTGGGCTTCCGGCTGGCGGTGCACACGGGCCCGAACGCCCCGCAGGCGGTCTCTCCATGACCCGCCGGCTGCTGATCGGCTACCTCAGCCTCGCCGTGCTGGTGCTGCTCTGCCTGGAGATCCCGCTGGGCTTCGTCTACTCGCGCGGGGAGCGGGAGCAGGTGGTCAACGCGGCGAAGGACGAGGCCGAGTCGGTCTCCGCGTACGCCGCGCTGTCCCTCGCGGCGGGGCGGGCCGAGCGGGACCTGCCCGCGCGGGTGGCGCACTGCGCGAAGCGCATCGGCGGGAAGGTGGTGATCGTCGCCGCCTCGGGCGCGATGCTCGCCACCTCGCATCCGAAGGACACCTCGGTGCCCGGCGCCCTGGCCGACCGGCCGGGCATCGCGGCGGCGCTGCGGGGCACCTCGACGGTGGATGTGCGCACGTCCACGATCGGCGGGGTCGAGTACCTGTCGGTGGCCGCGCCGGTCGGTCAGGAGGCTCAGCCCGTGGGTGCCGTGTGGCTGACGGTGCCCACGCGGACCGTGCACGAGCGGGTCCATCATGTGTGGCTGCTGCTCGCCCTGGGCGGTCTCGCCGTGCTGACGGCGGTGGCCGTGGTCGGCTTCGCCTTCGCCCGCTGGGCCGGCCGCCCCATCCGCGAACTGGAGCAGGCGACGCACGAACTGGCGGAGGGCGTCGGCCGGTTCACCCCGGTGACGATCACGAAGGGTCCGCCGGAAGTGCTCAGTCTGGCCGCCGCGTTCAACCGCACCGCGGCCCGCCTCGCCCATCTGCTGGCCTCCCAGCGGGCGTTCGCCGGCGAGGCCTCGCACCAGCTGAAGACCCCGCTCGCGGCGCTGCGGCTGCGCCTGGAGAACCTGGAACCCGACGTCGCCGCCCGGGCCCGGGGCAGCCTCACCGCGGCCGTCACGGAGACGGACCGGCTCGCGCGGATGGTCGAGCACCTGCTGGCGATGGCCCGGATGGAGGAACACGCGGCGATCCCCGCCACGGTCGACCTGGGCGCGGTCTGCGCGGAACGGCACCGCACCTGGCAGCCCCTGTTCGCACGGGAGAACGTCTCCCTCGTGCTCTTCGCGGGCGGCGTCGGCCCGGTGCTGGCGGTGCCCGGGGCCGTCGAGCAGATCATGGACAACCTGCTGTCCAACGCCCTGCGGGCGTCCCCGCCCGGCAGCACGGTCACGGTCGAGCTGCGGACGCCGGCCCCGCCCCGGCGCGCCCTGCGCGACAGCCGCCCCCGCTGGGTCGACCTGCACGTCACCGACGAGGGCCCCGGCATGACGGAGGAGCAGCGGGCCCGCGCCTTCGACCGCTTCTGGCGCGCCCCGGGCGCCCCCAAGGGCGGCTCGGGACTCGGCCTCGCCCTGGTGCAGCGCCTGGCCCACGCCAGCGGCGGCGAGGCGACCCTGCACGCGGCGGCGACGGGCGGCCTGGACGTGGCGATCCGCCTGCCGTCCGTACGGCCCGCCGCCGAGGGACACGGCCCGGGCACCGACCGGCCGAGGCCGACCCGGAGACGACAGGCACCGGCGCCGCACGCGGCCCCCGTCCAGGCGTAGCCGTCCCACCCGCCTTCACGCGACCATCACAAAATGATCACCCCTCCGTCATCCGGGGCGGCCTGGACCTACGGTCATCCCCTCACGTGTCACCACTGGGGGGATGATGACCATGACCAATCCGTACACCGGGCCGAACGCCCACCCGTATCCCATGCCGCCCGCGCCGCGGCCCGCGCGCCCGGCGCCCCGCTGGGCCCGGAAGCGCTATGTACTGCCCGCCCTCGGCCTGGCCTGGTTCATCGGCGTCGGTATCGGCGCCTCCGGCGACACGACGGCCGACGCGAAGCCCGCGGCCGCCAAGCCGCGGCCGACCATCACGGTCACCGCGACCACCACCGCCACCGCCACACCGCTCGCGAAGAAGCCGGAACCCGCTCCCACGGTCACCGCCACCAAGACCGTCAGAGCCACCACCACGGTCACCGCGCGACCGGCCGCGGGCGGCGGCTCCGACGACAGCGGCTCGGGCGGTTCGGGCGGCTCGGCGGACGTCTACTACGCCAACTGCGACGCCGTCCGGGCCGCCGGTGCCGCCCCCATCCACCGTGGTGAACCCGGCTACGCCTCCCACCTGGACCGGGACAACGACGGGATCGCCTGCGACACGTGACACGAGTACGCCGGTGACCATCGGCGCGTCCGGCCGTTCCACCGTTTGGGCAGCTCGTCGCGGGCTGCCCGGACGACGGAAGGAACACCACCGTGGACACGACCGTGCCCGCCGCCGACGTACCGCGCGTGCTGCCGCGTGACGAGTGGGTCAGGACGCTGCCGCAGACCATCGTCGCCTCGTGCGTGCTGCTCCTCGACGCCGAGGACCGGATGCTGCTGCTGCGCTACGCCGAGGGCCAGCCCGGTGTCGGACTCTGGGGGCTGCCGGGCGGCATGCTCGACCACGGGGAGGACCCCCTCGGTGCCGCGCACCGGGAGCTGCGCGAGGAGACCGGCATCGCCCTGGACGGGGAGCCCCGGCTCATCGGCTACGACCACCGGGCCGATGTGAACGGCACGGGCCCGGTCATCGACTTCTACTTCCACGGAGGCCGTCTCGGCCCCAGGCAGGCCGTCCGGCGCAGCGACGAGCACGACCAGGACGGCCTGTTCGCCCTCGACGACCTGGAGTCCACCGCGCTGGCGGTCCCGCTGCCGGCCCTCGCCGCCCTGCACCGGGCCGCCCTGACCGGGACCGTCGTAGCCCTGCGGGAAGGCCTGCCCGGGTGACCGGGTCGCGTCGCGAGGCGGCGGCCGTCCTGGCGTCCCTCGCGCTGCCCCTGGTCCTCCACTCGCCGTCGTCCCCGGTCGGCACATCGGTTGCGGTCCGCATAGGTGCCCGGCGTCCGGCCTTCCCGAATCCGGCCCCGCCTGAACGGATCGCGGGAGAGCGGGGGCGCGCCTCCGCACAAGGTGCGCCCCCGCTCTTCTCCGTGCTCCGGAGCCGCCGCGATCGGTGAGGGTCGGGGACCGCCGACGGCTCCGGGTCCTTCAGTGGCCCGGCACGGGCCACGGGTCTACCGGTGGTCGCTGCCCTGCGACTGGACCGCCGCCCGGCCCGCCTCCAGCCGGGCGACCGGGATGCGGAACGGGGAGCAGGAGACGTAGTCGAGTCCCACCTCGTGGAAGAAGTGGACCGACTCCGGGTCGCCGCCGTGCTCGCCGCAGACGCCGAGCTTGAGGTCGGGGCGGGTCTCGCGGCCGGCCTGGGCGGCGAGTTTCACCAGGGAGCCGACGCCGTCCTTGTCGATCGTCTCGAACGGGGAGACTCCGAAGATGCCCTTCTCCAGGTAGGCGGTGAAGAAGCTGGCCTCCACGTCGTCCCGGGAGAAGCCCCACACCGTCTGGGTCAGGTCGTTCGTGCCGAAGGAGAAGAACTGGGCGGCCTCGGCGATCTGGCCGGCGGTCAGGGCGGCGCGCGGCAGCTCGATCATCGTGCCGATGGACAGCTTGAGCTGCGTGCCGGAGGCCGCCTCGACCTCGGCGATGACCTTGTCGGCCTCCTCGCGCACGATCTCCAGCTCCTGCACCGTGCCGACGAGCGGGATCATGATCTCGGCGCGCGGGTCGCCCTTGGCGGCCTTGCGTTCGGCGGCGGCCTCGGCGATGGCCCGGACCTGCATGGTGAACAGGCCGGGGATCACCAGGCCGAGGCGCACGCCGCGCAGGCCGAGCATCGGGTTCTGCTCGTGCAGGCGGTGGACCGCCTGGAGGAGGCGGAGTTCGTTCTCGTGCGGCTCCTGGCGGGACTCCGCCAGGGCCACGCGGACCGACAGTTCGGTGATGTCGGGCAGGAACTCGTGCAGCGGCGGGTCCAGGAGGCGGACGGTGACCGGGAGACCGTCCATCGACTCGAAGAGCTGGACGAAGTCCTGCTTCTGCAGCGGCAGCAGCTCCTTGAGGGACTCCTCGCGCTCGGCCTGGGTGTCGGCCAGGATCAGCCGCTCCACCAGCCCGCGCCGGTCGCCGAGGAACATGTGCTCGGTGCGGCACAGGCCGATGCCCTGGGCGCCGAAGCGGCGGGCGCGCAGCGCGTCCTCGGCGTTGTCCGCGTTGGCCCGCACGCGCAGGCGGCGCTTGCGGTCGGCGAACGCCATGATGCGGTGGACCGCCTCGACCAGCTCGTCGGCGTCCTCGGCACCGGCGTGCATCCGGCCCTCGAAGTACTCCACGACCGGGGACGGCACGACCGGTACCTCACCGAGGTACACCTTGCCCGACGAGCCGTCGATGGAGACGACGTCGCCCTCCTCCACGACGTGCCCGCCCGGCACGGTCATCCGGCGGCGCTTGGTGTCGACCTCCAGCTCCTCGGCGCCGCAGACACAGGTCTTGCCCATGCCGCGCGCGACCACGGCCGCGTGGGAGGTCTTGCCGCCGCGCGAGGTCAGGATGCCCTCGGCGGCGATCATGCCGTCCAGGTCGTCGGGGTTGGTCTCGCGGCGGATCAGGATGACCTTCTCGCCGGAGCGGGACCACTTGACGGCGGTGTAGGAGTCGAACACAGCCTTGCCGACGGCCGCGCCCGGCGAGGCCGCGATGCCCCGGCCGACCGTCTCGACCTTCGCGCTCTCGTCGAAGCGGGGGAACATCAGCTGCGCGAGCTGGGCGCCGTTGACGCGGGTGAGCGCCTCGGCCTCGTCGATCAGGCCCTGGTCCACCAGCTGGGTCGCGATGCGGAAGGCGGCGCCCGCCGTGCGCTTGCCGACGCGGGTCTGGAGCATCCACAGCACACCGCGCTCGATGGTGAACTCGATGTCGCAGAGGTCCTTGTAGTGGTTCTCCAGCGTCTCCATGATCTGCATCAGCTGGTCGTACGACTTCTTGTCGATCTGCTCCAGCTCCGCGAGGGGCACGGTGTTGCGGATACCCGCGACCACGTCCTCGCCCTGCGCGTTCTGCAGGTAGTCGCCGTAGACGCCCTGGTGGCCGGAGGCGGGGTCGCGGGTGAACGCCACGCCCGTGCCGGAGTCGGGGCCGAGGTTGCCGAAGACCATCGAGCAGACGTTGACGGCCGTGCCCAGGTCGTGCGGGATGCGCTCCTGGCGGCGGTAGAGCTTGGCGCGGTCGGTGTTCCAGGAGTCGAAGACCGCGTGGATGGCGAGGTCCATCTGCTCGCGCGGGTCCTGCGGGAAGTCCCGGCCGGCCTCGGCCTTGACGATCTTCTTGAACTTGGTGACGAGCTTCTTGAGGTCGGCCGCCTCCAGCTCGGTGTCGACCGTGACCTTCTTGGCCTCCTTGGCCTTCTCCAGCGCGTCCTCGAAGAGCTCGCCGTCGACGCCGAGGACGGTCTTGCCGAACATCTGGATGAGGCGGCGGTAGGAGTCCCACGCGAAGCGGTCGTCGCCGGCCTGCTTGGCGAGGCCCTGCACCGACTTGTCGGAGAGGCCGATGTTGAGGACGGTGTCCATCATGCCGGGCATGGAGAACTTGGCGCCCGAGCGCACCGACACCAGCAGCGGGTCGTCGGCCTGGCCGAGCTTCTTGCCCATGCGCCGCTCCAGCGCGTCGAGGTGCGCACTCACCTCGTCACGCAGTGCCGCCGGCTCCTCGCCGCTGTCCAGGTAGACCTTGCACGCCTCGGTGGTGATGGTGAAGCCGGGCGGCACCGGGAGGCCCAGGTTCGTCATCTCGGCGAGGTTCGCGCCCTTGCCACCGAGGAGGTCCTTGAGGTCCTTGTTGCCCTCGGTGAAGTCGTAGACGAACTTCACGCCGTCAACACTCGTACCGTGATCAGCTACGTGGGGATCTTTGTTTTCCGACACGGGTCTCGACTCCTCGAGGACGCGGTGGCTGCCCTGACGGCGAGGAACATACCCAGATCAAAGGCTTCTGGGTACGTCCACTCGCGCGTCATACGCCTGTAACCACTCGTCCGCCAGCGGATCGAAAGTCAAGGCTCGGCAAGCGATCACAGCCGTATGTTTTCACTTCTTGAACGCACAAACCTCCCATGAGCCAGCGATACGCTCATATGAGCGGCCTTCGGTACGCTTGATTTCGCTCGATGAACGATCAAAGGGTGGCACTCAGTGCCACCCTTTGGAGAAGTGCAGCCGCTCAAGATCCGCTCATCTGAGCGCAACCCTTATCAAGGGTGGCGAGAATCACGCTGCCACAGCCGACGGGATTTCACCATGCGGACGCGTCCCGGGGCCGAAATGTCCCGGTCACACCCCGAGCGCGCGCAGCCGCTCCTCGACCCGTTCGGGGGCATAGAGGTGCTCCACGACCATCGCCCCCGCTCCGACCAGCCCGGACCGCTCACCGAGCCGGGCCGTGACGACGTCCAGGTGGGCGGTGGAGCGGGGCAGCGCCCGCTGGTAGAGCAGTTCGCGCACGCCCGTGAGGAACGGGGTTCCGGCCAGATCTCCGGCGATCATCAGCACCCCGGGGTTGAGCAGCGTCACCACGGTCGCCAGCACGTCCCCGACCCGGCGCCCGGCCTCCCGGGCGAGGCCGACCGCGTCGGGGTGCCCGGAGGCCAGCAGGTCCCGTACGTCCGAGCCGGAGGCCGCCGGCACCCCGGCCTCCGCCAGCCGCCGTGCCACCGCACCCCCGCTCGCGATGGCGGCCAGGCAGCCGTAGGAACCGCACCGGCACAGCGTCTGGGCGCCCTCCGGCACCCGGATGTGCCCGATGTCCCCGGCGCCCCCGTCGATGCCCCGGAACACCGCTCCGTCCACCACGACCCCGGCGCCGATGCCGGTGGAGACCTTGACCAGCACGAAGGCGGAGCAGTCGGGATAGCCGGTGCGCTGTTCGCCGTACGCCATGAGGTTGGCGTCGTTGTCCACCAGCACCGGCACGGGGTCGGCGCCCGTGTGCTCGGTGAGCGCCCGGGCCAGCCGGCTCCTTATGTCGTAGCCGTCCCAGCCGGGCATCATCGGCGGCTGGACGACGCGGCCGGTCTCGGTGTCGACCGGGCCGGGCACGGCCAGCCCCGCCCCGCACACCGACTCGGCCCCGCGGCCGGTCTTCTCCAGCAGTTCGCCGAACCAGCGGCCGAGTTCGCCCAGCACGGCGTCCGGCCCGTCCTCGACGACGAGGGTGCCGGAGTGCTCGGTGAGGATCTCGCCGCTCAGCGACAGCACGGCCGCCCGCGCGTGGCGGGTGTCGAGGTCGGCGGCCAGGACCACCGCGTGCTCGTCGTCGAACTCCAGGGTGATGGAGGGGCGCCCGCCCAGCGGGGAGTCCACCGGCCCCCCGGCGCCCTCGCGCAGCCAGCCCGCGCGGAAGAGCCGGTCGAGCCGCTGCCCGACGGTGGCCCTGGACAGTCCGGTCGCCTGCTGGAGCGCACCCCGGGTCACGGCGCGGCGACTGCGCACCAGTTCGAGCAGTTCGCCGGCACTCGCCTGGCCGGCACCTCGCCCCGTTCTGACGGGCCGTCCGGTCATGCACACCCCCTTGTGTTTCTCAACCTTGCCTTACATAGTGGGTTTTGCGTGTTAAATAGACGTAACCCCACGGTAGCCGCAGCCGAACCGGCCGGCCGGACGTCTTACCGGAGAGCCCCGAGTGGACAGCACCGCCCAACGCGCCCCTCGTCCCACCGGACGAACCGTTGCATACGATCCGTCCAGTGCCGCGACCCCCCTGCACGTCAGGGCCGCCGCCGTGCTGGAGGCCGGCTGGACGGGCTCGTCCACGGTGCCCTCGCGCGGTCTGTATCCGCACCAGTGGTCGTGGGACTCGGCGTTCATCGCGATCGGCCTGCGGCACCTGTCGCCGTTACGGGCGCAGACGGAGCTGGAGACGCTGCTGGCGGCCCAGTGGGCGGACGGACGGATCCCGCACATCGTCTTCAATCCCTCCGTCCCGCTCGACGCGTACTTCCCGAGCCCCGACTTCTGGCGCTCCTCGACCGCGGGGCACGCCGCGGGCGCCCCGCGCACCGTACAGACCTCCGGGATCGTGCAGCCACCGGTCCACGCGCTGGCCGCGTGGCTGGTGCACCTCGCCGACCCCGGTCTGTCCCGGGCGCGCGGCTTCCTCACCCGGATGTATCCCCGGCTCGCGGCCTGGCACCGCTATCTGCTGCACCGGCGCGACCTGGGCGGGGGCGGACTGGTGTCCGTGGTGCACCCCTGGGAGCAGGGTATGGACAACAGTCCCTGCTGGGACCGCCCGCTGTCCCGGGTCACTCCGGCCCCGGCCCGCTCCTTCCGCCGCGCCGACCTCGCCCACGGCTCCCCCGCGAACCGGCCGACGGATCTGGACTACGGGCGGTACGTACGGCTGGCGGCCGACTACCGGGACCGCGGATACGCGGACGGACCGGGAGACTTCGCCGTGGAGGACCCGGCGTTCAACACCCTGCTCATCGCCTCCGAGTACGCCCTGGCCCGGATCGCCCGCGAGCTGGGCGCGGCGGCCCCGGCCCGGCAGGACCGCGCCGAGCGGCTCACCGCCGCCCTGGTGGAGCGGCTGTGGGAGCCGTCGGCGGGGATGTTCCTGTGCCGGGACGTGCGCGCCGGGGAGCTGGTCCCCGAGCGCGGAGTCTCCGGGCTGATCCCGCTGCTGCTGCCGACCCTGCCGCGCGACCTCGCGGCCACCCTGGTGCGCACCCTGGGCGGCCCGCACTTCGGGCTCGGCGGCACGACCCGGCTGGTGCCCAGCTACGACCTGCTCGGCGAGGCCTTCGACCCGCACCGCTACTGGCGCGGCCCGGCCTGGTTCAACACCAGCTGGCTGCTGGAGCGCGGGCTGCGGCTGCACGGCGAGCGCGGCCGGGCCGACGCCCTGCGCAAGGGGATCCTGCACACCGCGGGCGCCTCCGACTTCGCGGAGTACGTGGACCCGTACACCGCACAGGCCTGCGGCGCCACCGGCTTCGGCTGGACCGCCGCGCTCACGCTCGACCTGCTGCACGACCGGCCCGCAGGGGACAGGAACGGCGTCACGGCGATCAAGGGAGGGGACCGGTGATGACCGACCGGCATCATCTGCTCGTGCACGGCGGGACGTTCGCCGCCATCGGCGACCGCGGCGACATCAGCGGCTACCGGGGCGGCAGCGCCCCGGACGGAATGTTCGTACGGGACGCGCGGCACCTGAGCCGGTGGCAGCTCACCGTCGACGGGGCCGTGCCCGACACGCTGACGCCGGTGGCCGACGGGGACACCGCGGCGTGCGTCCTCGTCCCACGCGGTGGGCGCGACGAACCGCCCGCGTACACGCTCTTCCGCGAACAGGCTGTCGGGGACGCCTCGTTCGTGGAGTCGCTGCGGGTCACCAGCAACCGCCCGGCGCCGACGACGGTCCGCCTCGCGGTCACCGCCGACGCCGACTTCACCGACCAGTTCGAGCTGCGCGCCGACCACCGCACCTACGCGAAGGCCGGTGCCGTCCGCGCCCGCCAGGTCCTCGGGCACGGCGTGGAGTTCAGCTACCGGCGCGGCGAGTGGCGGTCCGTCACGACCGTGACGGCCGAGCCCCAGCCGGACACCGTGGAGGAGACCGGCACCGGCGCCCGCCGCCTGGTGTGGACCCTGGACCTCGAACCGCACGGCACGGCCGAGCTGGTCCTGCGGGTCATGGCCCGCCCGCACGGCGACAAGCGCGCCCTGCGCGTGCCCCGCTCCCCCACCGCCCTGAAGGAGCAACTCCTGGCCCGGGAGGGCCGGTTCATGGAGGGCGTGGCCCTGCCCGCCGGCTGGCCGGAGCTGTCCGCGGCCTGCGCCCGGGGCCTCGCCGACCTGGCCGCGCTCCAGGTCCCGGCGAAGGGCCCGGACGGCGAGGAGCTGCGCGTCCCGGCGGCCGGCGCGCCCTGGTTCCTCACCCTGCTGGGCCGGGACGCCCTGCTGACCTCGCTGTTCGCCCTGCCCTACCGGCCCCGGCTGGCCGCCGCCACACTGCCCGCGCTCGCCGCGACCCAGGCCACGGACGCCGGTGCCGGCGAGGTCGCCCAGCCCGGCAAGATCGTGCACGAGGTGCGGCACGGCGAACTGGCGCACTTCGGCCAGGTCCCCTACCGCCGCTATTACGGCTCGGTCGACGCCACGCCCCTGTTCCTCGTCCTGCTCGGGGCGTACACCGAGCAGACCGGCGACACGGGCCCGGCCCGCCGTCTGGAGCCGCACGCCCGGGCCGCGATCGGCTGGATGCTGGACCACGGCGGCCTGACCTCGCGCGGCTATCTCGTCTACCGCGCCGACCAGGGCGGCCTCGCCAACCAGAACTGGAAGGACTCCCCCGGCGCCATCTGCTCCGCCGAGGGCACCCGCCCCCACGGCCCGGTGACGGCCGCGGGCGCCCAGGGCTACGCGTACGACGCGCTGCGCCGCACGGCGTGGCTGGCGCGCACGGTCTGGCAGGACACGACATACGCGGACCTCCTGGAGCAGGCGGCCGGCGATCTGCGCGACCGTTTCCAGCGGGACTTCTGGATGCCGGAGCACTCCTTCCCGGCGCTCGCGCTCGACGGCCGGGGCGAGCAGGTCGACGCGCTCGCCTCCGACGCCGGGCACCTGCTGTGGTCGGGCCTGCTGGACAAGGAGTACGGCGAACAGGCCGGCCGGCGTCTGCTGGAGCCGGACTTCTTCTCCGGCTGGGGCGTGCGCACCCTGGCCGCCGGCCAGCCCGCCTACCACCCGCTCTCCTACCACCGCGGCTCGGTCTGGCCGCACGACAACGCGCTGATCGCCCTGGGCCTGGCCCGCTACGGGCTGCACGACGAGGCCCGCGCGATCGCCCGCGGCCTGGTCGACGCGGCGAGCGCGACCGGCCACCGGCTGCCGGAGGTCCTCGCGGGCTACGGCCGCGACACGCATCCCGAGCCGGTGCCGTACCCGCACGCGTGCGTGCGGGAATCCCGGTCGGCGTCGGCCCCGTTGGCACTGCTCACGGCGGTCGGCGGCGCCTGAGGGCGGTTGGCCGGCCGTTTGCCCGGTGTTTGCCGAGCGCTGGCCCGGTGGGCTGAACACACCTGGTGGGCGCCCCGTACGGAACGGCGGCGGACCCGTACCCCCACGCGGGTCCGCCATCTCGCCGGGTTTCGTACGGGAAGGACCTCCGGGTGCCTGTCTTCACACGCTTTGGCCAGTCATCGCAGCCGGACCTCCCGGGGGACGAGTCCGAGACGGAGGGTGAGGAGAGGGCGGAGGGCGTCACCGCGGCGGTGGGGGCTCCCGCCACCGGATCCCGGCTCGCTCACCTCCGCGCCTGGCGCACCCGCCGTCCCCGGGCCGCCCGCGCCCTCCGTCTGACCACCACCGCCGTCGCCGCCGTCCTGGTGCTCGGGGCCCTGCTCCTGCCCAACACCCTCCCCGCCGTCGAGCCGGACCGCTTCGTGCGGATCCCGGCGGAGGCGGTCGTCGGGGCCGTCGTGATGCTGGTGCTGCCGCGCCGGCCCCGGCTGGTGGCGGCGGTGCTGTACGGGCTCGGTCTCACCGCGCTGACCACGGTGAACCTGCTCGACATGGGGTTCAACGAGTATCTGGGCCGGGGCTTCAACGCCGCGCTGGACTGGGACCTGCTGCCGGACGCGAAGGCCTACGTCGAGGACACCCTGGGCGGGAGCGTGGCGACCGCCGCCGCCGTCGGCGCGGTCCTGCTCATCCTGCTCGTGGCGGCCGTCATGGTCGCGGCGACGATCCGGCTCAGCGACGCACTGGCCCGTCACCGGCCCCGGGCGACCAAAGGCGCCCTGCTCGCCGGCACCGCCTGGGTCACCTGCTCAGCGCTGGGCCTGACGCTGTTCGGCGGCCCGATCGCCTCCGAGCGCGGGGCCGGTGCCCTGCGGGTGCACGCGCAGCGGACGGTGGAGTCGCTGCGCGACGAGGCGGCGTTCGTGGAGCAGTCGAAGGCGGACACCTTCGGCAACACCCCGCCCGGCCAGCTCCTGCCCGACCTGCGCGGCAAGGACGTGATCTTCACGTTCATCGAGAGCTACGGCCGCAGCGCCGTCGAGGACCCGATCATGGCCCCCGGCGTCGACCGCACCCTCGACACGAGCACCGAGGCCCTGGCGAAGTCCGGCTTCCACGCCCGCAGCGGCTGGCTGACCTCGGCGACCTACGGCGGCAGCAGCTGGCTCGGCCACTCCACGACCATGTCCGGCCTGTGGATCGACAACCAGCGCCGCTACCGCACGGTCACCGCGGGGGATCACCTCACCCTCACCAAGGCGTTCCAGAAGACCGGCGCGTGGGACACGGTCGGTGTGATGCCGGGCGTGCAGAAGGGCTGGCCGGAGGAGAAGTGGTACGGCCTCGACAAGCTCTACGACGCCTTCGACCTGGGCTACGAGGGCCCGAAGTTCAGCTGGTCGACGATGCCCGACCAGTACGCGCTGGAGGCGTTCCAGCGCCGGGTGCACGGAAAGAAGCGCGACAAGCCGCTGATGTCGTTCGTCATCCTGACCTCCAGCCACCAGCCCTGGGCGCCCATCCCCAAGACCGTCGGCTGGGACGAACTGGGCGACGGCTCCGTCTTCGACGCCATCCAGAAGTCCGGCAAGAAGGCCGCCGACATCATCACCGACACCACCAAGTCCCGGCAGGAGTACGGCAAGTCCATCCAGTACTCGGTCACCAGCCTCACCCAGTGGCTGGAGCGCTACGGCACCGACGACACCGTCCTGGTCTTCCTCGGCGACCACCAGCCCATCGCCCGGGTCAGCGGCAACCGCGCCAGCCGGGACGTGCCGGTGTCGATCGTCGCGAAGGACCCGAAGGTCCTCGACAAGGTCGCCGGCTGGAACTGGACGGAAGGCCTCAAGCCGGACCGCGACGCCCCCGTGTGGAAGATGAGCGCGTTCCGCGACCGCTTCCTGAAGGCGTTCGGCTCCACACCGCACCCCTCGGGTGGCTGATCAGCCGCCGGAGGTGTCGAGCTCCGCGTCCTCGCCGATGCCCGCGCAGTCGTACGGGTCCTTGAGCCAGCCGTCCGGCAGCACCACCCGGTTGTTGCCGGACGTACGGCCGCGGGGCCCGTCGGCGCCGGCGGGCCAGGGCTGGTCGAGGTCCAGCTCGTCGAGGCCGGCCCGCAGCTCGTCGAGCGACGAGGTGATCGCGAGCCGCTTGCGCATCTCGGAGCCGACCGCGAAGCCCTTGAGGTACCAGGCGACGTGCTTGCGGAAGTCGATCACGCCCCGCGACTCGTCCCCGATCCACTCGCCGAGCAGGGTGGCGTGCCGGACCATGACGTCGGCGACTTCCCGGAGGGTGGGCCGTGCGATGTCCTGAGCGCGCCCCTCGAAGGCCGCGACGAGGTCCGCGAACAGCCAGGGCCGCCCGAGGCACCCGCGCCCCACGACCACTCCGTCGCAGCCGGTCTCCCGCACCATGCGCAGGGCGTCCTCGGCCGACCAGATGTCGCCGTTGCCGAGCACGGGGATCTCCGGCACGTGCTCCTTGAGCCGGGCGATGGCGTCCCAGTCGGCGGTGCCGCCGTAGTGCTGGGCGGCGGTGCGGCCGTGCAGCGCGATGGCGGTGACGCCCTCCTCGACGGCGATCCGGCCGGCGTCGAGGTAGGTGATGTGGTCGTCGTCGATGCCCTTGCGCATCTTCATCGTCACGGGCAGTTCGCCGGCGCCGCTGACGGCCTCGCGCAGGATGCCCCGCAGCAGGTTCCGCTTGTACGGGAGCGCGGAGCCGCCGCCCTTGCGGGTCACCTTCGGCACCGGGCAGCCGAAGTTCAGGTCGATGTGGTCGGCGAGGTCCTCCTCCGCGATCATGCGGACGGCCTTGCCGACGGTCGCCGGGTCCACGCCGTAGAGCTGGATGGACCGGGGGCGCTCACTCGCGTCGAAGTGAATGAGCTGCATGGTCTTCTCGTTGCGCTCGACCAGCGCCCTGGTCGTGATCATCTCGCTGACGAACAGGCCCTTGCCGCGGCTGAACTCCCTGCACAGGGTGCGGAAGGGCGCGTTGGTGATCCCGGCCATGGGGGCCAGGACGACGGGGGGCTGGACGGTGTGCGGACCGATCTGCAGGGGCGTGGACATTCCTCCATTGTGCCGTGCAATGAGATGGCAAAATTCATTAGTTAGCAACACTATCGAAGTCGGCGTACGATGGCGTCCATGCCTGAGCTCAGCCCCCGTCGCCGCATGCTGGTGCTCGCGATCTGCTGCATGAGCCTGCTGATCGTGAGCCTGGACAACACGGTCCTGAACGTGGCCCTGCCGTCGATGCAACAGGACCTGCACGCGAGCACGTCCGGCCTGCAGTGGACGATCGACGCCTACACCCTGGTCCTGGCCTCGCTGCTGATGCTCGCCGGCTCCACGGCCGACCGGATCGGCCGCAAGCGGGTCTTCATGGCCGGCCTGGTCGTCTTCACCCTCGGCTCGGTCCTGTGCTCCCTCGCGCCGAACCTTCAGGCGCTGGTCGCCTTCCGGATGGTGCAGGCCGTGGGCGGTTCGATGCTGAACCCGGTCGCCATGTCGATCATCACCAACACCTTCACCGACCCGCGCGAGCGGGCCCGGGCGATCGGGGTGTGGGGCGCGGTCGTCGGCATATCCATGGCCGCCGGCCCGCTGGTCGGGGGCCTCCTGGTCGAGTCGGTCGGCTGGCGCTCGATCTTCTGGATCAACCTGCCGGTGGGTCTGGCGGCACTGCTTCTCACCCTGCGCTTCGTCCCCGAGTCCCGCGCGCCGAAGGCCCGCCGCCCGGATCCGGTCGGGCAGCTCCTGGTGATCGCGCTGTTCGGCACGCTCACGTACGCGATCATCGAGGCGCCGAGCACACCGCTCACCTCCACCGCCCTGCCGGCCGTCGTCGCCCTGGCCGGGCTGGCCGGACTGCTGTGGTACGAACCACGCCGCGCGCAGCCGCTGATCGACCTGCGCTTCTTCCGCTCGGCGCCCTTCAGCGGAGCCACGGTCATCGCGATCAGCGCGTTCGCCGCACTCGGCGGCTTCCTGTTCCTGTCCACGCTGTACCTGCAGAACGTCCGCGGCCTGAACGCCCTGGAAGCGGGCCTGTGGATGCTGCCGATGGCGGCCCCGACCTTCCTGTGCGCCCCGCTCTCCGGCCGCCTGGTCGGCAGCCGGGGCCCGCGTGTGCCGCTGCTGGTCGCGGGCTGCGCGATGACGGTCAGCGGCATCCTCTTCGCCGCGTTCGAGGCGGAGACGTCGAACGCCACGCTCCTCGCGGGGTACGTCCTGTTCGGCATCGGCTTCGGGTTCGTCAACGCGCCGATCACCAACACGGCGGTCTCCGGCATGCCGCGCGCCCAGGCGGGCGTCGCCGCGGCCGTCGCCTCCACGAGCCGCCAGCTCGGCCAGACGCTCGGCGTCGCGGTGGTGGGCGCGGTGCTCGCCTCCGGCGTGGGCGCGTCCTCCTACCGCGAGATGTTCGTCCCGGCCGCGCGTCCGGGCTGGTGGATCATCGCGGCGTGCGGGTTCGCGGTGCTGGTGCTGGGCGCGGTGAGCAGCGGGCGGTGGGCCCGCAGGACCGCCGAGCGGACGGCCGAGAGGCTGGAGGCGGCGGAGGTGCGGGATGTGGTGGTGACTGCGGAGCGTGCTTAGGGGGCGAGTTGTGGCTGGTCGCGCAGTTCCCCGCGCCCCTGGCGGTCGGTTCCTCTGCTCAGCGCTATGGATCGGAGCTGCTCCAGGCGGTCCCGGGACTCCTGGTCGGCCGGGACGTAGGTGACGATCCGCGGGCCCGTGCCCGGTGTCAGCCACAGGTCCGTGTGGTCGACGGTGATGCGGCCGACGTGGCGGTTGAGGAACTCCTTGCGCTTGGTGCGGTGGGCGACCACCTCGTGGCGGTCCCAGGCCGTGCGGAACGCGGAGGACTCCGTGCGCAGGCGCTTCAGGAGCATCGTCCAGGCGGGCTCGGCGAGATGGCCGGCCATCGCGGCCCGCAAGCGCGCGGCCATCAGCCGCTGCGTCTCCTCCAGGTGCACGATCGACGACTGCCACTCGGCGTGCGTGTAGGACAGGATGACGCAGTTGCGGTCCTCGGGCGGCACCGCGTCCAGGTCGCACAGCAGCAGACCGTACGTGCGGTTGTGGGCGAGGATGTCGTACCGGCTGTTCTGCAGGCAGGCCGGGAACGGCTCGACCTGCTCCAGCAGCGCGCGCATCGCCGGCGTGACCGACGGGCACGTGGTCGCCGGCGTCGGGTCGGCGGCCCCGGCCAGCCGGAAGAGGTGGGCGCGTTCGCTGGGGTCGAGCAGCAGCGCGCGGGCCAGCGCGTCGAGGACCTGGACGGACACCTGGATGTCCCGGGCCTGCTCCAGCCACGTGTACCAGGTGACGCCCACGGCGGAGAGCTGGGCGACCTCCTCGCGGCGCAGCCCCGGTGTGCGGCGCCGGCGGCCGCGGGGCAGGCCGACCTGCTCGGGGGCGATCCGCTCCCGGCGGCTGCGCAGGAACGTCGCCAGCTCGTGCCGCCGGACGTCCGCTTCCCCGGGTGTCCCTGGCGGGCGGGCCGCCGTCTCCTGCGCCATGGTCGTCATACCCTTCAGCCTGCCGCCGCCCGGACCCTGTTTCCAGGTGGCGTTGCTACCAGGATAAGGACACTCTGGTACCAGTCTGGGCGCCACGGCAGGCTGATGACGTGACCACGGAATCCCTCACTTCACGTCCCGTCCGCTCCCCCGCCGCCCCGGCTCCCGTGCTCGGCGGGCTCGGACTGTTCACGGTGCTGCTGGCCGCGGCGCTCCCGCTCATCGACTTCTTCATCGTCAACGTCGCCCTGCCCACCATCGGCTCCGACCTCGCCGCGAGCGAGTCGGTCCTCGAACTCGTCGTCGCCGGGTACGGGGTGTCGTACGCGGTCCTGCTGGTCCTCGGCGGCCGGCTCGGGGACCTGTTCGGCCGGCGGCGGCTGTTCCTCGCCGGCATGGCGGCCTTCGGGCTGACCTCGCTGGCGTGCGGGCTGGCGCCCGGCGCCTGGTCGCTGGTCGCGGCCCGGGTCGCGCAGGGCGCGTCGGCCGCCGCGATGCTGCCGCAGGTGCTGGCCACCATCCAGGCGACCACGACCGGCACCCGGCGCGCGAAGGCCATGGGCCTGTACGGCGCCACCGCCGGGCTGTCCATGGTGGCCGGGCAGATCCTCGGCGGGGTCCTGGTGGCCGCCGACATCGCGGGAACCGGCTGGCGGTCGGTGTTCCTCGTCAACGTGCCGGTCGTCGTCGCCGGGCTGTTCCTGGCCGCCCGCGCGGTCCCCGAGACCCGCTCCACGCGCCCGGAGCCGGTCGACGTCCCGGGCACGGTCCTGCTGGCGGCCTCGCTCCTGACGCTGCTCGTGCCGCTCACCGAGGGCAGGGCGGCGGGCTGGCCGCTGTGGACCTGGCTGTCGCTGGTGGCGTTCCCGTTCGCGGCGGCGGCGTTCTACGTGGTGGAGCGGCGGGCCGACCGCGAGGGCCGTACGCCGCTGGTGCCGCCGAGCCTGTTCGCGCTCGTCTCCCTGCGCCGCGGGCTGCTGCTGGTGCTGCCCTTCTCCATCGGCTTCAGCGGCTTCATGTTCGTGATCGCGGTGGCGTTGCAGCAGGGCGCCGGCCTCGACCCGGTCGCCGCGGGGCTGGCGCTCGCGCCGCTGGCGGTGGTGTTCTTCGTCTTCTCGCTGCTGGGCCCTCGGCTGGTCACCCGGTACGGCACGCGGGTGGTGACGGCGGGAGCCGCGCTCCAGGGCCTGGGCCTGGCCCTGATGGTGCTGGCCGCCTGGCGCTTCTGGCCGCACCTGGGCTTCGTCGAGCTGCTCCCGGGAGCGGCGGTCGCCGGCGCGGGCCAGGCACTGCAACTCCCCGTCATCTACCGGGTCGTCCTCTCCGAGGTGCCGCCCGCCCGCGCCGGTGTCGGCAGCGGCGTGATGATCACCACTCAGCAGTCGGCGCTGGCCCTCGGGGTGGCGACCCTGGGCACGCTGTTCCTGTCCCTGGTCCCGGGGATGGGCATGCGGGACGCCCTGGTCACGACGCTGCTGGTGCAGCTCGCCGGTGTGGTGCTGACCGGCCTGCTCAGCCTCCGGCTGCCGCGCGCGGTCGCCTGAGGTATCTCACGGCCTGATAACTCGCGTCCGGGAAAACCCTGTTGATGTTGGTCTTGCAGCACACTCCTTGCTGCGAGCGGACCGGATCCGCCGTTTTCCTGGACGCGGGAGGCGTCATGGCGCAGAGCGACACCAGCAAGGTCAGCCGCTGGGACCAGCACGGCCGGGAGCATGTGGTGCGGGTGCGGCGCACGGGCGTGCAGCGCACCATCAGATGCGACACCTGCGGCTGGCGCAGGGGCGCCCAGTTCCTGCCCTGGCTGAAGGCCGAGGAACACCTGGCGGAGGCCCACCAGGCGACGGTGGACCCGGCGGCGGCGTGACCGGCCGGCCCTAGTAGAGGATCGAGGGCAGGTACGCCCCGTCGGGCTCGTTGTAGAGCCCGACGGTCATCAGGCTCATCAGCTGCACGACCTTGAGGCCGTTGGACAGGCACCACCTCAGCAGCACGCTGTCGCTCGCGGGGATGAGGATGCCCGGGCCGGCGAACTGCGGGGCCGCCGCGATCAGGGCCTGGAGGTCCGGGGTGGTCTCGCCGACGGCGTGCGCGAAGAAGGCCAGGTCGGTGGCGTACCCGGTGACACGTCCCGCGCGCTCGACGACCCGGGCGGTGCCCTGTTTGAGCCCGTCGGCGACCTCGCCGCCCCGGTCGACGCCGTGGACCTGCCGGCACACGTCGTTGCAGGCGCCCAGGTCCGCGTCCGTGGCCTCCCGCACCACGTAGCCGGGCAGCGCACGCCCGATCGGCGGGCCCTGCACACAGGCCACCGTGGCCCGGTGGACGAAGCCGAGGCTGACGTACAGCGAGAACGACCTGTTGTGGTAGCCGCTCTGCAACAACCGGATGCCCGGCGCCCCGCGCTCGTCGGCCCGCCGCATCACGTCCAGCATCAGGCGGCGGCCCACGCCCGCGTTCTGCACGGCGGGGTCGACGGTGACCGGTCCGACCCCGACGACGGCCGAGCGTTCGTCGAGGAAGTTGCTGCCCACGATCCGGCCGTCGAGCTCGGCGACGACGCTGTAGAAACCGGGGTGCGTCAGGGCTCCCTCGATCACCGCGACACCCACGTCGGGGCTCGGGACGTCGGGTGGGAACGCGTGCTCCCCGGCGATGCCGGCGAAGGCCTCGTAGCAGACCCTTCCGCACTCCGCGGCATCGTCCGCGGTGCCCGGACGCAGTATGAGATCCACGATCGCCAACCCCTTCTCAGCACCCCCGCGCGGCGACCCACCCCTCCCTTCCCATCCTGTGCCTCTCCCGGCGGGGACGCACCCGGTAGGGCGGTCCTCTCAGGCCCGCAGCGCCCGGACCAGCAGGTCCACGAGGGCCGTGAAGTCCGCATCCGTCCCGGGCTCTTCCCACTCCCGGGCGTAGCAGGGGTCGTGGAAGCGGCCCGTGGCGTGGAAGACGGCGCGGGCGGTCGCCCCCGGGTCGGTGGTGGCGAAGGCGCCGGACGCGACGCCCGCCTCGACGATCCGGGTCAGCTGGCCGGTCAGGTCGGCGATGTGCTCGCCCACCACCGTGCCGTTCTCGCCGGTGAGGACCATGTACGTGGCGAACAGCTCCGGATCGTCGCCCGCCTTGCGGCGCTTCGCGGCGAACAGCGTGGCGAGCCAGTCCCGCAGCCGGGCCTCCGGGTCGCGGTCCGCGGCGGCGATGCCGGCCAGCTCCCCGCTCGTGCGGTCCAGCCAGCGCTTGGTGACGGCCTCGCGCAGCGCCGCCTTGGTGCGGAAGTGACGGTAGACGCTGCCGTGGCTGACGCCGAGCGCGCGGGCCACGTCCACCACGGTGGCCTTGGCCGGGCCGTGGCGGCGCAGCACGTCCTCGGTCGCCTCGAGGATGCGCTCGGCGGTAAGGATCTCGCTGGTCGGTGCCATGCCCTGACCGTACCCGGAGCCCGGTTCAGCTCTCGAGGTGTGCCATCTGGGCCGCCGGGTAGCGGTCGCCGGCGGCGGCGCCGGGCGGTACGGCCTCCTCGATCGCGGCCAGGTCGGCCGCGTCCAGCGTGACGTCCAGCGCGCCCAGCGCCTCCGTGAGCCGGTCGCGGCGGCGGGCGCCGACCAGGGGCACGATGTCCTCGCCGCGGGCGAGCACCCAGGCGATGGCGATCTGCGCGACGGTGACGCCCTTCTGCTCGGCGATCTTCCGCAGCGCCTCGACGAGGTTCAGGTTGTGCCGGAGGTTGTCCCCCTGGAAGCGCGGCGACATCGCCCGGAAGTCGCCGGCGCCGAGCTGCCGGTCGGCGGTGAAGTGGCCGGAGATCAGGCCCCGGGAGAGCACGCCGTACGCCGTGATGCCGATGCCCAGTTCGCGCGTGGTGGGGAGGATCTCGTCCTCGATGCCGCGCGAGATGAGGGAGTACTCGATCTGGAGGTCGGAGACGGGCGCGGTGGCGGCGGCGCGCCGGATCGTCTCGGCGCCGACCTCGCTGAGGCCGATGTGCCGCACGTATCCCTTCTCGACCAGTTCCGCGATCGCGCCGACCGTCTCCTCGATCGGCACGTCGGGGTCGAGGCGGGCGATGCGGTAGACGTCGATGTGGTCGACGCCGAGCCGCTGGAGGGAGTACGCGGCGAAGTTCCGCACGGCGGCGGGCCGGCCGTCGTAGCCGGACCAGCCGCCGTCCGGGCCGCGCAGGGCGCCGAACTTCACACTGACCAGGGCCTGTTCACGCCGGGCGGCGGGGGCCGCGCGCAGGGCCTCGCCGATCAGCATCTCGTTGTGGCCCATGCCGTAGAAGTCGCCGGTGTCCAGCAGGGTGACGCCCGCTTCGAGCGCCGCGTGGATGGTCGCGATGGACTCGGCCCGGTCCGCCTCGCCGTACAGCGCGGACATGCCCATGCAGCCGAGACCGAGGGCGGAGACCTGGGGTCCGGTGGTTCCGAGGGTTCGGGTTCGCATCGTCATGGCATCCACCCTGCCATGACAAATGACAGATTTCAATATCTGTCATCCGATACTTGTCAGCCCCTCGCGGAACCCCGGCTACCGCGCCGTGACCGCCAGCTTCGCCCCCAGCGCCACGAACGACCCCGCGAAACCCCGCCGCAGCCACGCCATCACCCGGGGCCGCCCGATCACATGGCTGCGCACCGACGCGGCCAGCACCCCGTACGCGGCGAACACGGCGAAGGTCGCCAGCATGAACACCCCGCCGAGTCCCGCCATGCGCACCACCGCGTGCGGCTCACCGGGGCTCACGAACTGCGGCAGGAACGCGAAGAAGAAGATCGTCAGCTTGGGATTGAGGATGTTGATCAGCACACCCCGTACGATCACCCGCCGCGCGGAGACCGGCGCCGCCCGCCGCTCCTCCACCACGAGCGCCTCCTTGTCCCGCACCGTGGCCCACGCCATGAACAGGAGGTAGGCGACCCCGGCGTACTTCACCACCTGGAACGCGGTGGCGCTGGCGTGCAGCAGGGCGGCGACCCCGGTGACCGTGGCCAGCAGATGCGGCACGATCCCGAGCGTGCACCCGACGGCCGCGACGATGCTCGCGCGCCGGCCGCGGGAGAGCGCTGCCGCGAGGGTGTAGACGACGCCGGTGCCCGGCGTGGCGACGACGACCAGAGTGGTCAGCAGAAAGGCGATGCTCATGCGCTCACCCTGGCGCCGCGCCACGCGCGGAAACAGGGCCAATCGGCGGCGGCCCTGAGGGACCACTCGGCCGTCCACGCGTGAAACGCGCCGGTGCCGGGCCCCTCCGAAGAGGAACCCGGCACCGGCGTGTGTACGGGAAGCGGTCAGCAGCCGACCAGGCGGGCCGCCAGGTAGCCCTCGATCTGGTCGAGGGAGACGCGCTCCTGCTTCATGGAGTCCCGCTCGCGGACGGTGACCGCGTCGTCCTCCAGCGTGTCGAAGTCGACGGTCACGCAGAACGGCGTACCGATCTCGTCCTGGCGGCGGTAGCGGCGGCCGATCGCGCCGGCGTCGTCGAACTCGATGTTCCAGTTCTGGCGCAGCGCCTGGGCGAGGCCCTTGGCCTTCGGGGACAGCTCCGGGTTCCGGGACAGCGGGAGCACCGCGACCTTCACCGGGGACAGGCGCGGGTCGAGGCGCAGCACCGTGCGCTTCTCCATCTTGCCCTTGGCGTTGGGCGCCTCGTCCTCGATGTAGGCGTCCAGGAGGAAGGCCAGCATCGCGCGGCCGACACCGGCCGCGGGCTCGATGACGTACGGAGTCCAGCGCTCGCCGGCCTCCTGGTCGAAGTAGGTGAGGTCCTGGCCGGAGGCCTTGGAGTGGGCACCGAGGTCGTAGTCGGTGCGGTTGGCGACACCCTCCAGCTCGCCCCACTCGCTGCCGCCGAAGTTGAAGCGGTACTCGATGTCGGCGGTGCGCTTGGAGTAGTGGGAGAGCTTCTCCTTGGGGTGCTCGTACCAGCGCATGTTCTCTTCACGCAGGCCGAGACCGGTGTACCAGTTCCAGCGCTGCTCCATCCAGTACTCCTGCCACTTCTCGTCCTCGCCCGGCTTGACGAAGAACTCCATCTCCATCTGCTCGAACTCGCGGGTGCGGAAGATGAAGTTGCCCGGCGTGATCTCGTTGCGGAAGGACTTGCCCATCTGGGCGATGCCGAACGGCGGCTTGCGGCGGGAGGTGGTCTGCACCTGGGAGAAGTTGGTGAAGATGCCCTGGGCGGTCTCGGGGCGCAGGTAGGCGATGGAGCCGGAGTCCTGCGTCGGGCCGAGGTGCGTGGACAGCAGGCCCGAGAACTGCTTGGGCTCGGTGAACTGGCCCTTGTTGCCGCAGTTGGGGCAGTTGACGTCGGCCAGGCCGTTCTCCGGCGGGCGGTTGTGCTTGGCCTCGTAGGCCTCCTCCAGGTGGTCCGCGCGGAACCGCTTGTGGCAGGAGGTGCACTCGGTCAGCGGGTCCGTGAAGGTGGCGACATGGCCGGAGGCGACCCAGACCTCGGGGGCCAGGATCACGGACGAGTCGATCCCCACGACGTCCTCGCGCGACGTCACCATGTAGCGCCACCACTGGCGCTTGAGGTTCTCCTTGAGCTCGACACCCAGCGGGCCGTAGTCCCAAGCGGCGCGCTGACCGCCGTAGATCTCACTACAGGGGAATACGAAGCCACGGCGCTTGCTCAGGCTGACGATGGTGTCGATCTTGTCGGCGGCCACGGTGCTCTCTTCATTACGACGACGAATACTGACGGTGCGGCGCGGAAGCGCCTCGATGAGGGGTGGTGGTCGGGAGACGGGCGGGCGAAGCGAGTTGCTTCCAGCGAATGCTTCAGGTTACCGGCGGGGGCGCCCCCTCAATCAAATCGCTCCCCCTCCCGCGACCGCCAGGCCCCCTCCACGGAACCGGCCCGGCTCCATTGTTGACAACGGTTTCCATATTTGTTGAAAATGAGTGTCATGAACGTACGACGACGCCTCATATCCGCCTCCGCCGTCAGCGCGGCCACCGCTCTCGGCCTCGGCGCCCTCTCCGCCTGCTCCAGCGACAGCGCGGCGACGGGCAACACGGACAAGTTCGATGTCGTCGCGTCGTTCTACCCGATGGCGTTCCTCGCCGAGCAGATAGGCGGCGGCCACGCGAACGTCACCAGCCTGACCGAACCCGGCCAGGAACCGCACGACCTGGAGATCAGCACCAAGCAGCGGGCGCAGCTCGAAGAGGCCGACGCGGCGCTCTACCTCAAGGGCCTCCAGCCCGCCGTCGACGAGGCGGTCTCGCAGACCGGCGTCAAGACGAAGATCGACGCGGCCACGCTGACGACCCTGGAGGACCACGGCAACACCGAGCACGACCACGGGGGCGAGGAGGGCCACGCCGAGGAGGAGGGGCACTCCGAGGAGGCCGAGCACGCGCGCGACCCCCACATCTGGCTGGACCCGGTGAAGTACGCCGAGGTCGCCCAGGGCGTCGGCAAGGCCTTCGAGAAGGCCGACCCCGACCACGCGGCCGACTACAAGAAGAACACCGCGGTCCTGGTCCAGAAGCTGAACGGGCTCAACGGCGACTTCGAGAACGGCCTGAAGGACACGAAGACCAAGGTCTTCTTCACCAACCACGCCGCCTTCGGCTACCTCGCCGAGCGCTACGGCCTCACCCAGGAGGCCATCTCCGGCCTCGACCCCGAGAGCGAGCCCAGCGCCGCCCGGGTCAGGGAACTCCAGCAGGAGGCCAAGGCCGACGGTGTCACCACCGTCTTCTACGAGACACTGGTCTCCGACAAGACCGCGAAGACCCTGGCCCGGGACGCGAAACTGAAGACGGACGTCCTCGACCCGCTCGAGGGCATCACCGACAAGTCCCGCGGCGACGACTACTTCCAGGTGATGGAAGCCAACCTCAAGGCCCTGCAGACGGCCCTGGGAGCCAAGTGATCGACCCATCGGAGGACGGCATGACCGAGCCCGTCGTATCCCTGCGCGGCGTCCGCGCCGACCTGGGCTCGCGCCCCGTCCTGCGCGGCATCGACCTCACCGTGCACCACGGCGAGGTCGTCGCGCTGCTCGGCGCGAACGGCTCCGGCAAGTCCACGGCCGTGCGCAGCATCATCGGCCAGGTGCAGACCGGAGCCGGCAAGATCGAACTGTTCGGCACGGACCGCAGGCGGTTTCGCGACTGGCACCGCGTGGGCTATGTCCCGCAGCGCACCACGGCCGCCGGCGGCGTGCCCGCCACGGTGACCGAGGTGGTCTCCTCGGGCCGCCTGTCCCGGGCCCGCTTCGGCGTGCTGCGCAAGGCGGACCACACGGCCGTACGGCAGGCCCTGGAGCTCGTCGGCATGGCCGACCGGGCCAAGGACTCCGTCAACGCGCTCTCCGGCGGCCAGCACCAGCGGGTCCTGATCGCCCGCGCGCTCGCCTCCGAACCGGAGCTGCTGATCATGGACGAGCCGATGGCCGGTGTCGACCTGGCCAGCCAGGAGGTGCTCGCGCACACCCTGCGCGAACAGGTCTCGCAGGGCACGACCGTGCTGCTCGTGCTGCACGAACTGGGCCCCCTGGAGCCCCTCATCGACCGGGCGGTCGTCCTGCGCGACGGCTGCGTCGTGCACGACGGACCGCCCCCGAAGGCGGTCGGGCAGCACGCCCTGCCCGGCCACGACCACGTACACCCGCACGCACCCGCGGGCGCCGAACCGATCCGCACGGGACTGCTGAGCTGATGGACTTCCTCGACTACGCCTTCATGCAGCGGGCACTGCTCGCCGCCGTCCTGGTCGGCATCACGGCCCCCGCGGTGGGGATCTACCTGGTCCAGCGCCGCCAGGCCCTGATGGGCGACGGCATCGGGCACGTGGCGATGACCGGCGTCGGCCTCGGCTTCCTGCTGACCTGGTCACCGGTGTGGATGGCGACCCTCGTCTCGGTCATCGGCGCGGTCCTCATGGAGCTGATCCGCTGGTACGGCAGGACCCGCGGCGACATCGCCCTCGCGATGCTGTTCTACGGCGGCATGGCCGGCGGTGTGATGTTCATCAACCTCGCGCCGACGGGCTCCAACGCCAATCTGACGTCGTATCTCTTCGGCTCCCTGTCGACGGTGTCCGAGTCGGACGTCACGGCGATCTGCGTGCTGGCCGCCTTCGTCGTCCTGGTCACCCTCGGACTGCGCCGGCAGCTGTTCGCGGTCAGCCAGGACGAGGAGTTCGCCCGGGTGACGGGCCTGCCGGTGCGGGCCCTGAACCTGCTGACCGCGATCACCGCGGCCGTCACGGTGACGGTGGCGATGCGCGTGGTCGGCCTGCTCCTGGTCAGCGCGCTGATGGTGGTGCCCGTCGCGGCCGCCCAGCAGATCGGCCGCAGCTTCGCCGCGACCTTCGTGATCGCCGTCGCGATCGGCGTGAGCGTGACGATCGGCGGCACCGTCACGTCGTACTACCAGGACGTCCCGCCCGGCGCGACGATCGTGCTGCTGACCATCGGCGCCTTCGTCGTGCTGACGGCGCTCGCGGCCCCGCTGGCCCGCCGCCGCGCCCGTGCCCGGAGCGCGGCGCATTCCGCCCATGACCCTGCCGAGTGCGCGATTCCGGCCACCCGGGACGCAGCCGACGAAGTCGGCGTCTGACCGCCCCCGTCCCGGGCTGGCACAATGGCCCGGGCAAGGCAGACGTGAGGAGGCAACGGTGACGACCGCTGGACCGTCCGTGAAGGGCCGCGCCACCAGGCAGCGTGCCGCCGTGGCGGCGGCCCTGGACGAGGTCGACGAGTTCCGCAGCGCGCAGGAACTGCACGACATGCTCAAGCACAAGGGCGACTCGGTCGGGCTCACCACGGTCTACCGCACCCTCCAGTCCCTCGCCGACGCCGGCGAGGTCGACGTCCTGCGCACCGCCGACGGCGAGTCCGTCTACCGCCGCTGCTCCACCGACGACCATCACCACCACCTGGTGTGCCGCGGCTGCGGCAAGGCCGTCGAGGTCGAGGGCCCGGCCGTGGAGAAGTGGGCGGAGGCCATCGCCGCCGAGCACGGCTTCGTGAACGTGGCCCACACGGTGGAGATCTTCGGGACGTGTGCCGACTGCGCGGCTGCCTCCGGCGGCTGAGCCGTTTCCCGCCGTGGGCGTGAGACCCGGTTCCCGGGTGCGGGTCCACGGTGGCCGGTCGCGCAGTTCCCCGCACCCCTGGGGGAACTGCGCCGCCCTTGCCGGTGAGGCCTGCTACTCCTGCTTGCCCTCCATGGCCAGCAGTTCCTCGTTCGGGATCGCGCCGCCGAAGCGGCGGTCCCGGGAGGCGAACTCCAGGCAGGCCCGCCACAGGTCGCGGCGGTCGAAGTCCGGCCACAGCACGTCCTGGAAGACCATCTCGGCGTACGCGCTCTGCCAGAGCAGGTAGTTGGAGGTGCGCTGCTCACCGCTCGGGCGCAGGAACAGGTCCACGTCCGGCATGTCCGGGTAGTACAGGTACTTCGCGAAGGTCTTCTCGTTGACCTTCGACGGATCGAGCTTCCCGGCCTTCACATCGGCCGCGAGCGCCTGCGCCGCGTCGGCGATCTCGGCGCGCCCGCCGTAGTTCATGCAGAAGTACAGCGTGATCTTGTCGTTGCCCTTGGTCTGCTCCTGGGCGATCTGGAGCTCCTTGGCGACCGACCGCCACAGCTTGGGCATCCGTCCGACCCAGCGCACCCGCACACCGAGCTCGTCGAGCTGGTCGCGGCTCTTGCGGATGAAGTCCCGGTTGAAGTTCATCAGGAAGCGCACCTCGTCCGGCGACCGCTTCCAGTTCTCGGTGGAGAAGGCGTACAGGGAGATGGCGCCCACGCCCATCTCGATGGCGCCCTGGAGCACGTCCAGCACCCGCTCGGCGCCGACCTTGTGCCCCTCGGTGCGCGGCAGGCCGCGCTCCTTCGCCCACCGCCCGTTACCGTCCATGACGATCGCCACATGCTGCGGTACGAGCTCGCCGAGCTTCGGCGGCCGAGCGCCGGACGGGTGGGGCTCCGGCGTTTTGTACTCCCGGCGCTGCCGCCCCAGGATCCCGCGTACGGCCATGTGTTTCTCGTCTCCTCGTGCTCTCTTGCTTCGCTTACTTCTCGACGTAGCGCAGGGAGCGCAGCCCGCGCTCCATGTGCCAGTGCAGATACGCGGACACCAGCCCGCTGCCCTCCCGGACGTACCGCGCCTCGCAGGCGTCCGCGGTCTCCCAGTCTCCCGTCAGCAGCGCACCGAGGAGTTCCAGGGCCTGGGGCGAGGGTACGACGCTGCCGGGCACCCGGCAGTCCACGCAGACGGAACCGCCCGAGGCGACCGAGAAGAACCGGTTGGGCCCGGGCATGCCGCACTTCGCGCAGTCGGTGAAGCTCGGGGCGTAGCCGTTGACGGCGAGGGAGCGGAGCAGGAACGCGTCCAGCACGAGATGCGGCGCGTGCTCCCCGCGGGCGAGGGTCCGCAGACCGCCGACCAGCAGCAGGTACTGCTGCACCGCCGGCTCCCCCTCGTGGTCGGTGAACCGCTCGGCGGTCTCCAGCATCGCGGTCCCGGCGGTGTACCGCGCGTAGTCGCTGACGATCCCGCCGCCGTACGGGGCGATGGTCTCGCTCTGTGTGCACAGCGGCAGCCCGCGTCCGACCAGTTCGCTGCCCTTGGCGAAGAACTGCACGTCGACGTGGGAGAAGGGTTCGAGGCGGGCACCGAACTTCGACTTCGTCCGGCGCACGCCCCTGGCCACCGCCCGTACCCGCCCGTGACCGCGGGTGAGCAGCGTGATGATCCGGTCCGCCTCACCCAGCTTCTGGGTGCGCAGCACGATGCCGTCGTCGCGGAACAGACTCATGGCGCCATTCTCGCAGGGTCATGGCGTCAAGGGACCTCGCCCCTGCTGCGGGCGTTGGCGTACGCCGTCGCCGCGCGCAGCCGCTCGGCCGGGGTGGCGTGCCGGACGGCACCGGGGTCGGCGTCCCACTCCTTGCCGCCGCCGTACGGCCTCAGCTGTACGTAGGGCCCCTCATGCCCCATGACGATGCCGATGCGGCCGCTGCGGGTGTCCACGACATAGGCGCCGACCGGGGGCTTCATCGCGGCACCGCCGCGAGCCGCCGGGCGGTCCGAACGGAACTCCGGCCCGATTCGACGAGCGGACAGGGGACTTCCCGCACAAGGTTCACCGGGTGAAGTCCCGGTGACGGCTGGACAATTCCGGTCCTGGCGAGTTCTGCCCGCAATTCTTTCACCGCATCCTCCGCTTCTTCGGCGCAGAGCGCCGAGTGTCGTGCCTCCACCGTGCTCCCCCTCCTTTCGGAGTTTCACTCTTCGCATCTCCACGGTGACGCTCCGCGTCTACACTCGGGAGGGGTCTGTGCCCTACAACTGCGGGGCAGCACAAAGGGGTTCGGCAATGCGAAAAGCTGATTGCCGATAAGCGGTATGCGGTTGTTTCCGCGCCTACGATCCTCCTCCATGGAACAGACCTGGACCATGCGCCCGGCCGAGCCGGCCGATGTCGAGCCGATAGCGGAGCTGCGGGCGGTGGTGATGCGTCCGGACCTGGAGCGCCTGGGCCGCTATGACGAACACCGGGTCAGGCAGCGCCTGCGGGACGGCTTCTCCGCCCGGCACACCTCGATCATCGAGACCGACGGCTCCTTCGCGGGCAGCGTCGCCCTGCGCCCGTCCGAGACCGACGAGAACGTCCACTGGCTGGAACACTTCTATCTCGCCCCGGCCCTCCAGGGCCGGGGCCTGGGAGCGGCGGTCCTGCGCACCCTGCTGACCCGGACCGACGCGGACAGCGCCCTCGTCCGCCTGAACGTCCTCCAGGGCAGCCCGGCCCGCCGCCTCTACGAACGCCACGGCTTCACGATCGAATGCCAGGACCCGGTCGACATCTTCATGGTGAGACGCCCGGACAGCGTTCACCCGTGACCCCCGTGGCCCGCCGCCCCGTACCGGCGGGCCACCGCGTGGAACGCCTCCTTGGGCTCCCAGTGCCAGCCGGAGGCGGGGTCGTCCGGGCGGTCCTTGATCACCTTCGTGAGGGCGTACGTCGCCATGTCGAGGTCGAGGCGGGGCTCCTCCGGGCGGTGCGGGGCGTCCGCGGTGACGAACTCGAAGGTCATCGCCGCGTGCAGGCCCATCGACGCGAAGACGTCCAGCAGTTCGCCCACGTAGTCGGCCTGGACGCGCTCGCTGCGGACCAGGTCGCCCTTGATCTGTGGCGGCTCCTTGTCGTAGTCGACGACGTCCCAGCCCATGCCGGCGGTCTCGGGGGCACCGACGTAGGCGCACGTGCCGAACTCGGTGACGGCGAGGGGCTTTCCCCACCGCAGGTACCGCTTCAGCTCCCGGACGTACGCGGACCGCTTCGGGAAGTACGAGTAGTAGTCGATGCCGACGATGTCGAAGAGGTTCCAGTCCGGGTCGTCGATGGACTGGGCGGCGGCGTAGCTGAGGTTGCCCTTGAAGACGGAGCGGCCGGTCTTCGCGGCCTTCGCCGTGAAGTCGGCGAGGCGGCGCTGCGCCCGGGGCCAGTCGACCGTGCCGTTCTGCAGGTTCCTGATGCGCTCCAGGACCGTCTCGCCCGGCAGGATGCCGGGGACGAACAGCCAGAACTCGCAGCCGACGCTGAAGTCGACACCGGCGCCCTGCCGGCGGAGCCGCTCCGCGAACCGGCCGGTCTCGGCCAGGTGCTCCAGGATGTCCCGCTGCGGGGCGTCCCCGAGCGTCGGCTGCAGCCAGATGTGCAGCCCGCGTTCGGCGGCCTCGGCGGCGGTGGCGGTGAGCCGCTCGACGCCGTCGCCCGTGACGTCGACGGTGTCGGCGTGCAGGTCGTCCCGGATGGCCCGGACATCGGCCCGCATCCGGCGGACGCTCCACGCGGTCCCCGGCGTCTCGCCCTCCCCGACGGTGTAGACGACACCCCGCCGGCGCAGCCCCCTGCCGTGCCGGGGCTCCGCCGCCCGGACCCGTCCCGCCGGTCCCAGCGCCCCGGCGGCCCCCGCCGCCGCCGCTCCGGCCAGGAACTGCGCCCGGCTGATCCCCTTGGCCTGCTTGATTCCCTTGGTCTCTGCCATACCGTTCACAGTGCGAGCCGGCGCCCGGCCCCGCTGTCGGCCGTCGGTCTACGGCGGCGCTACCAAGGTAGGGGGCGCCGCGCCGAAGGAGAGGCTCATCCCTGACCGAACCGGCGTACGAACCGCCGCTGCCAGGGTGTTTCCACCGCATGCCGGTCGTAGTGCCGGCGCACGTACGCCACCGCCTCCTCGGCGGGCACGCCGTCCAGCACCGCGAGGCAGGCCAGGGCCGTGCCCGTGCGGCCGCGCCCTCCGCCGCAGGCGATCTCCACACGCTCCCCGGCGGCCCGTTCCCAGACGTCGGCCAGCACCTCGCGGGCGGCTGCCCGGTCCGACGGGAGGCGGAAGTCGGGCCAGCGGATCCAGCAGGCCTCCCAGGGGACCTCGGGCGGCTGCCTGCCGAGCAGGTAGACACCGTAGGAGGGAAGGGGCGCGCCGGGGTCCAGGGAGTGGCGGAGGCCTCGCCCCCGTACCAGCCGGCCGGACGGCAGTTTCAGGACGCCGGCGCCGCTCTCGGTCCACAGCTCAGTCATGCCCCTCATCATGCCCGCCCTGATGGGGCGTCAACTGCCGCCCGCCGACAGTGCCATTGGTCGCACCTGTGGCGGCTACGCCATTCGTGTGCGATCCCTTGACCGCCCCCACCGCCCCTCTTATGGTCGCGCTGACCGCCGGACGTAGGACGTCGTATCTCCGCTGCTCACCCTCCCCCTGTCTCCTTTCCAGACCTCTCGCTGGAGGACCCCGTGCGCGACGTGACCCACGACGTGCCGGCGACGCACCGCCGGACGTTCCTGAAGTACACCGGCGCGCTGGGCGCGGCCGCCGCCGTCTCCGCGTCGTTGTCGGCCTGTTCGTCCGGGCCGCAGTCCACGAACGACACCGGCGAGGGCGGTGGCCGGGAGCGGACGCTCACGGCCGTGATCGGCTACGGCAACGACGGCAGCTGGGATCCCACCCAGACGGCGTCCGCGTTCTGCATGGCCGCGAACCACCACATCTACGAGGGCCTGCTCGACACCGACCCGATCTCCCGCGAGCCGTACGCGGCGCTGGCGACCGAGGTGCCGAAGGACCCGGGCAGCACGTCGTGGAGGTTCACACTGCGGGAGGGGGCCACGTTCCACGACGGCAAGCCGGTGACCGCCGACGACGTGGTCTTCGTCTTCGAGCGGATCCTCGACCCGGACACCCAGACCCTCGCCAAGGGCTTCTTCGCGAACTGGCTGAAGGAGGTCCGCAAGATCGACGCGCGGACCGTGGAGCTGGTGCTCCAGTTCCCGTTCCCGGACGGGCTGGCGCGGCTGACCCTCGCCAAGATCATGCCGAAGCACGTGTTCTCGCGACCGGGCGCCTGGGACGACGCCATCAAGGGCAAGGCGATCGGCTCGGGGCCGTACCGGCAGACCGCGCACCACCCGAAGTCGAACACGACCTTCGAGGCGTTCGACGGCTACAACGGCCCGCGCAAGCCGGCCTTCCGGAAGATGAACTGGCTGACGATCGTGGACGCGGCACCCCGCGTCGCGAAGATCTCGGGGTCGAGCGCGGGCGCACAGATCGCCGACAACATCCCGTACGCCAACATCGCGCAGTTGGAGAGCGGCGGGCTGACGGTCGCCGGCGGGGCCGGGATGAACAACCTGTTCCTGATGTTCAACACCCAGCACAAGCCCTTCGACGACGTGCGCGTGCGTCAGGCCCTGCACTACGCCATCGACACGCAGAAGATGGTGGAGGTGGCGCTCAAGGGGCACGGCAAGCCGTCGAGTTCCTTCCTCGACGAGGGCAACCCGTCCTACCGCCGGGCCAGAACCGTCTACGACCACGACCCCGACAAGGCGAAGGCGCTGCTGAAGGAGGCCGGGGTCAAGGGGCTGAGCATCGAGATCCTCGCGGTGAACGTCAGCTGGATCGTGGACTGCCTGCCCACCATCAAGGCGTCCTGGGACGCGATCGGCGTGCGGACGACCCTGTCGCCGCAGGAGACCACGGCCGTGTTCACGAAGATGGACCAGAAGCAGGACTACCAGGTCGTCGCCGCCGCCTCCAACCCCAACCAGTTCGGCCTCGACGCCGACCTGATCATGCACTACAACTACGGGCCCGAGAACCTGTGGATGCAGTACACGCGGTGGGCCTCCGACCCCGTCGCCAAGCAGCTCTTCAAGGACATGGACCGGGCCACCCGGGAGCCGGACCCCGAGAAGAAGAAGGCGATGGTCCAGGACTACATCGACGTCGTCGCCGAACAGGCCGTGCTCTACCCGGTCGTCCACAACGAGCTGATGACGGCCTGGGACCCGAAGCGGCTCAGCGGCATAAGGGCCCAGCCCTACCCCGGCATCAACCTCCTCCAGGCCAAGTGGGCCTAGCGGCATGACGGCGGTCCTGCGGATCCTGCTGCGCCGCATCGCCCTGCTCGTGCCGCTGACGCTCGGCATCGTGCTGTTCGTGTTCCTGGTGATGCGGTTCTCGGACGTCGACCCGGCCTCCGCGTTCTTCCAGGGCGCCAACCCCACCCCGCGGCAACTGCACGACTTCCGCGAGGAACACGGCCTGCTCGACCCGCTGCCCGTGCGCTACGCCGACTTCGTCGCCGACCTGCTCCACGGCGACCTGGGCACCAGCGCGCTGACCCGGGCGCCGGTGATCGACCAGGTCACCACCGCGCTGCCGCTCACCCTCCAGCTGACCTTCCTGGGCCTGGGCATCGCGGTCGTGCTGTCCCTGGTGGGCGGCGTGAGCGCGGCGATCCACCGGGACCGGCTGCCCGACCAGATCATCCGGGTCGTGTCGCTGACCGGTGTCGCGGCGCCCGGCTTCTGGCTGGCGCTGCTGATGATCCAGTATCTGGCGGTCGACCTGGGCTGGTTCCCGACCGGCGGCTACATCAACCCGGCCGACTCCTTCACCGGCTGGCTGAAGACGATGACACTCCCCGCCCTCGCCCTCTCCCTGCCGGTGGCGGCGCAGCTGACCCGGATCGTGCGGACGGCCGTGGTGGAGGAGCTGGACAAGGACTACGTACGGACGGCGATCGGGAGCGGGCTGCCGCCCCGGGTGGTGGTCGGGCGGAACGTGCTGCGCAACGCGCTCGTCAACCCGCTCACCGTGCTCGGGCTGCGCGTCGGCTATCTGCTGGGCGGCGCGGTCGTCATCGAGACGATCTTCTCGCTGCCCGGCATGGGCAAGCTGATGATCGACGCCGTGAAGAACGGCGATCCGGCCGTCGTCCAGGGCGTCGTCCTGACCACGGCGGCCGGGTTCGTCGTCGTGAACCTCGTCATCGACGTCCTCTACCTGCTGGTCAACCCGCGACTGAGGGATGCGACCACGTGATGACCCGCAAGAGCCTCACCGAGGCGCTGTCCCGGCCCGGCGTGCGGCTGCGCGGCTGGCGCCGGCTGCCGTCGCTGTCGAAGGCCGCCGTCTGCTTCCTGACGGTCGTCGTCCTGCTCGCGCTGCTCGCCCCGCTGCTCGCCCCGCACGACCCACTCGACCAGCAGCCGCCCGTGGACGGCACCGGGCATCCGTCCGCCGGGCACTGGATGGGCCAGGACAGTCTCGGCCGGGACATCCTCAGCCGGCTGATGTACGGGGCGCGCTGGTCGCTCGCGATCGGGCTCGGCGCCACCGGCCTGGCGCTGGTGGCCGGGGCACTGCTCGGGGCGGTCGCGGCCACCTCGCGCAAGGCGGTCGACGAGACGCTGATGCGCTGCCTGGACGTCGTCATGGCGTTCCCGGGCATCGCGCTGGCCGCCGTGCTGGTGGCCGTGTTCGGCGGCGGCATCACGGTGCTGATCTGCGCGATCGCGTTCCTGTTCACTCCGCCGGTGGCCCGGGTCGTCCGCGCGAACGTCCTCGACCAGTACGGCGAGGACTACGTGACGGCGGAACGGGTGATCGGCGCCCGGACCCCGCACATCGTGCTGAGGCACGTGGCGATCAACTGCGCCGCGCCCGTGCTGGTGTTCTGCACGGTGCAGGTCGCCGAGGCGATCGTCTTCGAGGCGTCGCTGTCCTTCATCGGAGCGGGCGTACGGCCGCCCGACCCGTCCTGGGGCAGTGTCATCGCGGACGGCAAGAACATGGTGCTGACCGGCGGCTGGTGGGCGACCGTGTTCCCCGGCCTGCTGATGCTGGTCACGGTGCTGTCGCTGAACATCCTGTCCGAGGGGGTGTCCGACGCGTGGGCGGCCCCGGCCGCGCGCGAGGTGGAGGTCCCCGAGGACGACCCGGTCCAGGCGCCGGAGCCCGGCAGCGGGGAGGTCGTGCAGCTGCCCGGCCTGCCGGAAGCGGCCCGGCGGCTGCGGGCCCGGGCGCGTCAACTGCCCCGGGACGGGCAGCCGGTGCTCGCCGTGGAGAACCTCACCATCGGCTTCGACCAGCGGCACGGCGGCGTGGACATCGTGGCCGGCATCGGCTTCGAGGTGCGTCCCGGTGAGGTCCTGGGCCTGGTCGGCGAGTCGGGCTGCGGCAAGTCGCTGACGGCCCTCGCGGTCATGGGCCTCCAGCCGAAGGGGGCGCGCGTCGGCGGCCAGGTCCGCTTCGGCGGGCGGGACCTGCTCGCCGAGCCGATGCGCGTACGCCGCAGGCTCCTCGGCCACGAGATGGCGATGGTCTACCAGGACGCGCTGTCGTCGCTGAACCCGGCGATGACGATCCGCGCCCAGCTCAAGCAGGTCGTGCGGCGCGGGGGCCGCCGCAGCCCGGCCGAGTTGCTGACGATGGTCGGCCTCGACCCCGAGCGCACCCTGCGCAGCTACCCCCACGAACTGTCCGGCGGGCAGCGCCAGCGCGTCCTGATCGCCATGGCCCTGTCCCGCGACCCGAAGCTGATCGTCGCCGACGAGCCGACGACCGCCCTCGACGTGACCGTGCAGGCCCAGGTGATCGAGCTGCTGCTGCGGCTGCGCGAGGAGCTGGGCTTCGCGCTGATCCTCGTCTCGCACGACCTGGCCCTGGTCGCGGACGTCACCGACCGGGTGGCGGTGATGTACGGCGGGCGGATCGTGGAGACGGGCGTGACGGCCGACCTGGTGGAGGCGCCGGCCCACCACTACACGCGCGGCCTGCTCGGCAGCGTGCTGTCGCTGGAGTCGGGGCAGGAGCGGATGACACAGATCAAGGGGGTCGTGCCGTCCCCGGCCGACTTCCCCGCCGGGTGCCGTTTCGCCGACCGGTGCCCGCGCGCGAGCGAGGTCTGCCGTACGACGGTTCCGGTTCTGAGCGGAACGCCGGCGCACACGGCGGCCTGCCATCACCCGGCCATAGAGCCGGCGACGACCGGGACCGAGGCGGTGTCATGAACGCACAGCCCGCTCTGGTGGAGCTGTCGGACGCGCACGTGGTGCACAGGGCCCGCAGCGGCGGCCTGTTCACCCGCGACCGGGTGTACGCCCTGACCGGCGCCGACCTGGCGATCGCGCCCGGCGAGACCGTCGGTGTGGTGGGCGAGTCGGGCTGCGGCAAGTCGACCCTGGCGAAGGTGCTGGTGGGGGTGGAGCGGCCGACGCGGGGCACGGTGTCGTTCCGGGGCCGCGACCTGTGGGCGATGCCGCCCGCCGAACGCCGCCGGGCCGTCGGCAGGAGCACCGGCATGATCTTCCAGGACCCGTCGACGGCCCTGAACCGCCGTCTGACCGTACGGCGGATCCTGCGGGACCCGCTGGACGTGCACGACCGGGGCACTCGCGGTCAACGTGACGAGAGGGTCCGGGAGTTGATGTCCCTGGTCGGCCTCCCCCGGGCCCTCGCCGACGCCCTGCCGGGCCAGTTGTCGGGCGGGCAGCGCCAACGCGTCGCGATCGCCCGGGCGCTGGCGCTCGACCCGGACCTGGTGGTGGCGGACGAGCCGACCAGCGCCCTGGACGTGTCGGTTCGCGCCCAGATCCTCAATCTGCTGCTGGATCTGAAGGAACGCCTGGGCCTGGCCCTGGTGTTCGTCTCGCACGACATCCAGACGGTCCGGCGGATGAGCGACCGCGTGATCACCATGTACCTGGGCCGGATCGTCGAGGAGTCCCCGGCCGCCCTGGTCACCGACCGGGCGCGGCACCCGTACACCCGCGCCCTGTTCTCCGCCACGCCCGGTCTGCTCGACCCGATCGAGCCGATCCCGCTGGCCGGTCCGGTCCCGTCGGCGACGCGCCCGCCGAGCGGCTGCCCGTTCCGCACGCGCTGCTGGAAGGCGGACGAGGCGTGCGCGGAGGTGATGCCGGACTTCTCGGTCGCGTCGGCCGCCGCGCACCGCTTCCGCTGCCACCATCCTGTGCAGGAGGACGAGTCGACCCGCGACCTCGTCCGCCGGAGCAACGCGATGGAGGCCCCATGACGATCACCTCGCTGACCGGTGTCATCCCACCCGTCTGCACGCCCCTGACACCGGACCGCGAGGTGGACGTCCCCTCGCTGCTCAGGCTGGTCGACCATCTGGTGGACGGCGGGGTGCACGGCCTGTTCGTGCTCGGCTCGACCTCGGAGGCGGCGTATCTGACGGACGCGCAGCGCAGGCTGGTGGTCGAGTCGGTCGCCGCCCATGTGGGCGGGCAGCTCCCGGTGCTGGCCGGGGTGATCGACATGACGACGGCCCGGGTCGTGGACCACGTCGCGGCGGTCACGGCGGCGGGCGCGGACGCGGTCGTCGTCACCGCCCCGTTCTACGCCCGCACCCACCCGGCGGAGATCGCCCGCCACTACCGCGCGGTCGCCGCCGCGAGCCCGGTCCCGGTGGTCGCCTACGACATCCCCGTCGCCGTCCACACGAAGCTGCCCGCGGACGTGGTCCTGGAGCTGGCCGCCGACGGTGTCCTGGCCGCGCTCAAGGACTCCAGCGGCGACCTGGCCGCCTTCCGCCAGGTCGTGACCGGGGCCAGGACCCACCCGGGCATCACCGGCTTCAGCGTGCTGACCGGCTCCGAGCTGATCGTCGACGCGGCGCTCGCGGTCGGCGCGGACGGCGCCGTGCCCGGCCTCGGCAACGTCGATCCGCAGGGCTACGCCCGCCTGGACCGCCTGTGCCGCGCCGGGGAGTGGGACGCGGCCCGTGCCGAACAGGAGCGGCTGTGCGCCCTGTTCGGCCTGGTCACCGTCGGCGACCCGGCCCGCATGGGCCCCGGCTCCTCGGCCATCGGCGCCTTCAAGGCCGCGCTGCACCTGCGGGGCGTGATCGCCTGCCCGGCCACGGCGGAGCCGCAGGTGCCGTTGTCACAGGCCGAGGTGGAACGGGTCGCGACGTACCTGACGGCGGCGGGGCTGCTCTAGTGGAAGGCGTTCCTGGCCTCCTCGTCCGGGTGTCTGGAACGGTCTCCAGACTCCCGGCGCACGGGGGCGGATTCGTCAGGCCGGGAGTAACGCCCGTGGAGTACCGCCGGGGGCACCCGGCGGGGCGCCACGCTACGACGGGGTGCGTGCCGCCGCAGCCAGTACCCGGGTCACGTCGTCCGAGCAGATGGTGAGCGCGGCCCCCACGGTCGCGAGCACGTCCCGCTCGGCCGGTGTGTAGGGCCCGTCCGCCAGGGCGATGCGCGCCCCCTGGAGCAGGATCGATTCGCGGCCGGCCGTGGCGAGGTGCGGGGCGAGCGGGTCCAGCGCCTCGTGCAGCTCTATGGCCAGCCCCGCACCGCAGGGCTCCCCGGTGATCCGGCCGGTGTCCGCCTCCAGCGCCTCCACGAGGGCGGCCAGCTGCTCCTCCGTGCAGTCGTCGAAGCCGGCCGCGCGCACGGCGAGCACCGCGGCCTCCAGCGCCGTACGGGAACCGGCGCCGCCCGCGGCCAGCACGGCGAGGGCGACGGTGTGCACGGCGTCGCGGAGCATCGCGGAGAAGCGGGTGGTGGTCGGGTGGTCGAGGACGTCCGTGCCGAAGTGGCGGCGGCAGGCGGCGCACTCCACGACCGGGCCGGTCTCGCCGCGCGGCAGCACGGGCAGGCCGAGCAGGGTGAAGCGGCGTTGTCCGGTCAGCCGCTGGTAGTTGCGGTCACCGCCGCAGCCGGGGCAGAAGAACTCTCCGTCACCGGCGGGCGTCCACGCGGTCCGGGTGCCCAGGATGCTCGAAAACCTGGCGGCATGGCCGTTCCGTCCCCGTCCTGGCAGCACGTCGCACCTCCGTCACGCCGCACGGCAGCGTCGCCGCGCTTGCGTGATGTTAGCCACATCCGTGAGGAGGAGTCAGTACCCCGGAGGAGACCTTTCCGTGACCGTCACAAGGATTGGCCGGTATGCGACGGGGCTCCGTCCGCCGGACATCGGCGGACGGAGCCCTCAAACCGGCTGCGGGACTGGTCAGCGCGTCGCGCGGTTGACGGCCGAGACGACCGCCTTCAGCGAGGCCCGCGTGGTGTTCGCGTCGATTCCGATCCCCCACAGGACCTTGTCGTCGATCGCGCATTCGATGTAGGAGGCGGCCTGCGCGGAGGCGCCCTCGCTCATCGTGTGCTCCTGGTAGTCCAGCAGGCGTACGTCGATGCCGACGGACTGGAGCGCGTCGAAGAAGGCCGAGATGGGACCGTTGCCGGAACCGGTCAGGACGGTGTCCTGGCCGTCGACCGTGGCCTCCACCGTCAGCGTGTCCACGCCGTCGGTGTCGGTCGTCGACTGGTTGTTCTTGACCTGGATCCGGCCCCACGGGTTCTCGGGGTTGGGCAGGTACTCGTCCTGGAAGACGGCCCAGATGTCCTTCGGCGTGACCTCGCCGCCCTCTGCGTCCGTCTTCGCCTGGATGATCTTCGAGAACTCGATCTGCATCCGGCGGGGCAGTTCCAGCTTGTGGTCGTTCTTCAGGACGTACGCGATACCGCCCTTGCCGGACTGCGAGTTGACCCGGATGACCGCCTCGTAGGAGCGGCCGACGTCCTTCGGGTCGATCGGCAGGTACGGCACCGCCCACTCGATGTCGTCGACGGTGACGCCCTTGGCGGCGGCGTCGGCCTCCATCGCGTCGAAGCCCTTCTTGATGGCGTCCTGGTGGGAGCCGGAGAAGGACGTGTAGACCAGGTCGCCCACGTACGGGTGGCGCGGGTGGACCTCCATCTGGTTGCAGTACTCCCACGTACGACGGATCTCGTCGATGTCGGAGAAGTCGATCTGCGGGTCGACGCCCTGGGAGAAGAGGTTCATGCCCAGGGTGACCAGGTCGACGTTGCCGGTGCGCTCGCCCTGGCCGAACAGGCAGCCCTCGACGCGGTCGGCACCGGCCATCAGGGCCAGCTCGGCGGCGGCGACGGCCGTGCCGCGGTCGTTGTGCGGGTGGATCGACAGGCAGACGTGTTCGCGGCGGGAGAGGTTGCGGCCCATCCACTCGAAGCGGTCCGCGTGGGTCGAGGGGGTCGAACGCTCCACCGTGGCGGGCAGGTTGAGGATGATCTCGCGGCCCGGGCCGGGCTGCCAGACGTCCATGACGGCCTCGCAGACCTCCAGCGCGAAGTCCAGCTCGGTGTCGGTGAAGATCTCCGGCGAGTACTGGTAGCCGAACTCCGTCTCCGGACCCAGCAGCTTCTCCGCGTACTCCATGACCAGCCGCGTGCCGTCGACGGCGATCTGCTTGACGTCGTCCTTGGAGCCCCGGAAGACGACCCGGCGGAAGACGGGGGCGGTGGCGTTGTAGAGGTGGACGGTCGCGCGCTTGGCGCCCTTCAGCGACTCCACCGTGCGCTCGATCAGGTCCTCGCGGGCCTGGGTCAGTACGGAGATGGTGACGTCGTCGGGGATGGCCCCGGGCTCTTCGATGATCGAGCGTACGAAGTCGAAGTCGGTCTGGCCGGAGGCCGGGAAGCCGACCTCGATCTCCTTGTACCCCATCTTGACCAGCAGGTCGAACATCGCGCGCTTGCGGGCGGGCGACATGGGGTCGATCAGGGCCTGGTTGCCGTCGCGCAGGTCCGTGGAGAGCCAGCGGGGGGCGGTGGTGACGCGCTGGTCCGGCCAGGTGCGGTCCGGGATGTCGACCTGCTCGTAGCGGCCGTACTTGTGGATCGGCATGGAACTGGGCTGCTGGCGGTTCGCCATGATGCGGGGGCTCCTCAGAGTGTCCGGAAGGACGGCCGACGACGCAGCACCAAGCTCCGCGGGGAGGGAGTCGGCCTCGACTACAGGCCCTCGCCGCGGCAGCTAAGGAGAAGCAGCCCGAAACGCATGATGCGCAGCATGCTAGCCGAGGCCCTCCGAGGTGCGCGGGTCCGTATCAGTATGCGGGACCGGGCGCGCATACGGGACAAAAAGTGCGCTATACCACTTCGCCACGGAGCGTGAAAGTCCTTGTCCCGGTATTTCACCAATCATGGTGGCGACTGGTGACAGGACCGTCACGCAGTGCAAGGGTGCCGGGCATGACGACTCACGGGGGCTTCGAGCCCGTCTTCTGCACCATCGTTCCGCCCCATGTCCTCGACAGGCTCGCCCAGGCCGAGGACACCGCGCTCGCCGGACCCGCCCGCCGCACCCTGGAGCGCGACGCCCTGGAGCGCACCCGGCGCCGGCTGACCACGGTCGTGGGCGCAGCGTCCGTCGCCCCGCCCGCCGGGGCCGAGCCCGCGCGGCCGCACCGCACGGTCCACGACGCCCGGCACGGCACGGACCTGCCCGGGCACCCGGTGCGGGCGGAGGGCGACAAGCCCGGCAAGGACGCCACCGTCAACCGCGCCTACGCCGGTCTCGGCGCCACCTTCGAGCTGCTGCTGAAGGCGTACCAGCGCGACTCGATCGACGGCAACGGCCTTCCGCTGAACGCGACCGTGCACTACGACCGCGAGTACAACAACGCCTTCTGGAACGGCGAGCAGATGGTCTTCGGCGACGGGGACGGCGAGATCTTCCTCGACTTCACCATCCCGATCGACGTCATCGGCCACGAGCTGGTCCACGGCGTCACGCAGTACACCGCCAACCTCACCTACTTCGGCCAGCCCGGCGCGCTGAACGAGTCCCTCTCGGACGTCTTCGGCTCGCTCATCAAGCAGTACACGCTCGGCCAGACCACCGCCGAGGCCGACTGGCTGATCGGCGCGGGCCTGCTCGCCCCGCGGGTGACGGGCAAGGCGCTGCGCTCCATGAAGGAGCCGGGCACCGCGTACGACGACGACGTCCTGGGCAAGGACCCGCAGCCGGCCACGATGGACGACTACGTGCGCACCGGCCGCGACAACGGCGGTGTCCACATCAACTCGGGCATCCCGAACCACGCCTTCTACCTGGCGGCCACGGCCCTCGGCGGCCGCGCCTGGGAGCGCGCGGGCCTGATCTGGTACGACGTGCTGACCGGCGGCGAGCTGAAGCAGCAGGCGACGTTCGCCGACTTCGCCACGCTCACCGTCAAGGCCGCGCGGGAGCGGTTCGGCGAGGCCGAGGAACTGGACGCCGTGTCGAAGGCCTGGGAGCAGGTCGGGGTGCGGACCCTGTAGTTCCGTACTAGACAGGTGCCATGCGTATTCAGGTGAGGCGCACGGGCGGATTCGCGGGCATCGAGCGGCATGCCGAGGTGGACACCTCCGGCCGCCCCGATGCCCCCGAATGGCACGCGCTGGCCGAGCAGGCCGTCGCCGCGGGCCGCAGCACGCCGCCGATCGGGGTACCGGACGGGTTCCGCTACCAGATCACCGTCGACGGCAGGACGGTGTACGCCGCCGACCCACGGCTGACGGACGAACAGCGCAAGCTGATCTCGCGAGTGCTGAAGGAAGGGGCGTAACAGGCGGGGTGCAACTGGTCTGCGACGGCCGCCCGTTGACTTTTGTTACCGGCGGTACGGATGATCCGCGCATGGCGACTGACGCAGGCAATCCGATCCCCCGCTTCCCGGCCGGCTTCCTCTGGGGGGTGTCGACCTCGGCGCACCAGATCGAGGGCGCGGCAAACGAGCGCGAGCCGTCCGTGTGGGACGCCTTCACCGCCGAGCCGGGCCGGGTGAAGGACGGCTCGACGGCGGCGGTGGCCTGCGACCACTACCACCGCCACCGCGAGGACGTGGCGCTCCTGGCGGACCTGGGCGTGAACGCCTACCGCTTCTCGGTCTCCTGGCCGCGGGTGCGCTCCGAGAAGGGCCTGGACTTCTACGACCGGCTGGTGGACGACCTGTGCGCAGCGGGCATCCGCCCGGTGCCGACCCTGTTCCACTGGGACCTGCCGGCGGACCTGGACTGGCTGGAGCGGGACACGGCCGCGCGCTTCGCCGAGTACGTCTCGCTGGTCGCCGGCCGCCTCGGGGACCGGGTGCCGCAGTGGATCACTCTCAACGAGCCGGCCGAGCACACCCTGCTGGGCCACGCCCTGGGCGTGCACGCGCCGGGCAGGCAGTTGCTGTTCGACGCGCTCCCGGCCGCCCACCACCAGTTGCTCGCCCACGGCCTGGCCGTCCGGGCCCTGCGCGCCTCGGGCGCCACGGACATCGGCATCGCCAACTCGCACGGCCCGACCTGGGCGGCGTCGACCGAGGCGGAGGACGTGGAGGCGGCCGAGTTCTACGACGTGCTGCTCAACCGCCTCTTCGCGGACCCGCTGCTGCTGGGCCGCTACCCGGACGGCATCGGCGAGCTGATGCCCGGGGACGTCGAAGCCGACCTGAAGGTGATCGCCGAACCACTCGACTGGTACGGCGTCAACTACTACGCGCCGACCCGGGTGGGCGCCCCGCAGGGCACCGACATCACCTTCGGCGGGGTCGCCATGCCCGCCGAACTCCCCTTCTCGGTCCGGGAGATCACCGGCCACCCGGTCACCGACTTCGGCTGGCCGGTGGTTCCGGAGGCCCTGACCGAGCTCCTCACCACCTTCCAGGACCGCTACGGCGACCGGCTCCCGCCCGTCGTCATCACCGAGAACGGCTGCTCGTACCCGGACACCGACGACCAGGACCGCATCGCCTACCTGGACGGCCACATCCGGGCCCTGCACCGGGCGCTGGAGGCGGGCGTCGACGTGCGCGGCTACTTCGTGTGGTCCCTGCTCGACAACTTCGAGTGGGCGGAGGGCTACGCACGCCGCTTCGGCCTGGTCCACGTCGACTTCGAGACCCTTCGGCGGACCCCGAAGTCGTCGTACCGCTGGTACCGGGAGGTCCTGCGGGCCCAGGGGGCTACGGCTTGATGCCGACCCCGGTCCACAGGCTGACCTCGGCGTCCGTCGGGTCGTCGCCGTCGACGGCGTCGGGCCGCCAGCGGTGGCCCACGGTGACGCCCGGGTCGAGCACCTCCAGGCCGTCGAAGAAGCGGGCGACGTCCGCCCGGGAGCGGAACTGCACCGGCGTCCCGGCCGAGGTGTATATGTCGGTGACCTTCTGCCAGGTGGCCGGGTCGAAGTCGGGCGTGCAGTGGCTCAGCGCCAGGGCGCTGCCCGAGGGCAGGACGTCCAGCAGGCGGCGCACGATGCCGTACGGGTCCTGGGCGTCGGTGACGAAGTGCATCAGGGCGTTGAGGGACAGCGCGACCGGGCGGCCGAGGTCCAGGACCTCCGCCAGTTCGGGCGCGGCCAGCAGCGCCTGCGGGTCGTTGACGTCGGCCTCGATGTACGTCGTACGGCCCTCGGCCGTGCTGCGCATCAGGCGCTCGGCGTACTTCAGGACGAGGGGGTCGTTGTCGGCGTAGACCACGCGGGCGTCGGGGACGACGGACTGGGCCACCTGGTGCAGGTTGGGCTCGGTGGGGATGCCGGTGCCGATGTCCAGCCACTGGCGGATGCCGTGCTCGCGGGCGAGGACCCGGGTGGCCCGGTGCATGAAGGCCCGGTTCTCGCGGGCGCAGACGAAGATGGCGGGGTAGGCCTCGGCGACCCGCTCGGCCGCCTGCTTGTCGATCTCGAAGTGGTCCTTGCCGCCGAGGTAGTAGTCGTACATACGGGCGGAGTGCGGCCTGCTGGTGTCGATGTCCCGCGCGGCCTGCGAGTTGCTCATGAGGGGTGCCTCTCGGTGGGGGTGGTGTGGATCAGCGGGGGTTCAGTGGGCCGTGAGGTGGTCGGCGAGGCCCTGCTTGACCCCCGCGACGAACGCGGTGATCTCCTCGGGCGTGTAGATCAGCGCGGGACCGGCGGGATCGGCCGACTGCCGGACCGCCACACGGCCGTCGGACAGTTGCTTGGTCTCCACGCACTGGCCCCCGTTGGGGCCGCTCCACGGACGTTCCCAGCCCTGTTCCCCGAGGTCCGACGCGGGCATCCCGTTGTAGACGGCGCCGTCGGCGATGGTCATGAGTACTCCTTCCGCATGCGGTTCAACAGCGCCTTGCTGTCCGCGGACGAGGTCTTCAGCGACAGCCGGTTGTGGGCCTCCAGATGGGCCACGACATCGGCGCGCTGGTCGAGGTAGACGGACGCGGAGAGGATCTCGCTGTAGACGATGTCGGGCAGCTCCCGCTCCTCGAACCGGAAGTAGGTGAAGGGCGCGCACGCCCCGACGTGGGCGTCCGCGGTGAACGGCACGATGTCGACGCTGACGTGCTCCAGCTCGGACGCCTCCAGCAGCCGGTCGATCTGCTCGCGCATCACCCCGGGGCCGCCCACCACCCGGTGCAGCACGGCCTCCTCCATCACCACCCACAGCGTGGGCGCGTCCGGCTTCGTCAGCAGGCTCTGGCGGCGCAGCCGCAGCTCCACGCGCCTCTCCAGGTCCTCCTCGTCGTCGTTCGGGAAGCCCCCGCGCAGCACGGCACGCGCGTACCCGGGTGTCTGGAGGAGGCCCGTGACGTACTGCGGCTCATAGGTGCGCAGGGTTCTCGCGCCGGTCTCCAGACTGACGTAGGCCGTGAACCAGGACGGCATCACATCGCGGTACGGGTGCCACCAGCCGGGCTCGTTGGCCCGCTCGGCCAGGGTGACGAACTCGTCGATCTCCTGCTGGCCGGCCCCGTAGGTCTGGAGCAGCTTCTCGACGTAGAGGATCTTCAGGCCGACCTCGGCCTTCTCCAGGCGGCGGATGGTCAGCGGCGTGACGCGCAGGGCCCTGGAGGCGTCGTCGAGGGAGAGGCCCGCGCTCTGCCGGGCCTCCTGGAGGCGGCGCCCCAGGATCATGCGGAGAACGGTGGGCGCGCCGGCGCCGGTGCCTGATCGCGCGTCGCTCACGCCGTGCCTCCTGAGGGGTCGTCACCGGAGATGGCCTGGCCGGGCCTTGATCGTCCCGCCAGGCGGCCCGGAGCCGCGATACCTTCCTCCTGAAATTATCAGGCAGATGGTTGCAGCGTGAACTGCTCTGCGAGCATAGTTACTTGTGTGAACCAGGACACCGGAGCCCCCAACTCCCCTTTCCGGCCGGTCCGGTTCGAGCCTCGACCCTTCCTTGACTGCGCCCATCCCCCACGGAAGGCGAACGCCGTGTCCCCCCACACGACTTCCACTCCCCGGTTCCTGGACGCGGTGCGCCCGGGCCCCACGCACTGGCTGGAACTGCCGTCCCACCGGGGAAGCGTCAGGGTCGCCCGTCACGCCACGCAGGCGCGGCTGGCCTCATGGCAGGTGCCCGACGAGGTGTGCGCGAACGCCGTCCTGGTGGTGTCTGAGCTGGTGACCAACGCCGTGCTGCACACGCCCGGCGCGTGGGTCCTGTGCGGCGTCGGCCGGATGACGGCGGAGCGGTTCCGGCTGGAGGTGCACGACGGCGACCTCACGGGCCGCGGCATCCCCGAGCGCCGCCCCGGCCTCGACGACGAGGGCGGCCGCGGACTCCTGCTCGTCCGCGAGATCGCCGACAGCTGGGGCATCACCCGCTCGCCCCTCACGGGCGGCAACGCGGTCTGGGCGAGCCTGACGACGGCGCTGTAGCGCGCCCGGGGACTTCCTTAGAACCCCAGCTTGCGCAACTGCCTGGGATCCCGCTGCCAGTCCTTCGCGACCTTCACATGCAGGTCGAGGAACACGGGTGTGCCGAGCAGGGCCTCGATCTGTTTGCGGGACTTGATGCCGACCTCCTTCAGGCGCTTGCCCTTGGGGCCGATGATGATGCCCTTCTGGCTGGGGCGCTCGATGTAGACGAAGGCGTGGATGTCCAGCAGGGGCTTGTCGGCGGGGCGGTCCTCGCGGGGCAGCATCTCCTCGACGACCACGGCGATGGAGTGCGGGAGCTCGTCGCGGACGCCTTCCAGCGCGGCCTCGCGGATCAGCTCGGCGATCATGACCTGCTCGGGCTCGTCGGTCAGGTCGCCCTCGGGGTAGAGCGCCGGGCCCTGAGGCAGGAGCGGGACGAGCAGGTCGGCCAGCAGGTCCACCTGCTTGTCGCCGACCGCCGACACGGGGACGATCTCCGCCCACTCGAAGCCCAGCTCCTTGCCGAGCTGGTCGATCGCGATGAGCTGCTCGGCGAGCGTCTTGCTGTCCACCAGGTCGGTCTTGGTGACGATCGCGATCTTCGGCGTCTTCTTGATGGACGCGAGTTCTTTGGCGATGAAGCGGTCCCCGGGGCCGAGCTTCTCGTTCGCCGGCAGACAGAAGCCGATCACGTCCACCTCGGCCCACGTCGTGCGCACGACGTCGTTCAGCCGCTCGCCCAGCAGCGTGCGCGGCTTGTGCAGCCCCGGGGTGTCGACCAGGATCAGCTGGGCGTCCGGACGGTGCACGATGCCCCGCACGGTGTGCCGCGTCGTCTGCGGCTGGTTCGCCGTGATCGCCACCTTCTGGCCGACCAGAGCATTCGTGAGGGTGGACTTGCCCGCGTTGGGACGGCCCACGAAGCAGGCGAAGCCGGCCCTGTGGACAGCCTCGGCCGGCTCTTCGGATGACTGGGTACGAACGCTCATGGCGCCCATTCTCCCTGATCCACAGAGCCCTGCCGCACAGGCGCCCGAACACCGCCCGCGCTGTGAGGTTCACGAAACCCGCAAGCAACGAAACGTCACGGAAACACACCCGTACGCGGCCGGAAACGCGGGCCGGTGAACCTCTGACGAGCCCCCGCAGCCCCACCTCGTTGGAGACACCCGTGCCTCTGGCCGCCGCACACGCCGACACCGGCGACACCGCCTGGCTGCTCGCCGCCACCGCCCTCGTCCTGCTGATGACCCCGGGCCTGGCCCTGTTCTACGGCGGCATGGTCCGCACGAAGAGCGTCCTCAACATGCTGATGATGAGCTTCGTGTCGATCGCCCTGGTGACCGTGGTGTGGCTGGGCGCCGGATACTCCCTCGCCTTCGGCGAGGACACCGCGGGCGGGCTCATCGGCGGGCTCGACCACGCCGGGATGAGCGGCCTGGGCCCGGACAGCGTCCAGGGCACGGTCCCCACCCTGCTCTTCGCCACCTTCCAGCTCACCTTCGCGATCATCACGGCCGCCCTGGTCAGCGGCGCGGTCGCCGACCGGGCGAAGTTCGGGGCGTGGCTGGTCTTCGTGCCGGTGTGGGCGCTGCTCGTATACGTTCCGGTCGCGCACTGGGTCTGGGGCCCGGGCGGCTGGATCCTGGACAGGCTCGGTGCCCTGGACTTCGCCGGCGGACTTCCCGTGGAGATCGTCTCCGGCGCCTCCGGGCTCGCGTTGTGCCTGGTCCTGGGCCCGCGGCTGGGCTTCAAGAAGGACGCCATGCGCCCGCACAACCTGCCCATGGTGATGCTGGGCGCCGGTCTGCTCTGGTTCGGCTGGTTCGGCTTCAACGCCGGGTCCGCGCTCGGCGCGAACGGCCTCGCGGCCGCCGCGTTCCTCAACACCCTCGCCGCGGGCTGTACCGGCCTGCTCGGCTGGCTCTTCGTCGAGCAGAAGCGCGACGGCCACCCCACCACCCTGGGCGCCGCCTCCGGCGCGGTCGCCGGCCTGGTCGCCATCACCCCGTCCTGCGGCTCGGTCTCCCTGCTCGGCGCCCTGGTCGTCGGCCTCACCGCCGGGGTCGTCTGCTCGTACGCCGTGAGCTGGAAGTTCAAGCTGAACTACGACGACTCCCTCGACGTCGTCGGCGTCCACCTGGTCGGCGGGATCATCGGCACCCTCCTCATCGGCGTCTTCGCCGTGGAGTCGATGACCGGCGGCGCCGAGGGCCTCCTCTACGGCGGCGGCCTCGGCCAGCTCGGCAAGCAGCTGGTGGCCGTGGTCGTGGTCGCGGCGTACGCCTTCGGTGTGACGTACGGGATCGGCAGGCTGATCGACGCCACCATGGGCTTTCGCGCGAGCGAGGAGCAGGAGCAGACCGGCCTGGACCTTACGGTGCACGCCGAGACGGCCTACGATCACGGGGTCCTGGGCCACGGCGCCCCGGTCTCCTCCTCCGTCGTCTCCTCCGCCCAGAAGGTCACCCCCCAGGCATGAAGCTCATCACCGCGATCGTCAAGCCGTACCGCCTCGACGAGATCAAGAACGCCCTCCAGGAACTCGGCGTGCAGGGCCTGACCGTGAGCGAGGCCAGCGGCTACGGCCGGCAGCGCGGCCACACCGAGGTGTACCGCGGCGCCGAGTACCAGGTCGACCTGGTGCCGAAGGTCCGCATCGAGGTCGTCGTCGAGGACGCGGACGCCGAGGCCGTCATCGACGCGGTCGTGAAGGCCGCGCACACCGGCAAGATCGGCGACGGCAAGGTGTGGGCGCTGCCCGTGGACACGGTCGTGCGGGTGCGGACGGGCGAGCGCGGGCCGGACGCGCTGTAGCGCGCGCCCGGCCCGGCCGGGATCAGTCGAACACGAACGGGCCCGGCGACTGCGGCCCGGTCGCCGTGCAGGTGATGGTGATGCCGAAGACGGTCATCTTCAGCGAGCCGCCGAAGGCCTCCAGGCTGTCGCCGGAGGCCACGGTGCCGCTGAGGGGGCCGACCTCCACGGGGGCGCCGGCGGCCATCGCCGGGTTCTCCGTGCCGGTGAAGTCGACGGTGCCGCCGCCGGCCTTCACCAGGGTCAGGGTGGACGCGATCGAGTCCTCGCCGAGGGCGATCGGCGCGGTGATCGCCGAGGACTTGACGGTGACGGTGGCGGCGGTGCCGTCCTGCGTGGCCGTGAGCGTGGCCTCGCCACTGCCGAAGGTGCCGCAGTCGGCGCTGATCGTCGCCGTCTGTGGGGTGACGGCGAGTGCGGCGGGGGCGAAGGCGAGCCCGGTGACCGCGAGGGCCCCGGCCGCCAGGGCCGCGCCTGCTCCGATTCGCTTGTGTCTCATGGAATTTCGGTTCCCTTTCCGTGGTGGGGGGACCGCTCGGCACGTGGATGCGGACACACTGCCGAGAGCCGGACCTGACGGTCCGTCGGAACTGTCGGTTCCATTGATGCGGCTGGGGCGGAGGGCGGCAAGGCTGAAATCCCGCCGAATTACCGGCGGTTACAGCGAAATTCGGCCAGACCTCAGCCGGCGGTGATCGTGGTGCGCACCGTCCCGTCGGGCCCGGCCACCAGCACCGGCGTCCGCGCGCCACCGAGATCCCGCACCGCCGCCAGGTCCTTGGGGGAAACGGTCTCCGTCTCCGTCACGACCGCCGCCGCCTCCAGAGACGTGGCGCCGGAGGCGACCGCCATCGCCACCGCCGTCTGGAGGGCGCTGAGCTTCAGGGAGTCGAGAGCCACGGTCCCCGCGACATACGTACGTCCGGTCTCGTCCCGTACGGCCGCCCCCTCGGGCACACCGTTGCGGGCCCGCGCGGAACGGGCCAGGGTGACGATCTTGCGGTCCTCGGGGTCGAGCGCGGTGCTGTCGGTCATGATCCGAGCATACGTAAGCGTCAGGGCCGGTCGAGACGGAGGCGGTCCGCTCGGGGCAGTCCCGCGACGACGAGGTCGTACGAGTCCTCGATCAGCTCCCGGACCAGCCGGTCCGGGAGTCCCCCGTCGCACGTGACCGTGTTCCAGTGCCGCTTGTTCATGTGCCAGCCGGGGACGATCAGGCCCTCGTGCTCGCGGCGCAGCCGGAGCGCGTCGTCCGGGTCGCACTTGAGGTTGGCCGTCAGGGGACGCGCGTCGAGGTGCGACAGGGCGAAGAGCTTGCCCTGGACTTTGAAGACCGAGATCTCCGGGCTGAACGGGAAGTCCTCGACCGCCGCGTTGAACGACAGGCAGAACGCGCGCAGTTCCTGCGGGGTCATTCGGGCTTCTCCTCCTCGTCCCGTGAAAGGTCCGCCGGGTCCACCGGCTCGACCAGCACCGTCACGATCTTGTTCCGGCGGCCGGCCGCGGCCTCCGCGGTCAGGCGCAGTTCCCGGCCGTCCGGGAGGGCGACCACGGACGACGCACCGGCGATGGGAACCCGGCCCAGCGCCTTGGCCAGCAGACCGCCGACCGTCTCGACGTCCTCGTCGTCGAACGCCTCCAGGCCGTACAACTCGCCCAGGTCGCCGATGTCCAGGCGGGCGGTGACCCGGTAGCGGTCCTTGCCGAGGTCCTCCACCGGCGGCAGCTCGCGATCGTACTCGTCGGTGATCTCGCCGACGATCTCCTCGAGGATGTCCTCGATGGTGACGATGCCGGCGGTGCCGCCGTACTCGTCGACGGCGACGGCGACGTGGTTGCGCTCCTTCTGCATCTCGCGCAGCAGGTCGCCGGCGTTCTTGGTGTCGGGCACGAAGAACGCCGGGCGCATCGCCGTGGACACCTGCTCGGACTCGGCGTCGCGGCTGATGTGCGTCTTGCGGACCAGGTCCTTCAGATAGACGATCCCGACGATGTCGTCCTCGCTCTCCCCGGTCACCGGGATCCGGGAGAAGCCGGAGCGCAGGGCGAGGGTGAGGGCCTGGCGGATGGTCTTGTAGCGCTCGATGACCACCAGATCCGTGCGCGGGACCATGACCTCCCGGACGAGGGTGTCGCCCAGTTCGAAGACCGAGTGCACCATGCGGCGCTCCTCGTCCTCGATGAGCGACTCCTTCTCGGCGAGGTCGACCAGCGCGCGCAGCTCCGCCTCGGAGGCGAAGGGGCCCCGGCGGAAGCCCTTGCCGGGGGTGAGCGCGTTGCCGATGAGGATGAGCAGCGACGGGATCGGGCCCATGATCCGGGCCAGCGGCACCAGGACGTACGCCGAGACCGTCGCCGTGTTCAGCGGGTGCTGGCGGCCGATGGTGCGCGGGGAGACGCCGACGGCGACGTACGACACGAGGACCATGACCGCGATGGCGATCAGGAGGGCCTCGGTCGTGCCGTCGAACTCCTTCAGGCAGCCGTAGGTGATCAGCGCGGCGGCGGCCATCTCACAGGCGACGCGGACCAGCAGCGCCACATTGAGGTAGCGGGTGGGGTCGGCGGCGACCTGGGACAGCTTCGCGCTGCCCCGGCGGCCGGAGCGCACGGCCTCCTCCGCGCGGAAGCTGGAGACGCGCGCGAGGCCCGCCTCCGCGCAGGCGGCGAGCCAGGCCACGACGACCAGGGCGACCGCGCCCAGGGCGAGTTGCGGACTCATCGGCGGTTCAGGAGACCGTCGGCGCCGGGGACGGGCCGGTCAGGCCCCGCTCCGCGCGCCAGCCGTCCACGATGGCCGCCTGGAGGCCGAACATCTCGGCCTTCTCGTCCGGTTCCTCGTGGTCGTAGCCCAGCAGGTGCAGCACGCCGTGGACGGTGAGGAGCTGGAGCTCCTCGTCCATGGAGTGCTGCGTGTCCGCTTCCTTCCCTTGCTTCTGAGCGACCTCGGGGCACAGCACGATGTCGCCGAGCAGCCCCTGGGGCGGCTCGTCGTCGTCCTTGGACGGCGGGCGCAGCTCGTCCATCGGGAAGGACATGACATCCGTGGGGCCCGGCAGGTCCATCCACTGGATGTGGAGCTGCTCCATGGCGGCGGCGTCCACGACGATCACCGAGAGCTCGGAGAGCGGGTGGATGCGCATCCGCGCGAGCGCGTAGCGGGCGATGTCGAGGATCGCCTGCTCGTCGACCTCTGTGCCGGACTCGTTGTTGACGTCGATCGACATGCTGGTGCCAGGTCTACTTCCCCTTGTGCCCGGACTTGCCGCGGCTCTTGTGCGTGCCGTTCTGGGTGCCGTGCTTGGTGTCGTACTGCTCGTACGCGTCGACGATACGGCCCACGAGCTTGTGCCGGACGACATCGTGGGACGACAGCCGGGAGAAGTGGACGTCCTCGACGCCGTCCAGGATGTCCTGCACCTGCCGCAGGCCGCTCTTCGTCCCCTCCGGGAGGTCGACCTGCGTCACGTCACCCGTGATCACGATCTTCGAGTCGAAGCCGAGGCGGGTGAGGAACATCTTCATCTGCTCGGGGCTGGTGTTCTGGGCCTCGTCCAGGATGATGAAGGCGTCGTTGAGCGTGCGGCCGCGCATGTAGGCGAGCGGCGCGACCTCGATCGTGCCCGCCGCCATCAGCCGCGGGATGGAGTCCGGGTCGAGCATGTCGTGCAGCGCGTCGTAGAGCGGGCGCAGGTACGGGTCGATCTTCTCGTAGAGCGTGCCCGGGAGGAATCCGAGCCGCTCGCCCGCCTCGACCGCCGGGCGGGTCAGGATGATGCGGTTGACCTGCTTGGACTGCAGGGCCTGCACCGCCTTGGCCATCGCCAGGTACGTCTTGCCGGTGCCGGCGGGGCCGATGCCGAAGACGATCGTGTGCTTGTCGATCGCGTCCACATAGCGCTTCTGGTTGAGCGTCTTGGGGCGGATCGTGCGGCCGCGCGAGGACAGGATGTTCTGCGTGAGCACCTGGGCCGGGGTCTCCTGGCCGTCGCTCTCCCCGTTCTCGCTCGCCTTGAGCATGGCGATCGAGCGTTCCACTGCGTCCTCCGTCATCGGCTGTCCGGTGCGGAGCACCAGCATCATCTCGTCGAACACGCGGGCGATGAGGGCGACGTCCACAGGGTCGCCGGCCGCGCTGATCTCATTGCCCCGGACGTGGATGTCGGCCGCCGGGAAGGCCTTCTCGATCACGCGCAGGAGGGCGTCGCCGGAACCGAGCACCGTCACCATGGGGTGCTGGGCGGGGACGGTGAACTGTGCTTTCGCCTGCTCCCGCGCGGGGGTGTGAGCTGTCGGTGTCTGAGTCATGGGCCGGCGCTGAAGGCCTGCGGTTCCTCCTCTTCACGGCCGCGTAGCTGAGGGCGGCCTCGCGATTCCCAGGGTACGACGGGGGACTGACAACGCCGTAGGGGTTTTGGGAGCGGGGTTGGAATCGGAGGCGACAGGGCCCCCTGGTCGGCCGGGACACTCACGCCGAGCGCCGGAACCCGATCGTCGGCACGGCACGCCGCAACGGCCAGGGCCTGTCCAGCTCCTCCGACACCAGCCCCGCCAGGAACCCGTACCGCCGCAACGCCGCCGGATCCTGCCCCTCCACCGACTGCACCCGCCGCCACCACGCCGCGATCTCCGACCACCCCGGCGCCGACAACGACCCCCCGAACTCCTGCACGGACAGCGCGGCCGTCAGCCCGGCGAAGGCCAGCCGGTCCGCCAGCGGCCAGTCCGCCAGGGTCCCGGCCACGAACCCGGCGACGAACACGTCCCCCGCCCCCGTCGGATCGAGCGCCTCGACCTCGATCGCCGGCACCTCCGCGGTCTCCCCCGTACGCCGGTCCGCCGCGTACGCCCCGTCCGCGCCGAGCGTGACCACCGCGAGCGGCACGTGCTCGGTCAGCGCGTGCGCCGCCGCCCTGGGGCAGTCCGTGCCCGTGTACCGCATGGCCTCCTCCGCGTTCGGCAGGAACGCCTCGCAGTGCCGCAGGTCGGGCAGCGCCGCCAGGTCCCACACGCCGGTGTCGTCCCAGCCGACGTCGCCGAAGACCCGGGTGCCCTTGCCCGCGGCCTGGGCGATCCAGGGCGCGCTCACGCCCGGGGCGAGGGAGGCGACGGCGGCACGCGCGCGGGGCGGGCACGCGGGCGCGGGCTCCTCCGGGGGCGGCTCGTGGCCGTGGGAGACCATCGTGCGCTCGCCCTCGTAGGCCATGGAGACCGTCACCGGGGAGTGCCAGCCGGGCACCCTGCGCGACGGGGCGAGGTCGATGCCCTCGCCGTGCTCCAGGGCGTCCCAGCAGTAGTCGCCGTAGTGGTCGTCGCCGAAGGCCGCCGCGAGGGACGTGCGCAGGCCGAGGCGGGCCAGGGCGGTGGCCATGTTGGCGACGCCGCCGGGGCTCGACCCCATCCCGCGCGCCCAGGACTCGGTCCCGCGCACCGGGGCGCACTCGAGCCCGGTGAAGATGATGTCGAGGAAGACCGTGCCGGTGAGATAGACGTCCCAGGGCGGGTCGTTTGGCGCGCGCAAGGGGGCGAGGGGATCGACCTGGCTCTGGCGGTGCGATCCCTTTCCGGCCGGGCCCTTTCCTGCCGGGGCGGTGGACGCGATCACGATGCGCTCCCTGACGTGGTGCGGATCAGGCCAGTGTGCACCACACCACCGACAACGTGACGCCGATCACGCCAGGCTCGCCTGTTCCGTGAGCTCGCACCGGCCCCCGCGCGCCCCGGGGCGCGCGGGGGACCATAGGCGGGCTACCAGCGGGGCATCGCGGGCGTCACCCACCCGGGGTCGGCGACCCGCATGGCCGCCGCGTCGTCACGGTCGCGCAGCGCACCGTCGTCATCCAGCCACCGCCGGTGCAGCACGGCCAGCCGCTCACGGTCGAGCTCCACGCCGAGCCCGGGCGCGTCGGACACGGTCACCGTGCCGCCCTCGAAGGCGAGCCGCTCGGTGAGTACGTCCTCCGACTGCCAGGGGTAGTGGGAGTCGCAGGCGTGGTGGAGGTTCGGGACGGTGGCCGCCACATGGGTCATCGCGGCGAGCGAGATGCCCAGATGGGTGTTGGAGTGCATCGACACGCCGACGCCGAAGGTGCGGCAGATGGCCGCGAGCTGCTGGGTGTTGCGCAGTCCGCCCCAGTAGTGGTGGTCGGAGAGGACCACCTGGACCGCGCCCCGGGTGAACGCCTCCTTGATCTCGGCGAAGGTGGTCACGCACATGTTGGTGGCGAGCGGCACCCCGGTCCGCTCGGCGACCTCGGCCATGGCGGGCGTGCCGAGTGTCGGGTCCTCCAGGTACTCTAGGACGTCCCCGAGTTCCCGCGCCACCTCCAGCGAGGTCTGAAGGGACCAGGCGCCGTTGGGGTCGAGCCGCAGCGGATGCCCGGGGAACGCCTCGGCGAGCGCCCGTACGGCCGCGATCTCCTCGTCGGGCGGGAAGACACCGCCCTTGAGTTTGAAGGAGGTGAAGCCGTACCGCTCGGTGAACCGGCGGGCCTGTGCCACCACCCCGGCCGGGTCGACCGCGGCCCCCCAGTCGTCCTTCTCGCAGGCGACGCCCTCCGGGTGGCCTGCCCATTTGTAGAACAGGTACGCGCTGTACTCGACGGCGTCGCGCACCTTGCCGCCGAGCAGCGCGTGCACGGGCAGCCCGAGGGCCTTGCCGAGGGCGTCGAGGCAGGCGACCTCGAAGCCGGAGACGACGGACAGACGCAGTTTGTCGGCGGTCTGGACGCCGCGCAGCCCGCCGACGTCGACGGCGTTCTCGACCCGGGAGGCGTCCACCGTGACCTGGTCCGCGACCGTGAACAGCCCGTTCAGATCGCTGACCTGGCGTCCCTTCAGCCGCTCGGCGAAGGGACGGGCCAGCTCCAGGTACTTGGTGTCGCCGTAGGTCTCCCCCACGCCGGTGATCCCGGCCGCCGTGACGACCTCGACGATCAGCCGGGGCGTGTAGGGCTGGTGCACGCCCTGGGTGTTCAGCAGCGGCGGGTCCGCGACCAGGATCGGCGTCAGCCGTACGTCGGTGATGGCGAGGTTCACGAGGCGACTCCCACAAGGTCGAGTCCCGCTTCGAGGAGGGCGCCGAGGGCGGCCAGGTCGGCGGGCGAGGGGTCGGTGAGCGGGGCGCGGACGGGGCCCACGGCGTGACCGCGCAGCCGGGCCGCCGCCTTCACCAGCGACACGGCGTACCCGGGGACGCGGTCGCGCAGTTCGACGAGCGGGACGTAGAAGCCGCGCAGGAGTTTGTCGACGGTGCCGTGGTCGCCGTCGCGCAGGGCGGTGAAGAAGGCGTCGGCGATCTCGGGGGCGAAGGCGTGGACGGCGGAGGAGTAGGCGGGGACGCCGACGGTGGCGTAGGCGCGGGCCTGGATCTCGGCGGTGGCGGCGCCGTTGAAGAACAGGAAGTCCTCGGGCGCGGCGAGGGTGAGGCGCTGGAGCCGATCGAGGTCGCTGTGGCCGTCCTTGAGGCCGATGACGCCGGGCAGGGCCGCGATACGCCTGAGCGACTCGGCGGTGAACGTGACCTGGCCGCGCTGGTAGGCGATCAGGGGCAGCCGGGTGCGGGCGGCGATCTGTTCCAGCTGGGCGACGAGGCCGTCCTGCGGGGCGGCGACGAGGTAGTGCGGCAGCACGAGGAGCGCGTCGGCTCCGGCGTCCTCGGCGATGCGCGCGAACCGGACGGCCTGCGCCCAGCCGTAGCCGATGCCCGCGACGACGGGGACGCGGCCCGCCGCCTCCTCGACGGTGATGGTGACGACCTGCCGGTACTCGTCCTCGTCGAGCGAGAAGAACTCGCCGGTGCCGCAGGCGGGGAAGACGGCGCCGGGCGAGGCGGCGAGCCGGTCCGCGACATAGGCACGGAAGCCGTCCGGGTCGAGGCCGCCGTCGTCGCGGAAGCTGGTCAGCGGGAACGACAGCACGCCCTGGGCCATACCGTCCCGCAGCCGGTGCGCGACCGCACCCGGTCCACCGCTCACGGTCGTCTCCTGGCTCGTTTCCGGGGCCATCTCCAGGCCATCTCCTCATGTAGACGTCATCTATGTATGAGAATGCGGGGTGGATACGGGAACGTCAACCGCGCGGGGCGGTCCGATTACGATCGGCACATGCCAGACACAGGGGGCGTCCGCGAAGTGAAGTCCGCGGCCCGCACGGTCGAACTGCTGGAACTGCTCGCGGCGCGCGGCGACCGCCCGGCCCGGCTCCAGGAGCTGGCCGACGAACTCGGCGTGCCCCGCAGCTCGATGTACGCCCTCCTGCAGACCCTGGTCTCGCGCGGCTGGGTCCGCACGGACGTCACCGGCTCCCTGTACGGCATCGGCATCCACGCCCTGCTCACGGGCACCAGCTACCTCGACTCGGACCCGCGGGTCAGGGTCGTACGGCCGTATCTCGACGAGGCGTCCGAGGCGCTGGGCGAGACGATCCACATGGGGCGGCTGGACGGCCGGGACGTGGCCTATCTGGCGACGCGGGAGTCACACGAGTACCTGCGCACGATCAGCCGGGTGGGGCGGCGCCTGCCCGCGCACGCCGGGGCCCTGGGCAAGGCCCTGCTGGCACAGCGCCCGGACGCGGAACTGCCCAAGGGGCCGTACGAGGCGCTGACCCCGAACACGCACACCAGCCGGGAGTCCCTGGCGGCCGATCTCGCCCGGGTCCGGGCCCGCGGCTGGTCCGAGGACCGCGAGGAGGGCGTGACCGGCATCGTCGGCTTCGGATTCGCACTGCGCTACGACACCCCCGCGCTGGACGCGATCAGCTGCTCGGTGCCGGTGGCCCGGCTCACGCCGGAGCACGAGGAGCGGATCGTCGCCGTGATGCGGGAGATCCGGGCGAAGGCGGAGGCGACGGTTCCGGGGGCCGGGTCGGTGCACTGGCGTTAACGAAAACGCCCACGTCACCACGCGAAAAGGCGCTCTTCTACCCGGACTTCACCGCACCAAACGCAACGTGCGCCACATCACACTCTCCGGGTTAACTCGTACGACTACTTGCTTGATACAAATTGCCCGCGCGTTCCTGTCCGTCGACGGTCGTCGCCCACCCCCCTCCTCCACCGCTCCTTTCGCATGCCCTGGGAACGCCCGTGTTCGCCCCCCGCACCACCCCCTGGCCCCTCGTCGCCCTTTTCACGGCCGGGTACCTCGCCCCGTATCTGCTGCCGACCACCGTCGGCAGACTCGACTCGGGCCTTCCGCTCTCCGCCACCGAGGCCGGCGCCGTCGGCAGCGCTCTGCTGCTGAGTTCGGCGACCGCCGGATTCGCCCTGGCCGCACGGGTCGAACGGATCGGGGCCCGCACACTCGCCCGGCTCGGGCTCGCACTCACCCTGCTCGGCTACGGCGCTGCCGCGCTGACCACCACCGTCCCGGCCGTCGTCGCCGGCGCGATGGTCGGCGGATTCGGTTCCGGCACGGCCACCACCGTCGCCGCCACCCTCATCGCAGCCCAGCGCGATCCGCACCGGGCCTCCACGGCCGGACTGCTCACCGTCTCCGCCCTCGCGGGCGCCGTGTATCTGACGGTGCCGCACCTCGGCCCCGGTCACGGCCTGCCCCTGGCCGCGATCGCCCTCACCGCCCTGGCCGTGTGGCCGCTGACCGGCCGCCTGCCCGCCGGCACACCCGCCGCGCCCGCGCGGCACCACAAGGCCCGGCTGCCCCACGCCCGTTCGGGCCTGGTGCTGGCCGCCGCCATGCTGTGCTGGTCGCTCGCCCAGAACTCCCTGTGGGGCGTGAGCGGACAGATCGGGCTGACCCAGGCCCGCCTCGGGGAGGCCACCGTCGGTGCCGTCTTCGCCGTGGCGCTGGGCGCCGGACTGACCGGCGTCCTCGCGGCGGGCGCGCTCGGGGCGCGGCTGGGCCGCGCGGTGCCGATCGGGGCGGGCACGGTCCTCATCGCCGGCTGCATCGTGCTCAGCGCCTGCGCGACCGACCTGGCGAGCTTCGCGACCGGCGAGATCGCCTGGAACACCCTGTACCCGGTGGTGCTGTCGTACCTCATCGGGCTCGCCGCCTCGCTCGACCCGCGCGGCCGCTGGGCGGTGCTCGTCGGCTCGGCGTCCTCGCTGGGCACGGCCGCCGGGCCGCTGGCCGGCAGCGTGCTGTCGGCGCAGGCCGGGTTCCCGGTCATGGGCGCGATCCTGGCCGCCGGTCTGCTGGTGATCGCCCTGCCGATGACCGCCGTCGCCCTGCACACCGGCGGGCGCCCGCTGCTCGCCGGGGCGATCCGCCGCCGCGGCGGCCACCCGGCCGCCCTGGTCGCCGCCACCACGGGCACCCCCACCGGCGCGGTCCCCGAGATCGGCGCTCCGGAACAGCAGGTGGTGGAGATTCCCGTGGACACCCCGGCGGTCCCCGCCCAGCGCGCCTACGGCAAGGCGGGGTCGGAGGTCCTGTGAGGCCGCGGGCCCTCTGAGGCCGGGGGGCCTTCTGCGGCTGCGGGTTCCTCAGCGGAACTCGTAGGCCTCCACCTCGGCGAGATACCGCGCCCGCAGCTCCTCGTCGTCCTCCAGGAACGAGGCGAGGAAGGAGTTGCGGGCGAGCTCGCGCAGCCGCTCCTCGCCCAGACCCAGGGTGTCGCGCACGGCGTCGAAGTTGTCACCGGCGTACCCGCCGAAGTAAGCCGGATCGTCCGAGTGCACCGTGCACATCAGCCCGGCGTCCAGCATGGCGGGCAGCGGATGGCCGGCGAGGGTGTCGACGGTGCGCAGCCGGACGTTCGACAGGGGACACAGCGTCAGCGGCACCCGCTCCCGCACCAGCCGCTCCACCAGAGCCGGGTCCTCCACACAGCGCAGCCCGTGGTCGACCCGCTCGACGCCGAGGACGTCCAGGGCCTCGGTGATGTACTCCGGCGGCCCCTCCTCGCCGGCGTGGGCGACCCGCCGCAGCCCGAGCGCGGCGGCGGCCTCGTACACCTCGCGGAACTTCGCCGGCGGATGCCCGACCTCGGCCGAGTCGAGGCCGACGCCGGTGATCCGGTCCAGGTACGGCTTGGCCGCGTCCAGGGTGGCCAGGGCCGACTCGGCGGACTCGTCGCGCAGGAAGCACATGATCAGCCGGGTCGAGACGCCGTGCCGTGACGCGCTGTCGCCGAGCGCCCGCCACAGACCCTCGACGACCGTGCCGAGCTCCAGGCCGCGGCTGGTGTGGGCCTGCGGGTCGAAGAAGATCTCCGCGTGCCGCACACCCTGGGCGGCGGCGCGTGCGAGGTAGGCGTTCGCGAGGTCCTCGAAGTCCCGCTCGGTGCGCAGGACGGCCATGAGCTCGTAGTACAGGTTCAGGAACGACTGGAGGTCCTCGAACCGGTACGCCTCGCGCAGCTCGTCCGTGTCCGCGTACGGCAGGGTGACGCCGTTGCGCGCGGCGAGCTCGAAGGCGAGTTCGGGTTCCAGGGTGCCTTCGATATGAAGGTGCAGTTCGGCTTTGGGGAGGGACATCAACTCATCGTACGGGCGTTTCACCGACGCTTCGGAACCGGCACTCGCAGCAGATCGTGCGCCACGGTCAGCTCCCCCTCGTACCCCGCCGCCCGCGCCTGCCGCTCGAACTCGTCCGGGTCGGTGTAGCGCTGGCTGAAGTGGGTCAGCACCAGGTGCCGCACACCGCCGTCCCGGGCCACCCGGGCCGCCTGACCTGCCGTCAGGTGCCCGTGCTCCACGGCGAGTTGCTCGTCCTCGTCGAGGAAGGTCGACTCGATGACGAGCATGTCGCAGCCCTCGGCGAGCGCGTACACCCCCTCGCACAGCCGGGTGTCCATGACGAACGCGAACCGCTGCCCACGCCGCGCCTCGCTGACGTCGTCGAGCGAGACCCCGCCGAGCGAGCCCTCGCGCTGGATCCGGCCGACGTCCGGTCCCTTGATGCCGTGCGCGGCGAGCCGCTCGGGAAGCATCCGGCGGCCGTCGTGCTCGGTGATCCGGTAGCCGTACGACTCGATCGAGTGCGACAGCCTGCGGGTGTCCAGCGTGTACGACGGCGTGACCGCGAGGACGCCGTCCCCGTCGGCCGGGGCCTCGGTGAGGAAGACGCTCGCGCGGAAGGGCGTGGCGAAGTGGAGCCGCTCGTAGAAACGCTGCCCGGACTTCGGGTAGTGGGCGGTGATCTCGTGCGGCACCTGGTCGAGGTTGATGCGCTGGATGACCCCGGGCAGACCGAGCGCGTGGTCGCCGTGGAAGTGCGTGACGCAGATCCGGTTCAGGTCGTGCGCGGCGACCCCGGCCCGCACCATCTGGCGCTGGGTGCCCTCGCCGGGGTCGAACAGGATGCCCTCGCCGTCCCAGCGGAGCAGGTAGCCGTTGTGGTTGCGGTGGCGGGTCGGGACCTGGCTGGCGGTGCCGAGCACCACGAGTTCGCGTACGGACAAGGCGTTGTCCCGTTATCCGGGGGGCCAGTCGAGGCCTCGGCCGCCGAGCACGTGGCCGTGCACGTGCCAGACCGTCTGGCCGGCGCCGCCGCCGGTGTTGAAGACGAGGCGGTAGCTGTCCAGCTTTTCCTCGTCTGCGACGGCCTGGGCCTCGCGGAGCACGTCCGCGGTGAGGGCCGGGTCGGCGGTGGCGAGGGCGGCGGCGTTCTCGTAGTGCGCCTTGGGGATGATCAGGACATGGGTGGGGGCCTGGGGGTTTATGTCGCGGAACGCGACGGTCGTTTCCGTCTGGCGGACGATCGTCGCCGGGATCGTCCCCGCGACGATCTTGCAGAAGAGGCAGTCGTCTTGGGGTTCCCCTGCCATGTTCCCTCCGGGAGTCAGCCGAAATGTGGTCGTGCCTGGCATCGTATCGTCGTCGCGTGCGGGTTCGTCGGGGCTGGTCCCGTAGTTCTTCGCGCCCCTTAAGTCGGCAGGCCCGGAGGCGTTTTTGCCGGTGCCGTCTCCAGGCTTTCGAGCGCCAAACGGATGGCCTCGTCCAGTTGGGGGTCCCTGCCCGCCGCGTAGTCCTGGGGGCGCTGGAGGACCTCCACGTCGGGGTCCACCCCGTGGTTCTCCACCCCCCACTCGTAGCCCTCCAGCCAGAAGGCGTACTTGGGCTGGGTGACCAGGGTGCCGTCGACCAGGCGGTAGCGGCTGTCGATGCCGATGACGCCGCCCCAGGTGCGGGTGCCGACCACCGGGCCGAGGCCCAGGGCCTTGATCGCGGCGTTGACGATGTCGCCGTCCGAGCCGGAGAACTCGTTGGCGATGGCCACGACGGGGCCGCGGGGGGCGTCCTCGGGGTAGCTGTAGGGGCGCATGCCGCGCGGGACGGCCCAGCCGACGACGCGGCGGGCGAGTTTCTCGACGACCAGCTGGGAGGTGTGGCCGCCGCGGTTCTCCCGGACGTCGACGACCAGGCCCTCGCGGGCCACCTCGACACGCAGGTCGCGGTGGATCTGGGCCCAGCCGGGCGCCTGCATGTCCGGGACGTGGAGGTAGCCGAGGCGGCCGGCGGACTTCTCGTGGACGTAGGCGCGCCGGTCGGCGACCCAGGCGTGGTAGCGCAGCGGCTCCTCGTCGGCGACCGGGACGACGACGGCGTGCCGCGGGTCGCCACCGCCGGACGGGGAGATGGTCAGCTCCACCGGCTTGCCCGCCGTGCCGATCAGCAGCGGCCCGGGGCCGGTCACCGGGTCGACCGGCTGTCCGGCGATGGCGAGGATCGCGTCCCCGGGGCGTACGGCGACGCCGGGGGCGGCCAGCGGGCTGCGGGCGTCGGGGTCGGAGGTCTCGGAGGGCAGGATGCGGTCGACGCGCCAACTGCCGTCCTCGTGGCGGGAGATGTCGGCGCCGAGCAGACCCTGGCGGGGGCCTGAGCCGAAGCCGCCGCGCGGGGTGACGTAGGCGTGCGAGGTGCCGAGTTCGCCCTGCACCTCCCACAGCAGGTCGACCAGGTCGTCGTGGGTGGCGAGCCGGTCCACGACCGGCCGGTAGCGGTCGAGGACGCCGGCCCAGTCGACGCCGCTCATGTCCGGCCGCCAGAAGTGGTCGCGCATGATGCGGCCGTTCTCGTCGAACATCTGCCGCCACTCGGCGGCCGGGTCGACGAACTGGCGTACGCGCCCCAGGTCGACGGTGATGTTGGTGTCGCTGTCGTCGTCGCCGGAGGCGCGCCGGTCGCTGGGGACGACCTTCAGCCGTCCGTCGGTCCACAGCAGCACCCGCTTGCCGTCGCCGCTGACCTCGAAGTGGTCGGCGTCGACGGCGAGATGCTCGACGCGCTGCTGGGCGAGGTCGTACCGCTCCAGCTCGGACTTGGGCTCGGGGTCGTCCGGGGTGGCCCGGGAGGCGCCGAGCACACCGGCGACCGGGTGGCGCAGCCACAGGACGCCGTCCTTGGCGGCACGGAGGTTGGAGTAGCGGGCGGCCTCGACCGGGAAGGGCACGATGCGGTCGGCGAGGCCTTCGAGATCGATGCGGGTGGTGGGGGTGCCCTCGCTGTCGGGGGTCTCCTCGCGGTCGGGCGTCTCGAAGGACCGGCCGTGCCGCTGCGGCCCGAACGGGGAGGGTGTGGTGGCCGCGAGGGTGATCAGATGCGGCCGGGCACCCTCCACGAAGGCCAGGTCGAAGACGTGCTCGTCGTAGACCGGGTCGAAGGAGCGGGTCGACAGGAACGCGAGGTGCTTGCCGTCCACCGTGAACGCCGGCGCGTAGTCCTGGAAGCGCAGCGGGGTCGCCTCGGTGACCGACAGGTCGGTGGTGTTGGCGAGCTTCAGGTGCGACAGGGGGCGCGGCCCGGGGTGGGACCAGGCGAGCCAGGCCGAGTCGGGCGAGAAGACGAGCCCGGACACATCGCCGTCCTCGCTGCGGTCCACCTCCCGCACCTCGCCCGTCTCCCTCTCGACGAGCAGCAGGCGACCGTCGTGGGAGGCCACGGCCGCGCGGCTGCCGTCCGGGGCCATGGCGAGGTCCAGCACCCTGCCGAGCTGCCCGGCGGCGAGCCGGCGCGGTGTCGCCCCCGGGGCGAGGCCGGTGGCGGGCGCGAACTCCAGGGCGTCGTCGCCCTCGGCGTCCGTCACCCACACCACCCACTCCTCGCCGTCCGCGCGGAACGTCCGCGGCAGCCGGGCCCGTACGCCGGGCGTCGCGGCCAGGGCGCGGGCCGGGCCGGAGCGGTGGGTGACCCAGTGGACGCAGCCGCGTACGGACACGGCGCTGCCGCGCGCGGTATGGTCCGGGGACGCCGATCCGAACCACCGGGACGCGTTCACCGGGAACGGCTGGAGATCGACGCGCTGTCCGCCCAGCCGCACGTCCAGCCGCCGCGGCTCGGCCCCGTCCAGGTCGTCCAGCACCCACAGCTCACCGGCGCTGGAGTAGACGACACGGGCGCCGTCGGTCGCGGCGTGCCGGGCGTAGAAACCTCCCCCACTCCCGACTTCGCCGGAGCGGGAGGTGCCCCCGAGCGGGGTGTGCCGGCGCAGGTCGGACCCGTCGGCGAGCGAGGAGTACAGCGCGCCGGTGCCCTCGTGGTCGGAGAGAAAGGCCACGCGCTCCCTTACCCAGAGCGGGTACTCGATGTTCCCGTCGAGGTCCTCGTGCAGCCGGACGAACTCCCCGTCGCCGTCCGGGTCGATCCACAGCTTGCCCGCCGTGCCGCCCCGGTACCGCTTCCACCAGGCGGCCTCGCGCCCCATGGGCGCGGACAGCAGGACGACGCTCGGCCCGAAGGCGATGTCACCGACCGGCCCGTACGGCAGGGTGGTGGCCGGACCGCCGTCGAGCGGGACGGCACGCGCCCAGGTGCGGCGCAGGCTCGCCTGGCCGTGGGAGCTGATCGCGAGGACCTCGCCGTCCGGGGTCCAGCCGCGCACCTGGGTCTTCGGACTGCCCCAGTACGTCAGGCGCTTGGCGGGGCCGCCGTCGACCGGGGCGATGTGCACCTCGGGGGCGCCGTCGCGGGTGGAGGTCCAGGCGACCGTGGTGCCGTCGGGTGAGATACGGGGCAGGGTCACCGGCACGTTCTCGGCGCTGACCCGCCAGGCCCGTCCGCCGTCGAGAGGAGCGAGCCACACGTCGTCCTCGGCGGTGAAGGCGACCAGGTCACCGTGCACGTGCGGGAAGCGGAGGTAAGCAGGCGATGCGGACTGAGTCACCCGATCACCCTATGCAGGGAGGGCGCCGTGCGGACAGGGTTCGGATCACTTGCCCTCGACAGGACGGCAGTCCGGGTACCGGTCGCACCAGATGGTCTGCGTGACGGTCACGGTGACGGTGGCACCGGGCTGCCCGTTCGAGGGCCCGCCTCCCACGGGCGGCGGACTGGTGGAGTCGCAGTCGCCGAGCCCGTCGACCTGGAACCACACCTTGCCGTCCACCTTGGCGGTGATGTTCCCGCGCACACAGGCGCCGTCCACCGCGTGCGTGATCCTGCCGTCGACGGTGATGTCCTTCCCGTCCTTCGTCTCCCCCTCGCAGTCGACGGTGACCACGGTCTTCTCACTCGCCGAGGGCGACGGCTTCCCGCCTTTTCCCGAGTCCCCGTAGGAGGCGGTGCACGTCAGCCAACGCACGTCGGCCTTCTGCCGGTTGAGCTCCTTGGTGACGGTCTCGTCGGTGGTGTAGGCGACGGAGGCGGAACTGATCCCGCCGCCGGGTTCACACGCGACCACGCCGCCGACGGCAGCCACCGCGCAGGTCACCGCGACCGCCACCGCACGGTTGCGCGGCCCTCGCCAGATCCTCCTCAGTGCCCCCATGGAGAGGAGCCTGCCACCGTCGGGAGCCGCGCGGTAGGGCGCAAAGGCGTCAGCCGCGGAGCAACAACCACTCCTGCAGCTCCACCAAGTTGCCCTCCGGGTCCTTGAGATGGGCGACGCGCAGGCGGTCGGTCAGGTGGGTGGGGCCGTGGAGGATCGTGGCGCCGCGCATCGTGATCTCCTCGCAGTACGCGTCCAGGGCGTCGACACGCAGCACGACCAGGGAGCGGTGGCCGTTCGCCGTGGCGCCCAACTCGTCCAGGACCTCGGCCATCATCGAGCGGTCCTGCAGCGCGATCCCCGCGGAGCCCATCGCGGGGCTGAACTTCTCGTACGGCCCGTCCACGGCTCCCGACTGCGGCTTGAGGCCGAGGACCTCGCCGTAGAAGTGGTAGCAGGTGGCGAAGTCGGTCACGAGCAGTCGTACCTGTGCGAGTTCCACGGTGCCTCCGAGAAGGGTCAGGCCCAGCGGCCGGTGCGGGCCAGGAGCACGGCCGCGGCCGCCGTCCCGGCAGTCGATGTGCGCAGCACACTGCGCCCGAGGCGATACGCCTTGCCCCCCGCCTGCGCGAACAGCGCCAACTCCTCCGGCGCCACGCCCCCTTCGGGCCCCACGACGAGCACGATCTCACCGGACGACGGCAGTTCGGCCGTCGCCAGCGCCTCGTCCCCGCTCTCGTGCAGCACCGCGGCGAAGTCGGCACCGGCCAGCAGCGCGGCGACCTGCTTGGTCGTCGCCGCCTCCGCGACCTGCGGGAAGCGCACCCGGCGGGACTGCTTGCCCGCCTCCCGGGCCGTCGCCCGCCACTTGCCCAGCGCCTTCAGCCCGCGGTCGCCCTTCCACTGCGTGATGCAGCGCGCCGCCGCCCACGGCACGATCGCGTCGACGCCGACCTCCGTCATCGTCTCGACGGCCAGTTCCCCGCGGTCGCCCTTGGGCAGCGCCTGGACGACGGTCACCCGGAGCTGCTCCGGCGGTTCCTCCGTCACCGTGTCCAGCCGGACGATCAGCCGGTCCTTGCCCTCGGTGTCGAGCACGACACCGTCCGCCCAGCGCCCGGCGCCGTCCGTGAGGACGACGTCCTCGCCGGGCCGAAGGCGCTTCACGGACACGGCGTGCCGTCCCTCCGGGCCGTCGAGGACGAAGCGGCCGCCTCCGGCCGCGTCGAAGTGCTCGACCACGAACACCGGTGCCGTCATCGCACCCCGCCTCCGCCCCACAACGCCGACCGCGCCGCGGCGAGTTCACCGGCCAGCACCTCCACGAGCTGCCCGGCGGGCAGCTCCCGCGCCATCCGGTAGCCCTGCCCGGCCCACAGCGCCATGCCCTGCGCGTCCCCCGCCTTGGCGGCGGCCTTGCGCAGCGGCGAGGTGAGGTGGTGGATCTCGGGATAGGCGGCGGGCGCGTACGGGCCGTGCTCGCGCAGGAACCGGTTGACCAGGCCGCGCGCCGGGCGCCCGGAGAAGGCGCGGGTCAACTCCGTACGGACGAACAAGGGGTTGGTCAGCGCCTGCTTGTGCAGGGCGTGCGCACCCGACTCGGCGGTGGCGAGGAACGCCGTGCCGAGCTGGGCGGCGCTCGCGCCCGCGGCGAGGACCGCGGCGATCTGGCCGCCGCGCATGATGCCGCCGGCGGCGATGACCGGGATGCTCACGGTCTCCCGGATCTGGGCGACCAGTGACAGCAGCCCGATACCGCAACCGTCCGTTTCGGGGATGTCCCGGTGCGTGCCCTGGTGACCGCCCGCCTCGACGCCCTGCGCGATGACCGCGTCCGCGCCCGCCCGCTCCACGGCCCGGGCCTCGTCGGGAGTGGTGGCGGTGACCAGGACGAAGGTGCCGACCCGGTGCAGGAGGTCGACGACCTCCCGGCTCGGCGTGCCGAAGTGGAACGACACCACCGGTACGGGGTTGTCGCGCAGGACCGCGAGCTTGGTCTCGTAGCCGTCGTCACGGCCGCTGTCGGGGTCGCCGAGCTCGGCCTCGTACCAGGAGGCCTCGCCGGCCAGCTGGTGGGCGTAGACGTCGACGGCGGCGGGGTCGGCGTACTCCGGCTGCGGCATGAAGAGATTCACACCGAAGGGCCTGCCGGTGAGGCTCCTCAGCTGCTTGATCTCCTGGTACATCCCGTCGGCGGTCTTGTACCCGGCGGCGAGGAACCCGAGTCCGCCCGCCTCGCACACGGCGGCGGCGAGCTTCGGCACGGAGACGCCGCCCGCCATGGGGGCCTGCACGATCGGGTGCGGGAAGAGATCGGTCAGCGCGGAGGACATGACCGCATGTTGTCACGTCCTCCGGACTACTCCGAAACCGCCCTGCCGCGTGGCATAGACCAGAGGAAACGCCACCCGCCGGCCCCTGAGGAGCCGGCGTCAGCGCCCGTTGAACGCATCCTTCAACCGCGAGAACAGCCCCCGCTGCCCCGGCTGACTGTGCCTGCCCGGGGGCCGACCCCCGGACCCCCAGCAGCCCCCGGACCGCCGACGTCAGCGCCCGTTGAACGCGTCCTTCAACCGCGAGAACAGCCCCTGACTGTGCCTGCCCGGAGGCCGACCCCCGGACCCCCAGCAGCCCCGGACCGCCGACGTCAGCGCCCGTTGAACGCATCCTTCAACCGCGAGAACAGCCCTTGCTGCCCCGGCTGGAACTGGCCCGTCGGCCGTTCCTCGCCGCGCAGCTTGGAGAGCTCGCGCAGCAGGCGCTCCTGCTCGGGGTCGAGCTTGGTCGGGGTCTGGACCTCGACGTGGACGATGAGGTCACCGCGTCCGCCGCCCCGCAGATGCGTGACACCGCGGCCGTGCAGCGGGATCGACTGGCCGGACTGGGTGCCGGGGCGGATGTCGACCTCCTCCAGGCCGTCGAGCGTCTCCAGTGGCACCTTCGTGCCGAGGGCCGCCGCGGTCATCGGGAGCGTGACCGTGCAGTGCAGGTCGTCGCCGCGCCGCTGGAACTGCGAGTGGGGCAGTTCGTGGATCTCGACGTACAGGTCGCCCGCGGGACCGCCGCCCGGCCCGACCTCGCCCTCGCCGGCGAGCTGGATCCGCGTGCCGTTGTCGACACCGGCCGGGATCTTGACCGTGAGCGTACGGCGGGACCGCACACGCCCGTCGCCCGCGCACTCGGGGCACGGCGTGGGCACCACCGTGCCGAAGCCCTGGCACTGGGGGCAGGGCCGCGACGTCATGACCTGGCCGAGGAAGGACCGCGTGACCTGGGACACCTCACCGCGGCCGCGGCACATGTCACACGTCTGTGCGGAGGTCCCCGGCGCCGCGCCCTCACCGTTACAGGTGTTGCAGACGACCGCCGTGTCGACCTGGATGTCCTTCGTCGTGCCGAAGGCCGCCTCGTCGAGTTCCACCTCGATGCGGATCATCGCGTCCTGGCCGCGGCGGGTGCGCGAGCGCGGACCGCGCTGCGACGCCGTGCCGAAGAACGCGTCCATGATGTCGGAGAAGTTCCCGAAGCCACCGGCTCCGAAGCCGCCCGCTCCGCCGCCTCCGGCCTGCGAGAGCGGGTCGCCGCCGAGGTCGTAGACCTGCTTCTTCTGCGGGTCCGACAGCACCTCGTAAGCGGCGTTGATCTCCTTGAACCGCTCCTGGGTCTTCGGATCGGGGTTGACGTCCGGATGCAGCTCGCGCGCGAGCCGCCGGAAGGCCTTCTTGATCTCTTCCTGCGACGCGTCGCGGCGCACGCCGAGTACGGCGTAGTAGTCCGTGGCCACTACGACTCCGCCAGGATCTGTCCGACGTACCGTGCCACTGCGCGTACCGCTCCCATCGTTCCCGGGTAGTCCATGCGGGTCGGTCCGACCACGCCGAGCTTGGCGACAGCCTCGCCGCCCGAACCGTAGCCGACCGACACGACGGACGTGGAGTTGAGTCCTTCGTGGGCGTTCTCATGACCGATCCGTACGGTCACGCCCGGATCCTGCGCCTCGCCGAGCAGCTTGAGGAGCACCACCTGCTCCTCAAGCGCCTCCAGCACCGGCCGGATCGTGAGGGGAAAGTCATGCCCGAAGCGGGTCAGGTTGGCGGTGCCGCCGATCATCAGCCGCTCCTCGTTCTCCTCGACGAGCGTCTCCAGAAGTGTGGAGAGCACCGTGGAGACCGTACCCCGGTCCTCGTGCTCGAACGCCTCCGGCAGATCCTCCACCAGACTCGGCACATCCGTGAAACGGCGGTTCGCCACCCGGCTGTTGAGCCGCGCGCGCAGATCCGCGAGCGAGGCCTCGCCGAAGGGCGCCGGGCAGTCGACCACGCGCTGCTCGACCCGCCCGGTGTCCGTGATCAGCACGAGCATCAGCCGCGCGGGCGCGAGAGCGAGCAGCTCCACGTGCCGCACGGTCGAGCGGGTCAGCGACGGGTACTGCACGACGGCGACCTGGCGCGTGAGCTGCGCCAGCAGCCGTACCGTCCGCGCCACGACGTCGTCGAGGTCGACGGCGCCCTCGAGGAAGTTCTGGATCGCGCGCCGCTCGGGCGCGGTCATCGGCTTGACGCCGGCCAGCTTGTCCACGAAGAGCCGGTAGCCCTTGTCGGTGGGGATGCGCCCGGCGCTGGTGTGCGGCTGGGCGATGTACCCCTCGTCCTCCAGAGCCGCCATGTCGTTGCGGACGGTGGCCGGCGAGACGCCGAGGTTGTGCCGCTCGGTGAGGGCCTTGGAGCCCACCGGCTCCTCGGTGCCGACGTAGTCCTGGACGATGGCGCGCAGCACCTGAAGCCTGCGTTCACTGAGCATTCGCGCGCACCTCCAGAAGTCGTCCGCCCGGTGTCCTGCCTGTGGGGCCTGGCACTCTGCGCGTGCGAGTGCCAGCATTCCCCGCCCAGTGTACGGCGGTGAGGTACACCCCCGGCAAGGCTGGTCGCGTGCTGTCGTGCCCCGGGCGGCGGTCACCGCTAGCGTCGCCGTATGACGGTGACTTGGGAAGAGCTCGGATGGGAGCGCGTGGCCCACGGGGTGGGGCGGTGCCGGCTCCCGGTGTGGGACTGCACGGCGGGGCTGGTCGCCGGTGAGGGCGCGGTCCTCATGATCGACGCGGGGTCGAGCCCGGCCGAGGGCGCGCGGTTGCGCGAGCAGGCGCGGTCGCTCACCGGTCACCGTGTGACGCATCTCGCGCTGACCCATCCCCACTTCGACCATGTCTTCGGGGTGGCGGAGTTCACGGACGCGGAGGTGTTCGGAGCGGTGGGCGTGGACGCGCTGCTGACGCGCCTGCGGGACCGCGAGGAGCTGCGCGCGGACGCGGTGCGCCACGGCCTGGCGGAGAGCATCGCGCGGGAGGCCGCGGACCGGCTGGTCGCGCCCCGCCACATGGTCTCCGGCGAGTGGACCCTCGACCTGGGCGGCGGACGCCAGGTGCTGCTGGCGAACGTGGGCCCGGGGCACACCGCGCACGACCTGGCGGTGCTGGTGCCGGGGGATCCGGAGGTCGTCTTCTGCGGCGACCTGGTCGAGGAGTCCGGCGAGCCGCAGGCGGGCCCGGACGCCGTGCCGTCGCACTGGCCGGCCGCCCTGGACCGGCTGCTCGACCTCGGCGGCGAGGACGCGCTGTACGTGCCCGGTCACGGAGCGGTGGTGGACGCGGCGTTCGTGCGCGCCCAGCGCGACGCGCTGGCCGCCGGTTTCGGCGTGTCTCCGTGACCGCCCGCCGGCTTCTCCTATCGTCATCAGAATGCGCCAGTACTCGCCCGATCTGACTCCGCCGTGGAAGAAGCCGCAGCCGGTCCCCGAGGTTCCGGCGGAGCCGGGCCTGGTGGTCGAGGAGCCCGGGACCGGTTTCTGCGGGGCGGTGATCCGCTGCGAGGCGGGCACGGTGACCCTGGAGGACCGCTTCGGCAAGCACCGGGTGTTCCCCATGGAGCCGCGCGGCTTCCTCCTGGAGGGCAGGGTCGTGACCCTGGTCCGTCCCTCGCCCGCCGGCCCCGCGCGCCCCTCCCGCACGGCGTCCGGTTCGGTGGCCGTCCCCGGCGCCCGCGCCCGCGTGGCCCGCGCCGGGCGTATCTACGTCGAGGGCCGGCACGACGCCGAGCTGGTCGAGAAGGTCTGGGGCGACGACCTGCGCATCGAGGGCGTGGTCGTGGAGTACCTGGAGGGCGTGGACGACCTGCCGTCGATCGTGGAGTCCTTCGCCCCCGGCCCGGACGCACGCCTGGGCGTCCTGGTGGACCACCTGGTACCCGGCTCGAAGGAGTGGCGCATCGCCCAGTCGGTGACGAGCGATCACGCCCTGGTCGTCGGCCACCCCTACATCGACATCTGGGAGGCGGTGAAACCGTCGTCCCTGGGCATCGAGGCGTGGCCCCGGATCCCACGCGGCCAGGACTGGAAGACGGGGGTGTGCGGGGCACTGGGCTGGCCGGAGAACACGGGCGCGGCCTGGCAGCGCATCCTCTCGTCCGTACGGTCGTACAAGGACCTGGAGCCGGAACTACTGGGCCGGGTCGAAGAACTGATCGACTTCGTGACGGCTCCGTAGCCGCACCCGGCACCGACGCCGCAGCACCTCAGTCCACGAGATCCCGAACCACCGCATCGGCCAGCAACCGCCCCCGCAACGTGAGCACCGCACGCCCCTCCTCGTACGGAGCACCATCCAAAAGCCCGTCCGACAAGGCCCGCCGCGATGCCGCAAGCCCCTCCTCCCGCAGCAACGACAACGGCACCCCCTCCCGCAACCGCAACTCCAGCAGAATCCGCTCGACCCGCCGGTCCTCCTCCGACAGCACCTCACGCCCGGCCCCGGGCGACCGCCCCGCCGCGAGCGCCCCCGCATACGCCCCGGGATGCTTCACGTTCCACCACCGCACCCCGCCCACATGGCTGTGCGCCCCCGGCCCGGCCCCCCACCAGTCGGCCCCCCGCCAGTACAGCTCGTTGTGCAGACAGCGTCCCGCCGACGACGTGGCCCAGTTCGACACCTCGTACCACTCGAAGCCCGCGCCCGAGAGGACCTCGTCCGCGATCAGGTAGCGGTCGGCATGCACATCGTCGTCGGTCATCGGCACCTCGCCGCGGCGGATCCGCCGAGCCAGCTGCGTCCCCTCCTCGACGATCAGGGCGTACGCGCTGACATGGTCCGGCCCGGCCCCCAGCACCGCGTCCAGCGACGCCCGCCAGTCGTCGTCGGACTCCCCCGGCGTGCCGTAGATCAGGTCGAGATTCACATGCTCGAACCCGGCGGCACGAGCCTCCGCCACACACGCCTCCGGCCGCCCCGGCGTATGCGTCCGGTCCAGCACCTTCAGCACGTGCTGCCGCGCACTCTGCATCCCGAAGGAGATCCGGTTGAAGCCCCCCTCACGCAGGGCCGCCAGATACGCCGGATCCACCGACTCCGGGTTCGCCTCGGTCGTGACCTCGGCGTCCGGCGCGAGCCCGAACTCGTCCCGGACGGCCGCGAGCATCCGCACCAGGTCACCGGCGTCGAGCAGAGTCGGCGTCCCCCCGCCCACGAACACCGTGCGAACGGGCCGCGGGTCGTCCCCCAGTACCTTCCTCGCCAGCCGGACCTCGTCGACCAGCGTCCCGGCGTAGTTGTCGCGCGAGGCCAGCACACCACCGGTGCCGCGCAGCTCGGTCGCCGTGTAGGTGTTGAAGTCGCAGTAGCCGCAGCGGGTCGCGCAGTACGGGACGTGCAGGTAGAACCCGAGCGGTCGGTCGGCGGCCCCGGTGAGCGCGGCGGCGGGCAGCGCGCCGTCGTCGGGGACGGGCTCGCCGTCGGGGAGTGCGGAAGGCATGTCCCCCATTGTCCAGCACCCGGGCGGTCAGTCCGCCTGGAGCACCAGCAGCGCCAGGTCGTCCGCCGGGGGCCGCGCCCCGAACTCGTGCACCAGGCGCTTGATCCGCTCGGCTATCAGCTCCGCGTCCAGCCCCGCGCAGCCGGCCAGCGCCGCCGCCAGCCCGTCCCCGTCGTCGAACTGGCGGGAGCCGCAGCGGCGCTCGGTGACGCCGTCGGTGACGCACAGCAGCGTGTCGCCGGAGCGCAGCTCGAAGGTCTCGCTGGTGTACGTGGCGTCCTCGACGACGCCCAGGAGCGTCTGGGGCTGCGCGGCCGTGTGGACCTCGCCGCCCGCCCCGAGCAGCAGGGGCAGCGGGTGCCCGGCGGAGGCGACGGTGCAGCGGACACCGCCGTCGAAGGGGACGAGTTCGCCGTACAGCAGGGACAGGAAACGCGTCTGGGGGCCGTCGCAGGGCGGGGCCGGCCGCGCGCCCGCCGCCACCAGCGCCCGGGCCGCCGCGTCCGCCGCCTCCGTGGCGTCGTCGAGCAGGAGCTGGTTGAGGCGGTCGAGGACGTCGGCGACCCGGTAGCCCTCTCGGGCCAGCAGCCGCAGCCAGGGCCGGGCCAGGCCGATCACGACGGCGGCCTCGGGGCCCTTGCCCTGGACGTCGCCGACGGCGAAGCACCAGCGGCCGTCGCCGGCCGGGAACAGGTCGTAGAAGTCGCCGCTGGGCCCGCCCTTGTCGTACGGCTCGTAGACGAGGGCGCTGCGCACGCCGGGGATCTCGGCCACGGCGCCGGGCAGCAGTCCGCGCTGGAGCACGGCGCTGATGGTGGCCTGGCGGGCGTACTGGCGGGCGGCGCCGACGGCGAGCGCGACCCGGCGGCTGAGGTCCTCGACCAGGCCGGTGATCTCGTCGGGGAAGCCGGCGGCCCCGGACCGTCCGATGACGAGGGTGCCCAGCGGGCGTCCGCCGGCGACGAGCCGGTACGCCAGGGCCGAGCCCGGCTCGCCGGGGGCGTCACCGAGCGCCTCGCCGGGCCAGGGATAGTCGGACGGCCCGGCTTGCAACGGGTCGGAGGGGTGCGGGGTGTCCTTCTCCAGGGCCCGGCGCAGCTCCTCGATGCGGTTCTCGCTGCCGTGCCAGACCCGGGCCAGCCGGGGCCCGCCCGCTCCGGCCCCGCCGCTCCAGCCGCCGGCGGTGGCCTCGTCCTCCAGCCACACCGCGCACCAGTCGGCCAGCCGGGGCACGATCAGCTGCCCGGCGAGGGCGGCGACCAGGTCCTCGTCGAGCTGTCCGGCGAGGAGGTCGGAGGCCTCGGCGAGGAAGGAGAGGGCCCCGCGGCCCAGCCAGGAGCCGTCGCGTCCGTCGCGTCCGTCGCAGTCCTCGTACCGCTCCCGCCAGTCCCGCAGGTCCTGCCAGTCCCGCAGGTCGCCCGAGCCGCCGCCGGGGTCATACGGGTCCTGTGCGTCCCTTGATGCCCTCCCCTCGGCCTCCTGCCCGGGGGGCGGGTCCGGCGCCAGGATCTCCGCCACCCGCAGCCCGCGCGCCAGCGCGTGCTCCCCGGCGTACGCCTCGATCTGATCGCCGGCCTCGCAGCCCCCGGCGGGCAACCGCGCCCACACGGTCTTCCGGCCTGTGCGGTAGGTGATGCCCCAGGCCTCACTGAGGGCGCCGACGAGCCGCAGGCCGCGCCCGTACTCCGGGGTGTCCCGCGGCGCTTCCGGCTCGGCGCCGCGCGGGGCGCGGGAGGGGTGGTGGTCGGAGACCTCGACGAGCAGCGCGGCCGTGTCCTTGTCGTCGCCTTCCAGCCGGCACTCCACCTGGACGTCGGTGCCGGCGTGCACGACGGCGTTGGTGACGAGTTCGCTGACGACGAGCAGGGCGTCGTCGGTGAGACGGTCGGTGAGGTGCTCGGCGCCGGGCAGGCCGAGTCCGGTCCACTCGGCGATCGCCGCGCGCAGCAGAGTGCGAGCGGAGCCCGGCGCGAGTGAGCTGCCGGACAGGGTCGCGTACGCCCGCGCACGCTCCTTCGCGGGCGCCTCGGCCCCGTCGGATGCGAGCACGGGCGCGTCGGACCCGAGGGCGGGTGCCTCGGAAGGCAGCGCACACTCCTCGGAGACGGCCTCCTCGTGCGCCGGCACAGGTGTCTCCGAAGCGTGCGCAGGCGCCTCTGAGGCACGGGAAGCGGTCTCCCGTTGCGTCGGAATGGCCCCCATGGGCAGCTCCCCGGGCAGTTCGTACGAATACGCCACAGTCGATGCCGACAGGGTGACAGACTGGCCACGCCCATAAGCGCCGAGTTACCGAAGTGGGCCGTCATGAGTGAGAACAGTGCTACTCCTGTGGTCGAAGACCGATACGAAGACGGTCAGATTCGTGCATCCGATCTGCGTCCGCTGCTCGCAGCCATGACCGCCGCACGCGACGGCGACTTCACCAAGGTGCCGGAAACCGGCCACGGGCTGGTGGCCGAACTCACCGCGGTCTTCAACCAGATCATGGACCGCGACATCCACTTCACCACCGAGGTGCGGCGCGTCAGACGGGAACTGGTGCGGCACGGCCGGCTCGACGAGCGGCTCTCGGCCAGCCCGGGACAGGGCCTGTGGACGTCCCGCGTCAACGACGTGAACCAGCTGCTCGACGCCCTCGTCGCCCCGGCGGCGAACGCCACGCGCGTGCTGGACGCGGTGGCCGGCGGCGATCTGACCCAGCGGGTCGATCTGCACGACGGCACGCGCGAGTTACGCGGCGACCTGCGACGCCTCGGCCGGGCCGTGAACAAGATGGTGGACCAGCTCTCCCTGTTCACCGGCGAGGTGACGCGGGTCGCGCGCGAGGTCGGCACCGAGGGACGGCTCGGCGGCCGGGCCAAGGTGCAGGGACTGTCGGGCAGTTGGCGGGACGTGACCGAGGCCGTCAACACGATGGCGGCCCGGCTGACGGCCCAGGTGCGGGACATCGCGGCGGTCACGACGGCGGTGGCACGCGGCGACCTGACCCGCACGGTCACGGTGGAGGCGACCGGCGAGCTGCTGGAACTGAAGCTGACCGTGAACACGATGGTGGACCAGCTCTCCGCCTTCGCCGACGAGGTCACCCGGGTCGCCCGCGAGGTCGGCACCGAGGGGCAGTTGGGCGGCCGGGCCCAGGTCAGGGGCGTGTCGGGGGTCTGGAAGGACCTCACCGACAACGTCAACTTCATGGCGTCGAACCTGACCTCGCAGGTCCGCAACATCGCCCAGGTGACGACGGCCGTGGCCAACGGCGACCTGTCCCAGAAGATCACGGTCGACGCACAGGGCGAGATCCTCGAACTCAAGTCGACCATCAACACGATGGTCGACCAGCTCTCCGCCTTCGCCGACGAGGTCACCCGCGTCGCCCGCGAGGTCGGCACCGAGGGCAACCTCGGTGGCCGGGCCCAGGTCCGGGGCGTCTCCGGCGTCTGGAAGGACCTCACCGACAACGTCAACTTCATGGCCGACAACCTCACCTCGCAGGTGCGGAACATCGCGCTCGTCTCCACCGCCGTCGCCCAGGGCGATCTCGGCAAGAAGATCACGGTGGAGGCCAAGGGCGAGATCCTGGAGCTCAAGTCCACGATCAACACGATGGTCGACCAGCTCTCCGCCTTCGCCGACGAGGTCACCCGCGTCGCCCGCGAGGTCGGCACCGAGGGCAACCTCGGCGGTCAGGCCCAGGTCCGGGGCGTCTCCGGCGTCTGGAAGGACCTCACCGACAACGTCAACTTCATGGCGCTGAACCTGACCTCGCAGGTCCGCAACATCGCCCAGGTGACGACGGCCGTGGCCAACGGCGACCTGTCGAAGAAGATCACGGTCGACGCCCGCGGCGAGATCCTGGAGCTGAAGGACACCGTCAACACCATGGTGGAGCAGCTGCGCGCGTTCGCCGACGAGGTCACGCGGGTGGCCCGCGAGGTCGGCACCGACGGCCGGCTCGGCGGCCGGGCGCAGGTGCTGGGCGTCTCCGGCGTCTGGCGGGACCTGACGGACAACGTCAACTCCATGGCCGACAACCTCACCTCCCAGGTGCGCAACATCGCCCAGGTCGCGACGGCCGTGGCGCAGGGCGACCTGTCCCGGAAGATCGACGTGGACGCGCGCGGCGAGATCCTGGAGCTGAAGACCACGATCAACACGATGGTCGACACGCTGTCCTCCTTCGCCTCGGAGGTCACGCGCGTGGCCCGCGAAGTCGGCTCCGAGGGCCAACTGGGGGGCCAGGCCAGGGTCGAGGGCGTCTACGGCACCTGGAAGCGCCTGACGACGAACGTCAATGAACTGGCGTCGAACCTCACCACCCAGGTCCGCGCGATCGCCGAGGTCGCCTCCGCCGTGGCCCAGGGCGACATGTCCCGCTCGATCACGGTCGAGACCCGCGGCGAGGTCGCCGAGCTGAAGGACAACATCAACCTGATGGTGGCCAACCTGCGCGAGACGACCCGCGCGAAGGACTGGCTGGAGTCCAACCTGGCCCGCCTCGCCTCCCTGATGCAGGGCCACCGCGACCTGATGGAGGTCGCCGACCTGATACTCCGCGAGCTGACACCGCTGGTGAACGCCCAGTACGGCGCGTTCTACCTGGCCGACCCGGAGGAAGCCGGAGCGACGGTTCCCACCAGGGGGCTCGCCTTCATCGCCGGCTACGGCGCCGCCCAGGACGCGACCGTCGAGACCGGCGCCCTCCCGGTGCACGGCCTGGTCGCGCAGGCGGCCCGGGAGAAGAAGCGGATCCTGGTCGAGGGCGCCCCGCCCGACTACATCAAAATCAACAGCGGCCTCGGCGAGGCGGCCCCGACGACGATCGTCATCATCCCGATCCTCTTCGAGGACAAGCTCCTCGGCGTCATCGAGCTCGCCTCCTTCTCCCGCTTCTCCGACGTGCACCTGGCCTTCTTCGACCAGTTCGTCAACACCATCGGCGTCGCCATCAACACGATCATCGCCAACTCCCGCACGGAGTCGCTGCTCGGCGAGTCCCAGCGCCTCGCCATGCAGCTCCAGGAACGCTCGGACGAACTCCAGAAGCAGCAGGGGGAACTTCAGCGCTCCAACGCCGAACTGGAGGAGAAGGCCGCCCTGCTGGCCACGTCCTCGCAGTACAAGTCGGAGTTCCTGGCGAACATGTCGCACGAGCTGCGCACGCCGCTCAACTCCCTGCTGATCCTGGCCCGGCTGCTCTCCGACAACCCGGACGGTCATCTCTCCGACCAGGAAGTGCAGTTCGCGACGACGATCCACCGCTCGGGCTCGGACCTCCTCCAGCTGATCAACGACATCCTGGACCTGTCGAAGATCGAGGCCGGCCGGATGGACGTACGCCCCAAGCGGCTCCCCCTCATCAAGCTGCTGGACTACGTCCACGCCACGTTCCGCCCCCTGACCATCGACCGGGGGCTCGCCTTCGAGCTGGCGGTCGGCGAGGACGTCCCGCGCGAGATGTACTCGGACGAGCAGCGCCTCCAGCAGATCCTGCGCAACCTCCTCTCCAACGCGATCAAGTTCACCGCGTCGGGCAAGGTCGAGCTGCGGGTCGACCGGGTGCGGGACGCCGAGCACCGGGACAACGACGACGTCATCGCCTTCACCGTGTCCGACACCGGCATCGGCATCGCGCCGGAGAAACTCCCGGTGATCTTCGAGGCGTTCCAGCAGGCCGACGGCACCACCAACCGCAAGTACGGCGGCACCGGCCTCGGCCTGTCCATCAGCCGGGAGATCGCGGGCCTGCTCGGCGGCCGGATCGTCGCCGAGAGCGAACCCGGCAAGGGCTCCACGTTCACCCTGTACGTGCCGGTCGTCAGTCCCGGTCACACGGCGCCCGGACCGGCCCCCGTGGAGCTGTCCGGACCGCCCCTGACCCTCCAGCCGGCCACCGCCGGACCGTTCCCGGCCGCGTACGACACGGACGACGCCTGGCCCTCGCCGACCCGGCTGGAGGCGTGGACGTCCGGCAGGCCGGGCCGGATCCTGGCCGGGCGGCGGGTGCTGATCGTCGACGACGACATCCGCAACGTCTTCGCCCTCACCCATGTCCTGGGCCGCGTCGGCATGAGCGTGCTGTACGCGGAGAACGGCCGCGAGGGCATCGAGATGCTGGAGCGCAGCGCGGACGTCGGACTGGTCCTGATGGACATCATGATGCCGGAGCTGGACGGCCACGAGACCATCTCCGCCATCCGCCGCACCCCGCGCTGGGCGGACCTGCCCATCGTCGCCCTGACCGCGAAGGCGATGCCCGGCGACCGTGAGAAGTCCATCGCCCGCGGCGCCGACGACTACGTGCCCAAGCCGGTGGACATCGACCGGCTGCTGACGGTCGTGTGCGAACTGCTGGACCCGGATGACACGCCGGAACCGGAGGGCACCGAGGAGGCCCGGCCGTCATGAGCGCCGAACGCGCCGGAATCCTCCTGGTCGACGACATGGACGACAACCTGACCGCCCTGGAGGCCGTCCTCGCCTCCCTCAACGAGCCTCTGATACGCGCCCGTTCAGGCGAGGAGGCGCTGAAGGCCGTGCTGCGGCAGCCCGTCGCCCTGGTCCTGCTCGACGTCCGCATGCCCGGCATGGACGGCTTCGAGACGGCCGCCCACATCAAACGCCTGGACCAGACCCGCGACGTCCCGGTCATCTTCCTGACGGGCGCGGCCGACGACTCGGGCTACGCCTTCCGCGGCTACGCGACAGGCGCCGCCGACTACGTGACCAAGCCCTTCGACCCCTGGGTCCTCAGAGCAAAGGTCGGCGTCTTCCTGGACCTCTACCGCAAAGGCAGAGAGGTGGAACGCCTACGGGCAGAGATCCAGGACCTGAAACGCCGGGTTGAGCAAGCACCTTAGGGGCGCGGGGAACTGCGCGAGCAACCACGGACAACCCCCAGTCGCCCGCGCTCCCGCACCGCCCCCTACGCCTCGCGAGACCCCTCGTACATCTCCTCGATCAGATGCTTGTACTCCCGCTCCACAACGGGCCTCTTCAGCTTCAGACTCGGCGTGATCTCACCATGCTCGACGTCAAGGTCACGCGGCAGAAGGCGGAACTTCTTGATCGTCTGCCACCGCTGAAGCCCCTCGTTGAGCTGCTTCACATACCCGTCGACCATCTCCACCGTGACCGGCGAGGAAACGATCTCCTCGTACGACTTCCCCTCCAGCCCGTTCTCCTCGGCCCACTGGGTGATCGCGACCTCGTCGAGCGCGATGAGCGCCGTGCAGAAGTTCCGGTCGGCCCCGTGCACGAGGATGTTGGACACGTACGGGCACACCGCCTTGAACTGCCCCTCGACCTCGGCCGGCGCGATGTACTTGCCGCCCGACGTCTTGATGAGGTCCTTCTTGCGGTCGGTGATCCGCAGATACCCGTCGGGCGACAGCTCCCCGATGTCCCCGGTGTGGAACCAGCCGTCCGCCTCCAGCACCTCGGCGGTCTTCTCGGGCAGCTTGTGGTAGCCCTCCATGATGCCCGGGCCGCGCAGCAGGATCTCCCCGTCGTCGGCGATGCGCACCTCCGTGCCGGGCAACGGCTTGCCGACCGTGCCGGTGCGGTAGGCCTCGCCCGGGTTCACGAACGACGCCGCCGAGGACTCGGTCAGGCCGTAGCCCTCCAGGATGTGGATGCCGGCGCCGGAGAAGAAGTACCCGATCTCGGGTGCCAGCGCCGCCGAGCCCGAGACGCAGGCCCGCAGGTTGCCGCCGAAGGCCTCGCGGATCTTGGCGAACACCAGCGCGTCGGCGACCTTGTGCTTGGCGCCAAGACCGAACGGCACGGACATGGTCCCGGTACGCCGGAAGTTGTCCTGCGCGACCTTGGCGTACTCGCGGGCGACCTCGGCGGCCCACTGGAAGATCTTGTACTTGGCGCCGCCGCCCGCCCGGGCCTTCGCGGCGACACCGTTGTAGACCTTCTCGAAGATGCGGGGCACGGCCGCCATGTACGTCGGCTGCACCACCGGCAGATTCTCGATGATCTTGTCGACGCGGCCGTCCACCGCGGTGACGTGCCCGACCTCGATCTGGCCGGAGGTGAGGACCTTGCCGAAGACGTGCGCGAGGGGCAGCCACAGGTACTGCACGTCCTCGCCGCTGATCAGCCCGGTCGCGGCGATCGCCTTCGCCATGTACGACCAGTTGTCGTGCGGCAGGCGCACGCCCTTGGGGCGGCCGGTGGTGCCGGAGGTGTAGATGAGGGTGGCCAGCTGGTCCTTGGTGATCGCGCCGACCCGCTCCTTGATCAGGTCGGGGTCCTTCTCCAGCCGGGCCGCGCCGCGCTTCTCCAGCTCGTCCAGGGTGAGGATCCAGTCGGCGGTCTCGACCCCGGCCGGGTCGACGACCACGACGTGGGTGAGGTCGGGCAGCTCGGCGCGCTTCTCCTGCGCCTTGGCCAGCTGCTCGACGTTCTCCGCGATCAGCACCCGGCTCTCGGAGTCCGACAGGATGTACGCCGACTCCTCGGAGTTGGTCTGCGGGTAGACCGTGGTCGTGGCGGCGCCGGCGCACATGATGCCGAGGTCGGCGAGGATCCACTCGATGCGGGTGCTGGACGCGAGGGCGACGCGCTGCTCGGACTGCACGCCGAGCTCGATGAGCCCGGCCGCGATGGCGTAGACCCGCTCGGCGGCCTGCGCCCAGCTCAGCGACTTCCAGTCGTCCGGCCCCTGCCCCGAGGACGCGGGCACCGGATAGCGGTAGGCCTCGGCGTCCGGCGTGGCGGCCACGCGGTCCAGGAAGAGGCCCGCCACGGACGGCGGACGGTTCTCGATCAGTGTCTGTGTGTCGCTCACGACATCCTCCGGGGCCCGCGACGGCGCGGCTGGCTCAGGTGCGGCTGGGTTCTCACTCACGAGCTGCTGTTCGCGAGCCGTTGTTTAACTCACGAGTAACTATCGAGCAGGGATCAGAGTAAAGGCCGACCGGCCCCTGCGTAAGGGTCCGCGGCCTGTCACTTCCTACAGAGAGCTACCCCGCGAACGCACAGGGGCCCGCCGCACTTTCGCACGACGGGCCCCTGTTCTACCCGGTTTGCGGTGTAACCCACGGTAATCAGTGATTACTTCTTGCCCTTGCCCGACCCCGCGCTGTCATCGCTCGACAGGACGGCGATGAACGCCTCCTGCGGAACTTCCACGGAACCCACCATCTTCATCCGCTTCTTGCCCTCCTTCTGCTTCTCCAGCAGCTTGCGCTTACGGGAGATGTCACCGCCGTAGCACTTGGCGAGGACGTCCTTGCGGATGGCGCGGATGGTCTCGCGGGCGATGACCCTGGAGCCGATGGCGGCTTGGACCGGCACCTCGAAGGCCTGCCGCGGGATGAGCTCCTTGAGCTTCGCGACGAGCCGCACGCCATAGGCGTACGCCTGGTCCCGGTGGGTGATCGCCGAGAACGCGTCGACCTTGTCGCCGTGCAGCAGGATGTCGACCTTGACCAGGCTGGACGTCTGCTCCCCGGTGGGCTCGTAGTCGAGCGAGGCGTAGCCGCGGGTCTTGGACTTCAGCTGGTCGAAGAAGTCGAAGACGATCTCGGCGAGGGGCAGGGTGTAGCGGACCTCGACCCGCTCCTCGGAGAGGTAGTCCATGCCGAGCAGGGTGCCGCGCCGGGTCTGGCACAGCTCCATGATCGAGCCGATGAACTCGCTGGGCGCCAGGATGGTGGCCCGTACGACCGGCTCGTAGACCTCCGAGATCTTGCCCTCGGGGAACTCGCTCGGGTTGGTGACCGTGTGCTCGGTGCCGTCCTCCATGACGACGCGGTACACCACGTTCGGGGCGGTCGCGATCAGGTCGAGCCCGAACTCGCGCTCCAGCCGCTCCCGGATCACGTCCAGGTGCAGCAGGCCGAGGAAACCGACGCGGAAGCCGAAGCCGAGGGCGGCGGAGGTCTCCGGCTCGTAGACCAGCGCGGCGTCGTTGAGCTGGAGCTTGTCGAGGGCCTCGCGCAGCTCCGGGTAGTCCGAGCCGTCCAGGGGGTAGAGGCCGGAGAAGACCATGGGCTTGGGGTCCTTGTAGCCGCCCAGCGGCTCCACGGCACCCTTGGACTGACTGGTGACCGTGTCACCGACCTTGGACTGGCGGACGTCCTTCACGCCGGTGATGAGATAGCCCACCTCGCCGACGCCGAGACCGTCGGACGCCAGCATCTCCGGCGAGTTGGTGCCGATCTCCAGCAGCTCGTGCGTGGCACCGGTGGACATCATCTTGATGCGCTCACGCTTGTTGAGCTGCCCGTCGATGACACGGACGTACGTCACCACGCCCCGGTAGGAGTCGTAGACGGAGTCGAAGATCATGGCACGCGCGGGGGCGTCCTTCACGCCGACCGGGGCCGGGACCTGTTCGACGACCTTGTCCAGCAGCGCCTCGACACCGAGCCCGGTCTTGGCGGAGACCTTGAGCACGTCGTCGGGCTCGCACCCGATGAGGTGGGCGAGCTCCTCGGCGAACTTCTCGGGCTGCGCGGCCGGCAGGTCGATCTTGTTCAGCACGGGGATGATCGTGAGGTCGTTCTCCATCGCCAGGTAGAGGTTGGCGAGGGTCTGCGCCTCGATGCCCTGGGCGGCGTCGACCAGGAGGATGGTGCCCTCGCAGGCGGCGAGTGATCGCGAGACCTCGTAGGTGAAGTCGACGTGCCCCGGGGTGTCGATCATGTTCAGGATGTGCGTCTTGCTCTTGTCGTGGGTCGGGGCCCACGGAAGTCGCACCGCCTGGGACTTGATCGTGATGCCGCGCTCACGCTCGATGTCCATGCGGTCGAGGTACTGAGCACGCATCTGCCGCTGCTCGACCACTCCGGTCAGCTGGAGCATCCGGTCGGCGAGCGTGGACTTGCCGTGGTCGATGTGCGCGATGATGCAGAAATTGCGGATCAGAGCCGGGTCGGTACGGCTCGGCTCGGGCACATGGCTAGGGATCGCGGGCACGCAGGGTCCTGATTCTTGAGGCGTCCGCAGTGTCTGCGGTCTCGGGTCGGATCGGATCGATACGTAGCCTCCATCGTCCCACGGGTGGGGACCATGGACGGGTTTGGGCCATGGATGAGCCCGCTGGTACCGTGGGGGGCTGTGCCTCATGCCCTCTCGCAGGAGGCACTCCTTCAAGAAATCACCCGGTACAGGACCGTGCGGTACTCGTGCGGCCCCGTGCCAGAACCTGAGAAGGCTCATTCGTGGCGAACATCAAGTCCCAGATCAAGCGGATCAAGACCAACGAGAAGGCGCGGCTGCGCAACAAGGCCGTCAAGTCCTCCCTGAAGACCGCGATCCGCAAGGCCCGTGAGGCTGCTGCCGCGGGTGACGTCGAGAAGGCCACCGAGTACCAGCGCGCTGCCGCGCGTCAGCTCGACAAGGCCGTCTCGAAGGGCGTCATCCACAAGAACCAGGCTGCCAACAAGAAGTCGGCGCTGGCTCAGAAGGTCGCCGCGCTCAAGGGCTGACGTCTGATGTGACGCCGGAGGGAATCGAGCGGGCCCTCTCTCATCCGCTCCCGTCCGGCACCCCTCGGGTCCGCGCGCGGCCTGCGTTCGCCACGCGGGCGCGGATCCACCAGCTTGAACCAGAGGCCGGATGCTCCTCCTGTTCCCCATGGGAGGGCACCCGGCCTTCGGCATGTTCGGGACCCTGCCTGTTCAGGACCCTGCCGTACCGAACCCTGCCGTTCAGGACCAGAACTCGTTGTTCTTGTCGATGTCCTCGGCGCACTGGTCGAGGTCGGTGACCTTGTCCCCGACGATCCGGAAGATGATGCAGCCGGTGTCGTCCAGGCGCTTGCCGCCCCGTTCGGCCGAGAAGCGGGTCATGCCGACCGCGTGGCCGCGGCCGTCGACACAGACGCCGATCAGGTCGGCACGCGCCGTCCCGTTGGTCTCCATGCCGAGCCGCTCGTACATCTCGATGATCGAGTCCACGCCTTTGAAGTCGCCGGACAGCGGGTGATCTCCTGGCACGTGGTGCGTGGCGTCCCCGGCGATCAGCCCGCGCAAGGTGTCCATGTCACCGCGCGAGAAGGCCTCGAATCCCTTGCGGACCAGCGCTGCGTGCGGGTGCTCAGCCATGGCCTTCGCCACCTCTCCGTCGCTTGGCGAGTACGGCTGACACTCCCGATTCTCCCTCCGGGCGCCTCTCGCGGCACAGTGGAGACATGGACGCGGACGACAGGGCGGACGGCAGGGCGGACGACAAGGGCGTGCTGGCCGGGGCCCGTGTGGCGACCAGACTTCCCGCCCAGGACCTGGACCGGGCGCGGCGCTTCTACGCCGAGAAGCTCGGCCTGGAGCCGGTCGACGAACGGCCCGGCGGGCTGCTGTACCGCTGCGGCGGCGCGGAGTTCGTGCTGTTCCGCTCGACGGGGACCTCGCCCGGCACCTTCACCCAGATGGCGCTGGAGGTCGGCGACATCGAGGCCGCCGTGGCGGAGCTCAAACGGCGCGGCGTGGTCTTCGAGGAGGTCGACGTGCCCGGCTTCCGCACGGTGGGCGCAATCGCCGAGATCGAGGGGAACTACCCGAGCAAAGGCGCCCGGGGCGAGCGCGGCGCCTGGTTCCACGACAGCGAGGGGAACCTGCTGGGGATCGGTCAGCCCCTGACTTGAGTCCCGTGGTCTCAGCCCCGGCCCCGGGAGCGGGCCGCCCGCGCGATCGTGACCACCGCCTTCTCCAGGGCGTACTCGGGATCGTCCCCGCCGCCCTTCACGCCCGCGTCCGCCTCGGCCACCGCCCGCAGCGCCACGGCCACGCCGTCCGGGGTCCAGCCCCGCATCTGCTGGCGCACCCGGTCGATCTTCCACGGCGGCATGCCCAGCTCCCGCGCGAGATCGGCCGGCCGCCCGCCACGCGCCGACGACAGCTTCCCGATCGCCCGGACGCCCTGCGCCAGCGCGCTCGTGATCAGCACCGGCGCCACCCCGGTCGACAGCGACCAGCGCAACGCCTCCAGCGCCTCCGCCGCGCGCCCCTCGACCGCCCGGTCGGCGACCGTGAAGCTCGACGCCTCGGCCCGGCCCGTGTAGTACCGCCCGACGATCGCCTCGTCGATCGTCCCCTCGACGTCCGCGACCAGTTGCGAGACCGCCGACGCCAGCTCCCGCAGATCACTCCCGATCGCGTCGACGAGCGCCTGGCACGCCTCCGGCGTGGCGGACCTGCCCACCGCACGGAACTCCTGCCGCACGAACGCCAGCCGGTCCGCCGGCTTCGTCATCTTCGGGCAGGCCACCTCGCGCGCCCCCGCCTTGCGCGCCGCGTCGAGCAGCCCCTTCCCCTTGGCCCCGCCGGCGTGCAGCAGCACCAGCGTGATCTCCTCGGCCGGCGCCCCGAGGTAGGCCTTCACGTCCTTGATCGTGTCGGCCGACAGGTCCTGCGCGTTGCGTACGACGACGACCTTGCGCTCGGCGAACAGCGACGGGCTCGTCAGCTCGGCGAGCGTGCCGGGCTGCAACTGGTCCGGGGTCAGGTCCCGTACGTCCGTGTCGGCGTCTGAGGCCTTCGCGGCGGCCACCACCTCCTGCACGGCACGGTCGAGCAGCAGCTCCTCCTGGCCCACGGCGAGCGTCACGGGGGCGAGAGGGTCGTCATTCGCAGTCTTCCTGGCCATCGCGACAAGCATCGCACGCGGCACTGACAACCAGGCCTGCGGTTCTCATCCAGGCCTACGGTTCTTGACCAGACCTGCGGTTCTTGACCAGGCCTACGGTTCCTCCCGCCAGCCCTCCCACTCACCGGCGAACCGGTCCAGCTCCCCGGGATCCAGCCGCTCTTCCTCGTCCCTCAGGACGACCAGCCACTGCGCGTCCTCGGCGTCGTCCTCACCGGCCAGCGCGTCCCGCACCAGCTGCGGCTCCTCGACGACGCCGAAGCGCTCGGCGAGCGCCTGCACCACCTCTTCCGCCGCGTCCCTGTCGGGCAGCACCAGCACATGTCGCACATCACTCACGCGGGCCATTGTCCGACACCGGCTCACGACCCGGCCGCTCAGGCCTTGCGGACGACCTGCACGTCGAGGTCGACCTTGATGCTCGGTCCCACCACCGCGATGCCGCGGGCCAGCATCGTCTGCCAGCTCACCGTGAAGTCGTCCCGGTGCAGTTCGGTCGTGGCCCGGCAGGCCGCCCGGACCTCGCCCTCCATGCCGTTGCCCAGCCCCAGGTACTCCGTGTCCAGCGTGACCGTGCGCGTCACGCCGTGCAGCGACAGCGCCCCCGTCACCGCCCACCGGTTCCCGCCCTTGTGCACGAACCGATCGCTGTAGAACTCCAGGGTCGGGAACCTCGCGACGTCCAGGAAGTCCGCCGACCGCAGATGGTCGTCGCGCATCCTCATGTTGGTGTCGATGGACGCCGCGTCGATCACCACGTGCATCGCGGACCGCTCCAGCGGCTCGGCGATCCGTATGACGCCCGCGAAGGACTTGAACTGTCCGTGGATGCGGGCCATGCCGATGTGCCGCGCGGTGAACCCGATCGAGGAGTGCGCCGACTCGATCTCCCAGTCGCCGGGCTCGGGCAGCTCCGGCGGCCGGGCCACCTGGAGCGTCACGTCACCGAGCGAGGCGAGCGAGTTCTCGGCGACCTGCGTGGTCGCCCGGTACGGCGTGTACCCCTCCGCCGACACCGCGAGCCGGTACTCCCCGGCGGGCACCGTCGTCATGAACGACCCGAAGGGATCCGCTCCGCCGCTGACCACCGGACGCCCCATGGCGTCGGTGACCGCGAACTCGGCATGCCGCACCGGCTCGTTGACGGGGTCGAGCACGCGGCAGGCCAGCACGCCGGCGCTCGGCGGCGTCGGCACCGCCGCCAGGGGGCTCGTCCGTTGCACCCGGTTGGTTCTGCTTCCCAGCCAGCGGCCGATCATCTGGACACCTCGTCCGACTCGAAGTCAGCGGTTTGATCACTCATCACCGAGGAGGCATTCGACCACCGATGAGGCTTTCGAGGCAACACGGGACCACATCACGGGAATCCAGCACTTGTGCTGGGACTACGCACGAGTAGCACCATGTGGGCCAAGTGGGGTGTCTGGCCCCTCTGCCCCTTCTGGTCCCGCCGCTCCCGGACCGGCCCCTCCGGCCCGGATCAGCCGTCCTGGCCGGTGCCCCGGACCGTCGGCACCGAGCCGAGCTCGATCCCGAACCGCTCCCGGTACACCCCGAGCACCTCCTCGTCCGTCCCCAGTTCCCGCACCCGACGGCTGCCGTCGCCTCCGGTCACCGTGAACCTGCGGCCGCTGAGCGTGATCCTCCCGCCGTCCTCGGTGACCCGCGAGCAGACCAGCGACCGCGTGAAGTGCGACACCGGCGACGTACTGTGCCACCACGCCCCGGCCACGAAGTCCCCGAGCACCCGCGGCCGTACCTCCAGGCGGTACTGCGGTCTGCCGTCACGGATCACGTCCAGGTCCGCCGCCTCCACCGTGTCGTGCCCACCGCGCACCCCGGCCGCGTCCGGCCGCGCCTCGACGATCCGGAACGTGCCCCCGGGATCCTCCTGTTCCCCCCTCTCCCCGAACGCCAGCGGCAGGTGGCTGTGTGCCCCGAACCCGACGTCGGCCAGCCAGTCACCCCCGTCCACCGTCCGCACCCGCAGCGCGAGATGGTCGTACGGGATCCCGAGCCGCTCCTCGTCCCCGTACACCCGCCCCGCGAGCAGCGCCACGTCGTACCCCAGCGCGGCGAGCAACGTCCCGAAGGCGCCGTTGAGTTCGTAGCAGAACCCGCCCCGCCGGGCACCCACCACCTTGTCCAGCAGCCGCTTCTCCTCCAGCGAGATCTCCTCGCCGAGATGGATCGACAGGTTCTCGAACGGCACGGCCCTCAGGTGGCGCAGATGCAGTTCGCGGAGCACGTAGACGGTTGGCCATGCCGGGTGCTCGACTCCCAGACGGCGGAGATAGGCGTCAACCTGTGCTGAGTTCATGCCCTCAGTCTCGCGCTACCCTCAGCTCCCCGCCCCCTCCCACGACCGCCAGTGCGCCGTCCCGGTCCGTCCGCAGCACCACCGCACCCCCGGCGCGCAACGCCGCGACCGTCCCGGGCGCCGGATGCCCGTAGCTGTTGTCGGCGCCGCAACTGATCAGCGCCAGCCGCGGGGCCACCCGGCCTGTCAGACCCGGGTCCTGGTACGCCGAACCGTGATGGGCGACCTTCAGCACGTCCACGTTCTCCAGCGCCTCGGCCGCCGGTGATCTCGCCAGCGCCCGCTGAGCCGGGGGTTCGAGGTCCCCGAGGAGCAGCAGGCGCAGCCCGGCCGACCGGACCAGCATGGCGACACTGGCGTCGTTCGGCCCCTCCGGAGCCGGGTGCGCCGGGTGCGCCTGGAGCACCTGTGGCTGTGGGGCCGGCGGCGGGCCCGGGGGCGGACTCGAAGGTGGCCACACCACCTGCCAGGACAACTCCCCCGCGCGGCGCTGCTCCCCCGCGGCGGCCCGCGTGACGGGAATCCGCCGGGCCGCCGCCTGCCTCCTGACGAACGCGGCCTGGTCCGCGGGCTCTTCGAAGCCGGTCGTCTCGATCGCGCCCACCGCCCGTCCACGCAGGACACCGGGCAGGCCCGCCACGTGATCGGCGTGGAAGTGGGTGAGCACGACCAGCGGAATCCTCGTGATGCCGAGGGAGCGCAGGCAGTGGTCGACGAGCTGTGGATCGGGTCCCGCGTCCACCACCACACCGGTGCCCTCGCCCGCGGCGAGCACCATGGCGTCGCCCTGCCCCACGTCGCACATCACCAGTCGCCAGCCGGGCGGCGGCCAGCCCGTGATCACGCGGGTCAGCGGCGGTGGCCGCACCATCACCAGGACGAGCAGCAGGCCGCAGACCCCGCACCACCAGGGATGCCCGAGCAGCCGCCGCCCCAGAAGCAGCACGACCAGCGTCACGGCCGCGAGCAGCGCCGCCCCCGCCCAACTGCCCGGCCAGTCCACTCCCGCTCCCGGCAGCGCGGCCCCGGTACGGGCGACCTGTGCGATCCACTCGGCGGGCCACTGCGCGCTCCACGCCAGGGCCTTGGCCAGGGGCATCGCCATCGGTGCCGTGGCCAGTGCGGCGAAGCCCAGCACCGTGGCCGGAGCGATCGCGAACTCCGCGATCAGATTGCACGGCACCGCCACCAGGCTCACCCGCGCCGACAGCACGGCGACGACGGGCGCGCACAGGAACTGCGCGGCGGCAGCGGCGGCCAGCGCCTCGGCGAGTCGCGGCGGCACCCCACGCCGCCGCAGCCCGGCGCTCCAGCGCGGCGCGAGCGTGAGCAGGGCGCCGGTGGCCGCGACGGAGAGCAGGAACCCGTAACTGCGCGCCAGCCACGGGTCGTACAGCACCAGCAGCAGGACCGCCGTCGCCAGCGCCGGGACGAGTGACCTGCGGCGGCCGGTCGCGAGGGCGAGCAGCGCGACGGCTCCGCAGGCCGCGGCCCGCAGCACACTCGGATCCGGTCTGCACACGACGACGAACCCGAGGGAGAGCACGCCCCCGAGCACGCCGGTGGCCCGCAGGGAGACACCGAGGCGAGGCGCGAGCCCTCGCCGCTCGGCGTGCTGGGCCAGTCCCGGCGGCCCGAGCAGCAGGGCGAGCAGGATCGTGAAGTTGGCACCGGACACGGCCAGGGTGTGCGTGAGGTCGGTCTCCTTGAAGGCCTCCTCCAGCTCCGGGGTGATCCGCGAGGTGTCCCCCACGACCAGCCCCGGCAACAACGCCCGGGCATCCGCCGACAGCCCGTCGGTCGCCTCCCGCAGCCCCGCCCGCAACCGCCCGGCGAGCCGCTGAGCGGCCGAGGGTTCCCCGACCACCTCCGGTTCGGCCCGGCCCCGCACCCGCAGCACGGCCGCGACCCGGTCACCGCCCGTCATCGCGGGCGCCAGCCGGGCACTGACCCGCAGCCGCGTCGACGGCAGCAGTCCCGTCCACGGTGACCGCATCGGCCCACCGGCGGCAGAGCGCCCGCCGTCGGCAATCCCGGTCGCGGGTGCCGACCGGCCGGCCGGCCCCAAGTCGACGATCATCAGCACCGGTGTGCGTGTCCCCACGGTCGCGCCGCCCGCCTCCTGGACGCGCCGCACCTCGGCCTCGATCAGGAGGGCGGCCGGAGCGACGTGATCGCCCCGGACCTTCGGCCGGGTGAACCGGGGATCGGAGGTCAGCTCCACCTCGGCGGTCACCGTCGCGTACTCCCGCGCCAGCCCAGGGACAGGTCCCCGGCGCAGATCCGCTCCATGCAGCCCGGCCGAGGCGGCAGCCGCGGCCACGCACAGCAGCACGGCCGCGGCCGACGCTCGCGGCCAGGCGGCCCACCCCGCCCGCCGGGCGAGCGGCAGCAGGCCGGCGGCTGCCAGGCAGCCGGCTGCGATACCCAGGACCCACCCCGGCGACATGTCCAGCACCAGCGCCGCCGTGCCCCAGGCCGCGAGGGCGGGTGGGACGAGCCGCAGGTCCGTCGGTCCCTCCTGCCGCGGACGGGAGCTGCCCAGCCGCTTCCCGGAGGAGGCGTGCACGGACGAACGGGCGGGCGAGGCCGGCTGGAGGGGAAGCGCCGACCCGGCATCCGGTGCCGCCTGGTCCCGTCCCGTCGGCACGTCACGGGAGCTCCTCATGGCTGGACGAGATTCCGCAGGTCGGCGAAGCGGCGGTCGCCGATGCCGTTCACCTCGCGCAGCTCGTCCACGGATCGGAACCCGCCGTGCTGCGTGCGGTAGTCGATGATGTGCTGCGCCAGCACCGGGCCGACCCCCGGCAGGGTGTCGAGCTGGTCGACGGTGGCCGTGGTGAGCGAGACGGGAGCCCCAGGCGTCACACCGCCCGCCGGCACACCGCCCGTGCCTCCGGCAGCCGTACCGCCGGCCCCGGTCCCCGCAGCCGGAGCCGGTCCCCCGACGATCACCTGCTCTCCGTCCACGAGGAACCGGGCGCGGTTGAGACCGTCGGTCTTCGTGCCCGGCTTCACCCCGCCCGCCGCGCGCAGCGCGTCCGCGACACGCGAGCCGGCCGGCAGCCGGTGGATCCCGGGTTCACGGACCTTCCCGCCGACGTCCACGACGATCTCGGCCGACCCTGCCGCGCCCGCGCCGCCGGTCGCCTTCGCCGCCGCCCCCACGGGCGTACCCGCTCCTCGCGAGGGCTCGGCCTGTCCACTCTCTCCCCGCTCCTCGTAGGGTGCCGCCGCTCGCACCACTTCGGGCGGCCGCACGGACTGGGTCCGGCCCGCCCAGAAGTGCTGCACGGCGAACGCCGCTGCGACGACGAGCACGACCGTCAGCGCGAGCACGCTCCGCGACTCCAGGCCACACCTCGCCTGCAACCACACAGGCATGCGCTCCCGCACAGCGAGCCCGGCCCGCTCCCGCCAGGTCCCTTCCTCCGCACGACCGTCCCCGCCGACGGTCCCGGCACCCGTCCCATCGTCGCCCCCGACCGGGACAGCGGCCTGCGGACCGAACTCCGGAGCGGGCTGAGAGGACTGAGCGGACTGAGCGGACTGCGGACCGGACTCCGGCTGACCGGACCTGCGCCCGCCCCGCCCCGCGGAAACCCTCTCCTCGAGTGCGGGCGGGCCATGCCCCAGCCCCCGCCGCTCCCCGCCCCGTCCGGCATGCTCGCCGAACAGCACCTCCGCACGCCGGCGGAGCTCCTTTGCCGAGGCGTGCCGATGCCGGGCCCGGCCGCGTGGGGCGGGCCGGTGACGGCGGTGACGGACGCGGCCGTCGGACGCCGGTCCACGGCCCGGCCCGCTGGTCGCAGTCGCTGTGCGTGAACGTGATCCAAGTGCCATGCGACGAGGATCGGCCATCCCGGCACACCCGCGATGATCTTGGTCAATTCCCGGGGACCACGGCCGACTTGTGGATAACCCGGCCACCCACACGGGTGATCAGAGCCCGCCGTGACCGTTCACTGCGGCGAAACCACGACCCCCAGCAACCCGGGCCCCGTGTGCGCCCCGATCACCGCCCCGACCTCGCTGACGTGCAGATCGGCAAGCCCGGGCAGCCGTGCCCGCAGCCGGTCGGTGAGGGCCGACGCCCGGTCCGGGGCGGCGAGATGATGGACGGCGACGTCGACCTGGGCGCTGCCCGCACGCTCGGCCGCGATCTCCTCCAGGCGGGCGATCGCCTTCGACGCTGTCCGCACCTTCTCCAGCGGTTCGATACGGCCGTCGGCCAGCTGCAGCAGCGGCTTCACCGCGAGCGCCGATCCCAGCAGGGCCTGCGCGGCACCGATACGGCCGCCGCGGCGCAGGTAGTCGAGGGTGTCGACGTAGAAGTAGGCGGACGTGCCCGCGGCCCGCTTCTCCGCGGCCGTGACGGCCTCGTCCATCGTGCCGCCCGACTCCGCGGTCCGCGCCGCGGAGAGCGCGCAGAAGCCGAGCGCCATCGCGATCATGCCGGTGTCCACCACCCGCACCGGCACCGGAGCCTGCCGCGCGGCGACGACAGCCGCGTCGTACGTACCGGAGAGTTCGGCGGAGAGATGGAGGGAGACGATGCCGGTGGCGCCGGACTCGGCGACCTTGCGGTAGGTCTCCTCGAAGAGGGCGGGGCTGGGCCGCGAGGTCGTCACCGGGCGCCGCTTCTGCAAAGCCTGGGCGAGGGCGCGGGTCGAGATCTCGGTGCCCTCCTCCAGCGCCCGGTCGCCGAGGACGACGGTCAGAGGTACCGCTGTGATGCCGTGGCGCTCCATCGTCCGGGCCGGCAGGTAGGCCGTTGAATCGGTGACGATCGCGACATGGCGGGACATGAGCTGGAGGTTACCTGCCGTAGTGCCCGTGGGGCAGCCCGGCCCCCGTGCGCTGTGACACGAGTGGCCGGATCAAGTGGTGCTCTCGGGGCGGGGCTTCTTCTGCCAAGGGTAGGCCGGGCGCGGTCCCGAGGAGCTGATGGCGGGCCGTGCCGGCTCGTGCGCCGGGCTCGACCGCGGGGTCTGCGGCCCGGTCTGTCCGGCCGAGGGGGCATCGGCGGCGGGCGCCTCGGGCCACGGCCTTGCGGCCTGCTCCGGCTCCGGCTTCGGCTTCGGCTTCGGCTTCGGCTTCGGCGAGGCGGTGAGCCGGGACTCCGGCTCCGTCGTCCAGTGCCGCAGCGCCCCCGACTCCAGGTCGATCTGGGCGCTGAGCGAGTCCAGGTCGTCGTCCGCGAAGCGGCGGGCGCGGTCGCGGGCGGCCCAGCGCAGCGAGTCCGCGGAATGGGTGATGCGTTCGGCGCGCTCGCGCAGCTCGGGAAGTCGCTCGGTGAGCGCGGCGCGGTCGGGCTCGGACTCCAGGCGTTTCAGCTCGTCGTCCAGCTCGTGGCCGTGCGCACTGAGCCGTTCGAAGAGGCCGAGGGACTCCTTCAGGGACGCGTCCTCGGCGACGGCCGTGTGCAGCGCTTCCTGAGTGGCGCGCATCGACGTACGCAGTTTCAGCCGGAGTTGGGCGAGCTCTCCCGCGGCGCCCGGCTGGGCGAAGGACTTGGCGCGCAGGGTGTGGTCCTCGACCGTGCGGCGGGCCTGGGTGAGGCCGCGGTCCACGCCGCGCTTGGCGGCGCCGACCATCTTCACCGTGGCGTACGCCCCCAGCCCGGCAAAGAGCACGAAGAGCAGGGCGAGTACTGCGATCACTGCTTCCACCGGCTCCTCCTCAGGGCGTCTCGGCACATCTCACGCCGCTCTTCAACGGTAAACGCAACAGGCAGGCCCGGAGTTCCAGAAAAACCCCGAACCTGCCCGTAGGGGACCACCCTGATGGACCCCGATGGAGCCCTGCCGGCCCCGCGCCTACGCCGGGACGATGTTCACCAGCTTCGGTGCCCGCACGATCACCTTCCGGATCCCGGCCCCGCCCAGCGCGGCGACGACCTTCTCATCGGCCAGGGCGACCTTCTCCAGCTCGTCCTCGGCGATCGACGGCGACACCTCCAGCCGCGCCTTGACCTTGCCCTTGATCTGCACGACGCAGGTCACGGTCTCGTCGACGACGTACGCCGGGTCGGCCACCGGGAAGTCCTGGTGGACCACCGAGTCCTCGTGCCCCAGCTTGCGCCACAGCTCCTCGGCGATGTGCGGGGCCAGCGGCGCGACCATCAGCACCAGCGGCTCGGCGACGGACCGCGACACCGGCCCGCCCGCCTTGGTCAGGTGGTTGTTCAGCTCGGTGACCTTGGCGATGGCGGTGTTGAACCGCATGCCCTCCAGGTCCCCGCGCACGCCGTCGATCGCCTTGTGCAGGGCGCGCAGCGTCTCCTCGTCCGGCTCGGCGTCGACGACGGTCACTTCGCCGGTCGTCTCGTCGACGATGTTGCGCCACAGCCGCTGCAGCAGCCGGAACTGGCCCACCACCGCGCGCGTGTCCCAGGGCCGGGAGACGTCCAGCGGGCCCATCGCCATCTCGTACAGCCGCAGCGTGTCGGCGCCGTACTCGTCGCAGATCTCGTCCGGAGTGACCGCGTTCTTCAGGGACTTGCCCATCTTGCCCAGCAGCCGGGAGACCTTCTCGCCCTGGTAGTAGTAGGCGCCGTCGCGCTCCTCCACCTCGGCGGCCGGCACCGCGATGCCACGGCTGTCGCGGTAGACGTAGGCCTGGATCATGCCCTGGTTGAACAGCTTGTGGAACGGCTCGGCGGAGGAGACGTGCCCCAGGTCGTACAGCACCTTGGACCAGAAGCGGGCGTACAGCAGGTGCAGCACGGCGTGCTCGGCGCCGCCGACGTACAGGTCGACACCGCCGTGCGGCATGCCCTCGCGCGGGCCCATCCAGTACCGCTCGATCTCGGGGTCGACCAGCTGCTCGCTGTTGTGCGGGTCCAGGTAGCGCAGCTCGTACCAGCAGGAACCGGCCCAGTTGGGCATGGTGTTGGTCTCGCGGCGGAACCTGCGCGGACCACGGCCGTCGCCCAGGTCCAGCGTGACGTTGACCCAGTCCTCGTTGCGGGACAGCGGCGTCTCGGGCTGGGTGTCGGCGTCGTCCGGGTCGAAGGTGCGCGGCGAGTAGTCCTCGACCTCGGGCAGCTCCAGGGGCAGCATCGACTCGGGCAGCGCGTGGGCGATGCCGTCCTCGTCGTAGACGATCGGGAAGGGCTCGCCCCAGTAGCGCTGACGGCTGAACAGCCAGTCACGCAGCCGGAAGTTGACGGTGCCCTCGCCGATGCCCTTGCTTTCCAGCCATTCGGTGATGCGCGCCTTGGCCTCGGCGACGCCCAGGCCGTCCAGGCTGACCTCGTCGTTCGACGAGTTGATGATCTTGGCTTCGTAGGAGGAGAAGGCGTTCTCCCACGCGGCGGTGTCCGTGCCGCGGCCGTCGGTCGGCTCGACGATGCAGGTGATCGGCAGCTCGAAGGCGCGCGCGAACTCGAAGTCGCGCTGGTCTCCGGCCGGGACGGCCATGATCGCGCCGGTGCCGTAGCCCATCAGCACGTAGTCGGCGATGAAGACCGGGACCTGCTCGCCGTTGACCGGGTTGGTCGCGTACGCGCCGATGAAGACGCCGGTCTTGTCCTTGGCCTCGGCCTGCCGCTCCACGTCGGACTTGGACGCGGCCTGCGCGCGGTAGGAAGCGACGGCCTCCCCCGGGGTCGCGTGGCCGCCGGTCCACACCTCGTGGGTGCCCTCGGGCCAGGCGGCCGGGGTGAACTTCTCGACCAGCGGGTGCTCGGGCGCCAGCACCATGTAGGTGGCGCCGAACAGGGTGTCCGGGCGGGTGGTGAAGACGGTGATGCGCTCGCCGTCGATGGGGAAGTCGACGCGGGCGCCCTCGGAGCGGCCGATCCAGTTGCGCTGCTGCAGCTTGATGGCCTCGGGCCAGTCCAGCTCCTCCAGGTCCTCCAGCAGGCGGTCGGCGTAGGCCGTGATGCGCATGTTCCACTGGCGCAGCTTGGCCTTGAAGACCGGGAAGTTGCCGCGCTCGGACCGGCCGTCGGCGGTGACCTCCTCGTTGGCCAGCACGGTGCCCAGCCCGGGGCACCAGTTGACCGGCGCGTCCGAGGCGTAGGCCAGCCGGAAGTCGCCCAGGACGTCGGCCTTCTCGGCGGCGCTCAGCTCGCTCCACGCGCGCGTGTGGCCGGGTACGGTCCGCTCACCCGACTCGAACTGGTCGATCAGCTCCGAGATCGGGCGGGCCTTCCTCGCCTCGTCGTCGTACCAGGAGTTGAAGATCTGCAGGAAGATCCACTGGGTCCACTTGTAGTACTCGGGGTCGATCGTGGCGAACGACCGGCGCTTGTCGTGGCCCAGGCCCAGCCGGCGCAGCTGGGACTTCATGTTCTCCATGTTGGCTTCGGTGGACGCGCGCGGGTGCGTGCCGGTCTGCACCGCGTACTGCTCGGCGGGCAGGCCGAAGGCGTCGAAGCCCAGGGTGTGCAGGACGTTGTGGCCGGTCATGCGCTGGAAGCGGGCGAAGACGTCCGTGGCGATGTAGCCCAGCGGGTGGCCGACGTGCAGGCCCGCACCCGAGGGGTACGGGAACATGTCCATGATGAACTTCTTGGGCTTGGCGGCGGTCTGCGGGTCGCCCGCCAGGTCGCCCTTGGGGTTGGGTGCGCCGTAGGTGCCGTCGGCGTCCCAGAAGTCCTGCCAGCGTGCTTCGATCTCGGCAGCCGTCGCGGCCGTGTAGCGGTGCGGCGCTGCCACCTCGGAGGCGGCAGCGGGGTTCGTCTCGCTCATGATCCTCAAAGCTCCATCGATCGTCTCTGCCTGCGGCTGTGTCGTTCGAGAAACGAAAAATCCCCTCGCACAGGAGGGGACGCCGCGCCGATGCCGGCCACTCGACTCGTCCGGTGGCCGGGACTGATCAGCGCGGCCCGCTAAGCAGAAGGCGTACGGCACGCATGGCGTTAGGGTACCGCAGCCCCCCAGCGCGTCGCGACGCGCTTCCGAGGGGCCGTCTCGGCGCCCAGAAGGCTGAACAAAGGTCAAAAGTTACTTCGCGTAACAGTCACTAAGGGACATCACAACAGCCACATTGTCCTTTGATAACAACGCAATAACTCAAACCTCGTACCCATCGGTATGGCGCCGCTTAGAGTGCGGCAGCGGGACCGCTTTCCCGAACCGCTCGGAGTTGCCCCCATGAACCCTCATCGCAGTAACACCTCGCTACGCCCGGTCACCGGGACGCGGGGAGGCCGGCCGTGACGAATTACGACTCCACCGTGGACGACTCGTTCGCCGACTTCCTCAACTTCGGCGCCGGCGTGCTGTCCCTCGTGTGCCTTTCCTGCTCGGTGATCTGGGGGCTGGTCGCCCAGGACCGGATCCTGCTGGACACGCGCAGGCGCATCCTGGCGCAGGCCGTGCACCGGGTCACGGCGGTCGCCTCGATCGTCTTCCTGCTGGTGCACATCGGGGTCAAGCTGGCGCTCGCCCACACCACGTGGGTCGCGGTGTTCATCCCCTTCGGGCTCATCGCCAGCGACAACGACGAGCTCATGGGCCGGTCGTTCCTCGTCGGCCTCGGCACCCTGGCCAGCATGCTCATGATCTTCGTGGGCGTCACGGGCGCGCTGCGCAACCGCTTCGCGTCCCCGGCGCCCGTCGCGGCCCGCTGGCGGGCCATGCACATGCTGGCCTATCCGGCCTGGTGCGCCGCCTTGGTGCACGGCCTCTACGCGGGTCGCTCGGCCAAGCCGATCTTCGTCATCCTGTACTGCCTGTCCCTGGCCGGCGTGGCCGGAGCCCTCCTCCTGCGCGCCGCTCCGCGCCCGGTCAAGCGCAAGGTCGCCGACAAGTTCGCCCAGTTCATCGGCCCCGGGGAGGGCCTGGGACGCAGGGACCTGGAGGAGAGCCGGGCCCGGGCGGGCAGCGGCTCCGCGCTGCCCGGCTACGAGAGCCGGGACGTGCCCGTGGGGGCCGCGGCCTCCCCGTCGGGGCTGCGGTACGAGACGGCGGAGCGCGCCGCGCCACAGGACTCCACGAACGGCTTCGCCGCGGCCTACCGGGCCGTCTCCAGCCCGCCCCCGGGCCGGCAGGCGTTCGCCGCGCCGGGGCCGACCGACCGCACGGAACTGCCGCTGGACATGCAACCCACCCAGGCCATCCCGACCGTGGACGGCCCCTCCAGCACCTCGGGCAACTGGCCGATCCCGTCCCCGCCGCCAGTCGGCGAGGCCCCGCCGTCGTCCTACGACCCGCTCCAGGACACGGGCTTCAACATCCCGCCCTACGACCCCCTCCAGGACACCGGACAAAACATTCCGGCCTATGGCAATCCAGGCGCCGCCGGCTATGGATCGAGTGACGTGTACGACACGGGTGAGACGAACGCCGTCTACGACACGTACTACCCGAACGACACGTACAACAGCGGTCCCGCCACTGAAACACTGCCCGGTGCGTCCTACGACTTCGACGCACCGGGATCGGGCGAACCTTGGAACACGCCTTCCGGAGGCTTTAAGTGAACGAGGCTTTGCCTGACGTACCCGAAGTCCGCGTCGTCGGTCTTCCCCAGCTCACGTCCGGCTTCGACCTTGTCGATCGGCTCGATCTGCCCATGCACCTGAAGGTGCACGGGCCGCTGGAGCCGATGGGCGGCGAGCAGCTCGCGCAACTCGCCGAACGCATCAACCTCAAGGGCCGCGGCGGCGCGGGCTTCCCCTTCCACAAGAAGCTGCGCTCGGTCGCCGAGGCGGCGATCAAGCGTGGCGTCCGGCCGGTCGTCGTCGTGAACGGCAGCGAGGACGAACCGGCCTGCCGCAAGGACACGGTGCTCATCAACCGTGCTCCCCATCTGATCCTGGACGGCGCACTGCTGTGCGCCGAGGCGCTGGGTGCCCGCACGCTCGTGGTGGGGGTCACCCGTGAGTCCACACAGCGCTCCATGGAGGCCGCGCTCGCCGAACGCGGCCTCAGCAACGGCCGCAGATCCGCTCTGCGCGCACGGGTGCAGCGCAACCCGGTCCGCATGGTCACCGGCGCCGCCGCGTCGCTGATCCGCTCCATCGACGGCGGCCCGGCCATCCCGCCGGGCCGCAAGGTCAGCGCCTCACAGAACGGCGTCGGCGGCGCGCCCACACTGCTGTCGAACGCCGAGACCTTCGCCCAACTGGCCATCGCCGCCCGCATCGGCCCGGAGCGCTACGGCAACACCGGCCTGTACGACGAGCCGGGCACGGTCATGCTCACGGTCTCCGGCGCGGTCGCCCGCCCCATGGTGATCGAGGTCCCGACGGGCGTGCCGCTGCGGTACGTACTCCAGCTCGCCGGCGCCCCGCCGGTACCCCAGGGCGTGCTCACCGGCGGCTACCACGGCAAGTGGATCGACGCCGCCACCGTCAACGAGGCGATCGTCTCGCGCAACTCCCTGGACGCCGTGGGCGGTGCGCTCGGCGCCGGCGCGATCCTGCCGATCACTCAGGAGACCTGCCCGCTGGGCGAGTCACTGCGCGTCGCCCAGTGGCTGGCGGAGGAGAGCGCGGGCCAGTGCGGCCCCTGCTACCTCGGCCTGCCGGCCGCCGCGCGCGGCATGGAGGACATCCTCAACGGCGGCGGACCGGCGGCCCTGGAGGCGCTCAAGCAGGTCGCCAAGAACGTGAAACGGCGCGGCGCGTGCTCGCACCCGGACGGCTCCGCGATGTTCCTGGAGTCGACCATCAAGGCGTTCACGGACGACCTGGCCGCCCATGTCCTCGGGAACGGCTGCGGACGGCCCGTGGAGGGCGTACTGCCGCTCTTCGAGGGGGGCAGGGCCCCTACGGGCATCCCCGGCGGCGCCGAGTCCGAGGAGAACGGCCCCAGCCGCCAGAAGATCTACGTCGACTGGACGCTGTGCCGGGGCCACGGCCTGTGCGCGGACATCCTCCCCGAGGTGTTCCAGCTCGGCGCCGACGGCTTCCCCACCGTGGCGCAGGCGCAGGTGCCGCGGTACGCCGAGGCCAAGGCCCTGCGCGCGGTACGCCGCTGTCCGGCACTGGCCCTGCGGATCGAGGAGGACACGCGCGCTCAGGGCGGCGCGCCGTCCCGAAACCTCCCGGTCCTGTCCCAGGGCCGCGGCCGCCGCGCACTCGGCCGCTGAGCAGACGTCATACGGCGGGCTTCCCCCAGGGGAGCCCGCCGTAGGCGTACACGGACACCGCGCACGGACAGCGCACACGACGAAGGCGGGCCATCCGATCGGATGGCCCGCCTTCTCATCTGCTGTGGAGCTAAGGAGAATTGAACTCCTGACCTCCTGCATGCCATGCAGGCGCTCTACCAACTGAGCTATAGCCCCTTGCTGCGCCCCTCCGGGTTTCCCCGGCGGCGACGCCAACATTACTGGTCCTCCGGGCTCAACACCAAATCGATTTCGCCTCGCACGGAGATGCCCGCTATGTCGGGTTTACACCGACCCTGCGAGGCTATGCCGTGACGAACGAATAGAACCGCTTGAGCGTGCAGTGCTCCTCCAGAAGCCGGCCGTAGATCGGCTCGCCCTCCAGCTCACGGTACGTCTCGATCGGGTCGCCCTTTATGATCAGCGCCCGCGCGCACTCCTCGCACCAGTACTGGTAGTCGGGATTGATCGGCTCCATGTCGCGGACGATCGGAGTCCCGCTGCCACACCAGTCGCATTTCCGCCTGTGTGCACCCATCGATCAGCTCCAGCTGTGGCCGCAGGCCGTGCACACGTAGGAGATCCCGCCGTTGTCGCCGAGCATCTGGGCCACGTGCGCGGATCCGCAGGAAGGGCAGCTGAGGCGGGTCGACATATCCCGTGTCCATGCTGCTCCGAGGAGGTGGTCGACCTCCTGGATGCTCGCAGGCATCGCTACTCCTCCCGTCGGGCCGCGCCCCCTTCCGGCCGTTTGATTCTGCCACGACCGGACCAATACGGTCAGCGACGCCTCAGTACCAGTCCGGACACGGCAACCCGGCGGGGCCGTAGAGGTATACGCCTCAGGGTGCCCCAGTGACTCAAGGGGGAGCATGAAAAATCCCGCCCCCTGACGGGAACGGGATCTTGAAGCGTGGAGCTAAGGAGAATTGAACTCCTGACCTCCTGCATGCCATGCAGGCGCTCTACCAACTGAGCTATAGCCCCTCGTGTTCGTCTCCCCTGGCGGGGCGAACAAGAAGAACTTTAGCCTGCGACCAGCCGGAAAGTGAAATCCGGGGGTCAGTCGTCGTCGCCGAGCACCGGTTCCGGCAGGGTGCCGGCGTTGTGCTCCAGCAGGCGCCAGCCGCGGGCGCCTTCGCCGAGGACGGACCAGCAGCAGTTGGAGAGCCCGCCGAGGCTCTCCCAGTTGTGGGAGTCCAGGGCGAGGAGGCGGCCGATGGTGGTGCGGATGGTGCCGCCGTGACTGACCACGACGAGCGTGCCGTCCTGGGGGAGCTTCTCGGCGTGCCGCAGCACCACGGGGGCGGCGCGGTCGGCGACCTCGGTCTCCAGCTCGCCCCCGCCCCGGCGCACCGGCTCGCCGCGCTTCCACGCGGAGTACTCGTCGCCGTACCGGGCGATGATCTCCTCGTGCGTCAGTCCCTGCCAGGCGCCCGCGTAGGTCTCGCGCAGCGCCTCGTCGTGAGTGACGTCGAGGTCGGTGAGCGCGGCGAGTTCGGCGGCCGTGTTCGCGGCCCGCTTCAGGTCGGAGGCGATGATCGCGTCCGGCTTCAGGGCGACCAGCAGCCGGGCCGCGCGCCGGGCCTGGGCGACGCCGGTCTCGGTGAGCTCGACGTCCGTGGTGCCCTGGAAGCGGCGCTCCACGTTCCACGCGGTCTGGCCGTGCCGCCAGAGGATGACGCGGCGGCCCCGGCCCTTGCCGCCGGACGCCTCACTGAAGGAGGTCACCGCCAGTCACCGTCCAGCTCCGCCGCCTCCTCTGCCGCTTGCAGCTTGGCGTGCTCCTCGCCCTTGCCGCGGGTGGCCTTGGCGTCCTCGGGCAGGTCCAGCTCGGGGCAGTCCTTCCACAGCCTCTCCAGGGCGTAGAAGACGCGCTCCTCGCTGTGCTGGACGTGGACGACGATGTCGACGTAGTCGAGCAGCACCCAGCGGGCCTCGCGGTCGCCCTCGCGGCGCACCGGCTTGGCGCCGAGCTCCTTGTTGAGGCGCACCTCGATCTCGTCGACGATCGACTTGACCTGGCGGTCGTTGGGCGCCGAGGCCAGCAGGAAGGCGTCCGTGATGGACAGCACGTCACTGACGTCGTAGGCGACGATGTCGTGGGCCAGCTTGTCGGCGGCCGCCTGGGCGGCGGTGTTGATCAGCTCGTGAGAGCGGTCGGTCACGGTCACTACAAGGCTTTCCGTCGGCGGTCACTTGCCTCCAAGGGTCTCACGGACCGCCGCGCGCGCCCCACGTGATGGCGCGGACCACGTGGGGAGCACACGCCGGCCGGCTAGTCCGACGACGGCTTGTAGTCCTGGCCCAGGATGACGGCGACGTCGGCGCTCGCCGAGATCCTGCCCTTGGTGACGGAGCCCGCGGGCAGGCCCAGGGTCTTGGCCACCTCGGCCGCCTTGGCCTTGTCCGCGGCGTCGGCGTAGGTGACCTTGGACGTGGCCTGCGCGGAGCCGGCGGTGCCGCCCTCCAGGAAGGTGAAGCCGCCGTTGAGGAGCACCACACGGGCCTTCTCCGTGTTGTCCTTCACACCGCTGGCGTTCTGGACGGAGACGCTGACGGCGGCGTCCTTGTCGGGGCTCTTGGCGGTGCCGCCGAGGACGTTCTTGACCACGCCCGCACTGGCCTGGGCGCTGAGCGTGCCGTCGGCCTGGACGGGCAGCAGGTCCGTCCGGTAGTCGCCGCCCTTGGCGAGGTCGGAGAGCCCGGCGAGGAAGGAGCCGAGGTCCTTGTCGGTCAGGGAGGGGTCCAGGATCTGCGCCAGGGTCTGGATGGTGGTCGTCGCGGCCTGCGGGTCGGAGGACAGCTTGCGCAGGACGCCTTGCAGGACCTGCCCGAAGCGTTCCAGCTGGGCGCTCTGGGCCTCGCCGGGGGCGCGGTAGGTGGCGTAGGCGACGGCCATCTTGCCGCTGAGGGTCTGGGCCTTGCCCTTGTTGACCAGGGGGGCCTCGCCCTTCTTCTTGGCGTCGGGGTCGGGGACCTCGGCGTTGGTGTCCACGTCGATGTTGCCGACGAGGTCGACGAGGTTCTGCAGATAGGGGGTGTCCAGGCGCCAGGTGCCCTCGATGTCGGTGCCGAGGACCGTGTCGAGCGCGTCGCGGGTGCCGTCGGAGCCGTCGTCCTCGACCGACTTGGCGAGCGTCGTCGTGGTGCCGTCGTCGCTGTTCAGGGCGAGGGAGTTGGGCAGCAGGACGGTGGTGCCCCGCTTGGTGGTGGTGTTGTCGACGAGCAGGGCCGTGGCGGTGCCGCCGCCCTTGGTGTCGTGCAGGTGGACGACGATCACGTCGCGCTTCTGGGCACCCGCGGCCGTCGCCGTGCCCGTCGCGGAGTCGTCGGAGGACAGGCCGGGCAGCTTCCCCGCGTACCAGAGGTAACCGACGCCGCCGACCGCGGCGAGCGCGAGGACGACGACCAGGGCGACGATCCGGCTGCGGGCGCGGCGCCGGGCCTCCTCGCGGCGCTCGGTGCGGTTCTCGGTGAACTTCAGCCAGTCGATGACGTCTTCGGAGTTGTCGTCGGGTTCCTCGACGAAGGCGAACTGCTCGGTGTGGTATTCCCGTTGGGGTCCGCCTCGGACGTCCTCGGCGTCGGCCGGGCCCGCCTGCTGGGGGATGTGGGGGGTCTGTTCGGCGACGCGGGGCTGCTGGGCCGTACCGGCGCCGGCCGCGGCCTGGCCATAGGGGTCGTGAGCGGCGGTGCCGCCCTGCTGCTGCCCGGAGGCGTAGGGGTCGTAAGCCCCGTAGTCGTACGCGGGCGGGGACTGCTGCCCGGCCTGGGCGTACGGGTCGTAGCCGTAGCCCTGCTGTTGCTGCTGGGCGTACGGGTCGTACGTCTGCTGCTGGGTCTGGACCTGCCGGTAGACAGGCCGGCCGTACTCGTCGTAGCCGACGAGCTCGTACTGGTCGCCCCCGTACCCCGGGTCGTATCGGTCGTTCACCGGTGCCCCTCTCGGCTCACTCGCCGCGGTACAGCTCGCGCTTGTCGATGTAGCGCACGACTCCGTCCGGCACCAGGTACCAGATGGGGTCGCCCTTGGCGACTCTCGCACGGCAGTCCGTGGAGGAGATGGCGAGGGCGGGCACCTCGACGAGCGAGACACCGCCCTCCGGGAGTCCTGGGTCGTTCAGGTGGTGGCCCGGCCGGGTGACCCCGATGAAGTGCGCGAGGGAGATCAGTTCCTCGCTGTCCCGCCAGGTGAGGATCTGGGAGAGCGCGTCGGCGCCGGTGATGAAGAACAGGTCCGTGTCGGGGTTGAGCGCGCGCAGGTCGCGCAGCGTGTCCACGGTGTAGGTGGGGCCGCCGCGGTCGATGTCGATGCGGCTCACGGAGAACTGCGGGTTCTCCGCGGTCGCGATGACCGTCATCAGGTAGCGGTCCTCGGCCGGGGAGACCTTGCGGTGGCTCTTCTGCCAGGGCTGGCCGGTCGGGACGAAGACCACCTCGTCGAGGTGGAACGCCGCGGCGACCTCGCTGGCCGCCACCAGGTGCCCGTGGTGGATCGGGTCGAAGGTGCCGCCCATGACGCCGAGGCGGCGCTTGCCCGGCTGGGGCCGGCCGGTTCCGGGGCCGTCGATCTGGCGGTGCGCCGTGGTGGCACGCCGGGGCTCCGGGTGTCGCCCGGTGCCGCTCGCCGTGTCCTGTGCCGGGTCGTGCGGCGTCTCGTTCGCCGGACCGGTAGGCATGTCCTGCTCTCCCATGCGTGCAGACCCTACCGGCCCTGCCTGAGGGCCCCTGAGGGTCCGGCCGCCCCCGTGGTCCCGGGGCGCCCCGCGCGGGGCGCCCGGCCAGGGGTCAGCGGTCGCGGTTGAAGCGGGTGGTGATCCACAGCAGGAGCAGCAGGGCGAAGAGGGCGCCGCCACCGGTGAGGTAGGGGCTGAGGCTCTCGTGGTTACCGCCGTGCTCCTCGCCCTCGGCGGCGAGGGTGACCAACTGGGCAGCGGTGCTGTGGAAGCTCATCTTCGGCAGGACCTATCGCGTGTGGGCGGGTTAAAGACGTCGGCTCATCGTAAGCGGGCGCCCCGACGGCGATCACCCCGACTCCGTCTGTTTGTGACACGGAACCGGTGCGCGGTCCCGCCGGGGCCCGGCCGGGGAACCTTCCCGGCGGCTCAGTCGTCCTTCCGGCTGTAGCCACGCAGCAGGAACCACGCGGTCAGCACACAGCCCACGATCATCACGAGCAGTACGTACCGCAGCATCCCCGGCCCCCCTTGCCGATCGGCGGCGGTCGCGGCCTCGGCGAGCCAGGCGGCTGCGGGGTGGTGCTCCATGGCGGTGGTCTCCTTCGCTGTACTGCCCGACCACCGTAACTCCGCCTAGGCTGGGCTCAGCCTCGGGGAAGCAAAAGGCCGCACAAGGCGCCGCAAAGGTCATACAGACGCACATGGGGGAAGACATGTCCGACGGCCACGAGCACAACGGGCACGAGCACGTGCCGAGCAGGCAGCGCAGGCGCTTCCCCGGAATCTCCTCGCGCACCTACGAGCACCCGGCCGACCGCTCCGCCCTGGTGGCCCTGCGCAAGCTGAGCGGTTTCGACACGGTGTTCAAGGCGCTCAGCGGCCTGCTGCCCGAGCGCAGTCTGCGGCTGCTGTTCCTGTCCGACTCGGTGCGGGTCTCGGACCAGCAGTTCTCGCATCTGAACGTGATGCTGCAGGACGCCTGCTACATCCTGGACCTGGAGAAGGTCCCGCCGATGTACGTCAGCCAGGACCCACAGCCGAACGCGATGTGCATCGGCCTGGACGAGCCGATCATCGTCGTCACGACGGGGCTCGTCGAGCTGCTCGACGAGGAGGAGATGCGGGCGGTCGTCGGGCACGAGGTGGGGCACGCGCTGTCCGGGCACTCCGTCTACCGGACCATCCTGCTGTTCCTGACCAGCCTCGCCGTCCGGGTCGCCTGGATCCCGCTGGGCAACCTCGCGATCATGGCGATCGTGACCGGGCTGCGGGAGTGGTTCCGCAAGTCGGAACTGTCCGCGGACCGGGCGGGGCTGCTGGTCGGGCAGGATCTCCAGGCGTCCATGCGGGGTCTGATGAAGATCGCGGGCGGCAACCACCTGCATGAGATGAACGTGGACGCGTTCCTCGCCCAGGCCGAGGAGTACGAGGCCGGAGGCGACCTGCGCGACTCGGTGCTGAAGATCCTGAACGTGCTGCCGCGCTCCCACCCCTTCACCACCGTGCGGGCGGCCGAGCTGAAGAAGTGGGCCGAGTCGCGGGACTACCAGCGGATCATGGACGGCCACTACCCGCGCCGCGACGAGGACAAGGACACCTCGGTGCGGGACTCCTGGCGGGAGTCGGCGAACCACTACACGACCCATGTGAAGAGCTCCAAGGACCCGCTGATGAAGCTGGTCACGGACCTTGCCGGGGGCGCCGGCGACCTGGGCGACCGCGTCCGCCGGGGCTTCGGCGGCTTCGCGAACCCGGGCCAGAAGCCGCCCCGGGGCCCCGAGACGCCGGACCCGTCGGACTCCTCCTCAAACTCCCCGGACGACGACCAGCCGCCGCGCGACGGCAGCTGAGGCGCCCGCCTCGGCCTTGGAAAGCCCGCCTCACACCCTCGGCTGCGCGCTCGTCGCCAGCGTGCCGCACAGGGCCGTGGCGCTCCCCGTGGCGTAGGGGTCGGTGCCCGCGGGGCCGCCTTCCTTGGCCGTCTGGCCGGCCAGCAGGGGGCGCAGGTGGCTCGTGGAGTCCTCGGCGCAGGACAGCGGGCCGGCCTGGACGTAGGAGACGACCAGCTGGCCCTGGTGCAGGCGCAGATCGTCGCGGTCGAAGCGGAAGTGCAGCTCGCGCCGGACGGTGAACAGGGACACCTCGGCCTTGCCACCGGCCCCGGCCGGCCGCAGCGCGTACACGAGCGTGTGGTCGGCGGTGACCTCCAGCGTGGACGCGTCGACCTCGGCGGCCTGAAGCGTGCCCTGGACCCGCACCCTGCGGTCGGCCAGTTCGGCGCGGGAGGGGTCGAAGCGGACGAGCCAGCCGGTGGGCGCGTGGCGTCCGTCCGCGGTGGGACGGGCGAAGCTCTCGTCGAACTGGCCCAGTTGGTCGGGGTCCAGCAGGACACGGACGGCGCGGACCTCACCGCCCATGAGCACGCCCGGGTCGAGGGCGGAGCGGACGACGTAGTCCTTGGCGGTGGTCAGGGCGCTGACGACCTGGCTGTCCGAGAAGTGCGCGGTGCGCCGCGAGGCGGGCAGCGGCACTCCCTCCGCGCCGCTCTTGAACTGTGCGGCGGGGCTGCGCTCGTACAGGTGCGCCGTGTCGGCCGTGCCGGGCACCCTGCCCTCGGGGGCGAGCGGGATGACGGTCATCCGCAGGGGCTCGGCGGAGTCCCGGGCGGCGGGGGTCTGGTAGGGGTGCCGTACCCCCATGTAGATCGCGGTGCCGAAGGCGACGGCGATCAGCAGGACCAGGACCAGTGCCTGCCGGGACAGGCCCCGGCGCAGGGGCGGGGCGCGGCGTACGGCGGGCGCGTGATCGCCGATGCGCTCCTGCGCGGAGTACTCCTTGAGGCGGGCAGCCCGGACGAACGACTCGTCGAAGACGACGGATCGATACTCGTCCTCGCCACCTCCGGGAGCGCCCTCCGGGGCCCCCTCAGGTGGGTCTCCAGGCCCGCCCATATCTTCAGGGTAGGTCTCCGGAAGCTCGGGTAAACGCCCTGCCGCACCACAAGTTGTGACAGGTCCTCACCAAGACGGGCGGCTTCCGGTCAGGGGTTGCGCGGGATCACCGAGACGGCCGGCGGGGAGTACTCGGCGGAAGCGGAGGGAGCCGCCCCACTGCCCTGCCCCAGCCCTGTGGAGGTGGGCACCGGCACGGGATTCTCGCGGTCGGAGGAGGCGCCCCGGTAGACCGCCGCGAAGGCCAGCGCGACCATGCCGACGCCCATCACGAGGGCGAGCAGCCAGGCGACGGGGCGGTGCCAGCGGACCTGTTTGGAGTACGGCCCCGTACCGCCGTAGCGGTCCTCCAGCATGCCGGGGTCGTCCAGCTCGTCCAGCTCGGGATCATGGCCGAAATGGCCGGGCCCGTCCGGGCCGTATCCCTCGTCGTACCGTTCGCCTCGGGAGTGGGCGCGGCGCGCCTCCGCCTCGGAGGCCTCGGCTCTCGCCTTGGCGGCGGCCAGGAGGCGCTCCACGGCACTCGGCTCGTGCACCACGGCCGCGCGTACGAAGGCCTCGTCGAAGACCACGGAGGCGAACTCTTCGTCCGACACCCCGCGGTCGTGGTCGTCGTCGGGCTCCCGGCCGTCAGGAAACGGCGTGCCCCCCACGTCCTCCGGCACGGTTCCAGAGTAGACCTGGGGGGTCATTTTGGGCAGACGGTATGGAAATTCATCCGCTGGTTGAGACGGCGTTCACGGGTCCCGGGCGGCGCACGCGCGGCCCGTTCACCCCTGCCGCCCACATGTGCGCCGCCCTCACACAACCGTGGGGCGGGCGGCTCAGCGCCGTACGTGCCCGTCCCCGGTGACGATGTACTTCGTGCTGGTCAGCTCGGGCAGCCCCATCGGGCCGCGGGCGTGCAGCTTCTGCGTGGAGATGCCGATCTCCGCGCCGAAGCCGAACTGGCCGCCGTCGGTGAAGCGGGTGGAGGCGTTGACCGCGACCGTGGTCGAGTCGACCAGCTGGGTGAAGCGGCGGGCGGCCTGCTGGGACGTCGTGACGATGGCCTCGGTGTGGCCGGAGGTCCACAGCCGGATGTGCTCGACGGCCTTGTCCAGCGAGTCCACCACGGCCGCGGCGATGTCGTACGACAGGTACTCGGTCTCCCAGTCCTCGGCCGTCGCCTCGACGACCGTGGCCTTGGAGTCCTTGGCGTAGGCCTGCACGCGGTCGTCGGCGTGCACGGTGACCCCGGCCTCCGCGAGGGCGTCCAGGGCGCGCGGCAGGAACGCGGCGGCGATGTCCTGGTGGACCAGCAGGGTCTCGGCGGCGTTGCAGACGCCGACGCGCTGGGCCTTGGAGTTGACCAGGATCTCGACGGCCATGTCGAGGTCGGCCTGGGCGTCGACGTAGACGTGGCAGTTGCCGGTGCCGGTCTCGATGACCGGGACGACGGACTCCTGGACGACCGTGTTGATCAGGGAGGCGCCGCCGCGCGGGATGAGCACGTCGACTAGGCCGCGGGCGCGCATCAGCTCGCGCACGCTGTCGCGGCTCTCGCCGGGCACGAGCTGGACGGCGTCGGCGGGCAGCCCGGCCCCGCCCACGGCGTCGCGCAGGACGCGCACGAGCGCGGTGTTCGACTGGTAGGCCGAGGAGGAGCCGCGCAGCAGGACGGCGTTGCCGGACTTCAGGCACAGGGCGGCGGCGTCGACGGTGACGTTCGGCCGGCCCTCGTAGATGATCCCGACGACACCGAGCGGCACGCGGACCTGGCGCAGGTCGATGCCGTTGGGCAGCGTGGAGCCGCGCACGACCTCGCCGACCGGGTCGGGCAGCGCGGCGACGTCGCGCACGTCGGAGGCGATGGCACGGATCCGCTCGGGGGTGAGCGTGAGCCGGTCGATCATGCCCTCGCTGATGCCGGCCTCGCGGGCCTTGGCGACGTCCTTGGCGTTGGCCTCGACGATCTCGCTCGTGCGGACCTCCAGCGCGTCGGCGATGGCGAGCAGCGCGTCGTCCTTGTCGGCCCGCGGCAGCGGCGCGAGGCTCGCGGCGGCGGCCTTGGCGCGGTAGGCGGCCTCGGTGACCGGGGACATGGAGTCGTACGGCGAAAGCGTGGTCATAAGGGAAGCGTAGTGTGCCGGGCGGGACCGTTCACGGCGCGTTCCACACCCCGAGACGCATCCCGGGACAGCTCCCGAGGCGCGTGCCGGGGCCTCCGGGCGGACCGGGTCAGAACGGATGCACTCCGACCGGCGACGCCGGCGGGGGCCCGTACCCCTCGGCGATGCGCTGGTGGTAGGTCGCGCGGTCGATGACCTCCAGGCCGACGATCTCCCAGGGCGGCAGCCCGGCGGTCTGCCGGTGCTCGCCCCACAGGCGCAGGGCGACGGCTGCCGCGTCGTGCAGGTCGCGGGCCTCCTCCCAGTAGCGGATCTCCGCGTGGTCGACCGCGTACCGGCTGGTCAGGAGGAAGGGGTGGTCGTGGGCGAGCTGTTCGAGGGCGCGCCGGACCTCGGGGAGGGGGGCCTCCTTGCCGGAGACGCTGAGGGTGACGTGCCACAGGCGCGGGGTGTCACCGGGCTCCTCGCCCTCGAAGCGGTCCCCCGCTGCCACGCTCGTCAGGGCCCGCTCCTCACCGGCCGCGCGGGAGCCGGCACCACCACGGGACGCCGAGGCCCCAGGGCGCACTCGTCTCACGACGGCCTCCTTTCGCTGTGGCGCTGCTGCGGAACATGTCCCCGGGACAAAGTTGAGCAGGCCGCGGGAGATCGCGGGGCGGTTTTGCGGAACGTCCACCACCGGGGGCGGACGTTTCGACACATTACGGATGCAGGAGCACCAGGTCGTCCCTGTGTACGACCTCGCGCTCGTACGCGGGTCCGAGTTCACGGGCCAGCTCGCGGGTGGAGCGGCCGATCAACCGGGGGATCTCCTTGGCGTCGAAATTGACGAGCCCGCGGGCCACGGCGTGCCCCGTGTCGTCCCGCAGCTCGACCGGGTCACCGGCGCTGAACTCGCCCTCGACGGCGGCGATGCCGGCCGGCAGCAGCGACGTGCGGCGCTCCACGACGGCCTGGACGGCGCCGTCGTCCAGGGTGAGGGCGCCCTGTGGGGTGGAGGCGTGCTGGAGCCACAGCAGCCGGTCGGCGGAGCGCTTGCCGGTGGGGTGGAAGTAGGTGCCGGTGTCCTGGCCGGTCAGGGCGTCGGCCGCGTGGACGGCGCTGGTGAGCACGACGGGGATGCCGGCGGCGGCGGCGATCCGGGCGGCCTCCACCTTGGTGACCATGCCGCCGGTGCCGACGCCGGCCTTGCCCGCGCTGCCGATCTCGACGCCCGCGAGATCGGACGGCTCACGCACCTCGGCGATGCGGGAGGTGCCGGGCTTGCCGGGGTCGCCGTCGTAGACACCGTCCACGTCGGACAGCAGGACCAGCAGGTCGGCGCGGACGAGGTGGGCGACGAGGGCGGCGAGGCGGTCGTTGTCGCCGAAGCGGATCTCGTCCGTGGCGACGGTGTCGTTCTCGTTGACGATCGGGAACGCGCCCATCGCGAGCAGCTTGTCCAGGGTGCGGGAGGCGTTGCGGTGGTGGGCGCGGCGGCTCATGTCGTCGGAGGTGAGGAGCACCTGGCCGACGCCGACGCCGTAGCGGGCGAAGGAGGCGGTGTAGCGGGCGACCAGCAGGCCCTGGCCGACGCTGGCGGCTGCCTGCTGCCGGGCGAGGTCCCTGGGGCGGCGGCGCAGGCCCAGCGGGGCGAGACCGGCCGCGATGGCGCCCGAGGAGACCAGGACGATCTCGCGCTCGCCGCCGCTGCGGACCTTGGCGAGCACGTCGACCAGCGCGTCCACCCGGTCCGCGTCCAGACCGCCCGAGGCGGTGGTCAGCGAGGAGGACCCGACCTTGACGACGATCCTGCGGGCCTCGCCCACGGCCTGCCTTGCCCCTGCCACGTCGCCGTCCGTCCCCTCGCGTCGATCCGTTCGCTCACCAGGAAATCTACGGGACGGGCGGACCGGGCGCGGCGCCGGTCCACGCTACGGACGGTGCTGCTCACGTCACGGGAGCGGCCGTCGCCCGCTTCGGTCCCGCCCCACCCCACGACAGGAATGTGATCTTCCGCTACCGTCCGACGACACGCCGGACGGCAGCCGCCCCACGCCCGGACGACACTCGCGTGTCGTCGGGAGGTCGCCGCACGTTAACCCGGACGGCCGACCTGCGCCGCGCCGACCCGACGCTCCTGGAGTGACCGCAGTGCCCCTACCTCTCCCCCGCCCACCGGCCCTGCTGAAGGGGCTGGTCACCATCGTCCTGGCCGCCGCGTTCGCCGCTCAGGCGGTCGCGGCGCTCATGCCCCACGTCCCCCTGCTGCTCGCCTCGACCACCGTCTCCCTGGCCACCGAGGGCGTCCTGTACCGGTGGCAGCGCGGGGTGCTGTCGCTGTTCGCCAAGTCGCACGCGGACATCGCCGTGCGGCACGTCCTGCGGGACCTGCTGCTGGTCGTGGGTCTGCTGCGGCTCGGGGAGCAGGACCGGGAGACGGTGTACGCCCCGCTCGTGGCCGGTCTGCTCGCCTTCTACGTGCTGCACTGCGCGATCCAGGCGCTCTCCGTGCTGGTGCGCCGGACCCGCACCCTGCCGGTGGTGACCCGGAACATCGACGCCTCGGCCCTGCGGCTGTCCCCGGCCCCGTCCGTGCTGCTGCGCCGCCCCGGCCACCGGCTGCTGGTGTTCGGCCTGCCGGCGACGGCCGGGCTGCTGGCCGCCGCGCCGGGCGACGAGCCGGTGTACGCCGCCGCGGGCATCGCGCTCTCCCTCGCCCTCGCGCTGACCGGCCTCGGCGCCCTGCTCCTGAGGCTGCTGCCGGGTCGCCGCCCGGCCGGCGAGCAGGAGGCGCTCGCCTGGTTCGACGCGTGGCTGGCCGAGTACCGGCCGACCGTGGGCCTGTACTTCTCCGGCGGCATCTCCTCGGCCTACCAGGCGAACATGTGGCTGGAGCCGGTCGCGAAGCTCGACGGCAAGCCGGTCATCGTGCTGCGCGAGCGGTTCATGGTGCAGAAGATCGCGGCGACGGACATCCCGATCGTGTGCCTGCCGAAGGTGTCGACACTGATGCGTCTGGAGCACTCCACGCTCCAGGTCCTCATCCACCCGTCGAACTCCGGCAAGACCTCCCAGGTGCTGCGCATCCCCACGATCAGGCACACCTTCGTCAACCACGGCGAGAGCGACAAGCTGTCCTCGTGCAACCCGTACGCGAAGGCGTACGACGAGGTCTGGGTGGCCGGTCCCGCCGCGCGCGAGCGCTACGCCCTGGCCGAGGTGGGCGTCGAGGACAAGGACGTGGTGGAGACGGGCCGCCCGCAGCTGGACGCCGTACGGCCGTACGCGGGCCCGCCGACCGGGACGTACACGACCGTGCTGTACGCGCCGACCTGGGAGGGCTGGGACGGCAACCCCGGCAACACGTCGGTGATCGCGGCCGGTGAGAACCTGGTGCGGGCGCTGCTCGCCGATCCGGGCGTGCGGCTGCTGTACAAGCCGCATCCGCTGACGGGGTCGGTGGACCCGCGCGCGGGCGCGGCCGATCTGCGCATCCGGGAGCTGATCCGGGCGGCCAACCGGGAGCGCACGGACGGGCGTCGCCCCACGGCCGGTGCCCCGCTCGCCCGCCTCACCGAGGAGCTCGACCGGCTCACCACGGCCGACTTCCGGGCCGGGGCCGACACACTGGAGCGGATGCTCGTGCAGTCGGCGCCGGAGCCGGGCCGGGCGGAGGCGGTGGCACGGGCGACGGCGGCCTGGGAGGAGGCTTACTGGGCCTCGCTGCGGGAGGGCGAGCACCAGATCATCACGGACGCCCGGCCCGCGCTGTACTCCTGCTTCAACGTGGCCGACCTGCTGATCAGCGACGTGTCGAGCGTGATCAGTGACTTCCTGGCGAGCGAGAAGCCGTACGCGGTGGCGAACACCAGCGGGCTGCCCGAGGATGCCTTCCGTACGGCGTTCCCGACGGTGGCGGCGGCGACGGTGCTGACACCGGACGCGGCCGGGGTGCCGAGCCTGCTGGAGTCGGTCCGGTACCCGGAGAAGGACACCCTGGCCGAGGCACGCGCCGCGCTGAAGCTGCGCCTGCTGGGCCCGGCCGATCCGCCGTCGCAGGAGCGCTTCAACGCGGCCGTACAGGCCCTGTGCGCTCAGGCCCGGGACTACCGGGCGCGGGTGGCGGAGCGCCTGGTGGCGGAACGGCCGGCAGCGGAACTGCCCGGCCAGCGCACGCAGCCGGCGAGCGGCGAGGCGGCCCTGCCGACGACGGCACCGCGCTAGCGGCACACACGACCGACCAGCCGGCGAACCAACCGACCGGACCGCGGGGCCGGTGGGCGATCGCCCACCGGCCCCGCGCCCGCGTTCACGCCGCCTGACGCACCTCACGCGAGGTCAGCACGCGCCGCGCCTTGCGCACCGCCCGGCGGACGAACGTGTCGACGCCGCCCTCGCGGTAGCCCGGGAAGGCGCGGGCCTCGCGCGGCTCGGCGAGGTACACCGAGTCGGGGATGCCCGCCGCGCGGTCGCGGAAGTGCGGGTAGACCAGGTAGACGCGGCGGCCCTTCTTCTCCAGCAGCGCCGCCGCCTGCTTCTTGGCCTTGACGAACTTCACGACGTCCAGCAGCAGTTCGGGCCGCTGCTCGGCGACCAGATGCAGCCGCAGCCGCTCGTGGACCTTGAGGCGCTGGGCGACGCCCTCGGTCCAGTACGCATCCATCAGCGGCTTGGCCAGCTCGAACTTGTGCCGGCGTATCTCCTCGCTGTCCGTCAGGTACTTGGGCCCGAACTGCGGCAGCAGGGTGACGAGGAACGGCCGGACCATCAGCTGGTCGCGCCGGCCGCCCGCGGGGACGAGTTCGGCGACGAGGTTCATCAGGGCCCGCGCGGAGTCGAAGCGCAGCGTGTAACTGCCGCTCTTCGTCACGTGCTTGCCGTCGTCACGGCCCACCAGGTAGTAGCAGGTGTGGTCGGCGACCACGGAGACGCCGTCGGCCCGCAGGTACGCCTCCATCGTGAACAGGGCGTCCTCGCCGGTGAACAGCGACTCGTCGAACCGCATGCCGTGCCGGTCGAGCAGCGCGCGGCGGAACAGCTTCTGCGCGCTGAGCGTGAACTTGATGTTGGACGAGTAGACGTCCGTGCGCTCCACCGTCCTGCCCCACATGGACTTCGGTGCCGAGCGGTTGACGCCCTCGACCTTGCCGAGGACGACGTCCGTCCCCGCGCGGTCGGCCATGCCGACCATCCGCTCCAGGGCCTCGGGGCCCAGCCGGTCGTCGGCGTCGAGGAAGAAGACGTAACGGCCGCTCGCCTTGGCCAGACCGACGTTGCGCGGACCGCTGGGGCCGCCGGAGTTCTCCTGCCGGATCACCAGGACGTGCATGGGAGCGCGCTCGGCGAACTCCTCCAGGTACTCCCCCGTACCGTCCGTCGATCCGTCGTCCACCGCGATGACCTCGATGCGCTCCGGATCGATGGTCTGTGCCTCGACGGACGCGAGGCACTCGATCAGGTACGGCATCGCTTCGTACGCACCGATGATCACACTCACATCAGGCTGCGTCACGGTCACGTTTCCCCCTAGTCAATGGGATATTCCCCCCGTATCGCCTCATTCGCTACTTGATAGACGAGTGATCGGGGCAAGCGGTTGCCTCAATCACACGTGTGAGTGAGTCACCTCACATGATGAACCGTCAGGAAGCGGGCACGAGAAAGAGTTCGGCCCCCGAGGAAGACTCCTCGGGGGCCGAACTCCGAAGCGGGCGGCGGCGGTTCAGCCCGTGCCGACACCGTCCGTGTCACCGGCGGAGGACACCCGCTGCCCGGGCACGGCGTTCGCCAGTTCCGACTCGGCCGTGGCGGCCGCGACCCGTGACTCCTGGCCGACGTTGCGCGTCTCGGCCTTGAGCGCGAGGTTCGCGACGGCGGTGTTGAACTGGTCGATGGAGGCCGGCTCGTCCGGGCCCAGCAGGTACTGCTTGAGCTCCTTGCGGTCCTCGGCCAGCGGATCGGCCGCCGGGTCGCGGACGGCGCTCAGCAGCTCGCCCAGCTCGTCCGCGCTGTTGGAGAGGATCACCGCGGCCCGCACGGCCGTGTTGTTCCGCTTGAACTCCTCGGCGCCCACCTCCGCGGAGTCGGTGACCGCGTACGGCTTGCCGCTCGCGATGAAGTCGGACACCACGCTGGAGATGTCGGAGACCATCGCGTCGGAGACGTTGAAGCAGTCGTACAGCCGCGGCTCGGCGCCGGTGATGACGCGGTGCTCCCAGGTGGGGAAGGAACGCCAGTAGGCGTCGTTCCACTCGGCGCGCAGCCGGGCGACCTCCGCGTGCCGGGCGATGTCGATCTGCCCGTCACGGGTGGCCTCGGCCTCGTCGCGGCCCTTGTCGCCGCGGTTGCCGACCAGCTGGGCGATCCGGGCCTCGATCCGGGCCAGCTCGGCCTTGGCCTGTGCCTGGGCGGCGCTGTCGGTGACGAAGCGCGCGTCGGCGGCACGCTCGGCGGCGGCCTCGCGGACCAGGGCGGTGATGCGCTGGTGGGCGGCCTTGGCCTCCCTGCTGCGCGTGCCGGTGAAGGGGTGCGGCTTGTACAGGACGCGCACCGGCGGGTCGGCCGCGACCAGGTTCCGCACGATGTTCTCGCCGGCCAGCAGGATCGAGGTGTTGCCGGGGTTGTCGTCCCAGCCCTCCCAGGTGGGGGCGTACAGCACGGTCGGGCAGCGTCCGTCAGTGGCTCCGCCGCGGGGCCCCTCGGGGACACCCTCCCAGGTCTGGATCGGGGCGAGCTGCGGGCGGCCGACCTCGACGATGTCGTCGTCGCGGACACCGACGTCGGCGATGGCGTAGCGGTCGCGGCCCGCGCGGCCGGCCGTCCACACCTCGTCGTAGACCTTGCTGAACGGGTTGACGCTGGCGAGCTTGTCGCTGTCGCCGTGGCCGATGAAGACGTGCTTGATGGTGGGCACGCGCAGCATGTGGATGTTCTTGCCGACGTTCGCCGCGTAGAGCGCGACCCGCACCGTGGACAGGTCCATGTTCATCAGGTGCACCCCTCCGGGCACGCAGATGACGGGGACCGTGGTCGGTGCGAGGTTGTTCAGGATGGCCCGCTCACGCAGGATGATCAGCGGCTTGGAGTCCAGGTTCTCCATGGTGTCCAGCCACATGTTCACCTGGTACGCCGAGTCCTTGGAACCGGAGAAGTACAGGACGGTCTCCGGCTTGTACTCGCCCAGCCAGTCGTCGACGGCGGCCAGCACCTTCTCGGCGTTCGGCGGGATCCTCCGGCCCCGGACGTACGGCACGAGCGCCAGGACGTACAGGGTGGCGACGGCCACCGTGATGCCGATGCCGACGAAGCCGACGAGGGCCGACTTCACCTGCGCGGCGAGCAGGATGCCGGCGACCGCGAAGAGGTCGAGGTGCAGCATCTTCTCGGCGGAGCGGTGCAGCAGCCGGCGCGGCGGGGCGTCGGGGATGCGGATGCGCGACTTCAGGTCGACGTTACGGGTGGCGACCGGCATACGACGCCGGTTGCGGATCAGCTGGACCAGCGCGCCGTGCGGGGCCTGCAGACCGTAGAAGGCGATGAAGCAGGCGATCGCCCCGTAGTAGATCAGGTTGTCCGCGAGGGACAGCCGGGCCAGCAACAGGACGAGCAGCAGCTGCCGGATCAGGAAGCGGATCGACAGGCCGGCCCGCACCTTGCTGAGGCGGTTGATCAGGTAGCTGCCCTTGCGGTGCAGATAGTGGTCCGCCAGGTACGTCACGGCGGCCGCTGCCGCGAAGGCGGGGACGCTCGGGACGAGCGCGGCCAGCATGAGGCAGGGGAAGCCCAGCATCATGAGGACCGCCGCGGCCAGCTCGGCCGCGCTGCCCACCCGGGCGACGCGAATAGCGGTGGATATCACGGAAAAACCTGCTCTTGGGAGGGGTGTGCCGGTCTTGGTTCTAGAATGCGGCTGGTCTGTGAATATTCGCGAGTCTGTATGGATTCAGGCCCCTGCGAACACTCCTGTTGACGTACCTGTTCACAGGAGGGCGCAGAGGCCTGAATTACCGAAGTCTATTTGGCGTCAATTATTACACGCCGTCCTGCCGGTCCAGGACCGAGGCGAGCGCCTGCTCGAAGCCGGAGGCGCGGGCCGCACCGGCGGTCGGGTCCTGCTGACGGACGTCGATGACGTGTCCGGTCAGCTCGGACAGCAGCACGTCGAGCGAGGTACGGGCCACGGCCTCGGAGGACAGCAGCGAGCCGGCCGGCTCCTGGCCGAACGCCTTGGTGCGCATCGGGGTGGCCGTCCGCTCCGGGTTGATGCAGTTGACGCGGACGCCGTCGTCGGCCCACTCGTCGGACAGGGCCTGGGTGAGGTTGACCATGGCGGCCTTGGTCGAGGAGTACAGGCTGTACTCGGCGCGACCCCGGGTGTAGCTGCTGGAGGTGTAGAGCAGCAGCTGGCCCTTGGTCTCGGACAGGTACTTGTACGACGAGCGGGCGATCTGCACCGGGGCCAGGTAGTTGACCTTCAGCGCCTCCTCGATGGTGGCGTTGTCGGTCTCGGCGAGCTTGCCGATGCGCAGCACGCCGGCGGTGTTGACCACGTAGTCGATGCGGCCGGTCTCGGCGTAGGCCTTGGACAGGGCGTCGTCGACCTCCTCCGGGTTCTCCACATGGGTGCCGGTGGTGGAGCGGCCCAGGGCGTAGACCTTGGCGCCGTAGGACTCGGCGAGCTCGGCGATGTCCTTGCCGATGCCGTAGGAGCCGCCGAAGACGACGACCGTCTTGCCGGTCAGCAGCTCCCGGTAGGCCTCCTCGGAGACCTGCTCGGGCGCGGCGGCGGAGGCCAGCTGGAAGAGCTTGTCGGCGATGAAGACGTCGACGGGCTGGGTGACCTTCATGTTGTACTCGTCGCCCGCGACGACGTGGATCGGCACGTCGGGCAGGTACTTGAGCACGACGGAGCAGTCGTCGGTGGCCTGGAAGTTGGGGTCGCCGGCGGCGACCTCGTAGGCCCGCCTGATCGTGGACAGCTTGAAGGCCTGCGGGGTCTGGCCGCGGCGCAGCCGGGAGCGGTCCGGGATCTCCGTGATGAACTCGCCGTCCTCGCCGTGCGTGCGCGTCACGATGATCGTGTCGGCGGAGGGGATGGCCACGTCGACGGCCTGGTAGCGCTCCAGCGCGGTGACGCAGTCGTCTATGACGCGCTGCGAGAGCAGGGGGCGCACGGCGTCGTGGAAGAGGACGTTGGCGTCCTCGCCCTCGGCCAGGCCCTCGCCCAGGGCCGAGATGGCGCGCTCGGTGGTCTCGTTCCGCGTGGCGCCGCCCTCGATGATCTTCGAGACCTTCTTGAATCCGGCCTTCGCGACGATCTTCTCGACGTCGGGCACGTAGCCGGGTGCCATCAGCACGATGATGTCGTCGATCGAGTCGGCGTTCTCGAAGGTGGTCAGCGTGTGCTCGATGACTGCCTTGCCGGCGATCTTCAGCAGCTGCTTGGGGATCGACAGACCCACCCGCTGACCGGTGCCACCGGCCAGGATCACTGCGGTGGTACGGGGCTTGGCTATGTGCTGGGACACAGGTGACCTACCTTGGGGCGACAGGGAACTTGGAAATGGTCCCACTTGTGGTTACCGCAGTGCAAGGTGAGCGCCCTCCGCCGCATATGTGCGCGCAACCTGTCATTCACCTCCCACTCCTGGTGATTGGTGAGACGGTTCCGCGCGCCTCCGGGAAATGCGCTGTGAGTAACTCCACAGGTGCTCAGCGACGTCGGAGCCGCGTGAGACAGCGGTGACCCAGGACCTTCACGAGTTCCTCGGACGATGTCTCGTGCACGGTACGCGCTTTGACGGCGCCGGCCCGAACCGTCGCCCCGATGCCGGTCGCGGCGGCTCATTGCCCCGGAATTCCCGGTCAAGATTCCGCAGCGTTCCGGTCTCGGCGAGAGCAATACGCGCGCGGTCCGGGTCGGACTTCTCACACGGCTCACGTGTCTCGCACGCCGCAGAGCCCGGCACTCCGGGGAGTACCGGGCTCACGTGTGCGCCAGGGGCCGGGTCAGACCACCTCGACGCCCGGCCGGCCGGCCTCGACCCGCAGCCTGGCCAGGGTGCTCGGCGTCGCCGACGGCTGCCGTACGGTGTCGACCACCCTCACCTGCGCGTCGATGCCGCCGCGGCTGATGTCGAAGAGGTGGTAGCCGCGGTGGGCGTCGAGCAGCTTCCAGTGCGGGTTGTCCGGGCGGCGCGGGTCCCACTCCTTGCGGAAGGCCGCCTGGTCCTGGTCGCCGTTGCTGGAGATGGAGGTGCCGACGAACTCGGCGCCGACGACCGCGGAGTCCGGGTCGGCGTAGTCCTCCTTGAGGTCGCTGATCATCGTCAGATGCCGGTCGCCGGAGAGCACGACGGGGTTGCGCACCTGCTTGAACTCCTGCAGGAAGCGGTTGCGTTCGGCCTGGTAGCCGTCCCAGGCGTCGTAGAACCAGAGCTTGCCCTCGCCGACCTGGAGGTCCGTCTCGGCCATCATGATCTGCGAGGCGATCAGGTTCCAGCGGGCCGGCGAGTTCTGCAGCCCGTTCAGCAGCCACTGCTTCTGCCGCGCGCCCAGCATGGTCAGCGACGGGTCCTGGGCACCGGCCTGGCTGGTGGCCTGGTCGCTGCGGTACTGCCGGGTGTCCAGGACGTTGAGCCGGGCCAGCCGGCCGAACTCCAGACGGCGGTACATCCGGATGTGCGGGCCGTCCGGGACGGCGGTCGCACGGACCGGCATGTGCTCGTAGTACGCCTGGTAGGCGGCGGTCAGCCGGGCCACGAAGGCGTCGTGCGGCTGCTTGTCCGGGTCCTGCGGGATGTCGCCGGCGAAGTCGTTGTCCACCTCGTGGTCGTCGAAGGTCACCACGAAGGGCGCGTTCGCGTGCATCGCCGCGAGGTCCGGGTCGGTGCGGTACTGGGCGTACCGGTTGCGGTACTGGACGAGGCTGACCGGCTCACCGGCCCCCTCGTGGCGCCGTACACCCGTCGCCGACGGCGTGGACTCGTAGATGTAGTCGCCGACGAACACCACGACGTCCGGGTCTTGCTCCAGCATGTCGGCGTATGGCGTGAAATAGCCGTGCTGCCAGTTCTGGCAGGAGGCCAGGGCCATGCGCAGGGAGCCACCGGAGCTGTAGGGGTGGGGCGCGGTGCGGGTGCGGCCGACGGGCGAGAGCTGCCCGCCGGTGCGGAAGCGGTACCAGTACGCACGGTCCGGGCGCAGCCCGCGTACGTCCACGTGAACGCTGTGCCCGTACTCGGGCTGGGCCTGGGCGGTGCCCCCGCGGACGACCTTTCTGAACCGCCGGTCCTCCGCGAGCTGCCACTCCACGGGCACCACCCGGTCGGGCATACCGCCGCCGTTCAGCGGGTCCGGGGCGAGGCGGGTCCACAGCACGATGCCGTCCGGCAGCGGGTCTCCGGAGGCGATGCCGAGGCTGAACACGCCGTCGGGCAGCGGCGTCTCGGCACCGTGGGCGGTGGCGGGAAGCCACAGCTGGGCGGAGGCCGCCGCACCGAGGACCGCGGCACCGGCGGTCAGAAAACGGCGTCGGTCGGGGGATACTGCTCCGGTCATCGTCTGACTCCCTTACCTCGCTGGCCACTTGGACACGGGGAAGCTTCACGCTCGCGGGCGGTCCGCCCGCTGAACGCCGGAGTTCACGTACATGACAACTAAGCAGACAAAAGGAGACCCACCGCCAGCATCGGAACAAGCCGTTGCCGGGGTGGGTCTGACAGATGATCAGCCAGGGATCACCGGGCGAAGCCCGCGCCGAGGGCGGAGCCGTCCGCCACGGTGCCGAGGGTGCCCGCGCCGAAGCTGACCGAGCCCGTGGCGCTGGGGGCGTTGACCGGGTTGGGGAACGCCCAGACTCCCCCGTCCCGGTTCTCCCCGGTGGCGCTGACGAACAGCTCGGGCCGGCCGTCGCCGTTGACGTCGAGCAGCTTGGTCTCGGCGCCGAAGAAGTCGTTCTGCTCCGCCGTGCCCGGGACGTTCGCCGTGTTCTGGTTCATGGACACGGCGCCGTCCCCGGTCAGCCCGGACGTCCCGCCGCGCAGGACGGTGAACTGCCCGGCCGCGTACACGTCCCCGATGCTCTCGCTCCCGCTGCCGGTGGAGACGTCGGCACTGCCGTCGCCGTTGACGTCGGCGACGGAGATGCCCCCGCCGAAGCCGTCGCCCCACTCCGGGCTGCCGGGCACACCGGCGGTGTCCTGCGTGATGATCGTCGTACGGGAGGTGTCGGGGCCGTCGGCCGAGCCGTACACGACTCCGATCTGGCCGCCCTTCAGCAGCGGGTCGTCCAGCGGGACTTCACCGGAGCCGTCGACCGGGCGGCCGATGACGAGGTCGCCGAACCCGTCCTTGTTCACGTCGCCGATGCCGAGGCTCTCGCCGCCCCGCATCCGTGTGCCGTCGGGATTCTTCAGCGGGGCGGGGGTGCTCAGCCCGTCCGGGGTACCGCGCAGGTAGACCGCGCGGCGGTGCTTGGCGTCCGGGTCGTGCAGGTCGTCGTCGCTGTGGTCGTGGATGAGCGCGACCAGGTCCGCGATGCCGTCGTGGTCGACGTCACCGGCGGCCACGTCGTCCGTGACGTACTCGGCCTCCAGGGCGAGGCGGTGGCTGCTCGCGGCGCCGGTGGTGCGGTCGAACGGCCCGTACAGCAGGCGGTTGCCGGTGGCGAGATCCAGGTGACCGTCGCCGTCGAAGTCGCCGAGCGCCGGGCGGAGCGGGTCGACGCGGTCCTCCTCGGTGCCGGTGGCCACGGCCGTACCCCCGGACAGGCCCTGCGGCCCGCCCCACAGCACGGCGAGCGTGCCGGCGGATATGACGTCCCCGACGTCCTCGCCCTGCGCACCGACGACCAGGTCGGAATATCCGTCGCCGTCCAGGTCACCGGCGGCCAGACCGTCGCCGTAGTAGTCCTCGGCCTCGGCGGTACCGGGTATGCCAGGGGTGTCCTGGCTGATGACCTGCTTGTGGGCGAGGTCGATGCCCTTGGCCGAGCCGTACACGACGGCCACGTACCCGGCACGGGTCTTGCCGCCCGCCTTGCCGTGAGGGGCGGCGACGGCCAGGTCCTGATAGCCGTCGCCGTTGAAGTCGTCGTGGAGCTTCGCCGCGGCGGCCGGGGCGGTGGGGGCGGCGTGCGCGGCCACCGGGACGGTGACGGCAGCGACCACGGCGATCGCCGCCGCCACCCCGGCTCCTCGGCCGATGCTGCGCTTGCTCATGGACTGGGGCACGTGAACTCCGGTGATCCGCTGGGCAGTTGCGACGCGGCAAAGAACAAAATCCGCATCCGCGCTGCCCGGTACGACTCACCGGAGCACGAGTTGGTTGCCTCGGGATACGTCGCGAATTCACTTGCCGTTGACGAGGGGGCCCTGAAACGGATCAGAACGGCTCGAAGTCGTCGAACGCCCGCTCCGCCTCGTCCCGCTCGGCCTGCCGGTCCCTGCGGCGCTGCGCGGCCGGCCGCGCCTCCTCCAACCGGTGGTCCTCACCGCGCCGGCCGAGCATTTCGGCCCCGGCCATCACGGACGGCTCCCAGTCGAAGACGACCGCGTTGTCCTCGGGACCGATGGCGACACCGTCGCCGCTCCGGGCCCCGGCCTTCATCAGTTCCTCTTCGACCCCGAGCCGGTTGAGCCGGTCCGCCAGGTAGCCGACCGCCTCGTCGTTGTTGAAGTCGGTCTGCCGCACCCAGCGCTCGGGCTTCTCGCCGCGCACCCGGAACAGCCCGTCGTCCTCGCGCGTCACGGTGAAGCCGGTGTCGTCCACGGCCTTGGGCCGGATCACGATCCGCGTGGCCTCTTCCTTCGGCTTCGCGGCCCGCGCCTTCGCCACGAGCTCCGCGAGCGCGTACGACAGCTCCTTCAGCCCCATGTGCGCCACGGCCGACACCTCGAACACGCGGTACCCGCGCGCCTCCAGGTCGGGCCGCACCATCTCGGCCAGGCCCTTGCCGTCCGGTACGTCGATCTTGTTCAGGACGACGAGGCGCGGACGGTTGTCCAGCCCGCCGTACTCCCGCAGCTCCTCCTCGATCGCGTCGAGGTCGGAGGCCGGGTCGCGGTCCGACTCCAGCGTGGCGGTGTCCAGGACGTGCACGAGCACACTGCACCGCTCCACGTGCCGCAGGAACTCCAGGCCCAGGCCCTTGCCCTGGCTGGCTCCCGGGATCAGCCCGGGCACATCGGCGATCGTGTACACCGTCGAGCCGGCCGTGACGACACCGAGGTTCGGCACGAGCGTGGTGAACGGGTAGTCGGCGATCTTCGGCTTGGCGGCGCTCAGCACCGAGATCAGGGACGACTTGCCGGCGCTCGGGTATCCGACGAGCGCCACGTCGGCGACGGTCTTCAGCTCCAGGACGACTTCGCGCACGTCTCCCGGCTCGCCGAGCAGCGCGAACCCGGGCGCCTTGCGCCGCGCGGACGCCAGCGCCGCGTTGCCGAGCCCGCCCCGGCCGCCCTGCGCGGCGACGAACGACGTGCCGTGCCCGACCAGGTCGGCGAGGACGTTGCCCGCCTTGTCGAGCACCACCGTGCCGTCCGGCACCGGCAGGACGAGGTCCTGGCCGTCCTTGCCGAAGCGGTTGCCGCCCTCGCCGGGCTTGCCGTTCGTGGCCTTGCGGTGCGGGGAGTGGTGGTAGTCGAGGAGCGTGGTGACGGACTGGTCGACGGTGAGGATCACGTCCCCGCCGCGACCGCCGTTGCCGCCGTCGGGCCCGCCGAGCGGCTTGAACTTCTCACGGTGGACGGAGGCACAGCCGTGACCTCCGTTACCCGCGGCGACATGCAGCTCGACGCGGTCCACGAAGGTGGTCATGGTGTGTGCCTCCAGTGATGTACGGGCGTTGCGTACGGGTTGTACGGGGTTGTTCTCTGCGTAACACGCGAAAGGCGGACCCGCTTCCCGTGAGGGAAGTGAGGTCCGCCTCGCGAAAGCCTCCGGTCAGGCGACCGGAACGATGTTCACGACCTTGCGGCCACGGTGGGTGCCGAACTGCACCGAACCGGCCTGGAGCGCGAACAGGGTGTCGTCGCCGCCACGGCCGACACCGGCGCCCGGGTGGAAGTGGGTGCCGCGCTGACGGACCAGGATCTCACCCGCGTTGACGACCTGACCGCCGAAGCGCTTCACGCCGAGCCGCTGGGCGTTGGAGTCGCGACCGTTCCGGGTGGACGATGCGCCCTTCTTGTGTGCCATTTCTCCTCAGTCCCTTACTTCGCAGCCGTGGGGATCTCAGTGACCTTGATCGCCGTGTACTGCTGGCGGTGGCCCTGGCGACGGCGGTAACCGGTCTTGTTCTTGTAGCGCAGAATGTCGATCTTCTGGCCCTTGTGGTGGTCCACGACCTCGGCCTGGACCTTGATGCCGGCCAGCACCCACGGGTCGCTGGTCACGGCGTCGCCGTCGACAACGAGCAGGGTCGAGAGCTCGACCGTGTCGCCAACCTGGGCAGTGGAAATCTTGTCAACCTCAACGATGTCGCCGACAGCAACCTTGTGCTGGCGACCACCGCTGCGCACGATGGCGTACACGCGGACTCACTCTCTCGCTCGGGAAACGGCACCCCCGCAGGCCAGCCACCCGACACAGCGAGCGGCCTCTCCTGGGCGCCCGGCGCCCGGAGGATGAGGTTTACGGGGATGTGACGCGTCATTCGACACGCCGACGGTCAAGGTTACGGGGCCGCGGCCAAGAGGGTCAAACCGAGCCGGGCCCGCCGACCTGTGCGACCGGTCACGCCGGTCGCACAGGTCGTGGGATGTCAGCCCTCGTCGCTGGAGGCAGAGACGTCGGTGGAGGCAGAGACGGAGGAGCGGGACTGCTCCGCCGCCACGGTCTTCTTCGCCGCGGTCTTCTTCGCGGCGGTCTTGGTGGTCTTCGCCGCCGCCTTCTTCGCCGTCGTCTTCTTGGCCGCGGTCTTCTTCGCCGCGGTCTTCTTCGCCGCGGTCTTCTTGGTGGCGGCCTTCTTCGCCGTGGCCTTCTTGGCCGTCTTGCGGGCCGTCTTCTTGGCCGGGGCCGGCTCCTCCGCGGTCTCCTGCGGGCCGGCGCCGTCAAACGCGGCGGCCTCCGGAGCCTCCTCGGACGCGGCCGACGGGACGACCACGACGGCCGCCTCCTCGGGCGCGGTGGACACGGTGGGCTTGCGCACGGCACGGCGCCGCGGACGGGCCGGGGCGGCGCTCTCGGCGGGCGCCTCCGCGGCCGGCTCGGCAGCCGTCGCGGGCGCTTCGGCCTGCTCGGGCGCCGCCGCGGCCTCGGCCGTGGCGGGCGCGGGCTCGGACACCGTCACCACGGTCGCCTCCGCCCCCGCCGGAGATCCGGCCGGCGCGGACACCTTGCGCGTCGCCCGCCGACGGCCACGGCCCTTGGGCGCGGCTTCCTCGGCGGCCGGGGCCTCGACGACCGGGTCCTCGACCGCGCTCGGCTCGGCGTGCGCCTCGGCGGCCGGTTCCGGCTGCACCGGACGGGCGACCTCCTCGGCGGCGGTCACGTCCTGAGCCGTCGGCACCTCGGCCTGCCCGGCCTTGCCGTCCTGGTCGGCCTTCGGCTCCGCCGTCTCGCCGCGCGGCGCACCCGCCGGAGCCGACGCCCGCCGGCTCGTCCGGCGCCGCGACCGCCCGCGCGTGGCCGCGGCCTCCGCCTCGGCGGCGCTGCTGAACAGCTCCTCGTCGGGCTCGAAGACCGGCTCGGGCAGCGCGATCGGCTCGGCGATCTCGGCGCCGACCTCGGCCTCGGTCTCCGCCTCCTGCTCGGCGGTCTCGACGGCCGCCTCGTGCACATGCGGCTGGTCGGCGGCACCGGCCCGGGCACGCTTCTTGCGCTTGCCGCCGCCTCCGCCGGCGCTGGTCGGCTGCTCCATGTGCACGATGACACCGCGTCCGTTGCAGTGGACGCAGGTCTCGGAGAAGGACTCCAGCAGGCCCTGTCCGACCCGCTTGCGGGTCATCTGCACGAGCCCGAGCGAGGTCACCTCGGCCACCTGGTGCTTGGTCCGGTCCCGGCCCAGGCACTCCAGCAGGCGCCGCAGCACCAGGTCCCGGTTGGACTCCAGCACCATGTCGATGAAGTCGATGACGATGATGCCGCCGAGGTCGCGCAGCCGCAGCTGGCGGACGATCTCCTCGGCCGCCTCCAGGTTGTTCCTGGTGACGGTCTCCTCGAGGTTGCCGCCCTGACCGGTGAACTTGCCGGTGTTGACGTCGACGACGACCATCGCCTCGGTCCGGTCGATCACCAGCGAACCGCCGCTGGGCAGCCAGACCTTGCGGTCGAGGGCCTTGGCGAGCTGCTCGTCGATCCGGTACGTGGCGAAGACGTCGACCTCGGAGGTCCACTTCTGGAGCCGCTCGGCCAGGTCCGGCGCGACGTGCGAGACGTAGCCGTGAATGGTCTGCCACGCCTCGTCGCCGCTGACGACGACCTTGGAGAAGTCCTCGTTGAAGATGTCGCGCACGACCCGGACGGTCATGTCCGGCTCGCCGTACAGCAGCGTCGGCGCGTTGCCGCCGTTCTTGGCCTTCTTCTGGATCTCCTCCCACTGCCCCTGGAGCCGCTCGACGTCCCGGCGCAGCTCGTCCTCGCTCGCGCCCTCGGCGGCGGTGCGCACGATGACGCCCGCGTCCTCGGGGACGATCTTCTTGAGGATGGTCTTCAGCCGCGCCCGCTCGGTGTCGGGCAGCTTGCGGCTGATGCCGGTCATGGAGCCCTCGGGCACGTACACGAGGTAGCGCCCGGGGAGGGAGACCTGGCTGGTCAGGCGGGCGCCCTTGTGCCCGATGGGATCCTTCGTCACCTGGACGAGGACGGACTGCCCGGACTTCAGGGCGGACTCGATGCGCCGCGGCCCGCCCGCCATGCCGAGCGCCTCGAAGTTGACCTCGCCGGCGTACAGCACCGCGTTGCGGCCCTTGCCGATGTCGATGAAGGCGGCCTCCATCGACGGCAGCACGTTCTGCACCTTGCCGAGGTAGACGTTGCCGACGTACGAGACCGCCTGCTCCTTGTTGACGTAGTGCTCGACGAGCACGCCGTCCTCCAGAACGCCGATCTGCGTACGGTCGCCGTGCTGGCGGACGATCATCACGCGCTCGACGGCCTCACGCCGGGCCAGGAACTCGGCCTCGGTGATGATCGGGACGCGCCGGCGGCCCTGTTCGCGGCCCTCCCGGCGGCGCTGCTTCTTGGCCTCCAGACGGGTCGAGCCCTTGATGGACTGCACCTCGTCGGACGGTTCGGCCTTGGGGCGGGGCTCGCGGACCTTGACGACCGTGCGCTCCGGGTCGTCCTCGGACGGCTCGGCCTCGGGCGCGCTGTCACCGGCACGGCGACGGCGCCGACGGCGCCGGCGGCTGCTGCTGGAGCCGCCCCCGGACGACTCGTCGCGGTCGGCACCCTCGCCGGACTCGTCCTGGTCCTCCTCGGTCTGCTCCGCGGTGTCCTCGGCGTCCTGCTCGGACTCGGCGTCCGTGCCCTCGCCGGCCTCGGCGTCGGTCTCGGCGGACTCACCACGCCGACGGCGGCGGCCGCCCCGGCGGCGGCGACGGCGCGAGCCGGTGCCCTCGGCGTCGTCCTGGTCGTCGCCCTCGGCGGACTCCTCGGGCTCCTCGGCTTCCTCGGCCTCCTCGACGGCACTCTCCGCGGGGGTCTCGGTGGTCTGGGCCTCGGGCTCGTCGGCGGCACCCCGGCGACGACGCCGGCGGCGCGACCCGCCGGGCTGCTCCTCCCGCACCTCCGCCGGCGCGGACTCCTCCGCCTCCTCGGGCTCCTCGGCCCCGGCCGCCTCGGCTGCGGCTGCGGCGGCGGCCCGCTCCGGCGTCTGGAACTGGGGCTCGGTGAACACGGGCGCCTGGAACAGGGCGACGGCGGGCCGCGCGGGCCGCGCCGACGTCTCCTCCTCACCGGCCGCCTCGGCGCCGGCTGCGCCGCGCGCGGACTTCGAGCCCCGGGAGGACTGCGCGGGCTCGGCGAAACCACTGGCGGCCCGGCGGACGGCCCGGCGACGGCGCCGCGGAGCGGCGTCCCCGTCGGGCTCGGACGCCTGGGCGGGGGCCTCGGCGGCAGCGGCCTCGTCGGCTCCGTCGGACTCGGCGGCGGGGGAATCGGTCACAGGTGCCTTCGCCTCCTCGGCGGGCGTGCCGGCGGGGGCCTCGGCGGGCCCGCCGGACACGGCAGCGGCGGCCTCGGCGGGCGCGTCGGTCGTGGCGACGGAGCCGGACCGGCCCGCGTCGGCGGTTGTTTGCGCCGCCTCGGCGGCGACAGGTGCTGCGGTGGGCGCGGTCACCCGTCGCGTGGCACGCCGCCGGGTCCTGCGCGGAGCGGCCTCCTCGGCGGCCTCCGCGGTCTCGGCGCCGTCGGCGGCAGCGGCGGCCTCGGGGGCGCTCGGCCCGGCCTGTGCGGCGGCAGCGGGCGCCGCCGTCTCCACCGCCTCGGCCTCAGCCGCTGCGGGCGAGGTCACCGTGCGCGTCGCACGACGCCGGGAGCGCCGGGGAGCGGCGTCCTCGGCCACGTCGGCGGCGGCCTCGGTCTGCTCCGGCGCCTCGGAGGCAGCGGGCACCGCGGCGGTCGCCGGCACCACGGTCTCTGCGGCCTCGGCGCCCTCCGGAGCCCCGGCGGGTGCGGCGGCACGGCGCACCACACGGCGCCGCTTCGGAGCGGCAGGCGCGGGCTCCTCGGCGCTCTCGGCGGCCTCGGGTGTCTCCTGCGCTACCACGACGGTCTCTTCGGCCTGTTCGGCGGCGGTCTCCTCGGCCTCGCCGGCCTCTACGGCGTCGGCCGCGAGGTCGTCGGGCTCCGCGGCCGGTATGGCCGGCGTGACGGTCTCCACGGGAGCGTCGGAGGAGGTGCCGACGGGCGGACCCGCCGGCCGGGACGCGGCACGGCGCCGCCGGCGAGGCGGCAGGGTGTCGCTGGGGGTGTTCTGTTCGGAGTCCGTGGCGGACTCTGTGGGTTCGGTCGGTCCGAGCATGCGGGCTTTTCTCCCGTCAGGCTCCCGGGCGCCGCACCTGGTCCGGCTGTGCCGGTGACGTCCGCGGCTCGCGCTGTGCGCGTCGCCGCCGTCCGGGGCGCGGGCGCCGCACGGGAGCTCTCTGTGTCCTGTCTCGCCGGTTCCGTACGCCGAATGCGTACGGCCTGGCGAAAGTCTTCTGGTCGGTGCGCTGCCCGACCCAGGTGGCTCCCGAGTCCGAGGGCGGCGCTACGACGTCCGTCCCTTCGCGGAACCTACGCCGGCGCCGTCGCGGCGGCAGGCGGTTCGGCCGTTGAGCGGGCCTCCGCTGCCTCGCGGTCGGGCGCGAGCGGGTCGGTCACCGTGCCGGTCTCTTCATCGAACAGCCCCTGCGCCAGCCTGGTCACCGCTGCGGGGACCGGCGGCGCCAGGTCGGCCACGGCGCGGAGACCGGACAGGACGTCGTCGGGTCGTACGGCAGGCGTCACGTGCCGAACAACCAGCCGCAGTATCGCACAGGGCTGGTCGGTCGGCCTATCGGCCTGCGAACTGTGCGTTTCCGTGAGGTCGGGGATCTCCAGGCTCGCGACGGCCGAGCGGGCGTCGAAGGTGCGTACCCCGTTCTTGGCGAGGCGCTGGACCTCCACGGTCTCGGCCGCGTTGAAGGCGTCCGCCGCCCGGCGGGCCTCCTCCTGCGACACGCCGTCCAGCCGCAGCTCCCACACGGAAGCCGTCAGCCGGTCGGCGAGGCCCGGGGTGCGGGCCTCGACCGCCTCGACGATGTCGAGCCCGGTGGGCAGCGACTCGTCGAGAAGGATCCTGAGCTGCTCCGGGTCGCGCGGCGCGGTGAGCCCGATCTCCAGGTACTCCGCCTCACTGCCCGTGCCGGTGGGTGCGGCATTGGCGTACGACACCTTCGGGTGCGGTGTGAAGCCCGCCGAGTAGGCCATCGGCACCTCGGCACGGCGCAACGCACGCTCGAAGGCGCGCTGGAAGTCACGGTGGCTGGTGAACCGGAGGCGGCCGCGCTTGGTGTAGCGCAGTCGGATGCGCTGCACCGCGGGTGCGGGCGGCGGGCCTTCGGGCTGTCGCTTGCCCAGTGTCGTTCAGTCCTTCGTGAGAGCGGTCGTACTGCTACCAAGAGTACGTGCCTCGCGGCCCGAAGGTTCCCCGAGGTCGACCGGCTGCGGCTGCGCGGGCGCGCCGAAGAGCATCCGCCGGAAGTCGGCGCGCGCCTGCCGTACGGACTCCCGGGCGGAGGCCAGCGCCTGCCGCATGGCCCGTCCCACACCGCGCGCGGCCTCGGCGGCGGGCCTCAGGACGGCGTCCCGCACGACATGCCCGACGGGTGTCAGCACGCTCCGGTACACCCACCGCACCGGCTCGACGAAGATCCACCTCAAGAGCGTCGCGAGGAACCGCCCGACGGCCAGCGAGATGTGCCCGGCGATCCGCCACGCGTGCCCGAGCGCCTCCCCGACCTCCCGCCCGATGACGGCCAGGACCCTCCCGACCGGCGTGAGGATCCAGCGCCACACGGCGAGCGCGGGAAGGACCAGCAGGATCCGCGCGATCCAGTACAGCCCCGTCCCGATACCGGTGACGACCATGCCCACCAGCCACACCAGCCCCTTGGCACACCAGGCGATCGCCCGCCCGACCGGGGCGAGCACCCACGTGTACAGCCACACGGCGGGCACGACGACGAGATACCGGCCGAGCCACGCCACGACCGCGTACACCCCGGCCCCGACCGCGGCGAGCACGGCGCCGAGCCCCTTCAGCACCCACACCACGGCACGCCCGACCGGCGTGAGCAGGGACGAATACACCCAGCCGAGCGCGGCCCCGACGCCCCTGGCGACCCAGCCGACGACCCAGGCGACCGCGCGCCCCACCGGCGTCAGCACCTGCCGGTAGAGCCACACCAGCGGCACGACGAGGAGGACGTTCCCCAGCCACCCGAGCGCCCCGGCCACCGGCACGACGACATACCGCCACAGCCCCACGAACGGCCAGACGAACACCGCCCGCCCGAGCCACAGCAGCGCCCGGCCCAGCGGCCGGAACAGCACGTCGTTCAGGAACCGCCCGGCCACGACGAGCGCGTCCCACAGCATCCGCACGGGGACGACCAGCACGAGCACGACGATCCGCACGGGAATCCGGATCGCGACGGCGAGACACCGCTCGGGCGCCGCCTCACGCACCGGCGGCGCGCCCGGTGCGGGCACCCGTTTGCGCAGATCGACTCGCGTCTCGGAGCCCTCGCGGGCCGGTTTCTCCAGATCCATACCGTGGGAGACGCCTCAGCGCCCCGTCCGGATCCAGCACCGCACAGCCCCGCCCCGTTCTTCCTCAGACCCTCCACCTGGCGTCGTGATCATATGACTCACGCGCCGGCGACCCGCGCGTGCAACAGCCGTGGCGACTCCTGGAAACCGCACCGGGCGTACGCGGGAATCGCCCGCGGGGACGAGTGCACGGTCACCCGCTCCAGCCCGAGCTCCCGGGCCCCGTCCAACACGGCCCGGATGAGCGCACCGCCCACCCCGCCGTCGCGCGCCTCGGGTACGACGTACACGCACTGGAGATCACCAGAGGCCCGCCGGCGCGCCCCCGGCGTGGGCACCCGCTGCACCACCGCCAGCCAGGCCATACCGATGACGACGCCGTCGTCGCGCACGACCACCATGCACCGATGCGACCCGTCGTTCTCCCGGGCCCATGTGACGAAGTGCCGTACGAATTCCTCGCGTTCCCCGGGTGCCTCGCCTTCGTTCTCGACGAGCCACTGCCAGCGAAGCCCGGCGACGGCGGCCAGTTCGCCCGGCCGTGCGGGCCGGACAGCCAAGTTCACCATCCCCGCATTGTGCGGACCGGCGGCCTCACCCGTCCACGCCGCCGACGGCCACCCCTCAGTGCCCGTGCCCGCTCGGCGCCGGTACCGCATTCTTGACCGTCAGGGGCAGGAGCTTCTTGCCCGTCGGGCCGATCTGGATCTCGGTGTCCATCTGCGGACACACCCCGCAATCGAAGCACGGCGTCCAGCGGCAGTCCTCGACCTCCGTCTCGTCGAGGGCGTCCTGCCAGTCCTCCCAGAGCCAGTCCTTGTCGAGGCCGGAGTCCAGGTGGTCCCAGGGGAGGACCTCCTCGTACGTGCGCTCGCGCGTCGTGTACCAGTCGACGTCGACGCCGAAGGGGGCCAGGGCCTTTTCGGCGCAGCGCATCCAGCGGTCGTACGAGAAGTGCTCGCGCCAGCCGTCGAAGCGGCCGCCGTCGTCGTAGACCGCGCGGATGACGGCGCCGATCCGGCGGTCGCCGCGGGACAGCAGGCCCTCGACGATGCCGGGCTTGCCGTCGTGGTAGCGGAAGCCGATGGAGCGGCCGTACTTCTTGTCGCCGCGGATCTTGTTGCGCAGCTTCTCCAGGCGGGCGTCCGTCTCCTGAGCCGACAGCTGCGGCGCCCACTGGAAGGGCGTGTGGGGCTTGGGGACGAAGCCGCCGATCGAGACCGTGCAGCGGATGTCGTTGGAGTTCGACACCTCGCGGCCCTTGGCGATGACCTTCGTCGCCATGTCGGCGATCTGGAGGACGTCGTCGTCGGTCTCCGTCGGCAGGCCGCACATGAAGTACAGCTTCACCTGGCGCCAGCCGTTGCCGTAGGCGGTGGCGACCGTGCGGATCAGGTCGTCTTCCGAGACCATCTTGTTGATGACCTTGCGGATGCGTTCCGAGCCGCCCTCGGGGGCGAAGGTGAGGCCGGAGCGGCGGCCGTTGCGGGTCAGCTCGTTCGCCAGGTCGATGTTGAAGGCGTCCACGCGGGTGGACGGGAGGGAGAGGCCGACCTTGTCGTCCTCGTAGCGGTCGGCGAGGCCCTTGGCGATGTCGCCGATCTCCGAGTGGTCCGCCGAGGAGAGGGAGAGCAGGCCCACCTCCTCGAAGCCCGTCGCCTTCAGGCCCTGCTCGACCATGTCGCCGATGCCCGTGATGGAGCGTTCCCGGACCGGGCGGGTGATCATGCCGGCCTGGCAGAACCGGCAGCCGCGGGTGCAGCCGCGGAAGATCTCCACCGACATGCGCTCGTGAACCGTCTCGGCCAGCGGGACCAGGGGCTGCTTGGGGTACGGCCACTCGTCGAGGTCCATCACCGTGTGCTTGGAGACCCGCCAGGGGACGCCGGAGCGGTTGGGTACGACGCGGGCGATGCGGCCGTCCGGCAGGTACTCGACGTCGTAGAAGCCGGGCACGTACACCCCGCCCGTCTTCGCGAGGCGGAAGAGGAGCTCCTCGCGGCCGCCGGGGCGGCCCTCCGCCTTCCAGGCGCGGATGATCGCGGTGACCTCAAGGACGGCCTGCTCGCCGTCACCGATCACCGCGCAGTCGATGAAGTCCGCGATCGGCTCGGGGTTGAACGCGGCGTGGCCGCCGGCCATGACGATCGGGTCGTCCAGGCCGCGGTCCTTGGCCTCCAGGGGGATCCCGGAGAGGTCCAGGGCCGCCAGCATGTTGGTGTAGCCCAGCTCCGTGGAGAAGGACAGGCCCAGGACGTCGAAGGCCTTCACGGGCCGGTGGCTGTCCACCGTGAACTGCGGGACGCCGTGCTCCCGCATCAGCTCCTCCAGGTCCGGCCAGACGCTGTAGGTGCGCTCGGCGAGGACGCCCTGCTGCTCGTTGAGCACCTCGTAGAGGATCTGGACGCCCTGGTTGGGCAGGCCGACCTCGTAGGCGTCCGGGTACATGAGCGCCCAGCGGACGTCACAGGAGTCCCAGTCCTTGACCGTGGAGTTGAGTTCTCCGCCGACGTACTGGATCGGCTTCTGCACGTGCGGGAGCAGAGCTTCGAGCTGCGGGAACACCGACGCAGCGACTTCGGCAGGCATGTCGCGCACCTTCGTGGGCTGGACTGAACGGACAGGGTGACCATCCAGACTAACGCGACCCGGCGGCGCCTTCGTACGCGCGGAGGATTCAGCGGAAGGTCTCAGGCCCAACCGCTCCGTCAGAGGTCCGCAGCTCCGTCCTTGATCCCTGCCCAGAACCGGGGCAGCTCGGTCTCCACGCGCACCGCGCGCTGCTCCTCGCGCTCGTGGAGCAGGCCGTAGGTGAAGGTGTTCTCTCCGGCCGCGTGGGCGACCGCCGCGAGCTCGCGCAGCGCCTGCCGGGCCATCACGCTGTCCTGGTGCTCGCCGAGCAGGGTCTGGAGCGCCTTCATGGACTTGACCAGGTCCTTGGCCGGCTTGCCGAGGGCCGGCCGGGCGGCCTCCGCCGCGTAGCGGGCGCGCTTGGTCTTCTTGCGGGCCTCGTGGATCGCGACGTCGCGGTCGGTGCCGGGCTCCAGTTCCACAGCCCGCTCGACCAGCCCGGCGACCTTGCGGAAGTCCTTCGTGACGGCCTTGGCGATCTTCTTGTGGGGCTTCTTGCCGGCCGCCTTCTTGAGGGGCGGGTCGGCGATCAGCGTGTCCAGGGTGTCGAGCAGGGCGAGGTAGCGGCGGGAGTCCAGGACGCCGATGAGCCGGCCCCGGGTCCCGTCGTGCTCGGCGCTCGCCCAGGTGTGCAGCCGCTCGCGGACCGGGCCGCGCACCAGGGTGGCCGGCACCTCGTCGAGGGCCGCCGTGAGCCGTGCGGTCAGCACCTCGCGGTCCCGGTCCAGGCCCAGCTCACCGGCCAGCCACTTCAGTTCGTCGCCGACCGGGTCGGTGACGGTCCGGTCGAGGAGCTCGCCGTACGACGCGAGGGCGCTGCGCAGCCTGCGGGTGGCCACGCGCAGGCTGTGCACGGAGTCCTCCACGTCCCGCCGTACGGCGGGGTCGAGTTCGACGATGGCGTCCCGCTGGGCGCGCACGTACGCCAGGACGTGGTCTCCGGCGGTCACCGGCCGCGCGGCGGGGGCCGACGCGCGCTGCGGGTGCGGCGCCGTCTCCGCGAGGGCCCGGGCCAGCTTCGACGGCGAGGCCGACGGCCGTACGCCCGCCTTGCGCAGGCGCTTCTCGACCTTGTCGAGGAAGGCCGGGTCTCCCCCGTCGGCGAGCTCCACCTCGATCTCCGTCCACTGCGCTTCACCGCCGCCGGCCGTGAGCCGGCCGGCCCGTACGGTGTCGACGCTGACCTCGGCGAGGAGCCTGCCGTCGGTGTCCATGAGGTGGCGTACGTCGCGGTCGGAGCGCAGCCGGACGACGGGCAGCAGTGCGCCGCCGCGGACGCGGGAGCGGACGAGCCCGGCGAGGTCGTCCGGGAGGGTGTCGGAGAGCGGGGCGCGGATCTCGTCGCGGACGCCGGGGGCGACGGGGAGCTTCAGATGCCACCCCGCGTCCGAGCCGCCGGTGCGGCGGCGCAGGGTGATGGACGACGCGGCGAGGCGTTCGTCGGCGGTGTCGTAGTAGGTGGCGTCGAGGTGGGCGACGCCCTTGTCGAGCACGGTCGCGACGCCGGCGACACCGGTCAGGTCGGGAAGCCTGCCCTCGTCGGATTCATACTTGCGTTCGACTTCGCGTTTCGTCTCCGCCATGGCACTGAATCTAGTAGCCGAGCGTCCGGGACGGCAGTGGTCGGCGCCCTCACGAGGGGCGTCGCGTTCAGGTCGTCAGCAGGGCCCGCATCTCCTCGCCGTCCGGGAACGGCGCGTCCTTCACCGTCCGGGAGACGAGGTACACGTGGGCGTCCTCGAACTGGTGGTACGACAGCGGCTCCGGGCCCTGTCCGACGATCAGCACGTTGTGCTCCAGGCGCCAGCTGACGTACCGGGTCGTGAACCTGGGCTGCCGGATGTCGTGGTTCGGCAGGCCCAGCCGGTCCGTGAAGCGCCGCACCACGGTGCCGAAGTGCGCGTCGAACTCCGGCCGCCAGGCGCCCTCCTCGCTGGTCCATCCGGGCAGGGTGCCCCAGCAGTCCTCGTCGAGCAGGCCGCCGTCGACCGAGTAGAGGTAGGCGAACGGCAGGTAGAGCGAGCCGTCGCCGTCGCAGGTGACGAAGTGGCCCTGCGGGGTGACGTGGGTGGCTTCGGGGACATCGAGTGTGTCCTCGTACGCCGGCCCTCGCACCGCCTGCGACCAGTCGGGCCAGCCGCCCTCACGCATCCGCGCCTCGATGGCGTCGTCGTCGGTCAGGTCCAGCTCCGCCAGCGCGAGGAGCTGATCCACCAGGTCCTCGGTCACCGGGCACAGGGCCACGTACTCCCCGGACATTCCACTCCTCTTTACTGCCCGCTAGGCCGACATCGGTCGTTGTACCCGGATCGACTGCAGCAGGCCGACCGCTATCCATACGGCGAACATCGATGATCCGCCGTACGACACGAACGGCAGCGGCAGGCCGGTGACCGGCATGATGCCGAGCGTCATCCCGACGTTCTCGAACGTCTGGAAGGCGAACCAGGCGACGATGCCGGCGGCCACGATGGTGCCGTACAGGTCGGTGGTCTCCCGGGCGATACGGCAGGCCCGCCACAGGACGATGCCGAGCAGCACGATGATCAGGCCGCCGCCGACGAAGCCCAGCTCCTCCCCCGCCACGGTGAAGACGAAGTCCGTCTGCTGCTCGGGCACGAACTGGCCGGTGGTCTGCGAGCCGTGGAAGAGGCCGGAGCCGGTCAGGCCGCCGGAGCCGATGGCGATACGGGCCTGGTTGGTGTTGTAGCCGACGCCGGCCGGGTCGAGCTCGGGGTTGGCGAAGGCGGCGAAGCGGTTGATCTGGTACTCGTCGAGCACGCCGATCTGCCAGACGGTGACCGCGCCGAGGGTGCCCGCGCCGAGCAGGCCGAACACCCAGCGGTTGGACGCCCCGGAGGCGAGCAGCACGCCGAGCACGATGATGACCATGACCATGACCGACCCGAGGTCGGGCATGAGCATCACGATCAGCATGGGCACGGTGGCCAGGCCCAGCGCCTGCATGACCGTGCGGTGGTCGGGGTACTGCCGGTCGCCGGCGTCGACTCGGGCCGCCAGCAGCATCGCCATGCCCAGGATGATCGTGACCTTCACGAACTCCGAGGGCTGGAGGGAGAAGCCGCCGGGGAGCTTGATCCACGAGTGGGCGCCGTTGATCGTGGAGCCGAGCGGGGTGAGCACCAGCAGGATCAGCAGGAGCGAGAAGCCGTACAGGACCGGCACGGCCGTGCGCAGGCCGCGGTGGCCGAGCCAGATCGTGCCGGCCATCAGGGCCAGGCCGATGCCGGTGTTGAGCAGGTGCCGGATGAGAAAGAAGTACTGGTCGCCCTGGTTGAGCTCCGTGCGGTTGCGGGTCGCCGAGTACACGAGGAGCGTGCCGAGCAGCGACAGCGCCATGGCCGACAGCAGGATCGGCCAGTCGAGCCGCCGCGCCACCGAGTCGCGGGCGAGGAGCTTGGTCCAGCCGGAGCGCTCGGGGCCGTAGCCGGAGACCTGGAAGCTGTTCACACCGCCGGTCATGTCGGCAACCTCCGGCTTCCCCTCCGGCGCCGGCGCCTTCGGGTGTCACGGTTCTCCGGCGACGGCGGGGCCGACGTGGCCGGCTGGAGCGGGTCGGCCGGGGCGTTCGGGTCGTTCTCGTCCGCCCGCTGGTCCTTGGCCGCGTCCTTGGGGACCTTCGGGGAGGCGATGGTGCCGTCCGTCTTGACCTTGGGCAGGGCCTTTTCCGGGGTGGGCAGCAGGGCCTTCTTCGCGTCGATGTCGCCGTCCTCGGAGACGCCGTACAGCGCGTTGTAGATGTTGCGGACGGCGGGGCCCGAGGCGCCGGAGCCCGTACCACCCTGGGAGATCGTCATGACGACCGAGTAGTCCTTGGTGTACGTGGCGAACCAGGAGGTGGTCTGCTTGCCGTAGACCTCCGCCGTACCCGTCTTTGCGTGCATCGGGATCTTGTCCTGCGGCCAGCCGCCGAACCGCCAGGCGGCCGTACCGCGGGTGGCGACTCCCGCGAGGGCTTGGTCTATCGCGTCGCGCGTCTGGCGTGTCATCGGCAGTTTGCCGTGCGACGTGGGCTTGATCGGCGTGACGGTCTTGCCGTCTGCGCTGATGACGGCCTTGCCGACGGCGGGGTTGTAGAGGGTGCCGCCGTTGGAGATGGCCGAGTAGATGGTGGCCATCTGGATCGGCGTGACGAGGGTGTCGCCCTGGCCGATGGAGTAGTTGACGGAGTCACCGGCGCGCATGCGGTTGCCTTCGAGGCAGTTCTCGTAGGCGATCTTCTCGGCGTAGCTGCCGTTGCGCTTGCCCGTGCGGCACCAGGCGTCCTTGTTGGCCTTCCAGTAGTCCAGCTTCCACTTGCGGTCCGGTACGCGGCCGGTGACCTCATTGGGCAGGTCGATGCCGGTCTCCTTGCCGAGGCCGAACTGGTGGGCGGTCTTGTAGAACCAGTCGCCCGGGTGCTTCTTCGGCTTGTTGCCGCCGTCCTTCTTCCACTCCTCGTGGGACAGCCGGTAGAAGACCGTGTCGCAGGAGACCTCCAGAGCGCGGCCGAGGCTGATCGGGCCGTACCCCTTGGACTCGAAGTTCTTGAAGACCTGGCCGCCGATCGAGTACGAACTGGAGCACTGGTAGGGGCCGTCGAAGGAGTAGCCGGCGTTGACCGCGGCGGCCGTCGGGATGACCTTGAAGATGGAGCCGGGCGCCGACTGGCCCTGGATCGCGCGGTTGAGCAGCGGGTAGTTGGAGCTCTTGCCGGTGAGCCGCGCGTAGTCCTTGGCGGAGATGCCGCCCACCCAGGCGTTCGGGTCGTACGTCGGGTTGGAGGCCATGGCGACGACGCGGCCGGTCTTGGCCTCCATGACGACGACGGCGCCGGAGTCGGCCTTGTAGTTGGTGCCCGTGTTGCGGTCGTGTTCCTTGCGGGCCTGCTTCATGGCCTCGTTCAGCTGGTACTCGGCGATCCGCTGGACGCGGGCGTCGATGCTGGTGACGAGGCTGTCACCGGGCTGGGCCGGGTCGGCCTCGGCCTTGCCGATGACGCGGCCGAGGTTGTCGACCTCGTAGCGCGTGACGCCGGCCTTGCCGCGCAGCGCCTTGTCGTACTGGCGCTCCAGGCCGGAGCGGCCGACCTGGTCGGAGCGCAGATACGGGGAGTTGGTGTGCTGGGCCTGCTTGATCTCCTCGTCGGTGACCGGCGAGAGGTAGCCGAGGACCTGGGCGGTGTTGGCCTTGCCCGGGCTCGGGTAGCGGCGCACGGCCTCGGGCTCGGCGGTGATGCCGGGGAAGTCCTCGGCGCGCTCGCGGATCTGGAGGGCCTGCTTGGGGGTGGCCTCGTCGGTGATGGGGATGGGCTGGTACGGCGAGCCGTTCCAGCAGGGCTGGGGTGTCTTGGCGTCGCAGAGCCGGACCTTCTCCATGACCTCCTTGGGGGTCATGCCCAGCACACCGGCGAGCTTGGTGAGGACGGCCTTGCCGTCCTCCGGCATCTTCAGCAGGTCCGTGCGGGAGGCGGAGACGACCAGTCGCGTCTCGTTGTCGGCGAGGGCCACTCCGCGCGCGTCCAGGATGGAGCCGCGGACGGCGGGCTGGACGACCTGCTGGACGTGGTTCCCCGACGCCTCCTTGGCGTAGGCCGCGCCCTCACGGATCTGGAGGTACCACAGGCGGCCGCCGAGGGTGAGCAGGAGGGACAGGACGAGGACCTGGATGACGACGAGCCGGATCTGGACCCGTGAGTTCCGCCCGGTCTCGGGAATGTTGGTCACTGCGGCTGCCTCCCCCTCTCAGTGCGCGTACGGATGTGCGGGTACAAGGCCCGTCCCGGGTGCGAAGCCCGGCCCGAGTGCGAGCGTCTGTCCCGGCACGTGTGTGCGGATACGAGTGAGGAACGACGGGCCCACGCGACGGCGTTCCTACCGGAGGGGCCCGTTCGGGTGAACTTCCGTGCGTTCACAGCCGCTTGACCCCCTTGATGCGCCCGGCCCGCGCCATCCGCGCCCGGGCCGCCTTCACACGCAGCCCGTTCCGCTGGCTGCCGATCCTCAGGCCGGTGCCGCCGGAGAGCCAGCCGGAGGAGATGTCGGTGGTCTTGACGGCGGAGCCGGTCTCGGCGAGCGGATCGTTCTCGGCGCGTCTGGCCAGCGCCATCACCCCCGGCACCACGAACGGGGCGAGCAGCAGGTCGTACAGGGCGGCCGTGAACAGCAGACTGCCCAGGCCCACATGGCGTGCGGCGGTGTCCCCGACGAGGGCCCCGACCCCGGCGTACAGCAGGGTGGAGCCGAGGGCGGCGGCGACCACCACGACCATGGGGCCGGTCGCGGACTTCAGCCGGCCCGTCTCCGGTTTCACCAGGCCCGCGAGATAGCCGATGACGCACAGTACGAGCGCGTAGCGCCCGGCGGCATGGTCGGCGGGCGGGGCCAGATCGGCGAGCAGGCCCGCGCCGAAGCCGATGAGGGCGCCGCCCACATGCCCGTACACCAGGGCGAGGCCGAGGACGGTGAGGAGCATCAGGTCGGGCACGGCGCCCGGCAGGTGCAGGCGGGCGAGGACGCTCACCTGGATCACCAGGGCGACGACGACCAGGGCGGAGGAGAGCAGGATCCGGTTGACGCGCATGAGGTGACAGCTCCTACTGCTCTTGCTGGTTCTGGCCGTCTGCGGGGGCGTCGGCGGACGGCGTCACGGTCACCGTCACCGTCGGCCTGGGAGTCGGCTTGGGCTTGGGCGGGAGCACCGTGTCGCGCGGGTCCTTCTTCGGGGCCTCGACGACGACGCCGACGACGTCGAGCTTGGTGAAGGCGACGTACGGCGTGACATAGAGCGTGCGGGTCAGACCGCCGCCGGACGGGTCGACGCGGGAGACCACACCGACGGGCACGCCGGGCACGAACGGCCGGTCGGCCTGCGAGCCGAAGGTGACCAGGCGGTCGCCCTTCTTCACCTCCGCCTTGCCGTTGAGGAGTTCCACGCGCAGCGGGCGGTCGCCCTGCCCGGAGGCGAAGCCGAGCTCGTCGCCGGCCTCCATCCGGGTACCGACCGTGAAGTCGGGGTCGCTGGCGAGCAGGACCGTGGCGGTGTTGGGTCCGACGGTGGTGACCCGGCCGACGAGCCCGTCCCCGTTCAGGACGGTCATGTCGCGTTTGATGCCGTCGTTGGCGCCGACGTCGATGGTGACGGTCCAGGAGAAGCCCTGCGCGGCTCCGATGGCGATGACCTCGGCGCCCTTGATGCCGTACTGGCCCCGGCCGGCGATCTTCAGCATCTTGTCGAGCTGCTTGAGGCGGCTGCGGCTGCGGTCGTCGCTGCCGAGCCGCGCCTTCAGGGCCGCGTTCTCCTCTTCCAGCGCGGCGAGACGGTCGTGCCGCTCACCGGAGTCCCGGATGGCGGAGACCGCGTTGCCGACCGGGTCGACCGCGGCCGACACACCGCTCTCGATCGGGCCGAAGACCGCCGCCGCGCCCTGCCGGGCACCGTCGACCGGGGAGTCCTCCCCACCGCGAATGTCCACCGTGATCAACGCGAACGCGATGGCGACCAGCAGCACCAGGAGCAGCCGGCTCTCTCGTGTGTCCCTCACGTGCGGCGGCCGTGCCCTTCCTCATAGGAATTCGGGAAGCCCCAGGGAAACCCGAGGGGCTGCATTGTGGGAGCTTATGCATCTATATCAACGATCCGCCGTACGAGAGGAGATCGTCCCGTACGGCGGAATCGAAGAGTTACGTCATCTGCGCGGCTGGGCGTCCAGCACCTGCTGGAGCGCCTCGAACTCCTCGACGCACTTTCCGGAACCGAGCGCCACGCTGTCCAGCGGGTCCTCGGCGATGTGGATCGGCATGCCGGTCTCCCGGCGCAGCCGCTCGTCCAGACCCCGCAGCAGCGCTCCGCCGCCGGTCAGAACGATTCCTCGGTCCATGATGTCGCCGGACAGCTCCGGCGGGCACTTGTCGAGGGTCGTCTTGACGGCGTCGACGATCGCGTTGACCGGCTCCTCGATCGCCTTGCGGACCTCGGCCGCGGAGATGACGACGGTCTTCGGCAGCCCGGAGACCAGGTCCCGGCCGCGGATTTCGGTGTGCTCGTCGGAGTCGAGGTCGTACGCCGAACCGATCGTGATCTTGATCTGTTCGGCCGTCCGCTCACCCAGCAGGAGGGAGTACTCCTTCTTGATGTGCTGGATGATCGCGTTGTCCAGTTCGTCGCCCGCGACCCGGATGGACTGGGCGGTGACGATGCCGCCGAGGGAGATGACCGCGACCTCCGTGGTGCCACCGCCGATGTCGACCACCATGTTGCCCGTGGCCTCGTGGACCGGCAGGCCGGAGCCGATGGCCGCGGCCATGGGCTCCTCGATGATGTGCACCTGGCGGGCGCCGGCCTGGGACGACGCCTCGATGACGGCACGGCGCTCGACGCCCGTGATGCCCGAGGGCACACAGACGACGACCCGCGGACGAGCGAGATACCGCCGCTTGTGGATCTTCAGGATGAAGTAGCGGAGCATCCGCTCGGTGATCTCGAAGTCGGCGATCACACCGTCCTTCAGCGGACGAACGGCAACGATGTTGCCGGGCGTGCGCCCGATCATCTTCTTCGCTTCGGCACCGACCGCGAGGATGCCACCGGTGTTGGTGTTGATCGCGACGACGGACGGCTCGTTGAGTACGATCCCGCGACCCCTGACGTACACCAGCGTGTTGGCGGTCCCGAGGTCGACAGCCATGTCACGGCCGATGAACGACATTGAGTTCCCCATCAGGATTCGTCTGGCCTTCCCACTAGCTTTTGAGGGCTTTTCAGGTAGGCAAAGGTGGGTGCTGTGACGTGAAGGCTTCCATGGTAGACGCGCCTTCGCGAACACTGCGGGAGGGTCTCCGCCATTGTCAGCAGATGCTGAGCGCGTTCGCTTCTGGAGACGAGCGTTCGGGGACCATCGTTCCCTCGATCGCCACGCATATGCCAGAAAAGTCCGGGAGCCGCGGCCCCCAGACTTCTCCCACCGTTTCCCCTCAGGCGCGGCCCGGGAAGAAGATCTTCACTTCGCGCTCGGCGGACTCCTCCGAGTCGGAGGCGTGGATCAGGTTCTCCCGGACGATGACGCCGTAGTCGCCGCGGATGGAGCCCGGGGCCGCGGCGATCGGGTCGGTCGGGCCGGCGAGCGCGCGCAGCCCCTCGATGACCCGCTCACCCTCGACGATCATCGCGACGACCGGGCCCGAGGCCATGAACTCCACCAGCGGCTCGTAGAAGGGCTTGCCCTTGTGCTCGCCGTAGTGCTGCTCCAGCGTGTCCTGGTCCAGGGTGCGCAGCTCCAGCGCGGTGATCGACCAGCCCGCCTTGCGCTCGATGCGGCTGATGATCTCGCCGGTCAGGCCACGACGGACGGCGTCGGGCTTGAGGAGGACGAGGGTGCGCTGGCTCACGACGGGCTCCTTATGCGTCAAGATTGTGCGGTGGGACGAGGTTACCCGGCGTGTCGGGGCGCCTGTTACGCAGCGTCAGGTGTGGAGGAGCCGGACTGTGCCGCGAATCTCGCCTTCGCCTCGTCCACCTTCCGCCCGTAGTGCACGGAAGCCCACCACAGGGCCGCGAAGACCACGCCCAGGAAGTACATCATCGGCACGGCGAAGCCCGACGCGATGAGCGCGATCTGCAACGCCCAGCCGAGCACGACCCCGCCCGGGCGTGTCACCAGGCCGCACAGCACCAGGCACAGGAACATCGCCACCCCGCTGACCGTCCACACGGTCGTCAGGGACAGGTCGGGATCCTTCATCGCGACCAGACCGGCGAAGCCGATGATGAAGAACTCGCCGATCAGGGTCGAGGAACAGAGCGTACGCACGGATCTCAGCCCCTTCCCAGGAGCAGTCGGGCCTCGCCGACGGTGATGACGGAACCGGTGACGAGCACACCGCCGCCCGCGAACTCGCCCTCCTCCTCGGCCAGCGTGATCGCGGCCTCCAGCGCGTCGGGCAGCCGCGGCTCGACCTGCACGCGTTCCTCGCCGAACACCTCGACGGCGATGCCGGCCAGCTCGTCGGCGTCCATCGCGCGGTGAGTGGAGTTCTGCGTGACCACGATCTCGGCGAACACCGGCTCGAAGGCCTCCAGCAGCCCCCGCACGTTCTTGTCGCCGCTCGCGCCGACGACACCGATGAGCCGGCTGAACTGGAAGGCCTCACCGATCGCCTCGGCCGCCGCCCGGGCACCCGCCGGGTTGTGGGCGGCGTCCAGCACGACCGTCGGGGAACGCCGCACGACCTCCAGCCGGCCCGGCGAGGCGACGGCCGCGAACGCCTTGCGGACCGTGTCGAAGTCGAGCGGCTCGGCCCGCTGCGCGCCGACGCCGAAGAACGCCTCGACGGCGGCGAGCGCGACGGCCGCGTTGTGCGCCTGGTGCGCGCCGTGCAGCGGCAGGTACACCTCCGGGTACTCGCCGCCCAGGCCGCGCAGCGTCAGCAGCTGACCGCCGACGGCCACCTGCCGCTCCACGACACCGAACTCCAGGCCCTCCCGGGCCACCGTCGCGTCCACCTCGACGGCCCTCTTCAGCAGCACCTGCGCCGCGTCGACCGGCTGCTGCGCCAGGATGACCGTCGCGCCCTGCTTGACGATGCCGGCCTTCTCGGCGGCGATCTCCGCGTGGGTGGTGCCGAGCCGGTCGGTGTGGTCGAGGTCTATGGGGGTGACGACGGCGACGTCGGCGTCGATCACGTTCGTGGCGTCCCAGGAGCCGCCCATGCCGACCTCGACGACGGCGACATCGGCGGGCGCGTCGGCGAACGCCGCGTACGCCATGGCCGTGAGCACCTCGAAGAACGACAGCCGGTACTCCTGCGACGCGTCGACCATCTCCACGTACGGCTTGATGTCCTGGTACGTCTCGATGAACCGCTCGGCGGAGATCGGGGCGCCGTCCAGGCTGATGCGCTCGGTGATCGACTGCACGTGGGGCGAGGTGTAGCGGCCGGTCCGCAGCTCGAAGGCGCCGAGCAGGGCCTCGATCATGCGGGCCGTGGAGGTCTTGCCGTTGGTCCCCGTGATGTGGATCGACGGGTACGACCGCTGCGGCTCCCCCAGCACGTCCATCAGCGCGGCGATGCGGCTGACGGAGGGCTCCAGCTTGGTCTCGCCCCAGCGCGTGGCGAGCTCCGCCTCGACCTCGCGCAGGGCCTTGTCGACCTCGGGGTCGGCGGGCCGGGCCGGGATGTCGGCGTCGGGCGGGCCGCCCTGAGTGCGCAGGGTTCGGCTGCCGGCCTCGATGACCGCGAGGTCGGGGTCGCGGGTGGTCTCCTCCGCGATGATCTCTTCGAAGGTGTTGAGGGGGTCGGGCTGGTCGTCGGCGCTGTGGTCTGGAGGGAGCTCGCTCACGGGGCCCAGTCTACGGAGACGGACTGACATTGCCTGCGGTGGCTCGTGCCCGTGGACGACCGCGGGTCCGTGGGGGGTGCTCGCGCAGTTCCCCGCGCCCCTGAACTGCGTCGGGGCCCCGGCGCCGACCAGCACCGGGGCCCTGACGACCGTACGAACCCTTACGCCTGCGGCAGCCGCTCCAGCTGTGCCTGGATGCGGGTGATGTCCTCCTCCGCCTTGGCGAGGCGGGTGCGGATCTTGTCCACGACGTGGTCGGGGGCCTTCGCCAGGAACGCCTCGTTGCCGAGCTTGGCGTTCGCCTGGGACTTCTCCTTCTCCGCCGCCGCGAGGTCCTTCGCGAGGCGCTTGCGCTCCGCCGCCACGTCGATCGTGCCGGAGAGGTCGAGGGCGACCTCCGCGCCGGCGACCGGCAGGGTCGCCGTGGCCGTGAAGGCGTCGCCCTCCGGCTGGAGCCGGAGCAGCTGGCGGATGGCGGCCTCGTGCGTCGCGAACGGCGTGCCGTCCAGGGTCAGCCGGGCCGGGACCCGCTGGCCGGGCTGGAGGCCCTGGTCGGCGCGGAAGCGGCGGACCTCGGTGATGACCGACTGGAGGCTCTCGATCTCGCGCTCGGCGCCGGCGTCCCGGAAGCCACTGTCCTTGGGCCAGTCGGCGATGACGACCGACTCGCCGCCGGTGAGGGTGGTCCACAGCGTCTCGGTGACGAACGGGACCACCGGGTGCAGCAGCTTCAGCGTGACGTCGAGGACCTCACCGAGGACGCGCTTGGAGACCTCGGCCGCCTCGCCGCCCGCCTGGAAGGTGGTCTTCGACAGCTCGACGTACCAGTCGAAGACCTCGTCCCACGCGAAGTGGAACAGGGCGTCGGACAGCTTCGCGAACTGGTAGTCGTCGTAGTACGCGTCGACTTCCGCGACGACCGTGTTCAGGCGGGAGAGGATCCAGCGGTCCGTCGAGGACAGCTTCGACGCCTCGGGCAGCGGGCCGTCCACCGTCGCGCCGTTCATCATCGCGAAGCGCGTCGCGTTCCAGATCTTGTTGGCGAAGTTGCGGGAGCCCTGGACCCAGTCCTCGCCGATCGGGACGTCGACGCCCGGGTTGGCGCCGCGGGCGAGGGTGAAGCGCAGGGCGTCGCTGCCGTACTTGTCCATCCAGTCCAGCGGGTTGACCGCGTTGCCGAAGGACTTCGACATCTTCTTGCCGAACTGGTCGCGGACCATGCCGTGCAGGGCGATGGTGTGGAACGGCGGGGTGCCGTCCATCGCGTACAGGCCGAACATCATCATCCGGGCGACCCAGAAGAAGAGGATGTCGTAGCCGGTGACCAGGACGGAGTTCGGGTAGAACTTCGCGAGCGACTCGGTCTGTTCGGGCCAGCCCAGCGTGGAGAACGGCCACAGGCCGGAGGAGAACCAGGTGTCGAGGACGTCGGTGTCCTGGCGCCAGCCCTCGCCGCTCGGCGGCTCCTCGTCGGGGCCGACGCAGACGACCTCGCCGTTCGGGCCGTACCAGACCGGGATGCGGTGGCCCCACCACAACTGCCGTGAGATGCACCAGTCGTGGAGGTTGTCGACCCAGTCGAAGTAGCGCTTCTCCATCTCCTGGGGGTGGATCTTGACGCGTCCGTCGCGGACGGCGTCACCGGCCGCCTTCGCCAGCGGGCCGACCTTGACCCACCACTGCATGGACAGGCGCGGCTCGATCGTCGTCTTGCAGCGCGAGCAGTGGCCGACCGAGTGGACGTACGGCCGCTTCTCGGCGACGATCCGGCCCTCGGCGCGCAGCGCGGCGACGATCGCGGAGCGGGCCTCCAGGCGGTCCTGGCCCTGGAAGGGGCCATGGGCGGTGATGACCGCGTGCTCGTCCATGATCGTCAGAGCCGGGAGGTCGTGGCGCTGGCCGATCTCGAAGTCGTTCGGGTCGTGGGCCGGGGTGACCTTGACGGCACCCGTGCCGAACTCCGGGTCGACGTGCTCGTCCGCGACGACCGGGATGGAGCGGTCGGTCAGCGGCAGCTTGACCAGCTTGCCGACCAGGTGCTTGTACCGCTCGTCGTCGGGGTGAACGGCTACGGCCGTGTCACCGAGCATCGTCTCGGCGCGGGTGGTGGCGACGACGATGGTGTCGTCCCCGTCGCCGTACTTCATGGAGACGAGCTCGCCGTCGTCGTCCTGGTACTCCACCTCGATGTCCGAGATGGCGGTCAGGCACCGGGGGCACCAGTTGATGATGCGCTCGGCGCGGTAGATCAGCTCGTCGTCGTAGAGCCGCTTGAAGATGGTCTGGACGGCCTGGGACAGGCCCTCGTCCATGGTGAACCGCTCACGCGACCAGGCGACGCCGTCACCCAGGCGCCGCATCTGCCCGCTGATCTGCCCGCCGGACTCGGCCTTCCACTGCCAGACCCGCTCGACGAACGCCTCACGGCCCAGGTCGTGCCGGGACTTGTTCTCCTTGGCGAGCTCGCGCTCGACGACGTTCTGCGTGGCGATACCGGCGTGGTCCATGCCGGGCTGCCACAGCGTCTCGAACCCCTGCATCCGCTTACGGCGGGTCAGGGCGTCGATGAGCGTGTGCTCGAAGGCGTGCCCGAGGTGCAGGCTGCCCGTGACGTTCGGCGGCGGGATGACGATCGTGTACGGCGGCTTGTCGCTCTTCTCGTCCGCCTCGAAGTAACCCCGCTCTACCCAGCGCTCGTACAGCGGCCCCTCTACGTCGGCCGGCGCGTACTGGGTCGGCAGGTCGGTGCTGGGCGCTGGTGGCTGCTGCTGAGCGTTCTCGGTCACGGGGGTCAGTTTAGGGGTGTCACCACCCCGTCCCGAAACGCGTTTGCTGTGTAACGGTGGGGGCCCCGATGCCATGCACACGACGGGTCTGCGCCAGGATGTCTCGAACCCATAAGCATCTGGAGGGGAACCCAGAACATGAGCTACAACCAGCCGGGCCCGTACGGCGGGCAGCCCCAGCAGCCCGGACCGTACGGCCAGCCCGGTCCGTACGGCCAGCCGCCGCAGGCGCCCCAGCCCGGCTACGGCTACCCCCAGCAGGCCCCTCCGCCCCAGCCCGGTCACGGCTACCCGCAGCAGCCCCCGCAGGGCGTCCCGCCGCAGCAGGGCTACGGCCAGCAGCCCCCGTACGGCCAGCAGCCGCCCTACGGCCAGGCCCCGTACGGCGTGCCCCAGCCGCCCGCGCCCGAGGGCGGCAAGAAGAAGACGGGCATCGTCATCGGCGCGGTCGCGGTGGTCGCGGCGATCGGTGTGGGCGCGTACTTCGTGATCGGCGGGGGCGGTGGCGGACTGGAGGACGACGGGCCGCACAAGCTCACGACGCCGGCGACCGTGCTCACCGACTACAAGCGCACCACGAAGGACGGGCTGACCGCCGGCGACGACTCGACGGCGGAGCTGGAGAAGAGCGGCGTCAAGAACGCCAAGACCGTGACGGGCCTCTACAGCACGATCGACGCGAAGGACTACGACCCCGACGACCCGGCGTCCGCGGCGAAGCTGGCGACGGCCAAGACCCTGTCGGTGGCCGGTGCCTACGGTGAGATCTCCGACCCGGAGGCGGCGCTGGACCTGTTCTTCGCCAACTTCAAGAAGTCGGCCGAGAAGGAGTCCGCCACCGGGTCCGACAAGCCCGAGCTGGTCGGCGAGCCCGAGGCGGCCGACCTCGACGGCGCGGTCATGAAGTGCCAGTCGGTCAAGGGGAAGGACCGGCTGAAAAAGACGGAGAAGACCAACTGGTTCTGCGCGTGGGCCGACTACAGCACGCTCGCCCTCGTGTCGCCGGGTGACGCGGCGCAGGGCGTCACCAAGGACGTGGCGATCGACCTCACGACCAAGGCCCGCGAGGAAGTCCGCGTCAAGGCCTGACGCGGCAACGACGAAGGCGCCCGGCACACGTGCCGGGCGCCTTTCGCGTGCGGTGGGTGACTAGGCCGTCTTCTGCTCCCCCGGGCCGCGCCCGCGCGCATCCCGCGGGATCAGCGTCGGGTTCACGTTCGACTGGACCACGTCCGCCGTGATGACGACCCGGGCCACGTCCTTGCGGGACGGGACCTCGTACATCACGCCCTGGAGGACCTCCTCCATGATGGCGCGCAGGCCGCGCGCGCCGGTCTGGCGGAGGATGGCCTGGTCGGCGATGGCTTCGAGGGCCTCGCGCTCGAAGTCCAGCTCCACGCCGTCGAGTTCGAAGAGGCGCTGGTACTGCTTGACGAGCGCGTTGCGCGGCTCCACGAGGATCTGGAGCAGGGCCTCGCGGTCGAGGTTGTGGACCGAGGTGATCACGGGCAGGCGGCCGATGAACTCGGGGATCATGCCGAACTTGACCAGGTCCTCCGGCATGACCTCCTGGAACTGGTCCTTGGACTCCATCTCGCGCTTGGAGCGGATCTGCGCGCCGAAGCCGATGCCCTTGGCGCCGGCCCGGGACTCGATGATCTTCTCCAGACCGGCGAAGGCACCGCCCACGATGAACAGCACGTTCGTCGTGTCGATCTGGATGAACTCCTGGTGGGGGTGTTTACGGCCGCCCTGCGGCGGGACGGAGGCCGTGGTGCCCTCCAGGATCTTGAGGAGGGCCTGCTGTACGCCCTCCCCGCTCACGTCGCGCGTGATCGAGGGGTTTTCGCTCTTCCTCGCGACCTTGTCGATCTCGTCGATGTAGATGATCCCGGTCTCGGCCTTCTTGACGTCGTAGTCCGCGGCCTGGATCAGCTTGAGCAGGATGTTCTCGACGTCCTCGCCGACGTAGCCGGCCTCCGTGAGGGCCGTGGCGTCGGCGATCGCGAAGGGGACGTTCAGCATCCGCGCGAGGGTCTGCGCGAGAAGGGTCTTGCCGGAGCCCGTGGGGCCGAGGAGGAGGATGTTGGACTTCGCCAGCTCGATGGCGTCGTCGCGGCCGTTCCCCCCGCCGTTCTCGCCGGCCTGGACCCGCTTGTAGTGGTTGTAGACCGCGACGGAGAGGGCCTTCTTGGCGGCCTCCTGGCCGACCACGTATCCCTCGAGGAACTCGTAGATCTCGCGGGGCTTGGGGAGCTCCTCCCAGCGGACCTCGCTGGTCTCCGCCAGCTCCTCCTCGATGATCTCGTTGCAGAGGTCGATGCACTCGTCGCAGATGTACACACCGGGCCCTGCGATGAGCTTCTTGACCTGCTTCTGGCTCTTGCCGCAGAACGAGCACTTGAGCAGATCGCCGCCGTCACCGATGCGTGCCACGGTGTGCTTCCCCTTCGCCTGGGAGACTCCTGGACGCCGACGTCCAGGCGGACTCCTGGTGCTGCCTTATGTCCGACGGTACCTTGCCGGGCCCCTCGTTCGGGCCCCCCTTGGCGCGGTTCACTTTGACGTGGACCGTCCGAAACCGTGCCAAGGGGCGGCAGACGATACAGCCTCTCGCCTCAGCGCAGGCTCGAGTTGTCCATCTTCCGGGTGGAGATGACCTGATCGATCAGGCCGTAGCTCAGCGCGTCCTCGGCCGTGAGGATCTTGTCGCGCTCGATGTCCTCGCGGATCTTCTCGATCGTCTGGGTCGAGTGCTTGGCCAGCATCTCCTCCAGCTGCGTACGCATCCGGAGGATCTCGTTGGCGGCGATCTCCAGGTCGGAGACCTGGCCGCGGCCCGTCTCGCTGTAGGGCTGGTGGATCAGCACGCGCGCGTTCGGCAGGGCCATGCGCTTGCCCGGCGTACCGGCGGCGAGCAGGACGGCGGCGGCGGAGGCCGCCTGGCCCATGCAGACCGTCTGGATGTCCGGCTTCACGTACTGCATCGTGTCGTAGATCGCCGTGAGCGCCGTGAAGGAGCCACCGGGGCTGTTGATGTAGACCGAGATGTCACGGTCGGGGTCCATCGACTCCAGGCACAGCAGCTGCGCCATGACGTCGTTGGCGGAGGCGTCGTCGATCTGGACGCCGAGGAAGATCACGCGCTCCTCGAAGAGCTTCGCGTACGGGTCGTACTCGCGGATGCCCTGGGAGGTGCGCTCGACGAAGCGCGGGATGATGTAGCGGGACTCGGCCTGCGGGCCGGTGTACTCGCCCTGAGCGGCGCGCATGTCCTGCACGGCGTGCATACGGTCGTAGATCCCGCTGCCGGGGAACTGGTTCACGGTGTCTCCTGAAAAGGGCTGAGGCGGTCGGCTGGGGCTGTCTGGGGTCGCGGGGGCCCGGGAGGGCTCCGTGGGCCTCACGGGGCGCCACAGGCCCCGTGGGGACCTCTCAGGCCCCGGTGCCGCCGCCGCCCGGCATGCCGGCGGCCGTGGGCATGACGTCGTCGATGAGGCCGTACTCCTTGGCCTCGAACGCGTCGAACCAGCGGTCGCGGTCCGAGTCGCGGGTGATCTGCTCGACCGTCTGGCCCGTGTGCTGGGCCGTGAGCTCGGCCATGCGCTTCTTGGTGTGCAGCAGCCGCTCGGCGTGGATCTTGATGTCCGAGGCCGAGCCGGCCAGGCCGGCGGAGGGCTGGTGGATGAGGATCTCGGCGTTCGGCAGCGCGAAGCGCTTGCCGGGGGTGCCCGCGCTGAGCAGGAACTGTCCCATCGAGGCCGCGAGGCCCATGGCGATCGTCACCACGTCGTTCTTGATGTACTGCATGGTGTCGTAGATCGCCATGCCGGCCGTGATCGAACCGCCGGGGCTGTTGATGTACAGGTAGATGTCCTTGTCCGGTTCGGCGGCAAGGAGCAGCAGCTGTGCGGTGATCTTGTTCGCGATGTCGTCGTCGACCGGCTGGCCGAGGAAGATGATCCGCTCGTTGAGCAGCCGGTTGTAGACCTGGTCGCCGAGGCCACCACCGATGGAAGGCTCGCCGGCGGCTGAAGGCATCAGATTCGTCACGTATCCACCTGCTCGTCTTACGACGGCGCCGGGCCGTCTCACGTGTTCCCTGCGGGGCGGGAGCCGTATCGGAGACTCCACTGCCCTGGTATTCATGGACCCTAACGCGCGGGTCCCTTCGGGGAATCCCGGAGATGGGAGTGTTCGCCGGGGGCGTAGCGACTCGGGGGCCGGTAACGCGACGGGCCCCGAGAAGCGCTGTGCGTCTCGGGGCCCGTCCTCACGGCGTCACGAAGTGCCCGGGGGCTCAGCCCTCGGTCTTCTCCTCGGCCTTCTCCTCGGCGGTCTCGGCCGGGGTCTCCTCGGCGGAGGCATCGGCGGAGGCCTCGTCCTCTTCGTCGTCGAGGTCGATGATCTCGCCGTTGGTGTCCTTGACCGTGGCCTTCTCGACCACGACGGCCAGGGCCTTGCCGCGGGCGACCTCGCCGACCAGGAGCGGAACCTGGCCGCCCTCGACGACGGCCTGGGCGAACTGGTCGGGGGACATGCCGGAGGAGGCCGCACGCCGCATGAGGTGCTCGGTGAGCTCCTCCTGGTTGACGTTGAGCTTCTCCTGCTTGACGAGCTCGTCGAGGACGAACTGGGTCTTGATGCCCTTGACCGCGGCGTCGCGGGTCTCGGTCTCGAACTCCTCCTCGCTCTTGCCCTGGATCTCCAGGTACTTCGCGAGGTCCAGACCCATCTGGCCGAGCTGGTGGTGCTCGAGGTTGTGCTTGCGGGTGTTGACCTCGTCCTCGAGCAGCTTCTCGGGGACGGGGACCTCGACCAGCTCGAGCAGCTTCTCCAGGACGCGCTCCTGGGCCTGCGTGGCCTGGTCGTACTGCTTCATGTTCTCCAGGCGCTTGCGGCTGTCGGCGCGCAGCTCCTCGATGGTGTCGAACTCGGAGGCGAGCTGCGCGAACTCGTCGTCCAGCTCGGGCAGTTCACGCTTGGCGACCTGGGTGACCTTGACGGTGACCGCGGCCTCCTTGCCGGCGGCGGAGCCGCCCTTGAGCTCGGAGGTGAAGGTGGCCTCGCCACCGGCCTCCAGGCCCTTCACGGCGTCGTCGATGCCGTCCAGCAGCTCGCCGGAGCCGATGGTGTAGGAGACGCCGCTCGCGACGCCGTCCTCGAGGACCTCGCCCTCGACCTTGGCCTCCAGGTCGATCGTCACGACGTCGCCGTCCTCGGCGGCACGCTCGACCGGGGCGGTGGTGGCGAAGCGCTCGCGGAGCTCCTCGACCGCCTTGTCGACGTCCTCCTCGGTGACCTCGACGGCGTCGACCTCGACCTCGATGCCGGAGTAGTCCGGGATCTCGATCGCGGGGCGGATGTCGACCTCGGCGGTGAAGTTCAGCGTCTCGCCGTCCTTCAGCTCCGTGATGTCGACCTCGGGCTGGCCCAGGGGGTTCAGTTCGGCCTCGTTGACGGCGTCGGTGTAGAACTTCGGCAGCGCGTCGTTGACGGCCTCCTCCAGCACCGCACCGCGGCCGAACCGCTGGTCGATGACCCGGGCCGGGACCTTGCCCTTACGGAAGCCCTTCACCGTGACCTGCTGGTTGATCTTCTTGTACGCCGCGTCGAGGCTGTCCTTGAGCTCCTCGAAGGGCACCTCGACAGTGAGCCGAACCCGAGTCGGGTTCAGGGTCTCCACGGCGCTCTTCACGGTTCGGTCTCCTTGTGGCTGACTTCTTGGGTTCTGCCGGTGCCAGAGCGGCCCGGCGGATTTCGCCGCCCGGAGGACTTCAGACGATGAGACACACGGGCGTGCAGCTTGCATAGTAACGGCAGCGACTACACCGCCCAAAAGGCGATCACGCGAGTGATTCAGGAGACGATCACGCGAGGTGACCGGATGGCTGGTCGGGGTGGCGGGATTTGAACCCACGGCCTTCCGCTCCCAAAGCGGACGCGCTACCAAGCTGCGCCACACCCCGTCTGGTGCGACACGTAGGGTACATGCCGCCAGGCGGCGTGGCCGCCGCATTTCCACCGGGGTCCGTGCCGCGTCGGCCTGGGCGGGAATGCGGTGTGCGACGGACGGGCCCGACCCGCTACGATGCCTTCAGTGCCGCGGTCCCCCGACCTGCGGCGCGCGCTGTGCGGGCGTAGCTCAATGGTAGAGCCCTAGTCTTCCAAACTAGCTACGCGGGTTCGATTCCCGTCGCCCGCTCTTCAGGCCGAAGGCCCGGACGAGAGGTTCTCCTCTGTCCGGGCCTTCGGTGTTCGCGAGGCGGTCCCGCGGGTGCGCGGGTTCACAGGGTCCGGCCCGTGTGCGGCGAGACCGCGCTGACGCCGCCGCCGGTGCGGGTGAAGGAGACGGTTCCGTGGACCAGGTAGGCGCGCCTGGCCGCGACGCGCAGTCGGCAGTCGTCCGCGACCTTGGGCTTCGGGCGCTTCCAGCGGACCTCGCCGGTGTCGGCGGCCAGGTGGCGACCGTGTGGGTGAACAGCGGGCCGGCGCCGCCCGCCGGCTGTCGCTCGTCCGCCTGGCAGGCGTAGCCGCGGCCGTGGTCCGTGCCGATGATCGCGCCCTCGGCCGCGGACAGGCCGTCCGGAGCCGTGGGGTCGACGAACCGGGACCAGGTGTTGCGGCCCCCGGCGAGATCGCAGCGGGTCGCCATGATCTGGGCACCGGCGCACACCAGTCCACGAGGCGGTGGAGGAGGGGTGGGGTCGCCGTCGCCCGTGCGGACGACGGTGGTGACGACCACTGCGGCGAGTACGGCGGTCAGGGCGGTGGAGATCAGCAGCAGGCGGCGTTTGCGGCGGCCGTCGGGGGCGGGAGCGGAGGTCGGCGTAGACGGCGGCGTTGGCGTCGCGGGCGGGGCGTGCGGCCGTTCGTCTCGCTCCGTCCGGGCTCTGCCGGGGCGGTGGGGATGCCCTTCGTCCTGCTCGGCGCCCGCCGCGTCGGGCCGGGGATGGCCGGCGGAGGCGCTGCCGTCGCGGAGCAGGGTGAGCGGGTCGTGCGCGGTGGGGTTCGTTCGGTACGCCGGAGAGCTCCGGCTCGCCCTCGGCGACCCGCGGAGCCGTCTCGTAGGGGCTCGGGCTGTGGAAGGGGAGCGGCGGGTGGCAGCCTGGGTCAGGACGGAGCCGAGGGAGAAGACGTCGGCGATCTGCCCGACGTCCTGGGGGACGCGAACTCGTCCGGATGAGGACGTCGGAGGTGGCGGACTCGGCGGCGCGGAGAGATGCCGTCGTCGTCGGCGAGCATCACGTCGGCCGGCTGCAGATCGCGGTGGACGACTCCGGCGCGAGTGCATGTCGCGCAGCGCCTCGGCCAGGACGGCGGTGAGTCCGCGCGGGCGGGGCAGCGGGAGCGGCCGTGCTCGTGAAAGTGGGGGCTGAGGCGCTGCGCCTGGTATGGAGGGCGTGGAATCCTGGAGCGTGGCGCGTCGGCGTCCGCGTCCGCGACGGGGGCCGTGAAGGATCCGCCGACCTTGCGGGCGGCGGCCACCTCGCGGCGGAAACGGGCGCGGAACTCTTCGTCGTCGGCGTACTGGCCGTGCACGACCTTGGGCGCGAGGGGCCGGCGTAGATCACACCGATGCCGCCGGAGCCGAGGCGGTCCTCGATGCGGTAGCCGCCCACATCCGACGGGTCCACGTCGCGCAGCGCCATCCCCGTACGCCCCCCGTCACGCACTGTCCCCTGGTCGGGAGGAACGCCTCCGGACGCACCGCGGGTCAGAAGCTGATGGAGTTGATGGTCTCCGCTATCGAGTTGAGGAATCGCTGGATGGGGGGGGCCATGCCGGTCGAGGCGAGGAAGAAGCCGAAGAGGATCGCCACGATCGCGGGCCCTGCCTTGATGGATCCCCCTCTCAGCAACACCACAAGGATGATCGCCAACAGCAGCACCACAGACAGTGAAATGGCCACAACTGATCACACCCTCGGTCGGTCCGCTCTCCCGGCCCGGGGACGCGACCCCGCGCACCCCGCCAGAACCATCGTGCCACCAACCCGGCCGGGCTATGCGGGTCGTGAGGCATCGACCACCTCACTCGTGTCGGGACCGGTGTGCGGCGCCCGGGGCCAGGGGCCGAACGGCGGGGACTCGTACGGGATTTCGACGCACCACCCTCGCAGTGAATTCGACCGGATCGTTTCCGTGTCCACACAATGCGTTCGCAGGTAATTCGAATTGCCCCCGCAAGTTCCTCAACGGCCCTGCGGGCAGGCTCCGGAGAGGCACGGAAGTGGACATTCCGCCGGAGTCGCCTGCTGGTCTTATGCGCCGCTTAGTCCGGAAGTGTCAGGACAAGCAGGGCGGGCGCGAGGAGCACAGCCCACCATCCCTTGATGTGTTGACCATCACTCCCGCAAGGACGTCAACTGCCCGAAATCCGGGGTACCCACAGTGAATAGCCAGGATTCACATCCGGCGTTTTACGAATAGCCGCAGGGAACGCTAGGGTGCCTCAGATGTTCCACGCTGCCTCGTCCCCCGCAAGCGCAGCGAGGTCCCGGATCGTCTCCCCGAGCTCCTGGTGGGAGGGTCTGTGACGAACTCGCTGCGACCGAACGGCGACCGCAGGGCGCCACTTCCCCCGGCACAGTCCTCTGCCGACGGAGTGCCGAGCCCGCGCGCGCCGCAGAGCCCCCAGAAGAAGCAGAACGGCAAGCAGCGCGACGCGTTCTTCGACAACGCCAAGTACCTCGCGATCGTGCTGGTCGCCATGGGCCACGCCTGGGAGCCGCTCAAGGGCGACAGCCGGATACTCGAGGCCGCGTACCAGGTCGTCTACGCGTTCCACATGCCGGCCTTCATCATCATCTCCGGCTACTTCTCGCGCAGTTTCGACATGCGGCCCGACCGGCTCAAGCGCCTCATCACCGGCGTGGCCGTGCCGTACATCATCTTCGAGACGGCCTACCCGCTCTTCAAGCGGTTCATCGACAACGATCCGCACCAGGAGATCAGCCTCCTCGACCCCTGGTACCTGACCTGGTTCCTGGTCGCGCTGTTCATCTGGCGGCTGACCACCCCCATCTGGAAGATGGCGCGCTGGCCACTGCCGCTCGCGCTCGGCCTCGCGATGCTGGCGACCGTCAGCCCGGAGATCGGCGACGACCTCGACCTCCAGCGGGTCCTGCAGTTCCTGCCGTTCTTCGTGCTGGGCCTGGTGATGAAGCCCGAGCACTTCCACATGGTGCGCCGGCGTTCCGTGCGGATCGCCTCGGTGCCCGTGTTCGCCGCCGCGCTGGCCTTCAGCTGGTGGGCCGTGCCGCGGATGAACACCGCGTGGTTCTACCACCGGGACGCCGCCCAGGAGCTGGGCGCGCCGTGGTGGACCGGCCCGGTCATGGTGCTCGCGATGTTCGGCTGCTCGCTGGTGCTGACCGCCTGCTTCTTCGCCTGGGTGCCGCGCCGTCACATGTGGTTCACCGCGCTCGGCGCCGGCACGCTCTACGGCTACCTGCTGCACGGCTTCCTGGTGAAGGCCGGTGACTACCAGGGCTGGTTCGAGCCGGCGTGGATGCACCGGCCGCTCGGTGAGATCGCCGTGACCGTCGCCGCGGCCGCCGTCGTGACGGTGCTGTGCACCAAGCCGGTGCGGCGGGTCTTCCGGTTCGCGATGGAGCCGGCGATGGAGTGGGCCTTCAAGCGGGACGCGGCCGAGGCCGCCCGTGAGCGCCAGGGCGCCGAGCGGCGCGAGCGCGAGCGCGAGAAGGTCAACGCCTGACGCCCATCCCCGAGTTCATCCGACAAGACCGAGAAGTGCGCGCATCCGCGTGTACTTCTCGGTCAGTCGTTTCCGGGTGGCCTCGTCGAGGACCGCGAGGCGGGCGGGGTCCGCGTTGTGCGCCAGGTCCGACTCCTTCACCAGCAGCGCGCCGGGCGTGGCGAGGATGCGGGCGGCGTACGCCTCGGGCGGCTCCCCGGCCCGCTTGGTGAGCGCGAGGACGATGTCCTTGGTACGGCTGCTCAGCGCGGCCTCGCGCAGCCACCCGGGCGAGAGCGCGTGGTCCTCGACGGCGTCGTGCAGCCAGGCCGCCGCGATCTGCTCCTCGTCACCGCCCCGCGCCCGTACGCCCTCCGCGACGGCCTGGAGGTGCTCGGCGTAGGGCCGTCCGGCCTTGTCGGTCTGACCGGCGTGCGCGGCGCGGGCGGTGGCCTCGACCTGGGCCAGGGTCAGCGGGGTGCGGGGTGTCTCGGTCACGGCACCAGTGTGCATCTGGAGCAGCGCACGTCAGCGGGCCGCGGCGGCCGTCGGGCCCTCCCGGCAGATCAGCAGCAGCGCCCGGTCGTCGTTGACGTCCTTGGCCACCGCCTCGATGAGGTGCCAGGCCGCGCCGTGGAAACCGCCCGCCACGTACCTGTCGGCCTCGCCGGTGAGGCGGTCGATGCCCTCGACGATGTCGCGGTCGGAGGTCTCCACCAGGCCGTCCGTGAACAGCATCAGCACGTCGCCCGGGCGGAGCGTGCCCTTCACCGGGTCGAACTGGGCGCCGTCGTACACGCCGAGGAGCGGGCCCTCGGCCGTCTTCTCCTCCCAGCGGCCGCTGCCGGCGCTGAGCTGGAGGCCCGGCGGGTGGCCGGCGGAGTAGAGCTCGTAGTCGCCGGAGTCCAGGTCGAGGACCAGATGGATGGAGGTCGCGAACCCCTCGTCCCAGTCCTGGCGGAGCAGATAGCCGTTCGCGGCCGGGAGGAACGCGTGCGGCGGCAGGGAGCCCAGGAGGCCGCCGAACGCGCCGGACAGGAGCAGCGCGCGGGAGCCCGCGTCCATGCCCTTGCCGGAGACGTCGGTGAGGACGACCTCCAGTGTGCGGCCGCCGTTGGTGCGCGCCGCCACCACGAAGTCGCCCGAGAAGGACTGGCCGCCCGCCGGGCGCAGCGCCATCTCCCGGTGCCAGCCGTCCGGCAGCGGGGGCAGCTTGCTCTGCACCCGGATGCGTTCGCGCAGGTCGAACAGCATGGTGCCGCCGCGCCGCCAGGGCACGCCGACCCGGCTGCGGAACTGGGCCAGCAGCAGCCCGAAGAAACCGCAGGCCGCGACCACGAGCACCACACCTGGGCTGACCCTGGACGGGCCTTCCGTGTAGGGACCGAGCCGCACCGACTCCACGATCAGTGCCGTGGCCGCCGCCGCGTACAGGCCGAGCAGGCTCGCCGGACGTAGCACCAGGCCGCCCACGACGACCGGCAGGACCAGCGCGGCGGGCGAGAACCACACCGAGTTCGCCAGCGTCGCCGCCGCGATCACCGGAACCATCAGGAGCAGGCCGGCCAGGGCGATCCAGTCCGAGCCGTCGCCGCGGAAGTAGTCCACGGCGGCTCGGCGCACGCCGACGAGGACCCGGTGCCACTGCTTCTTCAACCGGGCCGTGAACGTCTCGGCTTCCGCGCGCCGCTCTCGTCCTGCTGCCATTAGTTCGGGACCCTATCCATCGGACCGGCCACTTGGCACGGGAGGTCCTACTTGTCCCCCGTCCGAGCGCCGACTTCACAGTGAACTTCAGTGAACTTCACAGGGCGGTGCCTGTCTGCGGCCGGGGGAAATTCCCTCGCTCGCCCCGCATTGCCCTGGTAGGCATGGGACATGGTGACTGACACGACCGGCTCCGCGGCGAGCCTGCGGGTGCTTCGGCGGGACGACTGGGACAAGTGGTACGACACCCTCGTCCGCGCCTTCGGCGGAGTGCCCGAGCCCGCCGAGGAGCGGGAGTTGTGGGACTCGCTGACCGAGTGCGACCGCTCGCTCGGTGTGTGGGACGGGGACGCCTGTGTGGGGACGGCGGGGGCGTTCTCCTTCCGGGTCACCGTGCCCGGCGGGGCCTCGGTGCCGGCCGCGGGCGTCACGATGGTGAGCGTGGCGGCCACGCACCGCCGGCGCGGTGTCCTGACGTCGATGATGCGGCGTCAGCTGGAAGACGTCCGTTCCTGGGGTGAGCCGCTGGCCGTGCTCACGGCCTCCGAGCCGGCGATCTACGGCCGGTTCGGATACGGCGCGGCCAGCTTCCAGTTGAACGCGGAGATCGACACGAGCCGGGTCCGGCTGGCCTCGCTGCCGGCGGGCACGGACGACGTACGCCTGCGCTACGCCGATCCCGCCGAGGTCGTCGACGTGTGCGAGGCCGTGTACGCGCGGCTGGTGCCGTCGCGTCCGGGGATGCTGGCGCGGCAGCCCGGCTGGGAGCGGGTCGGGATACTCGATCCGGAGAGCGGGCGGAACGGGGCGTCGCCGCTGCAGTGCGTCCTCGCCGAGCGGGACGGGGAGGCGGTCGGGTACGCGCGGTACCGCGTCAAGCCGGGCTGGGAGTACACCGGCGCCAACGGCACGGTGACGCTGGAGAACTCGGCCGCGCTGGATCCCGCGGCGGACGCGGCGCTGCTGCGGTTCCTGTTCGGTATCGACCTGACGTCGACGCTGGTGATGCGGGGGCGGCCGGTCGACGACGCGTGGAAGTACATGGTGTCCGACATACGGCGGTGTCAGCCGCGGTTGCGGGATTCGCTGTACGTACGGCTGGTGGAGGTCGGGGCCGCGCTGGAGGCGCGGACGTATCAGACGCCGGTGGACGTGGTGTTCGAGGTGGAGGACGCGTTCTGTCCCTGGAACGCCGGGCGTTGGCGGCTCAGCGGGGATGCGAAGGGGGCGTCCTGTGAGCGTACGGCGGATGCGGCGGATGTCGCGCTGTCCGTACGGGAGTTGGGGGCGGCGTATCTCGGTGGGGTGAGCCTCGGGGCGCTGGGGGCGGCGGGGCGTGTGCGGGAGGTGCGGCCGGGGGCGCTGGCGGAGGCGTCACTGGGGTTCGGGAGCGGCGGGATGGCGGCGCCGTGGTTGCCGCACGGGTTCTGAGGGCGGGGTTCAAGGACCTCGTTTTTCACGGGCGTTGGCAGGTCGGGCACCAGAAGAGGTTGCGGGCGGCGAGATCGGCGGTGCGGATCTCGCCGCCGCAGATGTGGCAGGGCTGGGCGGCCCTGCGGTACACGTACACCTCGCCGCCGTGGTCGTCCAGCCGGGGTGGGCGGCCCATCGCCTCCGGGGTGTGTTCCGGGCGGACCGTGTCGATGCGGTTGGTGCGGACGCCCTCGTGCATGAGCTCGACCAGGTCGGTCCAGAGCGCGTGCCACTCGGGTGGGGTGATGTCCTTGCCGGGGCGGTACGGGTCGACGCGGTGCCGGAAGAGGACCTCCGCGCGGTAGACGTTTCCGACGCCGGCGATGACCTTCTGGTCCATGAGGAGGGCGGCGATGGTCGTACGGCTGCGGGAGATACGGCGGTACGCGGTGTCCGGGTCGGCGTCGTCGCGGAGGGGGTCAGGGCCGAGGCGGTCGTGTATCGCCTGCTTCTCCGGGGGTGTAATGAGGGCGCAGGTGGTGGGGCCGCGGAGGTCGACGCAGGTGGTGTCGTCGGCGAGGCGGAGGCGGATCGTGTCGGTGGGTGGGGGCGCGGGGGTGGGGGTGCGGGTGAAGGTGACCTTGCCGAAGAGGCCGAGGTGGATGTGGATCCAGTCGGTGTCGCGGAAGCCGAGGAAGAGGTGTTTGCCGTGGGCTTCGGTGTGGGTGAGTTCCCTGCCGGTGAGGAGGGTGGCGGCGGCGGTGAACTTGCCCTGGGGGCTGGTGATGCGGGGGGTTGTGCGGAGGAAGGCGGTGGCGTAGTCGTGGGCCAGGCGGTGGATGGTGTGGCCTTCTGGCATGGGTACGAGTGCCTCCTGTGATTGTCGCCTTGCCTTCTCACCCGGTTTCCCGACGCAGTTCCTCAAGGGGCTGAGGTCGAAGTTCCTCAAGGGGCTGGAGTCGAAAAGCCTCGGGGCTCCGCCCCGGACCCCGGGGGGAACTTTCCCACCCACCCACCCGACGCAGTTCCTCAAGAGGCTGGAGTCGAAAGGACCCGGGGCTCCGCCCCGGACCCCGGCGGGGACTGCGTCCCCTGCACCCCACAAGGGGGCTGCGCCCCTCGCCCCCACACAGGCCCGGATGCACGTCGGGCCCGTTTGCGCGGAACGGCCGTGGTGGGGCCGCGCCCCCGGAACAGCCGTGGTGTGGCCGGACCCTCGGAACGGCTGTGGTGGGCCGGGACCTGACGGCAGTGGTCGGCCCGGGCGCCGTACCCCCGAGAGCTCAGACGCTCGGCGCCCTACCCCCACGTCGGTTGGGACGCTCGGCGCCGCACCTCCACGTCGGCTCGGACGCTCGGCGCCCTACCCTCACTCCCGCTCACGCACGGCCCCCTACCCCCACGTCCGTTCAGACGCCGGGCCCCGCCCCCGGCTCCGGTGCTGGAGTCCCCGGAGGCCTGTTTCCGGGGGGTCGGAGTTCGGGGTGGGCGCCTGGTCGCAGGGCTTGGGCAGGGGCTGGGGGGATTACTGCTGGGGGTGGTGGGGTGGGATGGGCGGGAGGTCGCCCGTTGACTCGTATGCGTTGAGCATGTCGATTCGGCGGATGTGACGTTCGTCACCGGAGAACGGCGTGTTGAGGAACGTCTCGATGAACGCCGTCGCCTCGTCCTGCGCGTGCATGCGCGCGCCCACCGCGACGACGTTGGCGTTGTTGTGCTGGCGGCCCAGGGCCGCCGTCTCCTCGCTCCAGGCGAGGGCCGCGCGGACGCCCTTGACCTTGTTCGCGGCGATCTGCTCGCCGTTGCCGGAGCCGCCGATGACGATGCCGAGGGCGTCGGGGTCCGCGGCCGTCCGCTCCGCGGCGCGGAGGCAGAAGGGCGGGTAGTCGTCCTGGGCGTCGTAGATGTGCGGCCCGCAGTCGACGGGGTCGTGACCCGCCTTCTTCAGCCACTCGACGAGGTGGTTCTTGAGTTCGTAGCCCGCATGGTCCGAGCCGAGGTACACGCGCATGGGTCGAGTGTGACACGGGTGTTTCGGGGCAGGCGCGCGGGGTGTCGCTCACGAAAACCTGACGTGAGTGTGAGCCGGATTACAGAAGCTCAGGAAAACCTCAAGTAACAATCTGGATTCAAAGGTTCTCCTATTTGTTCGCCTCCGATTCACTGGACCGGCTCGTACACCGCTCGTACGAGCGAACAGCTCCCCGGCGCAAAGGAAATCCGTTCCATGACTTCGCAGCCGACTCTGAAGACGACAGGAAGCGAACCCGGAGGGCCCGCAGAGCCCGGTGACGGCTCCGGGCTCCAGGCCGGGCTCAAGAGCCGGCATCTGTCCATGATCGCCATCGGTGGCGTCATCGGGGCGGGCCTGTTCGTCGGGTCCAGCTCCGGTATCGCCACCGCCGGGCCCGGCATCCTGCTGTCGTACGCCCTCGTCGGCACGCTCGTCGTGCTGGTCATGCGGATGCTCGGTGAGATGTCGGCGGCCAACCCGACGTCGGGTTCCTTCTCCGCGCACGCCGACCGCGCACTCGGGTCCTGGGCCGGTTTCTCCATCGGCTGGCTGTACTGGTTCTTCTGGGTGGTCGTGCTGGCCGTCGAGGCGACCGCCGGTGCGGTGATCCTCGAGGGGTGGATACCGGCCGTGCCGCAGTGGGCCTGGGCCCTGATCGTGATGCTGGTGCTCACCGCCACCAACCTCGTCTCCGTCGGGTCGTACGGAGAGTTCGAGTTCTGGTTCGCCGGGATCAAGGTGGTCGCGATCGCCGCGTTCATCGTCATCGGCGGGCTGGCCGTGTTCGGGATCCTGCCGGGTGTGGACAGTGAGCAGGCCGGGCTGAGCAACCTCACCGAGCACGGCGGCTTCCTGCCGCACGGTGCCGGGGCGATCCTCACCGGTGTGCTGCTCGTCGTCTTCTCCTTCATGGGCAGCGAGATCGCCACCCTGGCCGCCGGCGAGTCCGAGAACCCGCAGCAGGCCGTCACCAAGGCCACCAACAGCATCATCTGGCGTGTCGCCGTGTTCTACCTCGGCTCGATCTTCGTCGTGGTGTCCCTGCTGCCGTGGGACAGCAAGTCCATCGCCGACGACGGCTCCTACGTCGCCGCGCTCAACTCCCTCGGTATTCCGCACGCCGGTCAGATCATGAACTTCATCGTGCTGACCTCGGTACTGTCCTGTCTCAACTCCGGCCTCTACACCGCCTCCCGCATGGCCTTCTCGCTCGGCCAGCGCGGTGACGCGCCGAAGGGCTTCGCCCGGACGACCGCCAACGGCGTGCCGCGCACGGCGATCCTCGCGTCCGTCGCGTTCGGATTCGTCGCCGTGTTCTTCAACTACAAGTTCCCGGACTCCGTCTTCCTCTTCCTCGTCAACTCCAGTGGCGCCGTCGCCCTGTTCGTGTGGCTGGTGATCTGCTTCTCCCAGCTGCGGATGCGGAAGATCATCCAGGCCGAGGCGCCCGAGAAGCTCGTCGTGAAGATGTGGCTGTACCCGTACCTGACCTGGGCGACGGCCGCCCTGATCGTGTTCATCCTCGGGTACATGCTCACCGACACCGAGCACGACGGGCGCGAGACCATGCTGCTGTCGCTGCTCGTCGCGGCGCTCGTCCTCGTCGTCGCCTTCGTGAAGGAGAAGGTCCTCGGGGGACGGCGGGCCGCCGCCGACGAGGTCTCCGTCGACTGACCGACCCCCGGCCCTTCGCCGGTGCCCCCCGTTCGTCGTGAACGGGGGGCTTTTCCGTTGCCGATCGCAGCACCGTGAAGCCGGCACGCCCGGCGGCAGGCTCCGCGGCCTGGATGTGCCTTCGACGGTGGGTGAGGGCACGCCGCCGGTGGTGGGTGGTGTACGACGTTGCCGATACATTCGACCAGCCGATAACGCCCCGTCACCAATGCCCCTGGAACACCGCCCACGTTCGCATTACCCGACACAACGGTCACACTTCGTGCCGTACCAGGATAGTGCCGGGAAATATTGTGGTAGCTCTTTCAGTACTGCGAATTCTGGTGCAGGCCAGGGCAGTTCAGGGGGACGCAAAGGGGGGGGCGAACATGAGTTCTCGTCGGACGGCGGCGGTCGCGGGATCGCTGGTGGCAGCATCCTTCTCGGCCGTGGTGATCCTTTCCGGAACGGCCGGAGCGGAAGACGAAGGGCCCGGGAGCAGCAAGGGAGGAAAGGTCGTTGACGAGGCACCGGCGGGGGTGAAGCTGACCACGCGGCTGCCCGAGAAGATATCGGTCGACAACGGATCGGGAAGGACAGCGCTTACCGCCACGGTGAAGAACGACGGGAACAAGTACAGCGGGAAGGTCCTCCTTTTGGTCGTCGGTTTCGACGGGCTCACCGTCAAGAGCGTCCAGGGGTGTTCCCGGATTGCGGAGATGAATCTTCCGGAGGGTTCGAACAGCGGTTTCCGCTGCCCCGTCGGCAATCTCGCGGCCGGTGAGTCGACGTCGTACGCCGTCGACGCGACGTACGACCTGGGCAAAGCCGGGAAGATCTGTCTGTCCGTGCAGACGGGCGACGGGAAGAAGACGCTCTGGCAGCAGGGCCCGGTGCCGTTCGGCACGACGAATCCGTCGCCGGACGCACCGGCGACGCCGCTGCTGCTCGGCACCGACAACAAGCCGGTCTCCCCCGGCAAGCCGGACTCACCTGGCGGCAAGGAGTTGCCGAAGACCGGTCCGGCGCGTGCTCTGCTGCCGCTGGGCGCGGCCGGTGCGTCGCTGCTCGCGGCGGGCGCGGCCGGGATGTGGTGGTCCCAGCGGCGGCGGCCGGTGCGGCAGGAGGTCTGAGCAGGCCGGCTGACGCGCACACAGCAGGAGAGGCTCGCCGAGGTTTTCCCTCCCCGGCGAGCCTCTCCGTTGCGTACGACGGCTACGTGCTACGGCCTCAGCGCTTGTCGGCGAACTTCCACGCCGTCGGCAGCGCCCCCATCGCCAGCGCCGCCTTCAGCGCGTCGCCGATCAGGAACGGCGTGAGGCCGGCCGCGATCGCGGCGGTGGCGGACATGCCGGTGGCGAGGGCCAGGTAGGGCACACCGACGGCGTAGATGATCGCCTCGCCCACCAGCATCGTGCCCGCCGTGCGCAGCACCGAGCGGTCGGCGCCGCGGCGGGCCAGGGCGCCCACCACCGTGGCGGCGAGGATCATGCCGAGGATGTAGCCGAACGAGGGGGCGACGCCGGAGGTGCCGCTCGCGAACCACGGCACACCGGCGAGGCCCGCCACGGCGTACAGCGCCAGCGCGAGGAAACCGCGCCCGGCACCGAGGGAGGTGCCGACGAGCAGCGCGGCGAAGGTCTGGCCGGTCACCGGCACCGGGGAACCGGGCACGGGCACCGAGAGCTGCGCGGCGAGGCCGGTGAGCGCGGCGCCGCCGAGCACGAGGGCCGCGTCCCGTACCCGGGAGGCGGGGAGCAGGTCGGCGAGGACCTGTCCGGTGCGGGCGGGTGTGGCGGCAGCGGTGCTCATGGGGACTCCGCGGGAGTGAGGGCCGGTCAGGACACTGTGACGCTATCCCAGCGCCCTCATCCCGATCACCGTCAGCGCTCGACAAAGGCATGGACCGGCAGTTGGTCGGCTTCGAACAAAGGGGGGCGCCGCGTCCCTCGTCTCACCCGTCGGTCACTGTCCGGGCAGCTCCGGGCCGTTTCGCCGGCGTCGCGGACATGGTTGCGCAGGTCCGGTACTTCTCGTCGCGTCGCTATGTCTCGGACCGGCCTCCAGGAAGATTCGCAGGCCGCCTACCGCCGTGCCCGACGAGGACGTCGACGAGGTGCAGGCCGCCCAGCGCGCCCAGTTGGTTCATCGGCGGTTTCGCGCAGCGGATCACGGGCCTGTCGCCGGACGAGTCCCGCAAGCACTACGTGTACACGTCGGTCGCCGGGCAGTCACGAAGAGCGACGCGGCAGTCCGGATGGTGGGACGCCTCTCCGTTTCCCGGGGAGGCGTCCGAGACTGGCGGCGTTTTTGCCCTCGCACGCCTCTCACGCATTGGACGAGCCGCGCCCATGCCCAGCAGCACCACCACGGAGACACCCAGCAGGGACGATGTCTTGCTCTCCCACGGCCTGAAGCAGCGCCACCTGTCGATGATCGCGCTCGGCGGCGTGATCGGCGCCGGCCTGTTCGTCGGTTCCGGCGCGGGCATCGCCGCCGCCGGTCCGTCGATCGTGGTCGCCTACGCCCTCTCCGGCCTCCTCGTGATGCTGGTGATGCGGATGCTCGGCGAGATGTCGGCCGCGTATCCGTCGTCGGGTTCGTTCTCGGCGCACGCGGAGAGGGCGATCGGCCCCTGGGCCGGTTTCACCGCCGGATGGTCCTTCTGGGTGCTGCTGTGCACGGCCGTCGGCCTGGAGGGCATCGGTGCCGCGGAGATCGTGAGCGGCTGGCTGCCGGGCACGCCGGAGTGGGCGTGGGTGGCGCTGTTCATGGTCGTGTTCTGCGGTACGAACCTCGCGGCCGTGAAGAACTTCGGCGAGTTCGAGTTCTGGTTCGCGGCCCTGAAGGTCGGCGCGATCACCCTGTTCCTGGTGCTCGGCGTCCTGGCGATCCTCGGCATCCTGCCGGGCACGGACTCCCCTGGCGCCTCGCACCTCACCGACTTCCTCCCCAACGGCGGCGAGGGCCTGGTCATCGGCCTGCTCGCCTCGGTCTTCGCCTACGGGGGGCTGGAGACGGTCACCATCGCGGCGGCCGAGTCGGAGAACCCCGTCAAGGGCGTGGCGGGCGCGGTCCGTACGGCGATGTGGCGGATCGCGCTGTTCTACGTCGGCTCGATGGCGGTCATCGTCACGCTCGTCCCCTGGGACTCCAAGGAGGTCGTCGAGAAGGGCCCGTACGTGGCCGCCCTCGACGAGCTGGGCATCCCGGGCGCCGGCCAGCTGATGAACGTGGTCGTGCTGGTGGCCCTGCTGTCCGCCATGAACGCCAACATCTACGGTGCCTCGCGCATCGCCTACTCGCTGGTGGGGCGCGGCCAGGGCCCGAAGGTGCTGGGCCGGGTCTCGGGCGGGGTGCCGCGGATCGCCGTCCTCGCCTCCTCCGTCTTCGGATTCCTGTGCGTGCTGCTGAGCTACTGGCGGCCCAACGACGTCTTCTCCTGGCTGCTGAACATGATCGGCGCGGTGATCCTGGTCGTCTGGATCTTCATCGCCGTCTCGCAACTGCGGCTGCGGCGGCGCCTGGAGCGGGAGGCGCCTGTGAAGCTGGTCGTGCGGATGTGGGCGTTCCCATGGCTGACGTGGGTCGCGCTGGCCGGCATGGCCACGGTCTTCGTCCTGATGGCCCGCCAGCCCGACACGCGGGTGCAGCTGTACTCGACGGGCGGGATGGTCCTGGTCCTGGCGGCGGTCGGGTACGGGTGGCAGAAGGCGCGTGCCACCAAGGGCTGATCAGCCCCGGGCCTCCTCCTGCCAGCCGGCGACCCAGGCCCGGTCAGCGGCGGCGAACGGGTGCTCGTGGCCCAGCACCCGCGCCCGGCGTTCGGACAACTCCTTCATGATCCCGATGGCTTCGTCGATCCTGCCCAGACCGTGGGCGATCCGGGCGGTGAGGGAGGTGGCCGACAAGGTGAGGGGGTGGTCCGGGCCCTGGAGCCGGTACCGGTCGGCCAGCACCCGGCGCGCCAGGGGTTCGGCCTCTTCATGGCGGCCGAACTCGAACAGGCCGCCGGCGTAGTCGTGCCGGGCCAGCACCGTCGTGGGGTGGTCCGGTCCGAGGGCACGCTCACAGGCCGCGACGAGTGCGGGCCCCTCCTTTGTGAACTCCCTTTCCTTGCCGAGCTGGGGCAGGATCTCGATCAGGCCGCACCAGATGAACAGCGCCTCCGCGCTCTCCTCGCCCAGCATCCGGCGGTAGCCGTCGAGCGCCCGCCTCCCCCAGCTCTCGGCCTCCTCGTCCCGGTCGAGCAGGTCGAGCGACTGGGACAACGCGGCACAGCTGTGGAGCGTGTCCACGTCATCGGCGCCGAACAGAGCCTCCCGGCGTTCCAGCACCTCGCGGTGCGAGGCCTCGGCCTCGGCGAACCGCCCCATCCGGAACAACGCCGTTCCCCGCAGGTGCCGGGCCCCCAGGACCAGCCTGTGCCCAGGACCCAGGGTGCCCTGGACGGCTTGGACGACCGAGGGTGCGAGCGCCAGCGCCGCCGCGTAGTCCCCCGACTCGTAGACCTGCCCCAGGACCCGCACCGCGAGGGTCGCGGTTCGTTCGTCCCCGGCCACCGCGAGCAGTCGCGTGGCGTGCGGTGCCAGCAGCGCGAGCCGGCTGCGCGTCTCGGGAGAGCCGGAACCCTCGTCGGGCAGCGCGGCCTCCAGGAGCGCGGCCGCCGAGTCCGCGACGATCGCCCGCCGGTCCTGCGGCACTCCCTCGGCCACGCTGTCGAGCAGCACCCCGTGGGCCCGCACGCAGCGCGTCCCGTCCACCTCGACCAGTTCGGCCAGCGAGTGGTCGATCAGCCCCCTCAGGGCCGGCTCCAACTGTTCGGCCCGCAGGGCGGGTTCCAGTCCGGCGAGCGTCACCTCTCCCCGGGCCACCGGCGCCAGCACGCTCAACGGCACGGGATCCGCGGCCAGGAACGACAGCAACCGGAGCAGTGTCGTCGCCTCGGGCAGCCCCTGCTCCGCCAGCGTGTCCAGCGACAGCTGCCAGGTCCGGCCGACCAGCCGACGGGACTGGCCGCCACCGCGGCCGGACGCGCCCCGGTCGACGATCGTGGTCGACTCCTCGCCGAGCTTGCGGGCGTACTCGTCCATGGACCACGACTCCAGAAGTTGGTGGGCGAGATGGGACCCGGCGAGCGTGAGAGCGAGCGGCAGGCGGCCCAGGCGCTCGGCGACCTTCCGCGCTGACTCCAGGTCACCCGCGTCGGGCGCCAGGTCGCACAGCACCCGGGCCGCCTCCTCCAGCGGCAGGACACCCAGCGCGTGCCGGTGCACGCCCGGTGCCCGCCACAGCGGCGACGTGGCGTGCCGGGTCGTGACCAGCACCGTGCCGCGATCGCTGGAGCGGAGCCACGCACCGCCCTCCAGGACCGTCGGGTCGTCGGCGTTGTCGAGGACGAGAAGCCAGGGGTCGGCGGAGCGGTCGAGGTAGTGCCAGACGAGGTCGGCGGCGGCGCGCTGCCCCGCTGCCGCGGCGGCGAGCTCGCCGGGCGCCGCGCCGCGGTCCCCCGCCACCGCCAGCATCCCGGCGCGCAGGGACATCAGCTCGGAGGCGTTGACCCAGAAGCCGACGCGGCCGTGCTCGCGTACCGCCTCGTTGAACAGCCAGTGCGCCAGCGCGGTCTTGCCGCAGCCGCCCATGCCGTGCACGACGTGCACCTCGCCGCCCGGGCCGGCGACGGCCGCGCCGAGTGCCGCGCGGAGTTCCTCCCGGTTGCGCAGGATGCCCGGCGCCCGGCCGACCAGCGGCATCCGCACGGAGTCGGGAGCGGCCGGCCCGGCTCCCGCAGCGGGCACGATCTGGCGGGCGAAGAGCGGTCCGCCGGCGCCCGTGTCGTAGTGATGGTGGTGTTCCTCGATGTACTGGTCGCCGGAGGTCTGGAAGATCCGCCCCTGGCCCGAGGCGCGGGCGCCGAGTTCGCTCATCGCTCGGTGATGTGCTGGTCGCGTCCGGCCTGGTAGACCCGGCCACTGCCGGAGACCTCGGCGCGCAGCCGGACGTCCATCGCCCCCGGTGCCTGGGCGGGCTCGGGACTCAACTCGGCGAGGATCCGGCGGAGTTCGTCGGCGACCTCGGGCCGGGCGACCAGGAGCCGGCGCAGCCTCGCCTGCCATTCGGCGGCGAGCTCGGCCTCCGTCTCGGTGTCTCCCGACTCGCGGGCGAGGAGCAGGTCCTCGCGGGTGGCCTCGAGCTCACCGCCCACGGTGTCGGCCCGGTCGGGCTGGAAGCGCCGCCACAGGGCGAGAACTCCCTCGCGGGTGGACTCCCAGGCCTGGCCGGCCATCAGCGTCACCATCGTCGTTCCCGCCGTTCTGGCGAGCTCGGCCATCTCCGGACCCACGGCATCCCCCTGTCGCGTACACACCGATGGTAGATCGCGTTCTCAGCCCTGCCGAACGCATTCACGCAACGCTTTCGACCCTCCCACCTCCGCCACCTTGATGCTGAGGGAAGCCCTCGCGAGGACGTGACTCGCGGGGGTTTTCCGTGCGTGCACCGTGCTACGGCTCGCAGGGCACGTTGAGGGAGAGGAGTGCGGCCGAACCGTCGGGGTGCATGCGCAGTTCGCTGATCGCCGCGTTCCGCAGGCGCGGGAACACGCGGCGGTACTCCCCGGGCGGGATCGACAGCAGGGTGCACAGGACCAGGCGCAGCAGGGTGTTGTGGGCGACGACGAGGACGCGTCCGCCGGGGTGGGCGCCGGTGATGCGGCGCAGGGCGGCGGCGCCGCGGACCGCCGCCGCCGTCGGGTCCTCGGCGCCGGGGAAGGGATGGGCGACGGGGTCGGCGCGGAAGGCCGCGGCCCGGTCGGGGTCCTCGGCCTCGAACTCGGCGAGCGTACGGCCCTCCACGACTCCGAAGTCGCATTCGACGAGGCCGGGTTCGCGCCGCGGGAGGAGGCCCAGGGCACGGCAGGCGGGCTCGGCGGTGGCGACGGCCCGGGAGAGCGGGGACGTCCAGACCGCGTCGACGGGGTGGGCGGCGGCCCAGCGGCCGAGGGCCTCGGACTGGGCGCGGCCGGTGTCGGTGAGGCCGATGTCGCTGACGCCGGCGTACCGGTTCTCGGCGTGCCAGACGGTCTGTCCGTGACGGGCCAGCAGCAGCGTGGTGGTCATGACTCCCCCATGTCCGGGTGCAGACGGGTCAGGGCGTGTTCGGCCACGGGGGCGGGCAGCCAGCCGCGTTCCCGCAGGGCGTGGACGAGGCGGGCGTACGGCTCGGCGAAGGCCGCCGTGCGCCCGGGCCGGGGTTCCAGGACGGTCCGGACGTGGACCATGCGCTCGGCGACGTCCGCGAGGGCACCCGCCCCCGACGCCCCGTACGCGGCCAGCGCGGCCATGCCCAGGGCCGGTTCGGTCTGCTCGGGGACGCGGGCCGGGCGCGCCAGGATGTCGGCGCGGAGCTGGTTCCAGTACGGGCTGCGCGCGCCGCCGCCGGTGAAGGTGAGCGGGCCGTCGAGCGGGGCGCCGAGGTGGTGCAGATAGTCCAGGCACAGGCGTTCCGCGAAGCCCACGCCCTGGAGCAGCGCGGCCCACCGGCCGGCGTCGCCCTCGGGTTCACCGAGGATCAGGGCGGTGGCGTCCGGCGCCCGGAACGGGAACCGCTCCCCCGGCGAGACCAGCGGGTAGGCGACCGCGCGGGACGGCTCGAACGCCGCCGCCCGCTCGTCCATCGTGGCGGGGTCGGCGTGCGGGAAGTGCGCCGTGAGCGCCCCGGCGCCGACGCTCGACGCCCCGCCGGGCAGCCAGGTGCCGTCGGGGGCGCGGTGGTTGTAGACCACGCCGGTGGGGTCCCGGACCGGGTCCCGGGCCGCCCCCTTCAGCACGAGGGTCGTGCCGAGCACCGAGTTCCAGGAGCCGGGGCGCAGCGCGCCCGAGGCGATCTGGGCCGCGCAGCCGTCCGTCATCCCGGCGAGCACCGGGGTGCCGGCGGGGATGCCGGTGGCGTCGGCGGCGTCCGGGCGGACCTCGCCGAGGCGGGTGCCCGGGCGTACGACGTCGGGCAACAGGTCCCCGGGGACGCCGAGTCGCGCCAGTGCGGCCTCCGGCCAGGCCTCCGCGTGCAGGTCGTAGCCGGTCTTGAGGGCGTGGCTGGAGTCCGCCGGGGGCGGTTCGCCGGTGAGGCGGGTGATGACCAGGTCGGGCTGGTGGGCGAGGCGGAGCCGCGGGGTGGTGCGGTGCCGGGGGGCGGGCGCCCGTCCGCCGGGCCCGGCCGCCCGGACGGCGCTCGTCCCGCCGCCGTACTCCCCCAGCAGCCACAGCGCCTTCGGCAGCGCCCAGGTGTCCTGGACCGCGAGACCCGCCTCCCGGGCTCGCGCGGCCTCGGCTGCCGCACGGCCGTCGTCGTACATCAGCGCGGGGCTCACCGGCCGGCCCGAACCGTCCGTGAGCAGGACCGTGCCGGACGTGCCGCACACCGCGAGGCCGCCGACCGGCACGCCGGGCGCGGAGCCGAGTGCCGCGCGGGACGCCGTGCACAGCGCCGACCACCACTGCTCCGGGTCCTGCTCGTGCCGCGCTCCGTCCCGCCGGCCGGTCAGCGGGGCCGAGCCGCTGCCGAGGACCCTGCCGCCGGCGGTGACGAGCAGCACGCGGACGCTCTGCGTGCCCAGGTCGACGCCCAGCCAGCCCGCATCCTCGTCCGCCATCCGGAACCTCCCACGATGTCGCAGCCGGATCTGTGAACTTCTCACTGTGCCCCGATATTTTCCCGTGCGCGAGGGATTGACGCCCAACTTCAGCCGTTCCACCCTCTGTTAACGAGTCGACTCGACGTGTTAACCAGCCCCATCCCCCACGTGGAGGTACGGATGGACACGCACGTGCACGACCGGCGGCGCTTCCTCGCGCTCGCCGCCGGGGCTGCCGCGGCCCCGCTGCTCACGGCCTGCGGCGCCGGATTCGGCGGGGACGACAGCAAGAGCGACGGGTCCGCCGCGGACGACGTCACCGGCTCCTTCGACTGGAAGCGGGAGAAGGGCACCACCGTCAAGGCGCTGCTCAACAAGCACCCGTACACGGACGCGTTGATCGCCGACCTGAAGTCCTTCACCGCGAAGACCGGCATCAAGGTCGAGTACGACGTCTTCCCGGAGGACAACTACTTCGACAAGCTCACCGTGGACCTGTCCAGCGGTCGTGCCTCCTACGACGTGTTCATGCTCGGCGCGTACATGGTGTGGCAGTACGGTCCGCCGGGCTGGCTGGAGGACCTCGGGCCCTGGATGCGCAACTCCTCGGCGACGGGCGCCGAGTGGGACCAGGCGGACTTCTTCCCGAACCTGCTGCAGGCCGACCAGTGGTCGCTGAAGGCGGGCGCACCACTGGGGCAGGGCGGGCAGTACGCGCTGCCGTGGGGCTGGGAGACGAACGTCGTCGCCTACAACACGGAGGTGTTCGGGAAGCTGGGCCTGAAGCCGGCCGAGACCTTCGAGGAACTGACCGAACTCGCGGGCACCATCAAGCAGCGGGCGCCGGGCGCGGGCTTCGACGGGATGTACGGGATCGCCGTACGCGGGTCCAGGAGCTGGGCCACCATCCACCCCGGCTTCATGACGATGTACGCCCGCAACGGACTGACGGACTTCAGGGTCGACGGCGGGAAGCTCACCCCCGTCATGAACAGCTCCGATGCCGTCGCCTTCACGGAGGACTGGGCCGGCATGGTCAAGCGGGGCGGGCCGCCGTCCTGGACGTCGTACACCTGGTACCAGTGCTCCAGTGACCTCGGCGCGAAGAAGGCCGGGATGCTGTTCGACGCCGACACGGCGGCCTACTTCCAGGCGGTGAAGGGCGCGAGCCCCGCCTCCGGGAAGATCGCCTTCCACCCCGGCCCGAAGGGGCCCGACGGGTCCCTGGCCACCAACATGTGGATCTGGTCGCTCGGCATGAACGCCAAGAGCAAGAAGAAGAGCGCCAGTTGGCTGTTCCTGCAGTGGGCGACCGGCAAGGAGCACCTGCGCAAGAGCGCGATCACGCACAACCACATCGACCCGGTGCGCAAGTCGGTCGCCGACGACGCCGCGTACAAGGACAAGATGCGGCATCTGCCGGGCTTCCTGGAGACCTTCGAGACGGTCGTCGACCAGACCAGGATCCAGTTCACCCCGCAGGCGCAGTTCTTCGACGCGACGACCAGCTGGGCCGCCGCCCTCCAGGAGATCTACGGCGGCAAGGACGCGAAGTCCGTCCTGGACGGGCTGGCGGACGACCTCGCCGACAAGGTGCGTTAGCGATGCGGCTCGCGCTGCGTCCGTACCTCCTGATCGTGCCCGCACTGCTGCTGACCTGCGGGATCCTCTACCCGTTCGGGCTCGGCCTGTACTACACGCTGTTCGACTTCTCGGCGAGCAAACCGCAGCCGGACATGGTGCGGCTGGAGAACTACAGAGCCGTCTTCACGCAGGAGGCGTTCTGGAACTCGGCGTGGGTGACGGTGCTGTACGCGGTCGGGGCGGCCCTCGCCGAGACCGTGCTCGGGGTGGCCGTCGCCCTGCTGCTGCACCGCTCGACCCTGGTGGGCCGGGTGCTGGAGAAGATCCTGATCCTGCCGCTGATGATCGCCCCGGTGATCGCCGCGATCATCTGGAAGCTGATGCTCCAGCCCTCGGTGGGAGTGGTCAACTACCTGCTGCGGCCCCTCGGTCTGGGCGGGGTGCAGTGGACGGACACCCCGACGGGTGCCCTGCTGTCGTCGATCGCCGTGGACGTGTGGGTGTACACGCCGTTCGTGGCGATCCTCGCCCTCGCCGGTCTGCGGTCGCTGCCCACCTCCCCCTTCGAGGCGGCGGCCGTGGACGGCGCGGGGTGGTGGTACACGTTCCGGCGGCTGACCCTGCCGATGCTGTGGCCGTACGTGCTGGTGGCGGTGATCTTCCGGTTCATGGACTCGCTGAAGGTGTTCGACATCATCTACGCCCTCACCGAGGGCGGGCCCGGTGACTCGACCGTCGTCCTGCAGATCCGGGCGTATCTGGAAGCCATCCGCTTCCAGCGCTACTCCTTCGGGATCAGCTACACGATCGTGCTGTGGGCCGTGGTGTATCTGGCCGCGATGGTGCTGGTGAAGCACCTGGGGAAGATCCAGCGCAAGGCCGCGGAGGTCACCACATGAGGAAACGTGTCCTGGGGTGGCTGGGCGACGCCGCCCTCGTCCTCTACTTCGTCTTCGCGCTGTTCCCGATCGCCTGGATGGTGATCCTGTCGCTGAAGCCGGCGGACCAGCTCTTCTCCACCTACTTCTCCTTCTCCCCCACCCTCGACGGCTACCGGACGGTCCTCGGCGACAGCGAGGGCATCCCGTTCGTGCGGTTCTTCGTCAACAGCCTGGTGGTGTCGGTCGGTGCGGTGGTGCTGTCGCTGGTGGTCGGGCTGCCGGCGGCGTACGCCTCGGCGCGGTGGCGGTTCAAGGGCTCGGAGAACCTGATGTTCACGCTGCTGTCGTTCCGCTTCGCGCCCGAACTGACCGTGATTATCCCGCTGTTCGTGCTGTACCAGAAGCTCGGCCTGTTCGACACGTACGTCGGCATGGTGTGGGTGCTGCAACTGGTCACCCTGCCGCTGATCGTGTGGATCATGCGGTCGTACTTCGCCGACCTCACGCCCGAACTGGAGCAGGCGGCCCTGCTCGACGGCTACACCCGCAAGCAGGCCTTCTTCAAGGTGGCCCTGCCGCTGGTCAAGCCGGGCATCGCGGCCGTGTCCCTGCTGGCGTTCATCTTCGCCTGGAACAACTTCGTCTTCCCGCTGATCCTGACCTCCAACGAGGCCCAGACGGTGACCGTGGGCGCGCTGTCCTTCCTCGGCGGCGACCGGCCCAAGTACAACCTGACGGCCGCCGCCGCGCTGGTGTCCGTCGTACCGCCGCTGCTGCTGGCGCTGACGATCCAGCGGTATCTGGTGCGGGGACTGTCCTTCGGGGCGGTGAAGTCATGATCCGGCTGAGCGGGATACGGAAGCGGTACGGGAAGACCGTCGCGCTCGACGAGCTCGAACTGGAAGTCCGGGAGGGCGAGTTCTTCTGCCTGCTCGGCCCGTCGGGCGCGGGCAAGACCACGACGTTGAAGACCGTCGCCGGGCTCGAACAGCCCGACGCCGGCACGGTCGTGCTCGACGGCAGGGACATGCGGGGTGTGGAGCCCTACGACCGGGGCGTGGCGATGTGCTTCGAGAGCTACGCCCTTTACCCGCACCGCTCGGCCTACGACAACCTCGCCTCGCCCCTGCGCTCGCCCCGGCACCGGCTGCCCGCCGCCGAGGCCCGGCAGCGGATCGGCGCGATCGCCGAACTGCTCGGGATCTCGGGGCTGTTGGACCGGCCCGTGGGCCGGCTGTCCAACGGGCAGCGGCAGCGCGTCGCCCTCGGCCGGGTGCTGGTCCGCCCCGCCCGGGCCTTCCTCCTCGACGAGCCGCTCTCCCACCTCGACGCCAAACTCCGCCAGCAGATGCGGGCCGAGCTGAAGGCGATCGGGGCCGTGCAGCACACCACCACCCTGTACGTCACCCACGACTCGGTCGAGGCACTGGCCCTCGGCGACCGGATCGGGGTGATCCGGCAGGGGCGGATCGTGCAGACGGGCACGCGGGAGGAGATCTGGTACCGGCCGTACGACACGGAGGTCGCGCGGGCCTTCGGGCGGCCCCGGATCAATCTGCTGCCGGGCGTGGTGACGGAGCACGGGGTGCGGTCGGACGGCGGGGTGGAGCTGCCGGTCCGGGCCGGAGCCCCGGCGGGCACCGAGGTCCTCGTCGGCATCCGCCCCCGGGACATCGCCCTGCACGGCGAGGGCCACGAGGTGACCGGGACCGTGTACGTGACCGAGGTGCTCGGCCGGGCCGTCGAGGTCACCGTCCGGCTCGGGACCGGGGAGCAGCGGGTGTCGCTGGTGGCCCCCCGGGCGGACGCGGCACGCCTTCGTCCGGACGATCCGGTACGGCTCGCGGTCCGGCCTGAGAACCTGCTGCTGTTCGAGGCCGACCGGCCGGAGCGACCGGGACGACGGATAGAGACACAGCGATGAGCGGCAGCAGTGGCGGACAGCAGGGACCGGCGGCGCGGCAGGCCGCCATGGCCGAGCGGGTGCTGGCCGACGGATCGGCGACGGCGGCGGAGCTCGCCGAGCGGTTCGGGGTGAGCCTGATGACCATCCACCGGGACCTCGACGAGCTCGAACGGCAGGGCATCGTACGGAAGTTCCGGGGCGGGGTGACCGCGCAGCCCTCTGGGGTCTTCGAGTCGAACGTGCAGTACCGGCTGAAGACCATGCGGGCCGAGAAGGCCGCGGTCGCCGAGCACGCGCTGCGGATGGTGGAGCCCGGCATGGCGATCCTGCTGGACGACTCCACGTCCACCCTGGAGATAGCCCGGCGCCTGCGCACGGGCGAGGTCACGCCGCTGACGGTCGTCACCAACTTCCTGGAGGCGATCAACCTGCTGGCCGACCAGCGGGGCATCCACCTGATGGCGCTCGGCGGCGACTACGACCCGCTGCACTCCTCCTTCCTGGGGGTGTCCTGCGTGGAGGCGGTCGAGCAGTTGCGGGTGGACGTGTGCTTCGCGTCGACGTCGGCCGTGCACGGGGGCTACGCCTACCACCAGGAGCAGCACATCGTGTCCGTGAAGCGGGCGATGCTCGACGCGGCGGCACGCAACGTCCTGCTGATCGACCACACCAAGCTCGGCCGGGTCGCCCTGCACCGGGTCGTCCCGCTGTCCCGCTTCGACACGCTCCTCGTGGACGACGGGGCGTCGGCGGAGGCACTGCGGGACCTGGACGAGCACAAGGTCCGTTACGAGGTTTGCGCGACGAAGGGCAGCGATGACCGAGCTGGAGCTACGTGATCTGCGCAAGACCTACCGGGCCCGGGGCCGTCCGGGCGTGGACGCGGTGCGCGGCCTCGACCTCGGCTTGCGTTCCGGGGAGCTGCTCGGGCTGCTCGGCCCGTCGGGCTGCGGCAAGTCGACGACGCTGCGGATGATCGCCGGCCTGGAGTCGGTGACCGGCGGTGACATCCTGGTCGGCGGGGCGTCGGTGGTCGAGCGGCCCGCGCAGCAGCGCAACATCGGGGTGGCGTTCGAGAACTACGCGCTGTATCCGCCGCTGTCGGTCGCGGAGAACCTGGCGTTCGGGCTGAAGGCCCGGGGCCGTAAGGCTCGTGGGGACGTCGACCGCAAGGTGAGGGAGATCGCCGAACGGGTCGGTCTGACCGACCTCCTCGACGCCCGCCCGGCCGGCCTGTCCAGCGGTCAGAAGCAGCGCGTGTCGCTGGCCCGGGCCCTGATCCGCGAGCCGGACGTGCTGCTGCTCGACGAGCCGCTGTCCCATCTGGACGCGGCCCAGCGGGACACCACCCGCCGTGAACTCAAGCGGATCCAGAAGGACCTGGGCCACACCACGATCCTGGTCACCCACGACCAGGAGGAGGCCCTGTCCCTCGCCGACCGGATCGCCGTGATGAAGGACGGCGTCATCCAGCAGCTCGGCACCCCCTACGAGATCTACGACAGCCCGGCCAACGTGTTCGTCGCGGACTTCGTCGGGGAGCCCGCGATCACCCTGCTGCCCGGTATCGCCGACGGCGACGGCCACGCCCGCCTCTCCGACTCGGCGCGGATCGCGCTGCCCGTGCCGGTGGAGGAGGGCCGGGAGGTGGTGGTCGGGATCCGCCCGGAGGACGTCCGGCTCACCGCCGAGGAGGGCCTGTCCGCCCGGGTCGTCGCCCACGAACCCCTGCTGGAGTCGGGCCTGGCGACCCTCGCCCTCGACGGGGTGGAACGGCACCTGGTCGTCCTCACCGACCCCGAGGTACGGCTCGCCCACGACGAGCGGGTCCGGGTCGCCGCCGACCTCCGGCACACCCATGTCTTCGACGCCGAGACGGGAGACTCCCTGCGATGACTGACGGAAACAGCGTGCGTGTGGTGGCCGCCGGTGACCACTTCGTCCTGCCGTCGCTGATCACACGGGCGGTGCGGCACGAGGTGGAAGAGGCCCGGGTGACGGAAGTGAGGCTCGGCTGGCCGCTGGAGCCGTTCGGGCCGGTCGCCGAGGTGCGGGAGGCCAGTGACGCCGAGGACGAGATGATCGAGGCGCTGGCCGGGGCACAGGTGCTGGTCACGCAGATGGGGCCGGTCACCGAGCGGGTGCTCGCCGCCTGCCCCGAGCTGAGGCTGGTCGTGGTCTGCCGGGGCGGGCCGGTCAACGTCAACCTGGACGCGGCCAAGCAGCGGGACGTGCGGGTGTGCTTCGCGCCGGGCCGCAACGCCGCCGCCACCGCCGAGTTCACCGTCGGCATGATGCTGGCCGCGCTGCGCCGCATCCCCCAGGCCCACGACCCGCTGGCCCGGCAGGGCAGCTGGGAGGGCGCGACGTACTACACGTACGAGCAAAGCGGTCTGGAGCTGGAGGACCTGCCCGTCGGGCTGGTCGGGTACGGGGCCGTCGGCAGCCGGGTGGCCCGCGTGCTGTGCGCGTTCGGGGCGCGGGTGATGGTCTACGACCCGTATGTGCACGGTGAGATCCATGGACTGCGGGTGACCTCGCTGGACGAACTCCTGGGCCGCTCCCAGGTGATCACCCTGCACGCCCGGCTCACCCCCGAGACCCGCGGGCTGATCGGCGCCCGGGAGCTGGGGCTGCTGCCGTCCGGCGCGGTGGTGGTGAACGTGGCCCGGGGCCCGCTGCTGGACGAGGGCGCGCTGTGCGACGCGCTGGAGAGCGGGCGGGTGTCGGCGGCGGCGCTCGACACCTACGAGCGGGAGCCGCTGCCGGCGGATTCGCGGCTTCTCGGGCTGGGCGACCGTGTCGTCCTGACCCCGCATCTCGGTGGCGCGTCGCGCGCCGTGGCTCAGAAGGCGGCGCGGATCGCCGCCGAAGAGGTGGGCCGCTGGGTGCGCGGCGAGCCGCTCGCGCACTGCCTGACCTGAGGCCTTGACAGGACCCTTGAGGGGAGCCGCATGTACGTCGGTATCGATGTGGGCACGTCCATGGTCAAGGCGGCGGCCTTCGACGACACGGGCCGGGAACTGGCCGTGTCCTCCCGCCCGGTGGGCCTGGAACTGCACGGCGGGTTCGTCGAGCAGGACATGGACGAGGTGTACGGGGCGGTCGTCGCCGTGCTCGACGAGGTCACCGGACGGGTCCCGGGGCCGGTGGAGCTGGCCGGGCTCACCGGGCAGGGCGACGGGGTGTGGCTGGTCGACGGCGAGGGGCGGCCCGTGCGGGCGGCGGCCTCCTGGATGGACGGGCGGGCGCACGAACTGGTCGACCGGTGGCTGGCCGACGGCACCTTCGAGACGGTGTTCCGGCGGACCGGCAGCGCGATGTTCCCGGGCTGCCCGGGGCCGCTGCTGGCCTGGCTGGACAGCAACGAACCGAAGGCGCTGGATGCCGCGAAAGCCGCCCTGTACTGCAAGGACATGGTGTTCCAGCGGCTGACGGGGGCGGGCCCGGCGACGGATGTGTCGGACGCCTCGATGCCGTTTCTGGACCCGCGCACCCGGACGTACGACAACCGGGTCGTGGAGCTGCTGGGGCTCACGCACCGCCGCCGTCTGCTGGCCCCCGTCAGCGACCCGGTGGCCACGGCCGAGGCGCACGGCGAGGGCCTGCCGTCCGGCACCCGGATCGCGAACGGCCCGTACGATCTGCCGGCCTGCGCGCTGGGCGCCGGGGTGACGGCCCCGGGGGACGGTCTGCTGATCGTCGGCACCTGCCTGGCCAGCCTGGTCGCCACGACCGAGCTGGACCTGAGCGGCGAGCCCGCGGGCCTGTACATCTCCACGGACCGGCCCGGCCACTGGCTGCGCGCCATGCCCGCGATGGTCGGCACGGCGGCCGTGGACTGGGTGCTGTCGACGACGGGCGTACGTCACGACGAGGTGGACGGCCTGCTGGCGCAGACGCCGCCGGGCGCGAACGGCGTCCGCGTGCTGCCCTACTTCGCGCCCTCCGGGGAACGGGCCCCCTTCGTCGAGCCCCGGCTGCGCGCCGAACTCACCGGTGTCTGCCTGGAGTCGACCCGGGGCGATCTGGTCCGCGCCACCTGCGAGGGCATCGGCTACGCCGCCCGGCACTGCCTGGAGGCGGCGGGCCTCGACGGGAATCTGGCCGTCTGCGGCGGCGGCACCCGCAGCCCCGCCTGGATGCGGCTGCTCGCCGATGTGCTCGGCCGGCCGCTGCGGGTCGTCGAGGGCGAGGTGGGCGCCCGGGGCGCGGTCCTCGCGGCGGCCGAGCGGTACGGGGTGCCGCTGGACGCGCGGGTGTGGACCCGGCCGACGGAGGTCGTCGAGCCGGACCCGGCCCGGGCCGCGTCCTACACCGAGGGCTACGAGGAGCATCTGGTCCGGCTCGCGCAGGCGCGGGCCCGGGCCCGTACATGAATCCGCCTACCGGGAAAGGGAGTCGCATGCGGCTCGCACGGAGATCTCTGCTGCTCGCGGCGGCCGCGGGAACGGCCACAGCTGCCACAGCCACCACAACCGCCACAGCCGCACCGGCGGGGACCGAACCCCGCGGCGGTCCGGTGGTCATCGGCCACCGCGGCGCGGCCGGCTGGCGCCCCGAGCACACGGCCGCCTCGTACACGTACGCCGTGCAGACGGGCGCCGACTGGATCGAACCGGACCTGGTGCCGACGAAGGACCACGTGCTGGTGGTCCGGCACGAGAACGAGATCTCCCAGACCACCGACGTGGCCCGCAGGCCGGAGTTCGCCGGCCGCCGCACGACGAAGACGGTCGACGGCCGGTCCGTGACCGGCTGGTTCACGGAGGACTTCACCCTCGCCGAACTGAAGACGCTGCGGGCGGTGGAGCGGCTGCCGCAGGTCCGCAACCGCAACACGGTCTTCGACGGGCGCGAGGAGGTCATGACCTTCCAGGAGGTCGTCGCCCTGGCACGGAAGCTGTCGAAGGCGCACGGCCGGACGATCGCGGTCTTCCCGGAGACCAAGCACCCGACGTACTTCCGGTCCATCGGGCTGCCGCTGGAGCCGAAGCTGGCGACCGCGATCCGCCGGGCCCGGCTCGGCCCGCGCGAGTGCGTCGTGCAGTCCTTCGAGCCGACGAGCCTGCGGCGCCTGACGGGCCTGGGCGTGCCGCTGTGGCAGGCCCTGGGCACGACGGGCGGGCCGTACGACCTGGCCTCGTCCGGCGACCCCACGACCTACCGGGACATGATGACGCCGGCGGGCCTGGCCCGGATCGCGCGGTACGCGGACTGGATCGGCCCGGACAAGTCCTCGCTCGCCGGCACGTCGCTCCTCGCGGACGCGCACGCGGCGGGCCTGCGCGTGGGGCCGTACACCTTCCGGGCGGAGAACCAGTTCCTGCCGGCGGACTTGCGGCGGGGAACCGGACCGAACGATTTCGGGGACGCGTTCGCCGAATACGCGCTGTACTACCGCATGGGGGTCGATGCGGTCGTCACCGACTTCCCGGACCTGGCGGTGATGGCGAGGAGCGGCTGATGTTCTTCAAGGACAAGCACTGCCCGACCTGTGGCGGCGGCGGTACGCAGGTGTTCACACCGCTCAAGCCCGAGGAGAGGAAGGCGCTCGGGACGGACCGCACCGACCTGTGGCGCTGCACCGCCCCGGGCTGCCGGTGGTATCAGCCCTGGGGCCATCAGGCCGGCGGGGGCCGGCTCCCGGAGGAACTGCAGAACCCGGGAGCCGACGCACCGGTGTGAGCCCTAGAGGTTGGAGAAGTCCGGCCCCTTGGTGCGGGTGCGCTTGATCTCGTAGAAGCCGGGGACCGAGGCCACGGCGAGGGTGCCGTCCCAGAGGCGGGCGGCCTCCTCGCCCTTGGGGGCCGGGGTGACGACGGGACCGAAGAAGGCGAGCTGCCCGCCGTCCGCTCCGGGCACGGCGATGACCGGGGTGCCGACCTCCTGGCCGACCTTGTCGATGCCCTCCTTGTGGGAGGCGCGCAGCTCGGGCTCGTACCGGGTGCCGTCCCAGTGCTCCATGAGGGACTCGGGCAGGCCGACGTCCTTCAGGGCGGCGGCGACCGTCTCCTTGCCGGGGCCCTCGCCCTGGTTGTGGATGCGGGTGCCGAGTGCGGTGTAGAGGTCGCCGAGCACCTCGGCGCCGTGCTCCTGCTGTGCGGCTATGACGACCCGGACAGGGCCCCAGCCCGTCTCCAGCAGCTCGCGGTACCTCTCGGGCAGCTCGTCCAGCTTGTCCTCGTTGAGCACCGAGAGGCTCATGACGTGCCAGCGGACCTCGATGTCCCTGACCTTCTCCACCTCCAGCACCCAGCGGGAGGTCATCCACGCCCAGGGGCACAGCGGGTCGAACCAGAAGTCGACGGGCGTCTTGTCCGACATGTCTCTCCTCATGAGGAAACCGTTTCTCCGGCAACGTCTCCGCTCGCTCCGGTCATTCCCGGCTGCCCGGTGTCAGGGGCGCGTGGCAGGATCGGTGCTGTTCAGCCGTATCCGACGACGCTTGAGGAGTTCCGCCCGTGCCCGGTGAGAATCTGTCCCGCGACGAGGCCCGGGAGCGGGCCGCCCTGATCGGCGTCGACGGGTACGAGGTGTCCCTCGACCTGCGGTCCGCGGTCGGTGAGGACGACACCGACGGGCCCCGCACGTTCCGGTCGGTCACGACCGTCCGGTTCCGCTGCAACGAGCCCGGTGCGAGCACCTTTGCCGATCTGATCGCCCCGAGCGTGACGGCCGTCTCACTCAACGGACGGGATCTGGACCCCGGCGAGGTCTTCGACGGTTCGCGGATCACGCTGGAGGACCTGGCCGCCGACAACGAGTTGGTGGTCGACGCGCAGTGCGCCTACTCCCGCACCGGCGAGGGCCTGCACCGCTTCGTCGATCCCGAGGACGGCGAGGTGTACCTGTACACGCAGTACGAGCCGGCCGACTCCCGCCGCGTCTTCGCGGGCTTCGAGCAGCCCGACCTCAAGGCCCCGTTCCGCTTCGAGGTGCGGGCGCCCGAGGGCTGGACGGTGTGGAGCAACGGGGCGGGCGAACGGGCCGACGGGGTGTGGCGGTTCGCCGAGACCAAGCCGATCTCGACGTACATCACGTGTGTGGTGGCGGGCCCGTACCACTACGTGACCGACACGTACACGCGTACGTTCGCGGACGGCACGACGCTGGAGATCCCCCTCGGCGCCCTGTGCCGCAAGGGCCTCGCGCCCCACTTCGACGCCGAGGACGTCTTCCTGGTCACCAAGCAGGGCCTGGACTTCTTCCACGACCACTTCGACTACCCGTACCCGTTCGGGAAGTACGACCAGGCGTTCGTGCCCGAGTACAACCTGGGCGCGATGGAGAACCCGGGTCTGGTGACGTTCCGGGAGGAGTTCATCTTCCGGGGCAAGGTGACGCAGGCGTCCTACGAGGGCCGGGCCAACGTCATCCTGCACGAGATGGCGCACATGTGGTTCGGCGACCTGGTCACCATGGAGTGGTGGGACGACCTGTGGCTGAAGGAGTCGTTCGCGGACTTCATGGGCGAGTTCTCGCTGGTCGGCGCGACCCGATTCGTCAACGGCTGGATCACCTTCGCCAACCGCCGCAAGTCCTGGGCCTACCGGGCCGACCAGCTGCCCTCCACACACCCCATCACGGCCGACATCCGCGACCTGCAGGACGCCAAGCTGAACTTCGACGGCATCACGTACGCCAAGGGCGCGTCGGTGCTGAAGCAGCTCGTGGCGTACGTCGGCCAGGACGCGTTCCTGGAGGGCGCCCGGCGCTACTTCAAGCGGCACGCGTACGGCAACACGCGCCTCGGTGACCTGCTGTCGGTGCTGGAGGAGACCAGCGGCCGGGACATGAGCGCCTGGGCGCGGTCCTGGCTCCAGACGGCCGGGGTGAACGCGCTGACCCCGCAGCTGCTGCTGGATCCGCAGGGCCGGGTGGCGGAGCTGGCGGTGGTGCAGGAGGCGGCCGAGTCCCATCCGGAACTGCGCCCGCACCGGGTGGCGGTGGGCCTGTACCGGGCGACGGACGACGGGGCGGTCGAGCGGTACGCGCGCGCCGAGGTGGACGTCGAGGGCCCGCGGACGGTCGTGGCGGAGCTGTCCGGCGCCGAGGCGCCCGACCTGGTCCTGGTCAACGACGACGACCTGACGTACTGCAAGATCCGCTTCGACGAGACCTCGCTGGCCACGCTGCGCGAGCACCTGGGGTCGGTGACCGACCCGCTGGCGCGTGCCCTGTGCTGGTCGGCGCTGTGGAACATGACGCGGGACGCGCTGCTCCCGGCGGGCGACTTCGTGGACCTGGTGCTGCGGTTCGCGGGGGGCGAGTCCGAGATCGGCGTGGTGCAGATGCTGCATGCGTGGGCCGAGTCGGCGGTCACGCACTACGCGGCGCCCGCTCGGCGGGAGACGACCGCCCGCCTGCTCGCCGAGGGCGCGCGGCGCGAGCTGTACGCGGCCGGGCCGGGCAGCGAGCACCAGCTGGCGTGGGCGCGTTTCTTCGCCCGGACGGCCACGGCCGAGGCGGACTTCGAGCTGCTGAGTGATCTGCTGGCGGGCACGGCCTCGGTCGACGGCCTCGCCCTGGACCAGGAGCTGCGGTGGGTGTTCCTGGAGCCGCTGGCCGCGCACGGGGCGGTGGACGAGAAGGCGCTGGCCGAGGAGCTGGCCCGGGACGACACGGCCTCCGGCAAGCGCCACCAGGTGCGCTGTCTGGCCGCCCGGCCGTCGGCGGCGGTCAAGGCGCAGGCGTGGGCGCGGGTCGTGGAGTCGGACACGCTGTCCAACGCCATGGTCGAGGCGACCATCGCGGGCTTCTCCCAGGGCTCGCAGCGGGACCTGCTCGCGCCGTACGCGCAGAAGTACTTCGCGGCGATCGAGCGGGTGTGGGCCGAGCGGTCCATCCAGATCGGGATGCACGTGGTGCAGGGCATGTTCCCCTCGCTCCAGCAGTCCCCGGAGACCCTCGCCGCCACGGACGCGTGGCTTCAGACCCACCGGGAGGCGGCCCCGGCCCTGCGCCGGCTGGTGCTGGAGGCCCGGGACGACCTGGCGCGGGCGCTGCGCGCGCAGGCGTGCGACGAGGCCTCTGGCCAGTAGCTTTGGCCTGAGGTCGGGGGTTCCGCCATCGTTACGAGATGAGTGCCCTCCGAGCCGTAACCCCTGGCCCGCACCCGAACGGACCAGGGGCTTTCGGCAACCGAACACCCGTCCTTTAGGGCTGGGTTGTTGGCATTTGTCGACGGGCCTGTAACAGCGGTTAAAGAGCGGTCCCGGCACGGGAAATTGCGGGGCATGACCCACAACGCCCCGCTCTCCCCGCGCCCCCTGCACGACCTGTCCGGCCGCGGCCGGCTGCGTGTGATGACGGTCGCGCAGCTCCGCTCGCACGGCGTGACGACGTCCGCGACGAACGAGCAGTGCCGCCCCGGCGGGCCCTGGCAGCAGTTCCTGCCGGGCGTCGTCCTGCTCCACCCGGGCCCGCCGACCAGCGAGGAGCGGCTGCACGCGGTGCTGATGTACGCGGCACGGGAGCGCGGCACGGGTGTCCCGGCCCAGCCCGGGGCGGACCGGCGGCACACCCCCGCCCACCCGGAGGCGATGATCACCGGCCTGGCCGCCCTCACGCTGCACGGCTTCTCCTCCACTCCCCCGCTGCCGTCCCTGGACGTGATCGACGTCCTGGTCCCGCGGCTGCGCCGGCTTCGCTCGACGGGCTGTGCGCGCATCGTCCGCGGCACCGCGCTGCCCGTCCCTGAGCAGGTCACGGGCCTGCCGGTGGCCCCGGTCGCCCGCGCGCTGGCCGACGCGGTGGCCGACCTCCGGGACGCCGGCACCGTGCGCCGGCTGATGACGGAGGCGGTGCGCGGCGCCCACTGCGAGCCGGCGGCGGTGGTGCGGGAGCTGAACCAGGCGCGGCTGCTGAGCCGTCCGCACGTTGTGGACGCGGTGGACTCCCTGCTGGCGGAGGGCCGGGCGCGTGCGGAGGACCGCCTGTACCGGATGGTCCACGAGTACGGCCTGCCCGACCCGGTCTGGAACGTGGACCTGCGCCTGCCCGGCGGCCCCTACCTCGGTGGCCTGGACGCGTACTGGCCCGACCAGGCCGTGGCGGTGGAGCTGGACACGCGGGCGCCCCGGCAGGACGACGACGCCCTGTGGTCCGAGTACGCACGCAAGCGCGAGCACCTGGAGCGCCTCGGCATCACGGTCGTCCACATCACGCCCAGGAAGCTCCGCGACTGTCCGGAACAGCAGGCGACGGTGGTCCGCACGGCCCTGATGGCCTCGGCCGACCGCGAACCGGCCGCGTATGTCCTGGTCCTGCCCCGCTAGTGAGGGACCGGGGGCAGGACCAGGAGACGAGAGGAGGGGCTGCCGGGGGTGCCGGCGGCCCCTCCTCGTGCGAGGGCTCCTACGTGCCGCAGAACTCCGCCTCGATGATCGCGTCGGTGCTGCCCGACCAGTCGCCGTTGAAGTTGACGGCCAGGGAGTGCCGGCCGTCCTCGGTCGTCACGGCGTCCGAGTTCGAGCCGAAGATCCCGCCGTCGTGGCCCCAGACGTGGACGCCGCAGCTGAGCTCGCGGTCGACGAGCCCCAGGCCGTAGCGGCTGGTGTCCCGGCTGGAGGGGACCGTGGTCTTCATCTCCTTGAGCTGCTCCGGCGGGAGCAGCCTGCCGCCGAGCAGGGCCGAGTAGAAGCGGTTCAGGTCGGCCGAGCTGGAGACCATCTGGCCCGAGCCGTAGGCCAGGCGCGCGTTCAGTTCGGTGACGTCGTACGTGGGTCCGGTGTCCGTCCTGGCCAGCTTGGAGTAGGCGCGGCCGCTGGGCCGGGGCAGGGTGACCCGGGTCGTGGGGACGGACGTGGAGGTCAGGTGCAGTGGGGCGATGATGCGCCGGTCGATCTCGTCGCCGTAGTCGTCGTTGCCCGTGGCCTTCTCGATCACCCGCGCGGCCAAGAGGTAGTTCGTGTTGGAGTACTCGAACGACGTACCCGGCGTGAAGTACGGCTCGTTGGCCAGGGCGTAGGCGAGCAGCTCCTCGGGTTCCGCCTCGTCGAACCGGTGCTTCATGAAGCCGTCCGCGGTCATGTAGGTCCGCTGGAAACCGGCGTCCCCGAGGTAGTCGAAGATGCCGCTGGTGTGGTTCAGGAGCTGGCGGAGGGTGATCTCGCGGCCGTCGTGTCCGTGGCCCCGGACCACGCCCGGCAGCCATTTCTCCACCGTGTCGTCCAGCGACAGCCGCCCTTCCGCCTCCAGTTGCAGGACGACGGTGGCGACGAACGTCTTCGTGATGCTGGCGACGCGGTAGTGGTCGCGCGTCGAACGCGGTGTGCCCTTGTGGAGGTTGCCGACTCCCGCCGTGGCCGCCCAGGTGCCGTGCCCCTGTTGCACTCCGGCGATCACGCCCGGGACGCCGTCGGCGACCGCGGCCCGTATCGCCTGCCGGGTCGCGTCGTGGTCGCCGGCGGGCGGGGCCGCGACCGCGGGGCCCGCCAGGGCCGCCGACAGTGCCACCACGGCCGCCGCCGTCAGGATCGTGCGTGTGCGTCTGTCCATGTCCCCTGTCCCCGTCACGTCGAGTGGTGTCAGGGGGCGGGACCCGGGCCGCCCGGGCCGGGGTTGACCGGCCCGGCGAGGTTGAGCGGGAATCAGCCCTTCTTCAGCACCAGTTCGGTGTTGCGGTCCTGCGGGTCGCCGCCGAGGGTCGTGCTCGCGCCGGGGGCGTTGAGGGACAGCTCGCGGTAGAGGGCCGCGAGGCCGGTCTGGGAGAGGTCGGAGAAGTCCGTGCGGTGCGGGGCCGAGGACTCCACCAGCGTGGTGAACAGGGAGATCGTGCCGTCCTTGTTGTCGGTCAGCTCGATGACCCGGGCGAGCTGGGGGTAGTCGACGTGGGAGGCCGTGGAGATCTCCCAGAAGGAGCCGCCGCCGGACGTCGCGTGCGGGGTGATGACGTTCTTGTGGATGTGGCCGTTCACCCAGGCGAGCACATTGCGGTGGCCGCCGAGCAGGGCGAGGACCTCCTCGCCGGTGTGCCGGCGCTCCTGGGGGCGGGCCGGGTCCGGGCGGGTGTTGGTCATCGTCTTGCTGGTGTGATGGCTGAAGATCACCGCGTGGGAGTCCTTGTTCTCCCGCAGGGTCCGCTCGAGCCACTTCAGCTGGGCCGTGCCGAGCGAGCCCTCGTAGTGGCCGCCCGCGTCGGTGGTGTCCAGGCTGATGCCGATGACGTCGTCGGAGATGCGGAAGGCGTAGTACTGGGTGCCCGCGTCGAGGTTGGCGGAGGAGTAGCCGTGGCCGGCCGGGCCGAGGCCGCGGTAGGCCGGGTCCAGGTGCGCCCGGAGGTACTCGGCGGGGGTGAAGGGGGCGCGGCTCTCGTCCGGGGTGACCGAACGCATGGCGCGGGCGTGGGACTTCAGGAAGTCCTCGTAACGGACACCCTCAGGGTCTCTTGCGTTCTTGATCAGGGTCTTCAGCCGCTGCGCCTCGGCCGCGGACACGTCCATCAGCTTCTTTCCGCCGACGGCGAGTTCGGTGAGGTAGGAGTCGCCGTGCGAGGCGTAGCAGCCCATCGGCAGGGAGTCGTGGTTGCCGACCGTGGAGTACCAGGGCAGGTTGAGGCCGGGGCTGCGGACCTCGCGGATGGCGGCCTTGAGGAAGCCGTCGAGGTGCGGGAAGCCGGCCTGCTTGTCGCTGTCGCGGACCGCGGCGTCCGGCTGCCAGTACTGCGTGAGGCCGCTGTTCTGGACGCCCTCGTAGCGGCGCGGGTCACCGGAGTTGGGCGTGATGCGCCCGCCGCTCATGACCGTCAGGAACCACTCCAGCTCGGACCTGGCGTTGTTGTCGGTGTTGTCGCCCGTGGTCATGGCGAAGTGCAGCGGGGCGCCGGTGACGGGTGCACCGCGCAGCGCGTTGATCCGCTCCACGAGGGCGATCGCGCCCTGCACGGTCAGCGCCTCGTGCGGCCGCCAGGCGTGCACGTCGGCGGAGCGCAGGTACTCCAGGCGCAGCGGATGCTGGGCGTCGATGATGTGCAGGTCGGTGAGCTGCACGAACGCCGCGAGCGCGGTACGGCGCCCGGCGCGGCCGGACTTGGGCGCGGCCAGGTCGGAGCGCACCACGCGCTGCCAGCCGGGTCCGTCGCCCAGGCGCCGGTAGCCGGAGCCGCGCGGGGTGGCCACGGACGCCAGGGTCGTGCCCTTGGTGTAGGGGGCCAGCGGCGCGGCCGGGGCGCGGCGGGAGGAGGCGGCGACGGCCTCGGTGGTCTCCGTGGCGGTGGCGGCCTGGCTGTCGCTGGGCCGCAGGGCGTAGCCGACCCCTGCGGACAGGGCGACCGCTCCGGTGGCGGCGAGGACGGAACGACGGTGGATGCCCTGGCCGGAGCCGGCGACTGAGCGTGTGCGCGACATGCGCTTCTCTCCCCGAGTGCGAACGCGTCGGCAGTGGTCGCGGGATGCTCGGCACACGAACATCCCGCTCGTACTGGATCGTTGGCACCGGGAATGACCTGCGCGTAAACGGGGCGGCAACGCGCAACGCCGATCACCGTACGTGGATCTTGGACTACCCTGCGCGTCGTCGCCCGCTCCGGGAACGGCCGGGAGCCGGTCACGCGCTGTTCATCTTCCGGGGTACTGCACCTGAGATTCGCCGTTCGGACAGGCCCTATTCGGCATCCTCCAGGACGTCTGCGAGCCGTCCGGTGGGCGGCCGTTCCCGCCACAGGCGCAGGGCGATGTCGACCATCCCCACCCGGACCAGTCCGGGCACCGCGTCCAGGTCCTGCCAGGCCGCGAGGTCGGTGGAGCCGTTCACCTCGTTGCGCAGTTCGCCGCCGATGATCCGGCCCTCGTAGACGAAGCGGACGGCGTGATGGTCGACGGCGCGTCCGAGGCCTTCGCGCAGGACGCGGTGGCTGGAGTCCACACCGAGCAGTGCGGTGACCTCGATGAGGTACCCGGTCTCCTCCTCGACCTCCCGCCGCACGGTGTCGTAGGGGTCCTCGCCGTGCTCCATGCCGCCGCCCGGCACGACCCACTCGGGGGTGCCGTCGGGAGCCGGCGAGCGGGCGAGCAGGAGCTGTCCGTCACGGACGCATATGGCGTAGGCCGCCACCCTCAACTTCTGTCGCACTCCGGGACGTTAACCGATTTCGCCGCCTTCGGGACTGATACCCGCAAAACGCATCGCGGGTTTTCCCCATACATCCATTTCGTTTCGGTCAACCCTCCCCAAAGAACCTCCCCTTGCGTAAAGCTGTGCGATCGTCCGGGCCTGCGATCCGGACGGTCGCGACCAGGAACGATCGTTCCTGGTCGCTCCCGCTCGTTCCTTTACCTCCAAGGGATGCCGATGACCAACACCCCCCAGCGTGACCCGATATCGGCCCGCAGACGGGTGGCGCGCGTCGCCGCGGCCGCCGGTCTCGTCGCCGCGCTCTGTGCGGCCGGGCCGGTCCCCCTGGCCTTCGCCGCCGACGAGCCCGGCGCGTCCGCCCCGGCCGACACCGACGTCAAGTCGGCGCACGCCAAGCTCGGTTCGGACGACGCGGACCTGCTCGCCGAGGCCAAGGCCGACGGCGACAAGACCGTCACGATGATGATCGCCACCGCACCCGGGCAGACCGAGCAGGTCGCCGGGCAGCTGGACGCGGTCAAGGGCGGCTCGGTGGGCCGGGCCGACGACAAGCTGGGCTACGTCCGCGCCACCGTCCCGACGTCCCGGGCGGACTCGGCCATCGCCGCCGCCGCCAAGCTCTCCTCCGTGCACGGCATCGACCTGCGCGAGGAGATCCCGCTGGACGACCCGGCACCGGCCGCGGACACCGCCGAGGGCGCCAAGGCCGCCGCGGGGACCTACCCGGCGCCGGGGAAGAAGACCCCCGCGGAGAACCCGTACAACCCGTCCTTCGAGACGGGCGCGGTCGACTTCGTCGAGGACCACCCGAAGGCGGACGGCCGCGGCATCACCATCGGCATCCTGGACTCCGGCGTCGACCTGGGCCACCCGGCGCTGCAGAAGACCACCACCGGCGAGCGGAAGATCGTCGACTGGGTGACGGCGACGGACCCCGTCCTCGACAACGACAACACCTGGCGCCGGATGGACACCCCGGTCTCGGGCCCCACGTTCACGCACGACGGCAGGACCTGGAAGGCGCCTTCGGGCTCGTACCGGGTGAGCACCTTCAAGGAGTCGTACACCACCGGCGGTGACGCCGCGGGCGACGCCAACCGCGACGGCGACACCACGGACTCCTGGGGCGTGCTGTACGACCCGGCCGCCGGCACGGTCCGCGTCGACCTGAACAACAACTTCGACTTCGCCGACGACACCGCGATGAAGCCGTACAAGGACGGCTTCCAGATCGGGTACTTCGGCACCGACGACCCGAAGACCGACATCGCCGAGCGGCAGCCGTTCGTCGTCGAGATCCGCAAGGACGTCGTCTACAACGGCGCCGGCGCGAAGGCCGACTTCGTCAACATCGGCGTCATCGAGTCCGAGCACGGCACGCACGTCGCGGGCATCACCGCCGCGAACGGCCTGTTCGGCGGCAGGATGAACGGCGCCGCCCCGGGAGCCAAGCTGGTCTCCTCGCGTGCCTGCACCTGGTCCGGCGGCTGCACCAACGTCGCGCTCACCGAGGGCATGATCGACCTCGTCACCAAGCGCGGCGTCGACATCGTCAACATGTCCATCGGCGGCCTGCCCGCGCTGAACGACGGCAACAACGCGCGCGCCGAGCTGTACACGCGTCTCATCGACGAGTACGGCGTCCAGCTGGTGATCTCCGCGGGCAACTCCGGCCCCGGCGCCAACACCATCGGCGACCCGGGCCTGGCCGACAAGGTGATCTCGGTCGGCGCGTCCGTCTCCAAGGAGACCTGGGCCGCCAACTACGGCTCGGCCGTGGAGAAGAAGTACGCGCTGATGCCGTTCTCCTCGCGCGGCCCGCGTGAGGACGGCGGCTTCACCCCGACCCTGGTCGCCCCGGGTGCCGCGATCAACACCATCCAGACCTGGATGCCGGGCGCCCCGGTCGCCGAGGCGGGCTACTCCCTGCCGGCCGGCTACGCCATGCTCCAGGGCACCTCGATGGCCTCCCCGCAGGCCACCGGTGCCGCCGCGCTGCTGCTGTCGGCCGCGAAGCAGAAGCGCATCGACCTCACCCCGGCGACCCTGCGCACCGCCCTCACCTCGACCGCCGACCACATCAAGGGTGTGCAGGCGTACGAGGAGGGCGCGGGCCTGATGAACATCGAGGACGCCTGGGACGCGATCCGCGACGGCGCCACCTCGCACACCTACACGGTGAAGGCGCCGGTCGACACCGCGATGGACGACAAGCTCAAGACGCCCGGCTACGGCACGGGCCTGTACGACCGTGAGGGCGGCCTGAAGGCCGGCCAGAAGAAGACGTACGAGATCACCGTCACCCGTACGTCCGGCGCCGACAAGGCGGTCCGGCACGAGCTGCACCTCGAGAACAACGCGGGCGGCACGTTCCGGATCGTCGGCTCCGACGAGGTGAGGCTGCCGCTGAACAAGCCGGTCACCGTCAAGGTCCAGGCCGCGCCGAAGTCCGCGGGGCTCAAGAGCGCGATCCTGGAGGTCGACGACCCGAAGACCGAGGGCGTCGACAAGCAGGTCCTGAACACGGTCGTGGTCTCGGCGCCGCTGAAGTACACGTTCTCCGCGTCGGACTCGGTGCAGCGCAACAGCTCGCGGCACTACTACGTCACCGTGCCCGAGGGCGCCAAGACGCTGGAGGTCGCGCTGGGCGGGCTGAAGGACAAGAGCCAGACCCGGTTCATCGCCATCCACCCGTTCGGTGTCCCGGCCGACCCGACGTCGACGGTCAACTGCTACCCGAACTACACGAACCCGGCCGACACCTGCCGCCCGGACCTGCGCTCCTACGCCGACCCGCAGCCGGGCGTGTGGGAGATCGAGGTCGAGTCGCGCCGGACGTCGCCGCTGCTTGACAACCCCTACAAGCTGGATGTCGCCGTGCTCGGCGTCGCCTTCGAGCCGGAGATCGTGACCGTGCCCGAGGCGAAGGTCGGCACCCCGGCCGCCGCCTCCTGGAAGGTGACGAACGGCTTCGCCGCGATCGACGGCAAGCTGGTGGGCGGTTCGCTCGGCTCGTCCAAGACGGCCCGGCCGTCGATCAAGCAGGGCGAGACGCAGAGCACCACGGTCGAGGTGCCCGCGGGCGCGAAGTCCCTGGACGTCGCGATCGGCCGCGTCTCGGACGCCGCCGCGGACCTGGACCTCGCGGTCTACGACGCCGCCGGCAAGCAGGTCGGCAGCTCCGCGGACGGCGACTCGGAGGAGTCGGTCTCCGTGCCCTCCCCCGCCGCCGGTAAGTACACCGTCCAGGTCGTCGGCTACTCGGTGCCGGCCGGCACGACCGAGTACGACTACCAGGACGTGTTCTTCGCTCCCTCCCTCGGCAGCATCACCGTCGACGGGTCGGCGCCGGTGAAGCTCGGCACGGGCGACTCGGCGACGGTCTCGGGCAGCGTCACCGCCGCGGCCGCCGCGCCCGAGGGGCGTGAGTTCTTCGGCGAGGTCCAGCTGGTCAACGCGCGCGGGACGGCCGCGGGCGTGGGCAGGGTGAAGATCGAGAAGGTCGTGCCGTAGCGGTTGGACGGCATCGGGGGGGCGGGCGTCCGGCTGGGCGCCCGCCCTCTTGCCGTCTCTCCTCACTCGCAGGGAAGGGTGGCCGACTCGGGCAGGGCTGCGGTGATCCATGCGCGTGCGCGCGCTATCTCCTTCTCGCCGACGCTCCACAGGTCCGGCTGGGCCTGCCCGCGCGTGATCCCGACGAGGACGTGGTCGCCCGGCCGCAGCAGGGGGTCGACGTCCTCGTCCAGGGGGAAGACGATCCGGTCCCGCGCCTTGGCGGGCTTGTAGGAGCGGTCCACGTCGAGGGTGACACGGTCCTGGCCGGTGCCGGGGACCGGTTCGACCTCGGCGACGGTGCCCTCCACCACGAGCCGGGCGCAGGCGAGATAACCGGCGTGACCGGCCCCGGCACCCTCCTGGCCCCGCGCCGGACCGGCCGCGGCATCGGCGGTCGAGCCGGAGTCCCCACCCGACCCGGACCCGGCCTGGACGACGAGCCACCCCATACCGACCACGCCGGTGGCGGCCACGGCGGCGACGAGCCCGCCCAGCACCACGCCGCGCGCCCGGGACCGACCGCGCCGCCCGGACCGGCCCCCGTGTGCCCCGGGCCCCAGGGACAGCACCCTCACGGACGCGGGCTGCTTCCCTGCCGCCCGGTCCCACGCCCCGGCCTCCGTCTCGGACGCGCTCCCCGCCGGGTCGGCGGGCCCTCCCAGGGCATCAGCGGACACTCCCCGCAGCCCGTCCGCCGGGGCTCCCGCTTCCGGCGACAGACCGGCAGCAGCCCCCGACCCGCCCGCATGCACAGACGCCCCTGCGGCGGGGCTCCGCCCCGCCGGATCCCCTGGCTCCGGCGACAAGCCGGCCGTCGTTGCCGGCCCGGTCGCGTCCGCCCGTGTGTCGCGCGCCAGCGTGTCTCCCATCAGCAGCAACTGTTCCCGCAGCAGTGCCACGTCCGCAGCAGCCGCGCGGTGGGCCGTCATGAAACTCGGGTCCCGCAGGGCCCCCTCCGGCAGCGGGTCGCCGACGAGTGCCGCCATCAGCGCGTCCATGCCGTCGTAGTCGGCGTCGCGCCGGTCGTCGTCGTTCCGGGCGGTCACGTCACACCACCTCGTCCTCGTGCAGGCGGGCGCGCAGGGCCCGTACCGCCGTGTGCAGCCGGCTCTTGACCGTGCCCTCCGGGACGCCGAGCTGCTCGGCGATGGACCGGACCGGCAGGTCGGCGTAGAAACGCAGCACGACGACCTGCCGCTGGGCGTCGGGCAGCTCGTCCAGGCCCTGGGCGACAGCGACGGACAGCACGCTGGTGTCCTCCCCGGAGGGGTGCTCCAGTTGCCGCAGGGCGGCCAGCCGCTCCCCGAGGCGCTCCTGGCGGCGCTTGGCCCGGTGCCAGTCCATGGCGAGGTTGGAGGCGACGACCGCCGCCCACGCCGAGACGTCCCGCGGCGCCTCCCTGCCGCTCGCGGCCCGCTCCAGCAACCGCAGGCGGACCTGCTGCACCCCGTCCGGCAGGTCCGCCTGCGGTACCCCGCCCAGCGCGAGCACCGCCCGCACCCGGCGCTCCTGTGCCGCGTCCAGCGGATCGTCACCGGTACCGGCGTGCGCCTCCCGGCCCCGCCGTGCCCTTCCGCGCAGCAGCACAAGCCACCCCCCTAGCCGTGTTTCTCCTATGACGCCGGCACGGCCCCGAACGTTCGGTCTTTTTTCCGGCAGGACGACGGCAGGTCGACGGCACGGCGACAGAGGCGTACGTCACACTCCCGTGTGGCCGAGACCAACAGGGGCAGGCGACCTTGCGGCGTGTGACCCCCGGCGAATGAATTCCTCCAGCTCAGCGGGGGTGGGCGCCGGACGTCCGCAACCATGGAACGGGACACGTCGTCCCACTCCGCGGGCAGACCGGGGAAAGAAGTGGACAGGCGGGCCTTGGTCGGCCGCATGATGGAAAAGCCTCGGCCAAGCAACGAGCACGTGAAGAGACGCAGGAGAGGGAGTCACCGTGAGGGTCGGAATCGTCGGAGCCACCGGACAGGTGGGCACGGTCATGCGCAGGATCCTCACGGAACGGAACTTCCCGGTCACGGAACTGCGCCTGTTCGCCTCGGCCCGCTCGGCGGGCACGGAGCTGGACGGCGTGACGGTGGAGGACGCGGCGACCGCCGACTACACCGGCCTGGACATCGTGCTGTTCTCCGCGGGCGGTGCCACGTCCAAGGCGCTGGCCGAAAAGGTCGCCTCCCAGGGCGCCGTCGTGATCGACAACTCCTCCGCGTGGCGCAAGCACCCGGAGGTGCCGCTGGTCGTCTCCGAGGTGAACCCGCACGCGATCGCGAACCGCCCCAAGGGCATCATCGCCAACCCGAACTGCACGACGATGGCCGCGATGCCGGTCCTGCGCCCGCTGCACGCGGAGGCCGGCCTGGAAGCCCTGGTCGTCGCCACGTACCAGGCGGTCTCCGGCTCCGGCCTCGCCGGCGTCGCCGAGCTGCACGGCCAGACGCAGAAGGTCGTCGCCGAAGCGGACAAGCTCACGCACGACGGCGAAGCGGTCGACTTCCCCGAGCCGGGCGTCTACAAGCGCCCCATCGCCTTCAACGTACTGCCGCTCGCGGGCAACATCGTCGACGACGGTCTGAACGAGACCGACGAGGAGCAGAAGCTCCGCAACGAGTCCCGCAAGATCCTGGAGATCCCCGGACTGAAGGTCTCCGGCACCTGTGTGCGCGTCCCGGTCTTCTCCGGCCACTCGCTGCAGATCAACGCCCGCTTCGCCCGCCCGATCTCCCCGGAGCGCGCGACGGAACTGCTGAAGGACGCCCCGGGCGTCGAGCTCTCCGACATCCCCACCCCGCTCCAGGCCGCCGGCAAGGACCCGTCCTACGTCGGCCGCATCCGCCGCGACGAGACGGTGGACAACGGCCTGGCCCTGTTCGTCTCCAACGACAACCTCCGCAAGGGCGCGGCCCTCAACGCGGTCCAGATCGCGGAACTGGTGGCGGCCGAGCTCAAGGGCTAGTCCCCGCGCACCTCATACCCCCTGCGCACCTCGTAGAGGAAACACCCGTACTCGACGGCCCGGACGTGGACGAGCGCCACGGCCGGGTCGTCGAACGCTTGCCTGAGGGCCTCATCGAAGGCGTCCGGCTCCTCGACCAGCCGCCCGCCCAGGATGTGTCCCTCGGCGGAGTAGCGGCGGACCGTGCGGTGGGCGTTGGTGAAGGGCAAGGCCACGCCGGCGTCCGGCCCCGGGCAGTCGTCGGCGTGGATGAAGACCGGGCCCACTTCGTCGTACGCGCCCGGGTCGACGCCCTGGTCCGCCGCCCAGCGGCGCAACGGGGCGTACGAGACGAGGGCGATGCGCTCGCCGGGCTCGCTGCGGCCCAGGCAGCAGCGCAGGGGGGCGCCGCCCTCGGTGTCGGTGAAGGGGGCCGTGGCGCGGCCCGCGTCGTCCGTCGAGCGGAGTTCCTTCAGGACGCGCGGGGCGATGGGCCGTGCGGTGTACGTCGTCGTCATGCTCCTGAGGCTGGCGCGCCCGGGGCCTTTGTACCGGCGGGATCCGGACGTCGTGTTGCTCCTTCTGCTCCGGGCCGCCCACGGCCGCGTACCACCGGCGCGAGGACGTGGTGTTCGTGCCGGTGGAGGGGGTGCCCGAGTCGGCCCTCGGCCTGGTGTGGCACCGGGACGGTGAGACGGCGGCGGTGCGCGAGTTCGCCCGGGCTCTCGCCGGGCGAGGGGTATCCCTAGGAGACCCCCAGGTCGTCGCCTGAGGCGAGGCTGCCGTGGAAAGATGGCGCAACCCACCCATACCGAGGAGATGACCGCGTGCCTGGCACAAACCTGACCCGCGAAGAGGCGCAGCAGCGGGCGAAGCTGCTCGCCGTTGACTCGTACGAGATCGAACTCGACCTCTCCGGCGCGCAGGAGGGCGGCACCTACCGGTCCGTGACCACGGTGCGCTTCGACGTCACGGAGAACGGGGCGGAGTCGTTCATCGACCTGGTGGCCCCGGCCGTGCACGAGGTGACCCTCAACGGGGACTCCCTCGACCCCGCCGAGGTCTTCGAGGACTCCCGGATCGCCCTGCGGGGCCTGCTGGAGGGCCGCAACATCCTCCGGGTGGTCGCCGACTGCGCGTACACCAACACCGGTGAGGGCCTGCACCGTTTCGTCGACCCGGTCGACGACCAGGCCTATCTCTACACCCAGTTCGAGGTGCCGGACGCCCGCCGGGTGTTCGCGAGCTTCGAGCAGCCGGACCTCAAGGCGACCTTCCAGTTCACCGTGAGGGCGCCGGAGGGCTGGACCGTCGTCTCCAACTCGCCCACGCCCGAACCGCAGGACAGCGTCTGGGTCTTCGAGCCGACGCCGCGCATCTCGACGTACATCACGGCGCTCATCGTCGGCCCGTACCACTCGGTGCACAGCGTGTACGAGAAGGACGGCCAGTCCGTGCCGCTCGGCATCTACTGCCGCCCCTCGCTCGCCGAGTACCTCGACTCGGACGCCATCTTCGAGGTGACCCGGCAGGGCTTCGCCTGGTTCCAGGAGAAGTTCGACTACACGTACCCGTTCAAGAAGTACGACCAGCTGTTCGTGCCGGAGTTCAACGCGGGCGCGATGGAGAACGCGGGCGCGGTGACCATCCGCGACCAGTACGTGTTCCGGTCGAAGGTGACGGACGCGGCGTACGAGGTGCGCGCGGAGACCATCCTGCACGAACTGGCCCACATGTGGTTCGGCGACCTCGTGACCATGGAGTGGTGGAACGACCTGTGGCTGAACGAGTCGTTCGCCACGTACACCTCCATCGCCTGCCAGGCCGCCGCGCCCGGCTCGCGCTGGCCGCACTCGTGGACGACGTTCGCCAACTCCATGAAGACCTGGGCGTACCGGCAGGACCAGCTGCCCTCCACGCACCCGATCATGGCGGACATCAGCGACCTGGACGACGTCCTGGTCAACTTCGACGGCATCACGTACGCCAAGGGCGCCTCCGTGCTCAAGCAGCTCGTGGCGTACGTCGGCGAGGACGAGTTCTTCACGGGCGTACAGGCGTACTTCAAGGCGCACGCGTACGGCAACACGCGCCTGTCCGACCTGCTGGGCGCCCTGGAGACGACCTCCGGGCGTGATCTGAAGTCCTGGTCGAAGGCGTGGCTGGAGACCGCCGGCATCAACGTCCTGCGTCCCGAGATCGAGACGGACGCGGACGGCGTCGTCACCTCCTTCGCGATCCGCCAGGAGGCCCCGGCCCTGCCCGCCGGCGCCAAGGGCGAGCCGACGCTGCGCCCGCACCGGATCGCGGTCGGCCTGTACGAACTGGACGACGCCAGCGGCAAGCTGGTCCGCGAGGAGCGCATCGAGCTGGACGTGGACGGCGAGCTGACGGCCGTACCGCAGCTGGCCGGCAAGCGCCGCCCGGCCGTGATCCTGCTCAACGACGACGACCTGTCCTATGCGAAGGTCCGCCTGGACGAGCAGTCCCTGGCCTTCGTGACGGAGCACCTCGGCGACTTCGAGTCGTCCCTGCCGCGCGCCCTGTGCTGGGCGTCGGCCTGGGACATGACCCGCGACGCCGAGCTGGCGGCCCGCGACTACCTGTCGCTGGTGCTGTCCGGCATCGGCAAGGAGTCCGACATCGGCGTCGTGCAGTCGCTGCACCGCCAGGTGAAGCTGGCGGTCGACCTGTACGCCGACCCGGCCGCCCGCGAGGCGCTGCTGGCCCGCTGGACCGACGCGACGCTGGCCCATCTGCGGGCGGCGGCGCCGGGCAGCGACCACCAGCTGGCGTGGGCGCGCGCGTTCGCGGCGACGGCCCGCACGCCCGAGCAGCTGGACCTGCTGGACGCGCTGCTGGACGGTTCGCAGACGATCGAGGGCCTGGTCGTCGACACGGAGCTGCGCTGGTCGTTCGTCCAGCGGCTCGCGGCGGTGGGCCGGTTCGACGAGACGGAGATCGCGGGCGAGTACGACCGTGACCGTACGGCCGCCGGTGAGCGCCACGCCGCCACGGCCCGCGCGGCACGGCCGACCCCGGAGGCCAAGGCGGAGGCGTGGGCGTCGGTCGTCGACTCCGACAAGCTGCCGAACGCCGTGCAGGAGGCGGTCATCGCCGGCTTCGTCCAGACCGACCAGCGCGAGCTGCTCGCCCCGTACGCGGACCGCTACTTCGAGGTGGTCAAGGACATCTGGGAGTCCCGCTCCCACGAGATGGCCCAGCAGATCGCGGTCGGCCTCTACCCGACGGTCCAGGTCTCCCGGGAGACTCTGGACAAGACGGACGCCTGGCTGGCCTCCGCCGAGCCGAACGCGGCCCTGCGGCGGCTGGTGTCGGAGTCCCGGGCGGGCGTGGAGCGCGCGCTGCGGGCGCAGCGGGCGGACGCGGCGGCGGAGTAGCCGTTCCTGTCGCTACGGCTGTGGGGGCGCTCGGCGTTGTGCCGGGCGCCCCTTTGCGCGGAGTCCGCTGAGGGTTCACCGGCGAGATCCAGGCCGTCATCGCCGTGGACCGGCCCCCGCGCTGACGTACGCCTCGGGCCCGGGGCCGCTCCGGGAAGCGGAGGGCCGTACCCGCCGGCTCACGGCGAGGGTGCGCGGGGCCGCCGCCGTCCGCCGCGGCCCGGCCTGCCCCGCCACCGTCGCCCCGAACGCCAGTGCCATGCCCGCCAGTTGCAGCGGCGTCAGCGCCTGGCCGAGTGCCGCCCAGCCGACGACGGCCGCGGTCAGCGGGGAGAGCGGGCCGAGGAAGGTCGCCTGGGTGGCGGTGAGACGGCCGATGCCGCGGAACCACAGCCAGTACGCGATCGCCGTGTTCGCGACGGCGAGGTAGAGGTAGCCGCCGACCGCCCGGCCGTCCAGCGCCGGCGGCGCGCCCTCGACGAGGAACGCGAGGGGCGCGATGAGCAGGCCGCCCGCGGTCAGCTGCCAGCCGGTGAGGGCCAGCGGGCCGACACCCTCGGGCCGGCCCCACCGCTGGGTGAGCACCGTACCGGCCGACATCGACACGGTCGCGGCGAGGGCCGCCAGCACGCCGAGCGCGTCCAGAGCCCCGGCCGCCCGCAGGACGACGAGGCTGACGCCGAACGCCGCCACGGCCCCGGTCAGCAGCGTGCGCCGGGCCGGCCGCTGCCCGAGCAGCAGCGCCGCGAGCCCGGCCACGAACAGCGGCCCGGCCGAGCCGACGACCGCCGCCATACCGCCGGGCAGCCGGTACGCGGCGAGGAACAGCAGCGGGAAGAAGGCACCGATGTTCAGCGCGCCGAGCACCGCCGCCTTCCACCACCAGGCACCGCGCGGCAGTACCCGGGCGAGGGCGAGCAGCAGCAGACCGGCCGGCAGGGCGCGCACGAGGCCGGTGAACAGGGGGCGGTCGGCGGGGAGGAACTCGGTGGTGACGGCGTAGGTCGTCCCCCAGGAGACGGGGGCCAGGGCGGTGAGGGTGATGACAGCCGGTCGGGAGATGGCCATGGGAGGCGCCCTTCAAGTAGGTCGGTAGAAAGTAGCTTAGCGCTAAGCAACTTTCCGTCAAGCCACTTTCTTGCGGGTGACCGAGAGGCGGCGGATACTCGTGCCATGAACGCACGCCCCGAGCAGCGCAAGGACCCCGTGGACGCGATCATCGACCAGTGGGCGACGGTGCGGCCCGATCTCGACACCCGGGCGATGGAGGTCTTCGGCCGGATCCACCGGCTCTCGCGCGCGATGAGCGACCGGTCGGAGAAGGCGTACGCGCGGTTCGGGATCGGCCGCGGGGAGTTCGACGTCCTGGCGACCCTGCGCCGCTCCGGGGAGCCCTACACGCTCTCGCCCCGCCAGCTCTCCGCGACGCTCATGCTCACGACCGGGGGCATGACGGGGCGCCTGGACAAGCTGGAGCGGTCCGGTCTGCTGCGCCGCTCCCCCGATCCGCACGACCGGCGCGGCCTGCACGTCACCCTCACCGACAAGGGCCTGGAGCTGATCGACCAGGCGGTCGGCGCCGGACTCGCCGCCCAGACGGAGGCACTGTCCGGCCTCGACACCGAGCAGGCCGGACAACTGGCGGAGCTGCTCAGGGAGTTGCTCCGGACGACGGAGGGCGGCCGGGACTAGGCGTGCTGTCCGGGGACATTGGTCCGCAGCGCTTCAGCGTCCAGGCCCCCCACCCTCTTTCTACAACCATTGGTTGTGTCTGGTGTGGCGCAGGGTTGTTTGATCAAGTGTTCTGCGCGGTGGTGGGATCAGCGCATGTCTACCCGCACAGAGCAGGTCATGTATGTCCAGACGCCTGAGTTCGCGCGTCACGCGGAGCGGATCATGGAGGTGACCGATGCGACGTCTCGACTGAACGTGCTTCCGTTCAGCGACAGTGAAGGTCGCGCGGAACTCCTTTCCGTTGTGTTCGGTGGTCCGCTGCCGGAGTCGGTGGTGATCTACCCGCCGTTCTTCACCGAGTATGGGCTCAACACGACGTTCGGGGAGAACGTCTTCGTCAACCAGGGATGCACCTTCATGGACAAGGGAGGCATCCGTATCGGGAACGGCGTCATGATCGCCCCGAAGGTCAGCCTCATCACCGGAGGCCATCCACTCCGCGTGGCCGAGCGCCGCGAGTACCTCTCCTTCGCCCCGATCGTCATCGAGGACGACGTCTGGATCGGGACGGCTGCCGTGATCACGCAGGGGGTGACCATCGGCGCCGGTGCGGTGGTCGCTGCCGGTGCGGTGGTCACTCGTGATGTCCCTGGCAGCACAGTGGTCGCGGGCGTGCCCGCCCGGGTGATCAAGACGATCGACTGTGGAGAACGAGGTGCTCACGGCCCCTGCTGAGAAAAGCCGAGGGCGCCGCCCCGGTCGTCGTACGGCGGCATGCGCGGCGTACGTACGACGGGGACGGCGCCCTCGGAAAAGGTGCGCGGCGGACTCGAAGCGAGCCCTGGTCAGGCCTTCGCGTCGGCCTTGGTGTCGGCCTCGGCGCCGGCCTTGGTCGTGATGTTGGAGCTGGTCTGGTCCTTCCGCTTGTGCGACTTGTCCCCGACCATCACCAGAGCGGCGATGACCAGGTACAGCACGATCGGGGCCACGACGAACAGGCCCAGCGTCTCGATGACGCTCAGGCCCGGACCGGGGTCGTCACCGTCGTCGCGGGTGAGCGCGGAGGCGGGCGACGACATGAGCAGCATCATCAGCGTCGTACCGGCTGCCAGGGCGCCGGCTCGCAGGGCGTTCTTCTTGTCCACGGTGCCAAAAGTATCCAACGCCGGTCGGAGCCGCGCGCCCGGGGTGCCCTAAGCGGGGCCGTAAGAGGTGCGGCAGCAGTCGCCCTCAGTCGCGCAGCACCTCGATGAGGGCGTGCAGCCGGGGGGAGGCCGCCAGGTGTTCCAGCGTGACGGGACGTCCCTGCGCGTCCGCGATCGGCAGGCGCCAGTTCGGGTACTGGTCCCACGTCCCCGGGAGGTTCTGCGGGCGGCGGTCGCCCACCGCGTCCGGGAGCCAGACGCCGACCATGCGGGCCGGGGTGCGCAGCAGGAAGCGGTGGACGGCCTGGATCTCGGCCTCCTCCGAGGAGGCGTCGGTGCCGCCGGTGCCGTCCAGCAGGCCGAGGTGGGTGAGCAGGGCCAGCCACTCGCCGGTGTCGGCGGCGGCCTCGGCGCGCTCCTCCTCCAGGGGGCGGGTCAGCAGGCCCAGGCTGTCGCGGAGTTCGACGTGCTCGCCGGTGAGGCGGGCGGCGGTGGAGGGCAGGTCGTGGGTGGTGGCGGTGGCCAGGCAGTCGGCGCGCCAGCGGTCGGGGGGCAGGGGGCGGCCGTCGCCGTCCCAGTCGCGTTCGAACCACAGCACGGACGTGCCGAGCACCCCGCGCTCGCGCAGCGCCTCACGCACGCCCGGTTCGACGGTGCCCAGGTCCTCGCCGATCACCAGCGCCCCGGCCCGGGAGGCCTCCAGGACGAGGACGGCGAGCATGGCCTCGGCGTCGTAGCGGACGTAGGTGCCCTCGGTCGGGGGGCGGTCCTGCGGCACCCACCACAGGCGGAACAGGCCCATGACGTGGTCGATGCGCAGGGCGCCGGCGTGGCGGAACAGGGCGCGCAGCAGCTCGCGGAAGGGGGCGTAGCCCGACTCGGCCAGGCGGTCGGGCCGCCAGGGCGGCAGACCCCAGTCCTGGCCGCGGGCGTTGAAGGCGTCCGGCGGGGCGCCCACCGACATGCCGGCGGCGAAGTACTCCTGCTGGGCCCAGGCGTCGGCGCCGCCGGGGTGGACGCCGACCGCGAGGTCGTGCACGATCCCGACCGGCATGCCGGCCTCCCGCCCGGCGCGCTGCGCGGCGGTCAGCTGGGTGTCGGTGAGCCAGGCGAGCCGGGACCAGAAGTCCACCCGGTCCATCAGGCCGTTGCGGGCCCGGGCGGTCTCGGCCGAGCGCGGGTCGCGCAGACCGGTCGGCCAGCGGTGCCAGTCCGGGCCGTGGACCTCGGTGAGCGCGCACCAGGTGGCGTGGTCCTCCAGGGCCTGGCCCTGCTCGGCGAGGAAGTCGCAGTAGGCGGCGCGCCTGCCGGGGCCGAGCGGCACCTGGCACAGCAGCTCCAGCGCCTCCCGCTTGAGCTCCCACACGGCGTCCCGGTCGATCAGGGCGCCCTTGTCCAGGACGGCTTCGCGGAGCCGGCCGGAGCGCTCCAGCAGCGTGCTCAGCCGCTCGCGGTCCTCGACGTACGCGTACTCGGGGACGTCCTCGATGCGCAGGTGCACCGGGTCGGGGAAGCGACGGGAGGACGGGCGGTACGGGGAGGGGTCGGTGGGGGCGCCCGGGACGGCCGCGTGCAGCGGGTTGACCTGGACGAATCCGGCGCCGAGCGACCGCCCGGCCCAGCCGGCCAGCTCGGCGAGGTCGCCCAGGTCGCCCATGCCCCAGGAGCGGCGGGACAGCAGGGAGTAGAGCTGGACGAGGAGTCCGTAGGAGCGTCCGGCCGGGGTGGGCAGACGGGGCGGGGCGATGACCAGGTGGGCGGTGGCCGTGCGGCCGTCGGGGACGGTGGCGGTCAGCCGGTGGATCCCGGGCGGGAGGTGCTCGGCCGAGGCGCGGGTCTCGCCCTGCTCGGTCTCGATGAGCAGCCGGCTTCCCTCGGGGAGCGCGGCCAGGGCGGCCGGGGGACCGGCGCCCCAGCCGACCACCGTGGGCGGCAGCAACCTGGCGCCCAGGTGCCGCTCCCGGGTGGCGAGCGCGGCGCGGATCGCGCCGGGCGTGCTCGCGTCCACGCCGAGAGCGGCCAGGGTGAGGGTGACCGCGGCGGCCGAGGCCGCGACCGTACGGTCCGGGGACGGGCTGTACGAGGTGGCGACGCCGTGCAGTGCGGCGAGGCGGGACAGGTCCTCGGAAGGCGGTTCGGCCGGCCGGGGTTCGGTCATCTACGACCTCGAGAAGTCCGGGACGAAGGTGAAGGCGGAGGGTTCGCTGGTGAGGGGGGCTGATTCGGCGAGCGGCGGCTCGCTGGTGAGGGGCTCGGCGTCGGGCAGCGGCGTCTCGCTGGTCAGCGGGGGCTCGGCGCAGGTGTTCTCGGAGCTGAAGACGCAGTAGTGGGGGTCTTCGTAACGGGGATCGTCATAGTGGGGGTCGAGGTCGGCGGACGTGTCCGCCACGGGTTTGGACGGGTCCGCCACGGGTTTGGACTGGGCCGGGAGCGGGAGGAAAGTCATCGCAGCCACGGGGGCCTCCTTGTCGGGTACGGCGTTCAACGGTTATCGCAGCCCTACCCAGTCGACGCGAAGGCAGACACCCCGGGCCGGACATCGTGCTTCTGCTCACATTCCCCCACCCTCTGCTCCTTCCACATTCCGGCAATCCAGTGATAACGGCCACTCTCGTTGACACCTTCACCGGGCGGGTGGTGGGCTCGTTCTCCCGGTCGAACACACCTGGAGGGGGCCTGTGGGACTGCGGCGTGGGAAGCGGGCAGCGGCTCTGGCCGTCGCCGTCGTCGCCGGAACCCTCGGCTCCGCGCCCGCCGCGGTGGCGGCCCCGCCCGTTCCGGACACGACCGCGGCCCCCGTCGCCGACTCCGCCGGGCCGGGCCTCTCCGTCTGGCCGCGCCCCCAGTCCCTGCGCGCCAACGGCGCACCGGTCGCGGTCCCCGACGAGGTCGCGCTGATCACGGAGCCGACGGCGGATCCGTACGCCGTCGAGACCCTGCGCGCGTTGCTGCGGCAGGCCGGAGCCCGCCGCGTCACGGACTCCGCCGGACCCGGGGCGCTGGTCGTGCGGCTGCGCACGGAGCCCGTCCGCCGGGGCGACCGCCACGCCCTCCCGGCCGGGGGATACGAACTGTCCGTGGGCGGGGACGGCGTCCTGCTCACCGGCACCGGAGGGGACGGCCTGTTCCACGCGGTCCAGACGCTGCGGCAACTGGTGCGCCCCGACGGCACGATCGGCGCCGCCGTCGTGCGCGACTGGCCGGGCACCGCCGTGCGCGGCGTCACCGAGGGCTTCTACGGCACCGCGTGGACGCACCGGCAGCGGATGGGGCAGCTCGACTTCATGGGGCGCACCAAGCAGAACCGCTACCTGTACGCCCCGGGGGACGACCTGTACCGGCAGGCGCGCTGGCGTGAGCCGTACCCGGCGGGGCAGCGCGCCGGGTTCCGGGAGCTGGCCGAGCGGGCGCGCCGCAACCACGTCACGCTCGGCTGGGCGGTGGCCCCGGGCCAGGCGATGTGCTTCGCGTCGGACGCCGACGTGCGCGCGCTGACGCGCAAGCTCGACGCGATGTGGGCGCTGGGCTTCAGGGCCTTCCAGCTGCAGTTCCAGGACGTCAGCTACAGCGAGTGGCACTGCGACGCGGACGCCGGCCGGTTCGGCTCCGGCCCGCGGGCGGCCGCGCGGGCGCAGGCCCGGGTGGCGAACGCGGTGGCCCGGCACCTGGCGCGGCGGCACCCCGGCGCCGCCGGTCTGTCGCTGATGCCGACCGAGTACTACGAGGACGGCACGACCGACTACCGGCGGGCCCTGGCGAGCACGCTGGACCCGGGGGTCGAGGTGGCGTGGACGGGCGTCGGGGTGGTGCCCCGCACCATCACGGGCGGTGAACTGGCCGACGCCCGGGAGGCGTTCCGGCATCCGCTGGTCACGATGGACAACTACCCGGTCAACGACTACGAGCCCGGCCGTCTCTTCCTCGGCCCCTACCGGGGCCGCGAGCCGGCCGTCGCCACCGGCTCGGCGGCCCTGCTCGCCAACGCCATGCAGCAGCCCGAGGCGTCCCGCGTCCCGCTGTTCACCGCCGCCGACTACGCCTGGAACCCGCGCGCCTACCGCCCCGGTGAGTCCTGGCGGGCCGCGATCGCCGACCTGGCGGGCGGGGACCGGCGCCGCGAGGAAGCCCTGACCGCACTCGCCGGGAACGACGCGTCGTCGGTCCTCGACGAGGAGGAGTCTGCGTACCTGCGCCCCCTGACCGAGGCGTACTGGCGGGCCCGTACAGCCGGTGGCACCACCGGCGACGACGCCGCCCGGCGGCTGCGCGAGGCGTTCACCGTGCTGCGGGAGCTGCCCCGGCGGCTGGCGGGCACCGGCCTCGCCACTGAAGTCGCCCCCTGGTCACGGCAACTGGCGCGCTACGGCGAGGCGGGCACCGTCGCGCTCGCCCTGCTGGACGCGCAGCGCGCCGGCGACGCGGCGGCGGCCTGGACGGCGTATCGCAGGCTCGGCGCGCTGCGCGCCCGGCTGGAGCCGGCACCGGTCAAGGTCGGCACGGACGTCCTGGATCCCTTCCTCCAGCGCGCGCAGAAGGCGTACGCGGCCTGGGCGGGCATCGAGCACGAGCCGCCGCCCACTCCCGGCGACCCGGGCGACGGCCGCACCCTGCGCTTCCCGCACCCCCGGTCCCTGACGGCTGTGACGGCCCTCACCGACCCCGGCACCGAGGGCGACGTCGAGGTGCACGTGCCGGGCGGGGGCTGGCGCCGGGCCGGCCGGCTGGCCGCTTCGGGCGCGACCGAGGTGCGGGCCGGGCAGCGGGTGGACGCCGTACGGGTCACCGGTCCGGCCTCGTCCCGCGTACGCCATCTGGTGCCGTGGTTCGCGGACTCCCCCGCCACTTCCCTGGAGCTGGCACGCGACCGCGTGGACGCCGAGACCGGCAGGACGCGGCGGCTGACGGCCCGGCTGGGCTCGCTGCGCCCGGCCGACGCCCGCGGCAGGCTCACCGTCGAGGCACCCGAGGGCGTGCGGGTGAAGGTGCCCAGGACCGAACTGGCCGTGCCGCGCGGCACGGAGGTGGAGGTCCCCGTCGAGGTGACCGTGGAGCGCGGCCCGCCGAAGCGGTCCTACGACATCCGGCTGGGGTTCGCGGGAGCGGCCCGCACCCTCACCGTCCGGGCCGTCCCGCCCGCCGGCGGACCCGACCTGGCCCGCACCGGCACGGCGCGTTCCTCGGCCGACGAGACGCCCGGCTTCCCCGCGTCGGCGGCGAACGACGGCGACCCGGACACCCGCTGGTCGTCCCCCGTCGACGACGGCGCCTGGTGGCAGGTCGAGCTGCCGCGCCCGGCGCGGCTCGGGCAGGTCGTGCTGCGCTGGCAGGACGCGCACCCCTCGGCGTACCGCGTCCAGGTCTCGCCGGACGGCCGCCGCTGGCGCACGGCGGCGGCGGTACGGGACGGCCGGGGCGGCCGGGAGAGCGTCCGCATGGACGAGCGCGACGTGCGCTTCGTACGGGTGCAGGGCGAGAAGCGGGCCACACCGTACGGGTACTCGCTGTGGTCGGTGGAGGCGTACGCCGTCACGGACTGAACCCATCCCCGCGTCCGATGGCGGGAAATGGATCGACGTCAGCTATTCACTCAGTACATATACTGAGTACATAATGCCCGGCATGAGCACCCGTCACATCCTGCTGGGCCTGCTCGCCGCGGGTCCGAGCCACGGCTACGACCTCAAGCGACGCCATGACGAACGCTTCCCGCAGGCCCGCCCGCTGGCCTACGGGCAGGTCTACACGACCCTGCAGCGCCTCGTCCGGGACGGCCTCGCCGAGATCGAGGGCACCGACTCGGACGGCGGCCCGGAGCGGACGATGTACCGCGCCACGGACGAGGGGACACGCGAACTGTCCCGGTGGGCCGGGGAGATCACGCCGCCCGCGCCCTTCGTGGCGAACGAGATCTTCGCCAAGGTCGTCGTCGCGATCCTCTCGGGCGATGACCCGGCCGTGTACCTGAGCGCCCAGCGCGCCGCCCACATGGAGCGGATGCGGGAGCTCACGGCCCTCAAGGCCGCGAAGGGCGCGGACCTGGCGACCGTGCTCTCGGCGGACTACGCCCTCAACCACCTCGACGCCGACCTCCGCTGGGTGAACACCACGGCGGCCCGGCTCACCACCCTGACCGCGGAGGTCGACGCAGCATGAACAGACCCGTGCCTCTTCTCACGGCCAGTGGTCTCACCAAGGCGCACGGCAGGACGCCCGCCCTGCGCGGCGCGTCGGTCGAGCTGCACGCCGGGGAGATCCTCGCCGTGACCGGCGCGAGCGGCAGCGGGAAGTCGACGCTGCTGCACTGCCTGGCCGGGATCGTCCGGCCGGACGAGGGCTCGGTGACGTACGACGGCCGGCGGCTGGCGGACCTGCCGGAGAAGCGGCTGAGCGAGCTGCGGCGGACCGAGTTCGGCGTGGTGTTCCAGTTCGGGCAGCTCATCCCCGAGCTGACGGCCCTGGACAACGTCGCCCTGCCGCTGCTGCTGGCGGGCACCGGCCGCGCCCGGGCCCGGACCCTGGCCGGTGAGTGGCTGGAGCGGTTCGGCGTGCGCGGGCAGCGGGACCTGCGGCCGGGCGAGATGAGCGGCGGCCAGGCCCAGCGGACCGCGCTGGCCCGGGCCCTGGTCACCGGCCCGAAGGTGGTCTTCGCCGACGAGCCGACGGGGGCCCTGGACTCGCTCTCTTCCGAGCAGGTCATGACGGCCCTGGTCCACACGGCCCGCGAGTCGGGCACGGCGGTCCTGCTGATCACCCACGACGCCCAGGTGGCGGCGTACGCGGACCGGGAAGTCCAGCTGCGGGACGGCGCCGTGGCGCCGCTGGGGGTGACGGCATGAGGGCTCTGCGCGCCGATCTGCGTCTCGCCTGGGAGCTCACCCGTGGTTCGGATCGCGGGGAGTGGTGGCGGGTGACGCTGACGGCGACGGGCGCTGCCCTCGCGACGGCGTTCGCGCTGGCCGCCGTCGCCCTGGGCGCGCTGCGGGGCAGCTACCGGGTGCCCGTCGCCGCGGGCCTGCTGGACGAGCCCGGCACGCGGTCCGGGGTGATCGTCGGCCTGCTGCTTCTGCTGGTGCCCGTGCTGGGGTTCCTCGGTCAGTGCGCCCGGATCGGCGCCGTGCACCGCGACCGGCGGCTGGCCGGGCTGCGGCTGGCCGGGGCGACGCCCTGGCAGGTGCGGCGGATCGCCGCGCTGGAGACCGGGCCGGCCTGTCTGCTGGGCTCGGCGGTCGCGACGCTCAGCGCGGTGCCGCTGCTGCTGCGCCTGTGGGACCGGCCGACCGCCCTGGCCTGGGCGGGGATCGCCCTGGTCGCCGTGGCCGTACCGGTGCTGGGCGCGGCGGCGGGCGCACTGGCGCTGCGCCGGGTCGTGGCCTCCCCGCTCGGCTGGGTGCGCCGGGTCGGGCCGCGCGGCGGGCGGGGGCCCGGGCTGCTGTTCCTGACCGGGATCCTGCTCGTCGGGCTGCTGGCGCTGCTGACCGTGGGCACGACGTCCTCGGCGGCCTCCGACCGGCCCAGCGGCGGGCTGCCGCTGACGATGACGGGCGCGGTCCTCGCGGTCGGGGCGGGCGCGGTGTGGCTCTCCGGGGCCACCGCGAGGGCGACCGGGCGGATCCTCGCGGTCCGGGCCCGGTCGGCGGCGACGCTGATCGCGGCGGAACGGCTGCGCGACGACCCCTGGTCGGCCGCCCGCACGCACGCGGCGGTGCTGCTGGTGACGGTCGCGGGCACCGGCTTCCTGGGGATCCGGCAGGTGCTGAGCGATGTGGTGCGCACCCAGCGTTTCTCCGCACCCGCGTCCTACTACACCACCGGCCTCGACCTCACCGGCGCCGCCATCGCCATCGCCTTCGCGATCACCCTGTCCGGCCTCGCCGTGGGCACCGCCGAGTCCCTGGCCACCCGCCGCCGGGGCCTGGCCGCGCAGGCCGCCGCCGGAGTGCCGCGCCCGGTGCTCGGCCGGGCCCTGCTGCTGGAGACCGCGCTGCCGCTCGCCCCCGCCATGCTGCTGTCGGGCCTGGGCGGGACGGCCATCGGCACGTGGTACGCCCTGCTGCTCGGCCGGCCGGTGCCCTGGGCGATCACCCTGGTGCCGGTCGCCGTCTACGCCGCCTGCCTGCTGGCCGCGGCCACCTCACTGCCGCTGCTACGCCGGTCGCTACGCCCGGGGGAACTGCGGTACGCGTAGGCGCCCTCCTCGCGACAGGCCCGCCCGGGGGGAACGGGGGTTCCCCGGGCCGGTCGGCCGTACGCGGCATACGCGGCAATACGAAGGCCCGGATCCTCGTCAGGCGGAAATGCCGTCGATCCGGGCCATGGCGTCGTCCGCGCCGTACGGCTGCAAGTACGGCAGCCAGCGCGGGTCCCTATGGCCGGTCCCGATGATGCGCCAGGCCAGGCCGGAGGGCGGAGCGGGTTTGTGGCGCAGCCGCCAGCCGATCTCGAAGAGGTGACGGTCGGCCTTCACGTGGTTGCAGCGGCGGCAGGACGCCACCACGTTGTCCCAGACGTGCTTGCCCCCGCGGCTGCGCGGGATGACGTGGTCGACGCTGGTTGCGACGCCACCGCAGTACATGCACCGGCCCCCGTCACGGGCGAACAGTGCCCGGCGGGTCAGAGGAACGGGCCCCCGATAGGGAACCCGGACGAATCGCTTGAGCCGGACCACGCTGGGTGCGGGGACTGTGACGGTCGCGCTGTGCAGATAGGCGCCGGACTCCTCGAGGCAGACGGCCTTGTTCTCGAGGACGAGGACGAGCGCGCGGCGGAGCGGTACGACACCTAGCGGCTCGTACGACGCGTTGAGGACCAGGACGTGCGGCACGGATGCCTCCTTGGACGCCGGCGGCGCGTGGCTCGCGCCGGGACGATTCGTAGCCAGTCTCCCCTCATGCCTGGTGAAAGCGCCACCATGTCCCCGTAACGGGCTGGGAGTGTTTTCGACCACATCTCATTCATCCCCAGGACCATGGCCGGTTCAAGCCCAGGTGAGCACGGTCTCTCCTTCACACATCCCGCGGGAGCACACACAATGCCCCGTTAGTGTGGTGGTTCTGCCCCTTCGGTGACCCAGTCGTGACCTTGCCCCCCCCTGAACCGCCGCGCCGAGGCAGACCGCTGCACCTGGAGGTACCTGCCGTGTCCTTGTCCTTCGCGGACGCCGTCCTGCTTGCCGCCGGCCCGTCGCCGTCGCCGACTCCCTCGGACACACAGACCCCGAGAGTCCCCTCGCTCCAGGACGCCCAGGAGAAGGCGACGAACGCCGCCGGCTGGGTCGAGCAGAACTGGTCGACGTGGCTCGCGATCGGCCTGCGGGTGCTGCTGATCGTGGTGATAGCGGCGGTGCTGAGGGTCGTCGTCCGGCGCGCGATCACCAAGCTGATAGACCGCATGAACCGGACCGGCCAGTCCGTGGACGGCTCCGGGCTCGGCGGGCTGCTGGTCAACGTCGAGCGCCGCCGGCAGCGCTCGCAGGCCATCGGCTCGGTGCTGCGCTCGGTGGCGTCGTTCCTGATCATGGGCACGGCCGCGCTGATGGTCCTGGGCACCTTCCAGATCAACCTGGCCCCGTTGCTGGCCTCGGCCGGTGTCGCCGGTGTCGCGATCGGCTTCGGCGCTCGCAACCTGGTCACCGACTTCCTCTCCGGCGTCTTCATGATCCTGGAGGACCAGTACGGCGTCGGCGACACCATCGACGCGGGGGTCGCCTCCGGCGAGGTGATCGAGGTGGGTCTGCGCGTGACCAAGCTGCGCGGCGACGGCGGCGAGATCTGGTACGTCCGCAACGGCGAGGTCAAGCGGATCGGCAACCTCTCGCAGGGCTGGGCGACGGCCAACGTCGATGTCACCGTCCACGCCGGCGAGGACCTGGACAAGGTGAAGGCCACCCTGGACGAGGTCGCCGAGAAGATGAGCGCCGAGGAGCCCTGGAACGAGCTGCTGTGGGGCCCGATCGAGGTCCTCGGCCTGGACAGCGTGCTGCTGGACTCCATGGTCGTGCGCATCTCCGCCAAGACCATGCCCGGCAAGTCCCTGACCGTGGAGCGCGAGCTGCGCTGGCGCGTCAAGCGGGCGTTCGACGCGGCGGACATCCGGATCGTCGGCGGCGCCACGGCCCCCGCGCAGGAAGCGCCCGCCGATCCGACGGCGGGGACGGCGCCCCCGTCGGTGTACGCGAACTCGTCGTCCCCGCAGTCGGCGGCGGCGTCCCCGCTCACGCCCGTCACACCGCCGACGAGCACCACGAAGTAACCGCCTCACCGCAACGAAGAGGGCGGCACCCGGGCCTTCCGGGTGCCGCCCTTTCGCGTGCCCGGGCAACGACCGCGTTGCCTGAACCTCCCCTCTTGACGCCCGCGCGGCGCCGGGCTTACCTTCCTCCCCATCGATAGGAAACTTTCCTAACAGTGATCGGGCGCAGGTCGGCCGATGGACTTCCCCGCCTGATCACTGAAAAACTGAGCAGCCGAAGGGCAGGTGTGGACACGCATGGCAGGAACCGCCGGCACGCCGGGCACCCCGCGCGTCCTGCGCGCCATGAACGACCGGGCCGCCCTGGACCTGCTGCTGGAGCACGGGCAGCTGTCCCGCACCCGGATCGGCAAGCTCACCGGCCTGTCCAAGCCGACCGCCTCCCAGCTCCTGGCCCGCCTGGAGGCCGCGGGCCTCGTCCTGGCCACCGGCACCACCGAGGGCCGGCCGGGGCCGAACGCCCAGCTGTACGAGGTCAATCCGGCGGCCGGGTACGCCGCCGGACTCGACGTCACCCCCCAGCGGATCCTCGCCGCGGTCGCCGACATCACCGGCCGCACGGTCGGCCGCCACGAGCTGCCCACCCCCGGCAGGCGCACCGGCATCCCCGTCGTCCAGCAGGTCACCGACGCCCTGGACGGCGCGGTGAAGGCGGCGGGCCTGGCCCGGGGCGACATCCACCGGCTCGTCATCGGCACACCCGGCGCCTTCGACCCCACCACGGGCCGCCTGCGCTACGCCTCCCACCTCCCCGGCTGGCACTCCCCCACCCTGCTGGAGGAGCTCGCCGCCGCCCTGCCGATGCCGTTCGAGTACGAGAACGACGTCAACCTGGTCGCGCTCGCCGAACAGCGCCTCGGCGCGGCCCGGGACCACGCGGACTTCGTGCTGCTGTGGAACCAGGAGGGCCTGGGCGCCGCCCTGGTGCTGGGCGGCCGGCTGCACCGCGGCTGGACCGGCGGCGCCGGCGAGGTCGGCTTCCTGCCGGTGCCGGGCGCGCCCCTGGTCCGCCAGGTCACCAAGGCCAACAGCGGCGGCTACCAGGAGCTGGCCGGCTCCCAGGCCGTCCCCCGGCTGGCCCGCGAACTCGGCATCGAGGACATCCCCGCGGGCCCGTACACCGAGGCCGCCGCACACCTGGTGGCCCGGGCCGCAAAGACCGGCGACGAACCGCACCGCCACCTCCTGCGGACCTACGCGACCCGGCTGGCCACCGGTCTGGCCTCGCTGGTCTCGGTCCTCGACCCCGAGCTCGTCGTGTTGAGCGGCGCGTCCCTCACCTCGGGCGGCGAGACGCTGCGCGCCCTCGTCCAGGCCGAGCTGGAGGAGCTGGCCGCGTCCCGCCCGCGCCTGGTCGTGGGCGACGTCCGTGAACACCCCGTGCTGCGCGGCGCGCTGGAGAGCGCGCTCGCGACCACGCGCGACGAGGTCTTCGACACCTCCCGCTGACTCCACCCCCCTCCGGTATTTCCCTCCCCTTCCCCCGTACCTCAGGGAGCTCCGCCATGCCCGGAATATCCAGAAAAGCGGCCATCGCCCTCGCCGTCTCCGCCTCCCTCGCCCTCCTCGCCACGGCCTGTACGGGCCAGGCGGACTCCGGTGCCTCCGACGACGTCTCCAAGGAGACGACCCTCAACTTCTGGCACGCCTGGAGCGCGCCGTCCGAGGTGAAGGCCGTCAAGGACCTGGTCGCCGGCTTCGAGAAGACGCACCCCACCATCCATGTGAACGTCGTCGGCAACATGACCGACGACAAGATCAACCAGGCCCTGCGCACCGGCGGCGGCAAGGCCCCGGACGTGATCTCGTCCTTCACCACGAACAGCGTCGGGCGGTTCTGCTCCTCCGGTGCCCTGGTGGACCTCAACCCGTTCTTCGAGAAGTCGGGCATCGACCCGCAGAAGACCTTCCCGAAGGCGATGAACGAGTACACCCAGTTCCAGGGCAACCGCTGCGCGGTCCCCCTCCTCGGCGACGCGTACGGCCTCTACTACGACAAGACGGCGTTCGAGAAGGCCGGCATCGCCGGCCCTCCGAAGACCTGGTCCGAGTTCGAGAAGGTCGCCAAGAAGCTGACGATCCCCCAGGGCGACTCCTACAAGCAGCTCGGCTTCATGCCGGACTACCACGGCTGGGAGACCACCACCGAGCACTACCTCGGCCAGTTCTCCCCCACGTACTTCGACAAGGACGGCAAGTCGAACGTCGCCAAGGACCCGGCTTTCGCCCAGGCCTTCACGGTCCAGAAGAAGCTGGTCGACGCACTCGGCGGCTACCGCAAGCTGGAGACCTACCGCTCCGGGCTCGGCGACGAGTGGGGCCCCAAGCACCCCTTCCACACCGGCCAGGTCGCCATGCAGCTCGACGGCGAGTGGCGCCTGGGCATGGCCATGGACGCCAAGCCCACGTTCGAGATCGGCGTCGCCCCGCTGCCCGTCCCCGACGACCAGGCCGACCAGTACGGCAAGGGCTACATCACCGGCACCATCGCCGGTATCGCGGCGACCAGCACCAAGCAGAACGCGGCCTGGGAGCTGGTGAAGTACATGACCACCGACACGGACGCGGTGGTGAACTTCTCCAACGCCATCCACAACGTGCCCTCGACGCTCGCGGCCCTGAAGTCCCCGAAGCTGAAGTACGACCCGCGCTTCAAGACCTTCCTGGACATCGCCGCCAACCCGGACTCCACCACGGCCCCCGCCTCCGTCAACGGCGGCGTCTACCTCACCACGATCCAGGAGTTCGGCTACGACTACGAGAGCGGCAAGGCCACCGACCTCAAGGCCGGCCTGAAGAAGACGGCCCGGCAGATCGACACGGACATCGCGCAGGCGAAGTAGGCCATGACCATCACGGGCACCTGCACACTGCGCGCGAAACACCGCCGCTCGACGCTGCGCACCCTCGCCTTCCTCTCCCCCTGGCTGATCGGCTTCACGGTCTTCTTCGCCTACCCCCTGCTCTCCACCGTCTACTTCTCCTTCATGCACTACGACGGCTTCAAGCCTCCGGTGTGGTCCGGCACGAAGAACTGGACGTACGTCTTCACGCACTACCCGCTCTTCTGGCCCGCCCTGCGCAACACCCTGTGGCTGGTCCTCGTCATGGTCACGCTCCGGGTCGCCTTCGGCCTGGGCGTGGGCCTGCTGATCACCAAGATCAAGACGGCTACGGGTGTCTTCCGCACCCTCTTCTACCTGCCGTACCTGGCCCCGCCCGTGGCGGCCACCATGGCCTTCGCCTTCCTCCTCAACCCCGGCACGGGCCCGGTCGACTCCCTCCTGGAGAAGGCCGGGCTCCCCGCCCCCGGCTGGTTCAACGACCCCGCCTGGTCGAAGCCGGCCCTCACCCTGCTGGCCCTGTGGGGCATCGGCGACCTGATGGTCATCTTCATGGCCGCGCTGCTCGACGTACCGAAGGAGCAGTACGAGGCGGCCGAACTGGACGGCGCGACACCCTGGCAGCGCTTCCGGTACGTCACGCTGCCGAACATCTCCCCGATCGTCATGTTCGCCGTCGTCACCGGCGTGATCCAGACCATGCAGTACTACACACAGCCGCTGATCGCCGGGAAGGTCGCCTCGGGCGTGATCCAGGGCGCGGGCACCCAGTTCGAGCCCGGCTACCCGGACAAGTCGACCCTCACCCTCCCCCAACTCGTCTACAACCTGGGCTTCCAGCGCTTCGACTACGGCTCCGCCTGCGTGGTCGCCCTGGTCCTCTTCGCCCTCTCCATGGCCTTCACCGCACTCCTGATGCGCCGCCGGGGCGGTCTGATCCAGACAGGTGACCGATGACCCAACTACTGGACAAACCACTGGAGTTGACGGCAGCCCCCGCTCCCGCCGAACGCACGGCCCACCGCAGGGCGTTCCTCGAATGGATCGCGATCCACTCCCTGGGCGTCGCGGCGGCCCTCTTCTTCACCCTCCCCTTCCTCTTCGTCTTCCTCACCTCGCTCATGAGCGACAGCCAGGCGCTCAGCCGCGACCTGATCCCGCACACCTGGGAATGGGACAACTACCGCAGGGTCTTCGACACCCCCGGCTTCCTCACCTGGTGGCGGAACACCCTGTTCTACGCGGTCCTGGGCACGGCGCTCACGGTGGTCTCCTCGATCCCGGTGGCCTACGCCCTCGCGAAGTTCCGCTTCCCGGGCCGCAACCTCGCCCTGATGCTGGTCATCTCGATGATGATGCTGCCGCCCCAGGTGATCATCATCCCGATGTACCTGTTCTGGGCGAAGCAGCTGGACCTCTCCGGCACGCTCTGGCCGCTGATCATCCCCATGGCGTTCGGCGACGCGTTCTCGATCTTCCTGCTGCGCCAGTTCCTCACCACGATCCCCGACGAGTACCTGGACGCGGCCAGGGTGGACGGCTGCGGCGAGCTGCGCACGCTGCTCAGGGTCGTGCTCCCGATGGCGAAACCGGGCATCGCCGCAGTGGCCCTCTTCCAGTTCTTCTACGCGTGGAACGACTACTTCGGACCCCAGATCTACGCCTCGGAAAGCCCGGGCGCGTGGACCCTCTCCTACGGCCTGGAGTCGTTCAAGGGCGCCCACCACACCGACTGGAACCTCACCATGGCCGCCACCGTGCTGGTGATGGCCCCCGTGATCCTCGTGTTCTTCTTCGCCCAGAAGGCGTTCGTAGAGGGAGTCACGCTCACAGGAGTAAAGGGTTAGACACATGAAACTCACCGTGGTCGGCGCAGGCTCGACCTACACCCCCGAACTCGTGGACGGCTTCGCCCGCCTGAGGGACACCCTGCCCGTCGGGGAACTGGTCCTGATGGACCCGGCGCAGGACCGTCTGGACCTGGTGGGCGGCCTCGCCCGCCGCATCCTCGCCCGCCAGGGCCACCCCGGCCGCGTCACCACCACGACCGACGTCGACCGGGCGGTCGACGGCGCGGACGCGGTGCTCCTGCAACTCCGCGTGGGCGGCCAGGCGGCCCGGGAACAGGACGAGACCTGGCCCCTGGAGTGCGGCTGCGTGGGCCAGGAGACGACCGGCGCCGGGGGCCTGGCGAAGGCCCTGCGCACGGTCCCGGTGGTCCTGGACATCGCGGACCGGGTCCGCCGCACGAACCCGCACGCCTGGATCATCGACTTCACGAACCCGGTCGGCATCGTGACCCGCGCCCTGCTCCAAGCGGGCCACAGGGCGGTGGGCCTGTGCAACGTGGCGATCGGCCTCCAGCGCAAGTTCGCGGGCCTGCTGGGCGTGGAGCCCCCGGAGGTCCACCTGGACCACATCGGCCTCAACCACCTCACCTGGGAGACGGGAGTACGCCTCGGCGGCCCGGAAGGCGAGGACGTCCTGCCCAAACTGCTGACCGACTTCGGCGACACGATCGCGGCGGACCTGCGCCTGCCCCGCCCGCTCCTCGACCGCCTGGGCGTGGTCCCGTCGTACTACCTGCGCTACTACTACGCTCACGACGAGGTCGTACGAGAACTCCAGGCGAAGCCCTCCCGCGCGGCCGAAGTGGCCGCCATGGAACGCGAGTTGCTCACCCTGTACGCCGACCCGTCCCTGGACGAGAAGCCGGCCCTGCTCGCCAAGCGGGGCGGCGCGTACTACTCGGAGGCGGCGGTGGACCTGGCGGCGGCCCTGCTGGGGGGCGGCGGCACGCCCTACCAGGTGGTGAACACGTACAACCGGGGCACGCTCCCGTTCCTACCCGACGACGCGGTGATCGAGGTACCGGCGGCGGTGGGCCCGCAGGGCGCCTCCCCCCTCCCGGTCCCGTCCGTGGACCCCCTCTGCGCGGGCCTGATGGCGAACGTGGCGGCCTACGAGGACCTGGCCCTGGAGGCGGCTGTGCACGGCGGCCGGACCCGCGTCTTCCGGGCCCTCCTCTCGCACCCCCTCATCGGCCAGTACGAGTACGCCGAGACGCTCACCGACCGACTGATCGCACACAACCGGGAGCACCTCGCGTGGGCCTGATCGCACGTGTCCTCGCCATCGACGCCGGCAACAGCAAGACGGACGTCGCGGTCGTGACGGCGGACGGCGAGGTCCTGGCCACGGCACGCGGCGACGGCTTCCGTCCGCCCGCGGTGGGCCTGGACACGGCGATGATCACTCTCGCCCACACGGTCGGCCAGGCCCTCTCCACCGCCGGGCTCCCCTCCGTCGACCATGTCTCGGCCTGCCTCGCCAACGCCGACTTCCCGGTCGAGGAGGACCAGTTGGCGGCAGCGCTGCACGCACGCGGCTGGGGCACGACGGTGACGGTCCGCAACGACACGTTCGCCATCCTCCGGGCCGGTGTGACGGAACCCCGGGGTGTCGCGGTCGTCTGTGGCGCCGGCATCAACTGCGTCGGTATGCGCCCCGACGGCCGCACGGCCCGCTTCCCGGCACTCGGCAGGGTCTCGGGCGACTGGGGCGGCGGCTGGGGCCTGGCGGAGGAGGCCCTGTGGCACGCGGCGCGCGCGGAGGACGGCCGTGGGCGCCCCACGGCCCTGGCGCACGCCCTCCCCGCCCACTTCGGTCTGCCGTCCATGTACGCGCTCATCGAGGCCCTGCACCTGGGCGCCGTGGAACCATCCCGGCGTCACGAGCTGACGCCGGTCCTCTTCGCCACGGCGGCGGGCGGCGACCCGGTCGCCCGCGCGATCGTCGAACGGCAGGCGGACGAGGTGGTCGCGCTGGCCGTGGTGGCGCTGACCCGCCTGGACCTGCTGGACGAGCCGACGCCCGTCCTCCTGGGCGGCGGGGTCCTGGCCGCCCGGCACGCGCAGCTGAACGGCAGGATCACCGAGGTGCTGTCCGGCCGAGCGCCCAAGGCGACCCCGCAGGTCGTCACGGCCGCCCCGGTCCTCGGGGCGGCGCTGCTGGGTCTGGACGAAGCGGGAGCCGGGGAGGGGGCGCAGGAGCGGTTGCGGGCGCACTTCGGGGCGTGAACCAGGCCCGCCCACGAGCCCGGCCCGGGCCCTGCGGGACAGCGGAGACGGACAGACGAAGACGCCCGAACACGCGAGGGCGCATACTAGGGGCAATGACTAAGCCTGCTGCACCGAAGCGCCATCTGCCCACCAGCCCTTTCAGGGCCCCGGTCATTCCAGCTCCCAAGCACTTCGCTGTGGGCGACCAGGTCACCCACGACATGTACGGCCTCGGCCGGGTCATCGGCATCGAGGACGGAATCGCGGTCCTCGTGGATTTCGGCTCGGCCCAGCATCGGATCCTGAGCCCGTACGCCAAGATGACCAAGCTCTGACACCGCTGTGCCCGGTCACGGCACACCAGGTCCCTCCCGGGGCTTGGCACCAGAAGGAGACCTCTCATCGATCTGACCTCGCTCTTCTCCGCCCCGGAAGGGGCACCCCGCAGCACGGCCACGGCCTCGCCGCCTCCCGCCACGAACCCCTTCCAGGCCCCGGACTTCCCAGAGGACGACGGCCCGACAGCCCCGGAGCCCCTCAACGGCGACCGGCACTGACCCCATCACTCGCCCGCAGAGGGCATGAAAACGCCCCTCACCAGCCGTTTCCTTGCCGATGAGGGGCCGTTTCCGGCGGGCTCGGACCTGTCAACCGCACAGGACCTGTGCCACTGCCTCGCGGAAGTCGCCGGTCGCGAGTGCCCTGACCGGGATCGTGAAGTACATGGTCCCGGCGTCCCCCCAGCCCCATCCGAGTTCACTGTCCTCGGCGAGCTGGAGCAGATGGACGGCCGGGCCGTCGTCGTCGCGGGACGACACCTGGAGCGTGTGCGAGGTGTCCGGCCAGCCGAAGGCGCAGTGACCGCCGGCGGTGTTCCCGTCGAGATCTCCCATCTCGCCGAGGATGAGCGATGCCGCTCCCCAGTGCTGCTCCCTGTCGAACTCCAGGTCCGTGTCCTCGACGTCCCAGCAGTCCGGGAGCATGGTCACCTCAGCCGCGTGGACGGGCGTGGCCGGGTAGCGTCGCGCGGGTTCGGGCGCCGTCGCCTCGACGGCCCGTGCCGGGTCGGCGGGAATCACGCGCCACACCCCGGATCCGTACAGGTCCAGCTTGCGGTACTCCTCGTACGGCACGTCCGGATCGAGATAGAAGAAGTTGAGCAGACCAGGCCGTACGGGCAGTTCATCGCCCAGCCACGAGGCGAGCGCATCGGTGTCCAGTACGGCATGCAGGGACAAGGGAACCCCGCTGTGTTCGGGCCAGACGGCCTCCGGTTCGAGGAGGGCGGGCCCACCGAGCCGGCACCGACCGGTGGCCTGGACATCTCCCGTCGAGCGCACCAGCCGAAAGCCACGCCGGGCCATCGCGGCGAACTGCCGACCGGCCTTCTCACCGAGCCGTTGTGAACATACGCGGCCCAAGCCGGCGGGATCATCGAACTGCATGCCGGGATCTTCTCAACATCCGTCCGCACCCGGCCACCCTTCGGTCAGCGGTAGCCGGGCCAGTGCGGATCCGTCCAGCGCTCCTCACCGGTGAGTCCGAGCAGCCGTATCCGGTGCCGCAGATCCGCCGGTGCGCCCGCCTCGCGGAGCCGCGTCGCGGCGTGGCCGAGGAGCCAGGCGACCAGTTCGTCACGCAGTTCCTCCTCGTCGTGCTCGTACCAGCCGACGCTCCACGGCAGAGCGTGCCGAACCAAGGACCGAGCGTTCCGGACGCCTCGGCGCACATCACGAAGACCTGGTGTGCCGGGACGACCGCATCCGGGTCGGTGAGGCTCTGCACCCACCAGGCATGCGGGAACTCGCGTACCGAATCGGCTTGTTCGTCGGGCCATTGCTGCCAGCGGCCGCGAGCGCACGAGTATCCGGCCTCTTCCAGCCCGAACAGCGGCTCCGCGCGACCGGCGACCAGGACCCTTGCGAACTGCGGCAGTATGCGGCGCGGCACGGCAGCGTGATCGGTCCAGTCGATGGCCTGCCAGGTACGGCGCAGAAGATCCGGCTCCAGTTCCACATCCGGGGTCTTCACAAGGGAAAGCTCCTCGGGGCTCCCCCAGTGGCATGCGCAGTTGTGCTCATCCGGATACGGCTTCCGCCGAGCGAAGATCGCCACGCTACGCGGTCCCCACGTCAGGCCGCAAGCGGCACCTGCTCACCCTCTTCGGGCACCTGGTAGTGAGCCCAGATCTGGTTCAACTCGTGCTGGTAGTAGAGCGGGTACAGCCCGGCCACGATGAAAAGGATGAGGCCTATCCAGGGATTGCAGGTCCGCTGCATCCCGGCCGACTCCTGCATGCGGGCAATGCGCAGGCCGGTGTTGTAGACCGATACGAAGGGGGGAATGATCAGCAACCAGCCCACAGCCAGAGCCAGAAGCGCCACCACCGGATTGACTTCGATCCGGTGATCGAAATCCTGGGCTTCGCGATTCACCTTGTAATACCAGACCAGATGGTAGATGCCCAGCGTGATCAGCGGCCAGACCAGCCAAACAAGGAATATGTTGCGGGTCTTTCCAGCGCGACCTGACATGACGCACCTCCCATGAATCCAGTGCATCACGATCAGCCGCCACGCGCGCGCGGTGAGGTCCGGGGCCCTCGGGCCGGGCCGTCTCCGGGCCGTGCGAGGCGCCCCCGACCGCCGACGGCGACCGGCACTGGCCGGCGAGCCTCCGCCACCAACCAAGAAACCCCAGGTCAGAGGCCTCTGACCAAACGCGTTTCCACCCAGGGCTGGCGGTACGGCAAGATGGGGTGTTACTTACCGCGAGAGGGCATAAAAAGGCCCCTCACCAGCGGTTTCCCTGCCGATGAGGGGCCGTGTCAGGCGGCCTGGGCCGTCTCTGGGCCGTCGGGCGTCTCCGGGCCGTCATGAGCGTGACCGGCTGCCCGGTACATCGCGGAGATGGCTTTCCGGGTGCGGGTCTCACTGGACGGCATCAGGTGCGTGTAGACGCGGAGAGTGAAGCCCGGATCGCTGTGGCCGAGGTAGAGGCTCAGGGCCTTAATGCTCTCCCCGGCGTCCAGGAGGACCGAGGCGTAGAAGTGCCGCAGGGCGTGCATGCCGTGTTCGCGGGCGGCGGCGTAGCGCTGGCCTTTCTCGGGGGTCGGGATGATGCCGGCGGCTGGGAGCGCGGGCTTCCAAGCCTGGTCGTTGAAGGCCTGGCTCCAGATGGCTGCGCCGATGCCGCTCGTGAAGACGAGCCGGTGCGTGACCTTGGGGCCGGTCGGGGTCAGCCAGGGCAACGTCACTTCGACGGGCGGGAATCACTCCATGTGCTCGCTGAGCGCGACCGAAGCGTGACCAGGAGCCCCGTTATGTTGTCCGCGGCTCCGCAACGGGGCCGCTGGCCTCTGGGCCCGGCGTGACTGTTGCCCCCTGTCGAAGGCATGACCTGGGGGGGTGGTGTCACCGGGCCCGGGAGGTGCCGTCGGAGACGCTGATCAGAGGTCCGGCCACCGTCCGGTCCGGTGCAACACCGGGCAGTTCGCGGACGGCAGGTCTGCATAACGTGGATGCGCGAGCACGACACCCAAGCCGAGGCCGGCACCGTCAACACCCGGAAAAGGGCACGATGCCCGCTACTGGCAGTGGTGAACCCGCTGTGCCATGCGAACCCGGAGACTTCATGGTCACTTTGACGTCACCTCCGGATGAGGAACTCTTCGCGCATTTGTGGTTCTGCAGGATGAAGAACCAGTGGGTCTCGCTTGCTTGATCGCTCACTAAGCCCTGGGCCGACGCCTTCACCACCGCCTGGTGGCGGCTGCCCGCTCTCCCAGCCATCACCTGACCGACCGACCCCCGCCCCGAGAACCGAAGAGGAGAGGACCGCACTACCCCGGGAGACACGGGCGATCCCCCGGGTCGATCAACGACTGGCCCCAGCTGACGGATCGAGGCTGGGCTTCAGAAGGTCACAAGGGCGAAATGTCCCTTCTGGTGCGGCGCTCATCCGACTCCGCGGAACGAGTACGCCGAGAGTTCCACCAACTCCGGATCGTGTGAATTATTAGAGCCAAAGCAACAGCACCCGCGATGAACCGAATCACATTCCAAGTAATTCCAACGACCGCACGTTGCCCATCCGCCTCTGCAGCCAGCTGCATGGAGGTCTCGAAAAGTGCTACGAGTGGAACAACCAGCCGGAATGGGAGACCGCCAACACTTGGAATTCGCGCCAGGTTGCCCAAGAGCCCGACGGGTGCCCCAAGGGCGAAAGCTGCTATTCCCCATGCAAGTATACCAGAGTAATTTACCTCGCCGGTGGCACCAGATTCCAGTCCGGCCGGGGTGGTGGGGCTCAGGCCTTTGAATAGATAGTATGCGACCACGCCGATAGCCAACCCCAAAGAGGACAGCAAGGCTGACTCGATTTTGGATCGGCCGAAATACCCTACCAAGAATGCGTAACAGACCCACGACCATCCATCGGAAAAAGCAACATTCAGAGGGGCGCAAATGGGATTGTCCCATTTTTCGGTAAGGGGACCAGCTAGTCCAAGTAGAAAACCGACCCCGAGGGGCACTGCGAGCGGCGCAACACGAGTGCGCGGAAAGTGTGCGATTTCTTCTTCCCTGTTCCGTGATTAACTCAAAGTAGGAGGTGGCGCCACTCGGAGACTGCGCGGGCAACGGAACAGACCCGAGCGGCCCATCAACCTACCCCACCTACCGAAAGGGTCGCCGCAGGATGCGGGGATCAGACATCTACTCAGAAAGACCGTAGAAGGCTTCGCAGGTGTAGGCAGCGCCCGCCGTCCGGTTGGCGTAGGAGGTTTGGCCAGCGAACGCGTAAGCCTTATTCGAGGCCCCGGCAATCTTGGCCGTGGAATGGTGGTCCTTAGTGCGGTGATAGTAGTTCGAGTAGCAGTACTTACCGTCGCTGGTCAGGTCGTAGCCATAGCACCAGTTTCCGCCACTGGCACCAATACAGGCCTTCGGCGTAACGGTCGAATCGTCCATCTCGATCACCACCGCAGCCCATTCTGAGGGGTTACCCAGCTCTGCGGGCGGCTTCGTCCCGTCACCCTGCTTGTGGAAGGTGACCTGGCCGACCTTGGAACCATCTGCGGCGACGACAGTACCGTTCGCCGTAACGGTGACAGCCTGAGAGGCGTCTGCGGCAGCCGGCGTAGCGAAGCTAAATAATGCGAGTGCGGCGCTCGCAAAGCCGAGAACGACCGATCTACCAGATATCTTCACGGTATTCCTCCCCTAACTCCCCCATTGGGAGTTTGTGTAATGATCTTGGGCGAGGGGGTGGGTCGCAGTCAATAGCCTCGATAGAGACTGTCCGAAAAAGGACTGTCTGCTAAAGGACTGTAGTGCAGTATTCGGCAGGGTGTGGCCGGTTCGCCGTCCTTGACCTGGACTTTTGTGGGCCTACGGTACGGGTCAAAGCCTCGCAACCCGTACCGGATTTGCCCGACGTCGTATTCCGGTGAGATGGGGTCGCCGGAGTCGATGTCGGTGCAGTAGGCGTCGAAGACTTCTCCAGCCGTGAGGGGTTCGAGGTCTCCCGCTCGCAGCCGCCAGCCCTATAGGCGTGCCAAGCGGCCGGGCCAGCGACCGATCCCGATAGAGGTACGAATCAGAGGAGCCTGACATCCACGGTGGACATCAACGACGGCGGACGGAGGTGTACAGGAGCACTCCTGTCCGGTCGCAGTGGTGCCAGGCCACGCCGCCCGGGCCAGCTCCCGATCGAACTCCTAATGCGGTGCTCACGCACGAGCGCCCTCCCGGGCCGTCCTAGGGCCGTGGAAGGGCGCTCAACGATGACCAACGTCGACAGCTGCCGACAGCTCAGCAGCAGGTCAGGACGTTGATCGATTCGACGGCCGCAGGTCACGGCCGCCGATGATCAGTTGTGGCTGTGCAGCAGTTAAGTGCCGCTCAGGGGCGTGCACGCGCGACGGGGCCTCGTCCTCGGCTGGTCGCTACTCGCAGCACGTCCCGCAAAGCGCTGGTCAACTTGGCGGCGAGAAGATGGAGCTCCTCTAGGTCTTCGGTCTCGTCGTCGAGTACCTGGCTTGAGTGCTCCAGCAGTTGGGACGCCATCCCGAGTTGGAAGGCCTCGATGTGGTCCGCCAGGCGGGACACGTAGCCGCCTTGGTCATCGGTGCTCAGGTAGCACGATTTGCCGTCCGGCCCCGCCCACGGGAGAAGTCTGAGTTCGTCCTGTGTCGTCATCCCTGCGTGCGCCTCTCGGTGATCTCGACGTTCGGTGCCGGCGTGCCGGTGGATGCCGAGTCGCTCACAGTCTTAATCCCGGGCCCGGACTGACCCGGTGCCGAGTGGTGGCACACGCATTCGCACGCCTCGTAGATCAAGGGCAGGTCGACCGGCGCTGATTCCGGAGACGACTCCGCGCAGGCGGGGTGCGTGCCGATCTGGCAAGCGGTCGAGCGGTACGAGATGGCCGAGGCGTCCGGGCCAAGAGTCTGCCGCTGGGAGGGCATCAGTGGACCCCCAGGAGTGTCGTCCAGGCGTCGGTCGGCATCCGCGGAGCGATGACGACCGTCGGGTGCCGTCGTGCGCGTTCTTCGTGCGCCAGTACGTAGGGACGGACGAGTGCGGTGTCCTCGCCCCTGAGCGGCTGCCAGCAACTCGCCCTGTCGAGGTCCTGGCCCAGGACGGCCGTCGGCTCGTCAGCGGATGCAGCGGAAGCGGGGGCGGGTGTCGGCCGGGACGGCCGTAAGGGGCGGCGGTGCCTGCCCATGGGGAAGTACCGCGCTCTGGTGAGCGAGGCGGCACGGCGGATACGGTTGAGCACGCTGGTCAGCTCCTATCGCTGATGGCTCGGTCCCCCGACATCGCCCGTCGTGGGGACCGTTTTGCGTACGACCGCCCAGAGGGTGCGGCCATTCAGGCTAGTGGCGAGAAGCCCGAATTGATCGGCCTCAGCCACCGCTTCCAGGACCTCCCGCCATAAGTCGGCGGTGAGTGATTCCGGTACCTCCGCCTCGACCGACGTGTGCCGGTCGTGCTCTTCCAAGCGCGCGGGAAGCCCGAGGTCGGACAGCCGGGCAGCGATGGCTGCCGCGCGAACTCCCGAAGCGGGCACAGGGCAGCCTCCGTCACCGGCGATCACTTTGAGTAAAGCTAGTTAACTAAATTAGAGCTAGTGGACTAGATTTTCCATATGCCTGAGCAGCCGCCCTACCTCCGCATCGCCGACGAACTCCGGCGGCGGATCGCGGAGCACGTGTGGGAGCCGGGGGATCGACTGCCCTCCCGCGCCCAGATCGGCCAGGAGTGCGGCGTTGGCGAGAACGTGGTTCGCCGGGCGCAGGAGCTGCTGATCTCCCAGGGCGTGCTGGAAGGCCGCGCTGGATCGGGGACCTACGTCGCCGAGCCCCGGCAGCGAGTACGGGTCGTCCGGTCATCTGCGCGCGAGCAGCCCAGCGGATCGCCCTTCCGGGCGGACATGAAGGCCGTGGGCAGGCAAGGAGATTGGGAGAGCCGGACTGACGCCAAGATCCCCGCCCCGGCCGACATCGCGGCCCGGCTCGGCATTGCCGAGGGCGACCTGTGCGTCAGGACGTCGTACGAGTTCCTGGCCGACGGCAGGCCGGTGCAGCTGTCGACGAGTTGGGAGCCGTACGACCTCACAGCCGGCACACTCGTCGTCCTCCCCGAGGGAGGCCCGCACGCCGGGGCCGGTGTCGTGAACCGCATGGCCGCGATCGGTGTCACCGTCAGCCACGCCGTGGAGCAGCCGGAACCGCGCCAGGCGACCGCCGAGGAGGCCTCTCTTCTGGGCATCCAGAAGGCCGCACTCGTCACGCACATCCGGCGGACCTACTACAGCGACCAGGGGCGCCCCGTCGAGACAGCGGACATCGTCGTGCCCGCCGCTCACTGCGAGATCGTCTACGAGATCCCGATCAACCGGTAGGCACAGGCTTCGCGGGCGGACTGCGGCGGCGCTTCGGCGCGTCCACGTCAGTCATGCGGTGAGGGCGGTCAGCCCTGCCCTACACGTCGCGACGGTGGCCCAACCCCGCACAACGCTGCCATTGAGATCATCCCTGGGCCGTTCCCGGGCCGTGCGAGGGTGCCCGAGGCCGACCAACGGCGACCGACAGTGACAGGCGAGTCCAAGCCGTCCACCACGAACCCCCAGGTCACAGCCCTCACCACATACGCGTTTCCACCCAGGGCTGGCGGTACGGCAAGATGGGGTGTATCTGCCCACTGCCGTATTCAAGCTGCCGGACGGTTTCTCTTGGCTGAGTTCATTTACACCATGCGCAAGGCGCGTAAGGCGCACGGCGACAAGGTGATCCTCGACGACGTGACGACCAGCTTCTACCCGGGAGCGAAGATCGGCGTCGTCGGCCCGAACGGCGCCGGCAAGTCGACCATCCTGAAGATCATGGCCGGGATCGAGCAGCCGTCCAACGGTGACGCCTTCCTCACGCCCGGCTACACGGTCGGCATCCTGCTCCAGGAGCCCCCTCTGAACGAGGAGAAGACCGTCCTGGAGAACGTCCAGGAGGGTGTCGCCGGGATCAAGGGCAAGCTCGACCGGTTCAACGAGATCGCCGAGCAGATGGCGACCGAGTACACCGACGAGCTCATGAACGAGATGGGCAAGCTCCAGGAGGACCTCGACCACGCCAATGCCTGGGACCTCGACGCCCAGCTCGAGCAGGCCATGGACGCCCTGGGCTGCCCGGCCGGCGACTGGCCCGTCACCAACCTGTCCGGCGGTGAGCGCCGCCGTGTCGCGCTGTGCAAGCTGCTGCTGGAGCAGCCCGACCTGCTGCTGCTCGACGAGCCCACCAACCACCTCGACGCCGAGTCCGTGAACTGGCTGGAGCAGCACCTGGCCAAGTACCCGGGCACCGTCGTCGCGGTCACCCACGACCGGTACTTCCTCGACAACGTCGCCGAGTGGATCTGCGAGGTCGACCGCGGCCGCCTCTACCCCTACGAGGGCAACTACTCGAAGTACCTGGAGACCAAGGCCGCCCGCCTCAAGGTCGAGGGCCAGAAGGACGCCAAGCGGCAGAAGCGCCTCAAGGAAGAGCTCGACTGGGTGCGGTCGAACGCCAAGGGGCGGCAGGCCAAGTCCAAGGCGCGCCTGGCCCGCTACGAGGAGATGGCCGCCGAGGCCGACAAGATGCGGAAGCTGGACTTCGAGGAGATCCAGATCCCGCCGGGCCCGCGCCTGGGCAACGTCGTCGTCGAGGTCAACAACCTCACCAAGGGCTTCGGCGAGAAGCTGCTCATCGACGACCTCAGCTTCACGCTGCCGCGCAACGGCATCGTCGGCATCATCGGCCCGAACGGCGCCGGCAAGACGACCCTCTTCAAGATGATCCAGGGGTTCGAGGAGCCCGACTCCGGTTCCATCAAGGTCGGCGACACCGTCAAGATCTCCTACGTCGACCAGAGCCGCGAGAACATCGACCCCAAGAAGACGCTGTGGGCGGTCGTCTCCGACGAGCTGGACTACATCAACGTGGGCCAGGTCGAGATGCCCTCGCGCGCGTACGTCTCCGCCTTCGGGTTCAAGGGCCCGGACCAGCAGAAGCCGGCCGGGGTGCTCTCCGGCGGTGAGCGCAACCGCCTGAACCTCGCGCTCACCCTCAAGCAGGGCGGCAACCTGCTGCTCCTCGACGAGCCGACCAACGACCTGGACGTCGAGACCCTCTCCAGCCTGGAGAACGCGCTGCTGGAGTTCCCCGGTTGCGCCGTGGTCGTCTCCCACGACCGGTGGTTCCTCGACCGCATCGCCACGCACATCCTCGCCTACGAGGGCGAGTCCAAGTGGTTCTGGTTCGAGGGCAACTTCGAGTCGTACGAGAAGAACAAGATCGAGCGGCTCGGCCCGGACGCCGCGCGTCCGCACCGCGCCACCTACAAGAAGCTGACCCGGGGCTGATCTTGCGGCACCTCTACCGCTGCCCGCTGCGCTGGGCGGACATGGACGCGTACGGCCACGTCAACAACGTGGTGTTCCTCCGCTATCTGGAGGAGGCCCGTATCGACTTCCTGTTCCGCCCGGAGAAGGACTTCAAGCAGGGGTCCGTGGTGGCACGCCATGAGATCGACTACAAGCGGCAGCTGGTCCACCGGCACACCCCGGTGGACATCGAGCTGTGGGTCACGGAGATCAGGGCGGCGTCCTTCACCCTCACCTACGAGGTGAAGGACGACGACCTGGTCTACGTCCGGGCCTCGACGGTGATAGTGCCGTTCGACTTCGAGGCCCAGCGCCCGCGCCGGCTCACCCCGGAGGAACGGGAGTTCCTCCGGGAGTACACGGACGATGCCGAGGCGGAGGCCGTCGCCGCATGACGGTGCTCCACCTCGCCGACGAGGGGGAGGCGGCGGACCTCGCGGCCTTCCTCTCCCGGCTGCTCCACTACGACCGCGGGGCCGCGGTGCGCCTCCAGGCGGCCGGCACCGCCCTGGCCGTGTTCGGGCGCCCGCCGTCCTTCGAGGTGCTGGCCGTGCGCGCGGTGCGGCTGGCGAAGCCGTACGAGGACGGGCTCGATGCCACGCTGGACGTGACCGTGTCCGCCGGGGAGCTGCTGGAGTCGGTGGACGAGAAGGGCGCCACAGCCGTCGTGCCGGGCGCGGTGACGGGCCCGCCGTGGGCGGGCGTACTGCCGCCGCGCGGCGGCTGGCGGCCCGAGCCGGGACTGCCGGCGCCCGACGCGCTGCGATCCCTCGTGGCCGCCTCCGTCGCCGAGTTCCGGTCCCGTACGCAGGAGTTGCCGGCCGAGCGGCGCACGAGGGCCGAGCTGGACGGGATCGGGCGGGACATCTGGTCCCGTACGGTCGGCGACACCCGGCTCCCGGTCCGGGCCGTCCACGCGGCACAGTCGCTCGGCTTCCTGCGGCCCGGAGCACCACTGGGCCTGTTCTCGTCGGGCGCATGGCTCAGGCTGCGCACGCCGTACGGGTCGGTCGCCGTACGGCAGGCCGGGCTCGGGGCGCTGGACGTCAGCGTCCGCTGACCCCCGCCACGCCCCTGCCTGTCGGCCTGGGATGTCAGCCCGGGGTGTTCACCATCGAAGCCGCCGCGTACGTCAGGTAGTTCCACAGCGTCTGCTCGTGCTCCTCGGAGAGCCCGAGCTCCTCGACGGCGACCCGCATGTGCTTCAGCCAGGCGTCGTGCGCCGCACGGTCGACCGTGAAGGGCACGTGCCGCATCCGCAGGCGGGGGTGGCCGCGGTTGTCGCTGTACGTCGTGGGGCCGCCCCAGTACTGGATGAGGAAGAGCGTGAGGCGCTCCTCGGCCGGCCCCAGGTCCTCCTCGGGGTACATGGGCCGCAGCAGTGGATCCTCGGCGACTCCCTCGTAGAAACGGTGGACGAGCCGACGGAAGGTCTCCTCCCCGCCGACCTGCTCGTAGAAGGTCTGCTCCTGAAGCGTGCCGCGCCGAATCTCTCTCACGCCCTCCATGCTCTCAGACGCGGGGGCATAGGACTCAAGGCCTAGGACCAGCTCCGGTGCCCTTACTGTGGGGGTATGGGCGGGCATGCACCCGACAGGGAACCGGACGATCCCGCCGCCTCCGCGCGGGCGGCGCTGGTGCGCCGGATCGACGCGAGCGGAGCCTGGGCCGACGACCCGGTGTGGCGGGAGGCGTTCGCGGCGGTCCCGCGTCACCTCTTCGTGCCGTACTACTACGTCGGTGTCGCGGGCGGCTTCGAACGCCGGTGGGGCGAGAGCCCCGACCCGCGGGCGCGGGAGCGGTGGATACGGGGCGCCTACCAGGACACCCCGCTGGCGACCCGGCTGCGCGACGGCGAACTGCTCTCCTCCAGCAGCCAGCCGTCCCTGATGGCGGACATGCTGGCCGCGCTGCGCGTGGAGGACGGGAACACGGTTCTGGAGATCGGCGCCGGCACCGGCTACAACGCCGCCCTGCTCGCCCACCGGCTGGGCGACGACCGCGTCACCACCGTCGATCTCGACCCGGAGATCACCGAGTCGGCCCGCCGGCACCTGGCCGCGGCCGGGTACCACCCGGTCGTCGTCACCGGCGACGGCGCCCGGGGCGTGCCCGAGCGCGCACCGTTCGACCGGATCATCGCCACCTGCGCGCTGAGCACCGTGCCGCGCGCCTGGCTCGCCCAGAGCCGCCCCGGTGGCCGGATCCTGATGCCGCTCGCCACCGGCCTGGTGGCGCTCACGGTGACCGACGCCGGCCACGCCGAGGGGCGTTTCCTGCACACGCCCGCCTACTTCGTGCCGCTGCGCGGCGGGAGCCGGCCCGGGGGCGAGCCGCTCCCACTGGGCGGCGTACCGCGCCGGGCCAGGGAGGACGACTTGTTCCGGTTCCTGCTGGCGCTGACCCGCGGCACCCTCGACCCGCAGGAGGCGCACTCGCTGTGGGAGCAGGAGGGCAGGCCCCGGCGCGAGCGCTACGGCATCACCGTCAGCGGGGACCGGGAGTGGGCCTGGCTGGACGACCCGGAGGGGCCATACGCCTGGCCCCTCCCGTCGTGACAGGGCTGAGCGGGGTGCTGCTCAGCCGCGGCGGATCGTGATCGTCGTCCAGGCGCCCACGTGCACCCGGTCGCCGTCCTGGAGCGGCACGGGGACGAACGGCTGGATCGGGTCCTCCGAGCCGTTGACCGTCGTGCCGTTCGTCGAGTTCTGGTCGACGACCGCCCAACTGCCGTCGGGCTGCTGGACCAGCACCGCGTGCTGGTGCGAGACGCCCGGGTCCTCCGGCGGCACCGAGAGATCGATGTCGGGGGTGTCGCCGGTGGAGTGCCGGCGACGGCCGATCGTGATCTGGTTGCCGGTGAGGGTGCGCTGCTGCTCGGGCGAGTACGCGGGCAGGTTCAGGCCCGCGGCCTCGGGGCCGGAGCGCTGCATCATCGCCATGAAGTACTCACGGTCCGGGCCGATCGTCGCGATCCAGGTCGCCGGCCCCTGGGGAGCCTGGGGCTGCTGCGGGAAGCCGCCGGGGCCGGGACCGGGCGGGGCCTGGGTCACGCCGGGCTGGGGGTAGCCGTAGCCACCACCGGGGCCGGGTGGGGCCTGGGTGGCACCGGGCTGCGGATAGCCGTAGCCACCGCCCTGACCGCCGGGGCCACCGGGCCCGCCAGGGCCGCCGCCCGGGCCGCCGCCCGGGCCGGTGGACGACGGCGGGGAGATCACCCAGTCGTCACCGCCGCCGCCGAAGGACTGACCGCCCTGCTGCGGGCGCTGGGTCTCCTGCGGGAACCCGGGCGGAGCCGGTGGGCCGGACTGCTGGAAGCCCTGCGGTGCGCCGCCGGGGCGACCGGGACCACCAGGACCGCCAGGACCGCCAGGACCGCCATGGCCGGGCGGGGGCGGGACCGGCCGCGAGGGGTCGGGGCCGAATCCGGGCGGACCGGGAGGACCACCGGGGCCGGGAGGGCCGCCGGGACCGGGAGGACCACCGGGACCGGGACGGCCCCCGGGGCCGCCGGGGGCGGGGTGGCCCGAGGGGTCGCTGCCGAAGGGCGGGAGCGGCTCGGCCGGGCGGTTCACCTGCGACGGGCGGGAGCCCTGGTACTCGTACGAGTCACCGCCGCCGTACGACGGACCGGACGGGCCGGGAGGACCGGACTGACCGGGCTGGCCCGGCGGCTGGAAGCGCACGCCCGGGCCGGGCGCCGGCGGGGGCGGGGCGGCAGGGGTGTACGAAGTCGCCGTGTTCGTCAGGAAGTTCCACCGGCACTCCTCGCAGAACGGTGCGCCGCCCTCACGCGGCGTACGGCACTGCGGGCAGAGCTCCGGCTCGGCGTTCGGCACGGCGGACAGGTGCGGAGGACGCCCACCGGGCGGGCCACCGGGACCACCGGGACCTCCGGGAGGACCGCCAGGACCTCCGGGGCCGCCGGGGGGCGGGAAGCCGTAGCCGCCGCCGGGCGGGGGCGGCGGGGGAGGAGGCGGAGGCACGGCACCCGCCATGCGGTGACCGCAGACCTCGCACCAGTCGTCGGAACCCGACTGGTGTCCGTTCGGGCAGGTCGGCATGTCGGCGCGTCCCTCCTTCGATTCCTTCTAGGTCACTTCTTCACACGAACAGTCTTGGTGGACCGGGTCTCGAGCGTCATCTCGTCGGCCTCTTCGACCTTCGCCTTCAGTCGCACAGTACCGGTCGCGGCGTCGACCACGTCCACCACCTTCGCAAGCAGTTTCGCAGTATCGGCGTTCCCGGAGGCACTCGCGAGCTGAACGGCCCGGCCCAGTTTGGCCGTTGCTCCGTCCATATCTCCAGACTTACGGAGATCCAGCCCTTGTTGGATGACTTGTGCCAGTTCGGCCTGCCCGGTGTAGTGGGCGACCTGGGGGTTGATCGACGTCGAGGCGACCATGTCGTCCGTCCACACGGCCCGCACCAGGCCCTGCGCGCCGAGGTTCTGGACGGTGCCGTCGGGCTGCGGAATGACCAGCGAGATCCGGGCCGCCAGCATCTCCTGCCCGATGTTCGCGGCCGGGACCTCGACGCAGACGTGGTAGTCACGGGACTCGTCTCCCCAGGAACCCAGGGGGTAGTCGCCGGCGCGCGGGCCCGCCTCGGTGCGCCGGCCGGTCAGTTCCTCGACCGTGGGGGCGACCTGCTTGACGAACTTCACAGTGGTGTCGACCGGGGTCCACAGCCGCAGGGAGACGTCCGCGACCTCCTTGCCCATCGCCGTCTCCATCATCTGCGTGAAGTCGGCGGCCAGCCCGGCCGGGTCGGCGACGATGTCGGCGGTGCCGAGCAGGGCGGAGGCGATCCCTGTGACTTCTTTCACTTCCCAGTCGGTTCCCACGCCGCGCGCGTCACAGGTGAAGCGCCCCGCGCACGCGTCGAGCGCGGCCTTCAGATCCTGGGGCGCCTCGTGTTCGTTGCGGCCGTCGGTGAGCAGGATGCCGTGCCGGATGGCGACGTCCGCGGAGGACAGCAGGCGGTCGGCCAGTTTCAGCCAGGTGCCGATGGCCGTGCCGCCGCCCGCGCTGAGCGAGCGCAGCGCCCGTTTGGCCTGCTCGCGGGTGGTGGGGTCGGCGACCGCGAGCTTCCCGCCGCCCGGGTAGACCTCCTTGGCCACGTGCGTCCCGCCGATCACGGCGAAGTGCACGCCGTCGCGCAGGGTGTCGATCGCGGCGGCCGTGGCGTCGCGGGCGTTGCGCATCTTGGTCGCCGGGTAGTCCATCGACCCGGAGCAGTCGACCATGATCGCCACGGCCGCGGACGGGCCCTGGCCGGGCGAGAAGAGGTGGGGCGCCGAGACCGCGCTGCCGATCGTGCCGCCGCCGGTCGCCGTCACCGTGACGATGGCGTTGACCTCGCCGGCGCCCTCCGGCAGGTACTCGTTCTGATAGACGTCCACCGAGAACTGGGGCACGTTCGACTTCGAGAAATTGGCCATGCCTGCTTCGATCCCCCTCGAAAGCCCCCGCCTTCGGCGAGGTGATGACGGTAGGCGGACCGGTCCCCTCCGGTCCGCTGAGGCGTCCCCGTGACGCGGCCTCAGGCCGATCCTGCCCCCTGGGAGACCGCCGGGAACGGCACGAGGGCCACTGTTACGTTGTCGTGGCCCCCGCCGTCCAGGGCATGGCCGACGAGCACCCGGGCGCTGTGCAGCGGATGCGCGGCGGCGTCGAGCGGGACGACCCTGGCCATCTCGTCTGCCGCCTCCGCGTAGTTCCACAGGCCGTCCGTGCACACCACGACCACACCGGGCCGGTCGGGCTTGAACGCGGCGGTGTGCGGTTCCAGTTCGTAGGCGTCCGCGCCGAGCCAGCCGGTGATCGCGTGGGCGCGCTCGTCGGCGTAGGCCTCGGCCTCGCTCATCAGGCCCGCGGCGACCATCTGCGCGGCCCACGAGTCGTCCTCGGTGAGCCGGGCGGGGGGTGCGCTCCGGTCGACCGGGACCCAGTAGGCGCGGCTGTCGCCGACCCAGCCGACGATCAGCAGGCCGGGCGTGACGACGGCGCCGACGATGGTGCACGCGGGGGCGTTCTGGTGCGGGGCGTGCTCGCGGGCCGTGGCGGGTTCCGCGGCGAGCGAGTTGACCGCGCGCGAGGCGGCGATGATCGCGTCGTGCATCGCCTGCTGCGGGTGCGTGCCGCGCGGCAGGGCGGCCAGCAGTGCCTCGCTCGCCGCCTTCGACGCCGCCATCGAGGCGTCGTCGGGGCGGGTCGCCGAGGAGACGCCGTCGCAGACGATCGCCACGGATACGGGTGAGCCGTCCGGCAGCGCGGTGCTGCCGATGGCGAACGCGTCCTCGTTGCGGTGGTGGCGCAGGCCGCGGTCGCTGACCGCGGCCACCGGGCCGGACTCCTGCTCCATGTGGTCCCGTTCGCGCGGCTGGGCGTGGCCGCAGTTCTCGCAGTAGCCGTCGTCGTCCACGCGGCCGGCCCGGCAGGCCACGCAGACCTTGCCGCCGGCGCCCGCGGACTGGGCCGCCTGGTCGGCGGACACCCGTGGGTCCGGTGCCTGGAGGAGGTACACGTCGGGCTGCTGTGCCTGGTGGGTCTCGGACTGTGCCGGATATCCCTCGGGCTGCGGGGCGTAGCCGCCGGGCGGCGCGGGGTGTTCCCCGGCCCGGGGATGTCCCTGGGCCTCGGGCGGGTTGTCGAAGCGGACACCCGCGGCCGGGGCCGGCGGGGCGCCGGGAGGCGGGGGTGTGCCCGGGGGCAGGGCATGCGGGGCGCCGGGCAGCGGGGGTGTGTCCGGGGGCAGCGCGGAGCCGCCCGAGTCCGTGCCCGGGAGGTCCATCGGCTGGTGCGCCGCCTGCGATCCGCCCGCGCCGTCCGGCCCGGGGGCGGGCCAGGGCGCGCCCGTGGGCGGCACCGACGGCGGCTCGGGATACGCGCCGGGCGGAGCGCCCTGCGCGGGCACCGAGCCGTTCATGGTGATGGTCGGGTTGTCCTGAGGCCGTACCGGCACGGCGGACAGGTCGTATCCGCACGCGCCGCAGAAACGGTCACCCGATTCGAGGGGTTCCTCGCAACTCGGGCAGGCGGACAACTGGGGCATCTGCGACATCAACTACACCCACGTCCGGGGGCGGTAACGATTGGCACGTTCCACCAGGTCGATCCTCTCCTCGCCGCCGCGCGCCAGCCGGGCCAGCGTGCGGTACGAGCGTTCCAGGCCGAAACGCAGGCCCCGCTCGTCCAGGCCGCTGCCGAGCAGCGTCCGTCCTCCGGCGGCGGGAGGGGCGGAACCCTGGCCCCCGGAGAGTACCCAGTCGAGCGCGCAACCGAGGACTTCGGCCGACAACTGCTCGCGGCGCGCCGGGTCCAGACCGTACGCGTCCAGGGCCTCGACCTGCGCCGCGGCGGCCGTGAGGTCCTCCAGGAAGGGTACGTCGGAGGCGGTCGCCGTGCGCCGGCGCAGCCGCGCCCGGACGGCGGCCACGCGCGCGGCCGTGTAGTGGATGGAGGACTCCGGGACCGACTCCAGCGTCCGTACGGCACTGCGCCGGTCCCCGGTCGCGAGCTGCACGCGCGCCAGCCCGAACGCGGCGCTCACATAGCTCGGGTCGGTCGACCACACCAGCCGGTAGTACTCGGCGGCGTTGTCGAGCTGGCCCAGCACCTCCGCGCACAGGCCCAGCGCCAGCTTGGGCGCGATCTCGCCGGGGAAGGCGTCGTAGATCGCGTCGAAGGCGAGCGCGGCGCCCTCGTCGTCGCCCGTCACCAGCGCGGCCACGCCCCGGTACCAGACCACCCGCCAGTCGTCGGGCCGCTCGCCCTCCAGTGCGACCAGCGCCTCCAGCGCGGCGGCCGGATCGCCGGTCTCCAGCCAGGCCCGGATCTGCCGCAGCCGCGTCTCGATCGACGGGGCCGGAGCCGCCGCGAGGGCGCCGAGCAGCTCGGCCGGGGCGGAGGTCATCAGGCCCGCCAGGAAACCGGCGTTGGGGTCGGACGGGTCGACGCGCGGGACGGGCAGGGCGAGGGCGGCGGCGCGGGTGTCGACGGGTTTGACGAGGCCGTGGGGGCTGGGCAGGCCCGGCCCCGGCGCGGCGCCTTGAGGGCCGGGGGCGAGCTGGGCGGCGTGAGGCTGGGAGGGGACAGCGGGCAGCGGCGCCGCCGTCGCGGAGTTGCGCCGTTTCCGCACCACCCTCGCCCCCAGCCGGGACACCTCGCCGTCCAGCTTCGGGAACAGCTCCGTGTCCGTGACCCGCAGTTCCGGCCCGAACAGCGTGGAGAGGGCGGGCCGGGCGCGGCCCGACTGCAGGGAGACGACCTCCCGCAGGACGCCCGTCAGCTGCTCGGTCATCTCCTGCGCGGAGGCGAACCGGCGGGCCGGATCGGGGTCCGTGGCGCGGACCAGCAGGCGGTAGAACGACTCGTACTGCCGGAAGACCTCGATGTTGTCCGGGTCGGGCAGGGAGTCGACGTAGACGTTCGTATAGCCCTGGAAGTCGAAGGTGAGGACCGCGAGCGTGCGGGCGACGGTGTAGAGGTCGCTCGCCACCGACGGGCCGGCCTCGGCGACCTCGGGCGCCTGGTACCCGACCGTGCCGTAGATGGCCGACTCCTCGTCGTCCATCCTGCGCACCGCGCCCATGTCGATCAGCTTGAGCTGGTCCTCGGTCTGGATCGCGTTGTCGACCTTGAAGTCGCAGTACAGCAGGTTCCGGCTGTGCAGATGACCGAGCGCCTCCAGGGCCTCCAGGCCGTACGCGCAGGCCTGCTCCACCGGCAGCGGGTCGCGCCTGCCGTGCGGGGTGCGGCGGGCGTTGGCGATCTCCTTCAGCGACTTGCCGCCGACGTACTCCATGACGATGTAGCCGTCGAGGGAGCCCGTGCGCTGGTCCAGGTGCTCGACGAAGTTGTAGATCCGCACGATGTTGGCGTGCTCGATCTCCGCGAGGAAGCGCCGCTCGGAGATCGCCGCGGCCATCGCGTCCTGGTCGCCCGTGTCCAGCAGGCCCTTGAGGACCACCCAGCGATCGGAGACCGCCCGGTCGACGGCCAGGTAGATCCAGCCCAGTCCGCCGTGCGCGAGGCAGCCGACCACCTCGTACTGGCCGTGTACGACGTCCCCGGCCTTCAGCTTCGGAACGAACGAGTAGGGATGGCCGCACTTGGTGCAGAAGCCCTCCGTACGTCCGGGCCGGTCGCCGCGCGCCCGGCCCACCTGGGCGCCGCAGTCCGAGCGCGAGCAGAACCGCTTGCGCTCGGGCACTTCGGGGTTGTCCAGGACCATTTCGCGCGGGTCGGGCCGCGGGATCGGCGGGACCTGGACCAGTCCCGCGCCCAGCCTGCTCCGGGAGGAGGAACCGGCGGCGGCACCGGAGCTGCGCACCGACACCGAGCGGCCCGTCGCCTTGCCCGACAGGGAGCGCGAGAGACGTCCCGACACCGAGCGGCGGGACTTCGACGACTGGGACGACGTACGGGAACTGCGGCTGCTCGTGCGGGAGCTGCCGCTGCGCCCCGAGCCTCCCGAGCCGCGTGAGCCGCCCTTGCCGCCGGCGGTGATGCCGGTGGGGGGCGACCCGACCAGGCCGTTCGGTGCGACGACCGGGGCGAGGCCGCAGGTGTCGCAGTACAGCTCGCCGCCGCCGACGTCCTCGTAACTGCCGCCGCAGGCAGGGCGCTGGCAGGCTCGCTGCGGCCCGCCCTGAGCGCCGCCCTGAGCCTGGCCCGGTGACTGGCTCGGTGGTTCGTTGGGTGGTTCGTTCGGTGCCTGACTCACGGACTTCCCCCTGTCGCTCATGCGCCCGGCCCCCTCCGGTCGTCCTCCGGCACGCCCTGGTCCGGCACCCGCGGGCCACCGAGCACATCCGCCGCGGCCTGCTGGTAGCGCAGCACGGCCTGTTCGGCGGCGCGCAGGTCGCACGGGGCGCTCCACAGCATGCGGCGGGCCTTCTCGTACCGCTCCACCAGCAGCGTGTCCTCGGCGAAGCCGTGCCGGGCGACCTTCGCCTTGTACGCGTCGAGCCGGCCGCGCAGTTCGGCGCGGACCGCCAGGGGTGCGGTGACCGCGGTCAACGACTCGCGGGCGCGCAGCAGTTCGTCCTCCGCCTTCTGCTCCAGCGACTCCAGCAGCGGGGACAGGCGGTGCCACTGGGCCTGTCTGCGGTACTCCGCGGCCGTCGCCAGCTGCTCCTGCAACGCGGTCGGCGGTCCGCTGACGACCGGCACCTCCGTCGCGGCGATCTTCGCGAGGACCTCGCCGCGGGCGGTGCGCGCCTCGGCGAGCGTACGGTCCGCGCGGCTGAGGACGTCGCGCAGTCTGACGATCCGCTTCTCGGCGTCCTGCCGTACCGTCAGCACCGCGTCGATCTCCCGGCGTACGTCCTCCAGGGCGCGCGCCTCCCGGTCGTACACCGTCGTGTCCGGCCTGCCGCCGCCCGGAGCCGAACTGCCCTCCGCCGCAAGCCAGAACGCCAGCGGGTCCGAGACCACCTGCTCGCGCAGCTTCGTGAGCGTGCGGGTGATGCGCTCCAGGTCGTCGCCCGCCGGGTGCTCGCCGGGGCGCACGCCGACCGAGTGCGCGAGCCGGCGGGTGCGCTGGAGCTCGGCCGCCAGCAGGTCGATCCGGGCCGGCAGCGCCGACCAGACCGCGTCGGCCGCGACAACCATGTCCAGGCTCGTCGCGTACAGCTCGTTCATCCGGTCGACGAGGGTGGTGAGCGAGTAGCGTTCGCTGAGTTTGTTCCCCGTGCCGTGCAGGGTCGGCGCGTTGGCCGTCGCCGTGGCGCTGCCCGCGACCGTGACCGACTCGCCGTTCAGCAGCTCCGTCAGCTCCACCAGGTCCTCGCGGCTGGACCAGCGGCGGCGGGCCCGGATCTCCCGGGCGGTGCGCAAGGCGTCCGTGTACGCGTCGAAGTACGTCCACAGCAGCGTGATCGACGCCTCTGTGGACGTCCAGCGCTCCTGGGTGACGCCGGTGAGCTCGGCGCCCTCCAGGAGTCTGCGGCCCGCGTGGTCTTGGAGGGCGAGGAGCGAGGTCTCGATCGCCTCGTGCTCCGCGCCGAGCCGCGCCAGCGCACGGTCCACCTCGTCCCGGTCCATCACCGGCCCGGTGGATCCCGTGACGCCCATCGATCACCTCTCGCTGCGGTTGTGCCGGCCCGGGGGTCGGTGCGGTGGTCAGGTCGTGCGCAGGTACTGCGGTGCGGGTGGTTCCGACTTCTCCGAATCCCTGCCCAGTGTCGCCGACAGCCATTTGCCGTACGACGCCTGCCAACCGGTCGCGGTGTCCTTGCGGTAGTCCACCAGGATCTGGTTGACCCGGCGTACCAGATCGTCGGCGTCCTTCTTCATCGCCACGCCGTAGTACTCGGCAGTGAAGGCGTCGCCCTTGAGCTGGAGCGTCGGATCCTGTGCCGCCTGGCTCGCGGCGAGCGCCCCGTCGGTGACCACCGCGTCGGCCTCGCCGAGCTGGAGCCTGACCAGGCAGTCGAGTTGGTTCGGCACGGTCGTGGAGATGTCGGTGGTGGCGGGGAGTTTGCCGCTCTTCTTGTCGGCTTCCAGCGTGGAGTACGCCGTGGAGCCCGCCGCCGTGCAGACCCTCTTGCCGGCGAGCGTGTCGTCGTAGCCCTTGACGGGCGAGGACTTGGGGGCCAGGACCTGCTGTCCCGTCTTGAAGTAGGGCGCGGAGAAGGCGACGTCCGCGATGCGCGCGCAGTTGATCGTCATCGTGCGGACGACCATGTCCACGCGGCCGTCCCGGATCGCCGGGATGCGCTGGTCGGTGGGGATCGCCTTGAACTGGACCGCGTCACGGTCGCCGAGTATGTCCTCGGCGATGCGGTGGACCAGGTCGATGTCGAAGCCCTCCAGCTCCGCGGTCTTGCCGCTGTTGGGGTCGCGGTAGCCCCAGCGGTAGCTGTTCTGGTCGACCCCGACGATCAGCTTGCGCTTCTCGCCCTTGCGGTTCTTGATCGCCTGGATGGTGTCGCCGTCGGCCGAGGAGGGCGACAGGGTCTGCTTCTCGGGGGCCTCGCAGTCCTCTTCGGCCTTCTCGGCCTTGATCCGGGCCGACTGGGCGACGGCCTGGCCGTCCACGCTCCTCGGTGCGGACAGCGGGACGCACAGCGCGAAGACCGCCACCAGGGCGCAGACGACCGCCATCGCGGCCACCCCGCCCCAGCCCCTCAGCCTGGCCCGCAGACGTCGTGCTCGCATGGTCGCGCCCCCTTTCGCCCGTGTCCCGTTCATCGGTACTCCGACAGCCTGCGGCCGATGCCGAGCACCGCGCCCGCCGCGCCGAGCACCGCGAGGACGGCCGCGCCCGCCGACAGGCCCGTCAGGGCGTCCCGGCCGTCGTCGGCCGCGCGCTTGAACTCGGTTTCCTCGTGCGCGAGTGCCGTGCGCAGGTTCTCGTCGACGCTGTCGAAGCACTCGCCGGTCGTCTTCCCGGTGCCGATGACCTTGTCCAGCGCCTGCTGGTAGTTGCCGTTCTCGTCCTGCTCGCGGGCCGCGGTGTGGCGCTTCTTCCACTCCGTCATGTTGCCCACGGCGGCGGTGACGGGCTGTTCGCCCGAGGGGTCGTCGGCGAGCTTCGCGGCGTCCGCCAGGTACGTGCCGAGGGCGGCGATGTCCGTGCGGAAGTCGTAGTCGTAGGCGTCGTAGGTGTCTTCGCCGACCTTCTTCGTCTCTGCGCCTCGGGCCACCAGGGTCAGGTTCTCGTTGCCCCGTGCCTTGAGGGAGGCGATACGGGCGTCGTGCAGCACGTTCAGCGAGCGGACGCCGTGGTCGTAGGAGTCGTTGAGGCCCGCGCGGGCGAGGCTGTGGCCGACGACCAGCCAGAGGAGGACCACGGTCGCGGTGGCCGTGGCGGCGACCAGGCCGTGGTTCAGGACGCGGTTCGTGCGCTGGTAGTTGCGGTGCTGGGCCCAGGCGAGAGCGGCCAGGGCGGCGATGCCGAGCGCGATGGCGCCCCAGGGGTAGGGCGTGGCGTCCGCGTAGTCCGCGCGCAGCCGCTGGTTTTCCTTCTTGTACAGCTCCTCCGCTGCCGGGAGCATCTGCTTGTGCATCTTCTCGTTGGCGTAGCGGAGGTAGGCACCGCCGACCGGGAAGCCCTGGCGGTTGTAGGTGCGGGCGCGCTCGACCAGGCCCTTGTACTCCGGGAGGAGTCTGTTGAGCTTGGCGATGGTCGCCGCGGACGGGGAGTCCGGGTCCGAGTTGGCGGCGGCGTTGACGAGTTTCTCCGCGGCCGTGCGGATGTCCTTCTCGTAGCGGTCGCGGGAGGCGGCCGTCTCCTGCCCGCCGGCGAGGAAGCCGCTGGAGGCGGCGGTGTTGGCGTCCGCGAGGGAGCGGTAGATGTCGGCCGCGTCCGAACTGAGGGGCTGACTGCTGGTCAGGACGTCGTCGGCCGCTGCCGCGCGGTCGGTCATCTGCCAGGCGGTGACGGCGCCGAAGGCGACGACGAGGAGCGCGAGGAGGGCGCCGATGATCCGGAGACGGCCGGGCTCCGTGGTGGCGGCGGCGCGGAGCCGGTCCAGTCCCTCGGCGAAGGCGGTACGGCGGGGCTGGGGCTCCCTACGGCCGTGCGGAGCGTGCGGCGGCTGCGCCGGTGCCGGTTGGGCCGGTACCGCCGGGAGGGTGGGCAGGCCCGGGCCTGTTGGTGGTGTGCTGCTCGTCGGCAGGTGTGTCACTGTGACCTCCCCCATGGTCATCCGTCGCCGCAAGTATCCCTTCCGGCACTGACATCCGCACCGCCCTTGCCACGATCTTGATCTGATCGCAGCGCGAGGCACCACCCCTTGCCCAGAAACACGTCCGTGGGACCGGTTCGGTTCCCGCCGGGCATGCGGGCGGCTACTCCACGTAGCGGACCTTGTCACAACCGGCCGTCTCCCCAGCCGCACGGCCGCCTTGAGATCCCCGGAGACGGCGAAGCCGAACCGTACGACTTCGCGCACCCGGAATGCCACGTCCTCGTGGTGACGACCACGCCGGTCCCCGACCCCACCTTGCGGACCCGGTTGGAATCCATCGACGGCCTCGTGCATCTGGGGCACGAGTCGGTATGAGAACCGGCGTCGGCGGGCCGGTCCGGCTCAGTCCCCCGTCGGAGCCTCCCTGCGGCGGAGCACGATCAGGGTCGTTCCGCCGATCAGGACCAGGGTGATGGCGATTCCGGCGATGAGGGGCGTGACGCCCGAGCTGCCGGTTTCGGCGAGGTTGGTGTCCGTCGCCGTGCCGCCCACCGAGGCCGGGCTCGGTTCGCTGAGAGTCTGCGTGGCCGTGCCCGTCCCGCTGCCCTGGACCTGGCAGTCCAGCATGCCCGTGAAGCGCTGGGTGAAGCCGCCCGGGCCGTGGATCGTGAAGTCGTACGCCTGGTCCTCCTGGAGCGGAACCGTCACCGTTCGGGACTCTCCCGCGGCGATGGTGTGCTCAAGGCCCGCCAGTTCGAAGGTGAACGGCTCGTCGCCCTTGTTGGAGGCGATGATGTCCACGCCGCCCTCGGCGCAGTTCTTCGCCGCGGACAGGGCCGGGATCGCGCCCTTCTTCGCCCAGGTCGCGCCCGCCGTCGCCGACACCGTCGACTCGCTGGAACCGGCCAGGATCTGCGTCTGGCTCCGGCTCTCGGAGGCGAAGGCACGGCCGACCGGCACCGTCGTCGAGGCCTGCGCGGTCAGTTCCGCCGTGCCGGCCGCCGCCTCCTCGGGCACCTCGAAGAACACCTGCCCGCCGTCGGACGTGGACGTGACGGCCTTGCCCTGCTTGTCGACGATCCGCACCCCGCTCGTGGCGGCGTCCGCCGGCGGGCTCACCGTCACGCTGCCGGCGTTGGTGTGAACCGTCACCGGGCCCAGCCGCTCCCCCGGCCTGCCGGAGACGGCAGGCGGGTCGAGGGTGAGCGAGGCCCGGGGCTCGGGCAGGCTCCCGGCGTGCTTCTCCAGGTAGTCCGCGAGCTGCTCGGCCTGCGGGTCGAGGGCGTCGACCGCCACGTCGTCCGAGTACCGCCAGATCGCCACCTGCGTGCCGGCCGCCGCGTCCTGCTCGGTCAGCGCGCCACGGACGCCCGCCTTCCGGGCCAGCGCCGCGAGGTCGTTCACCTGCGGGTAGGAGTTCTGCAGGATCCAGCGGATCCGGCCGGCGTCCTTGTTGGCCCCCAGGGACGTGCCGCTCCAGGGCGTCTCGTGGTACTCGGCGTCCCGCTGCGTCGGGTTGTGCAGGTCGACGCAGTACGTCTGGAGCATGCCGCCGCCCTCGACGGACATCTCGAACAGGCCCGCCGACACCTGCTGGTCCCCGGTGGCGCCGTGTATCACTGCGGTGCCGAAGGTCTTGAGCCCGGCTATCGTCGCGGTCGCTCCGCCCTGACTCGGCGTCGTCTCCTCTGCTGCCGCCTGGCCGGCGCCGGCCAGCACACCCGCGGCGACGAGCCCGGACACGAGCGTCGCGGCACCGAGGCGGGCAGCCCCTCGCCTGCGTACGAACACCGCAGAGAACGAAGCAAACACCAAATTCCCCTTCGAGCAGGACCCGTCGATGTGGGGGGTACGGTCCCACCAGCAGAATCACAGACCTCACGGGCCGCAAGAGCCCCGAGAGCCATGCCCGGCATCCTAGGTACGCGACGGACACCGCTCGCCGGTGAGACCGTCGGACGAGTGATCCGACTCGGAATCGTTATCGCCAAGACCCCTTGTGAGCAGGGCTTATCGACAGTTCACCCCCGATTTTTCGGTGCGCACTCGTCAATAAGCCGCAGTTCGGGCACGCAGCTGCGGGTGTTTGACGTTACGTCAATACAGCGGATTCCGGAGGTCGTTGGGCCGAAGCATCAACCGTCTCCGGTGAACCCTCCTGCGACGTCTCCCAGTTGGGCTCCGGCTGCGTGGGCGCCGGGGCCGTTTCCGGCTTGCCTCCGCGGCGGAACGCCGAGGTGCCCCAGGCCAGGTCGTGCCCGATCGCCACCGCGTCGATGTCCGCCGACGTCCAGCTCTGCCCCTCGCGCACGTCGGTCCGCACCTTCAGCCTGCCCTGGACGATCACGGGCTCGCCGACCGTGAGCGACGCCGCCGTGTTCGTGGCGAGCTGGCGGTTGGCCCACACCGTGAAGAAGTTGGTGTGCCCGTCCGTCCACATGTTCTTCTCGCGGTCCCAGTAGCGCGCGGTCACCGCCAGCCGGAACCTCGCCGACGGGCCGGACGCCACCTCCCGGTACACCGGCTGCGTCGCCACCCTGCCGACCGCGCAGACCATCGTCTCGTTCATCGCGAACCCTCCCTCGCCCGGACTGCGACACCGGGCCGACGCGTACGGGCCCGTCCCGTACGGCTGTGTCTGCCAGACTGCCGTCGCAGGGCCGGGCCCGCTGTGCGCTGTGGATCACCGCCCGGCCTGTGGACAACCCCGCCACCCGGACGGGTGACACCGAGCGGTCAGTGACGCCGTAAGGCGAGCAATCCCCCCCGAGCACCCCCCTTCGGAGACGTCACGTCCCCGCCCCCACCACCTTCCCGTACTGCTCCCGAACCTCCTGGTACCGCAGCAGCTCCGCCGCCACCGGATCCAGCACCCTGGCCCTGCCGCACCCGGCCGCCGCCTCCCGCAACCGGCGTTCCGCCTCCAGCCCGTAGCGCCGGGCAGGCCCCCGCGCCGCCATCCGGCAGCTCCACTCGATGAGCGGGCCGCCGACGATGCCGATCAGCATCAGCAGCACCGGCACGCCCAGGTTCGGCGACATGACCCCGACGATCTGACCCACCAGCCACAGGCCGCCCAGGAACTGAAGGATCGTCATGGACGCCTGGGACAGCACGGCCACCGGCCACCACCCCGGCCGCGGCGGCCGCCCCGTCGGCACTCCCGCACGCGCACTCAACTCGTCCAGCGCCTCGGGCAGCCCCTGGGAGCCGCGGACGGCCGCCTCGCGCACCGCCTGCGCCCAGGGCGCGGGCAGGCCCGCACAGGCCCGGTCGGCCACCGTCCGTACCGCCTGCTCGACCCGCTGCCGGGCGGTGGCCTCCTCGTCGGCCTGCGTACGCGAGGGGAGCCGTCCCGTGGTGGGCTCGCCGCGGTCCTGGTACCAGCGCCACAGCCGCAGCCAGGGCGTACCGCAGGCGCGGTTGGCGTTGCGCAGCCACGCGCGTTCGGCGGCCTCGCCCGCCGCCGTGGCGCCCACCGCGTCCGCGAGCCGGTCCGCGAACTCCTCCCGGGCCTGTTCGCTGAGCCCGGTCCGCCGCCGCGTGGCGTAGACGGGCAACAGCCGTGCCGCCGCGATGTCCACGTCGGCCGAGATACGCCGGGCCGGCGCCGTGCGCTCAGCGACGAACTGGCCGAGCGCCTCGCGCAGTTCACCGACGCCGTCCCCGGTGAGCGCGGACAGCGCGAGCACGGTCGTGCCCGGTTCGCCGTACTCCCCGAGCGCGATGCCGTCCTCGTCGAGGAGCCGCCGCAGATCGTCGAGGACCTGCTCGGCGGCCTCCCCGGGCAGCCGGTCGACCTGGTTGAGGACGACGAACATGACCTCCGCGTGGGCCGCCATCGGCCGCAGGTAGCGCTCGTGGAGGACGGCGTCGGCGTACTTCTCCGGGTCGACGACCCAGATGACCGCGTCGACGAGCCCCAGGATGCGGTCCACGTGCTCGCGGTGCTGTACGGCGGCGGAGTCATGGTCGGGCAGGTCGATGAGGACGAGCCCGCGCAGCTGGGACTCCGCGTCCCCGGTCGGCAGCGGACGCCGGCGCAGCCGGGGCGGGATGCCGAGCCGTTCGATGAGGCTCGCGGCCCCGTCGCTCCAGCTGCACGCGATGGGCGCGGCGGTGGTGGGACGGCGTACTCCCGTCTCCGAGATGGCCACCCCGGCGAGCGCGTTGAACAGCTGCGACTTGCCGCTGCCGGTGGCGCCCGCGATGGCGACGACGGTGTGCTGCCCGGAGAGCCTGCGGCGGGCGGACGCTTCGTCGAGCACCCGGCCGGCCTCCGCCAGCGTCCGGCTGTCGAGCCGGGTGCGGGAGAGCCCCACGAGCTCGCGCAGGGCCTCCAGCCGGGACCGCAGCGGCCCGTCGTACACCAGCGGGGAGACCGTCGGCGGGGCCGCGGGGCGGCTGTCCAGCACGGCGTACTGGTGCCCTCCGGCGGTCTCGTCGACCCGCCGCGCGATGAGCCCGTCGTCCCAGGAGCCGGCGGATCCCGGGGAGGCCGGGGAGGCCGTTGGGCCCGGGGAGGCCGTACAGGAGGCGGAGTCGCCGTCCGGCACGCGCGCGTGGGTGCGGTCCGTACTCTCACCCCCGGAGGCGTTCCCGGAGGCGTTCCCGGGGGCGTTCCGGGGGGCCTTCGCCGACGGGTTACCGGCGGCGGCTGCCCCTGCCTTGTCCCCGTCGCCCGGCTGGTCGGCGCGCTCGTCGTGGTCCTGGTCAGTGACGGCGGTCACCGGTCACCTCTCCTTCTGCAGTACGGACAGGGCGGCGATGAGTTCGGCCTGGGGCTCGGCGTGGACGTCGAGGGCGTCGAGCGGGGCCAGCCGGCGCTCGCGTTCGGTGTGCAGGACCCGGTCGACGTGCTCGGCGAGCAGCCGTCCGGCCCGGTCGCGCAGCCGCAGCGCGCCGTGGGCGCCGATCCGCTCGGCGAGCCCCTCCCCCGCCATCCGTCCCCGGCGGCCGCCCAGCAAGGAGGTGGCGACCAGGGCGGCCACCAGGTCAGGGTCGGGCGAGAGGTTCCGGTCGAGCTCACGGACCTCGTCCTCGGCGTACTCCTCCAGCTCCCGCCGCCACCGCCGTACGGCGAGACCGATCCGGTGCTCCGCGCTCTCCGCGGCGGGTTCGCGGTCGGCGAGCCCGGGTGCGGCCGCCGCGGGTTCGCGCCGCCAGGCGTCGTCGATGCGCTCGTCGGCGGCGGTGACGGCGCACAGCAGCAGCGTGCTCAGGCTCTCCACCAGTGCGTCGAGGAGTTCCCCGGCGGTGCAGTCCAGGGGGAAGGCGCGCCACCTCTTGAGAGCGTCTCCCGCGAGCACCGCCCCGGCCTGCAACCGGCCCCGCACGCGCGTGTGCTCGCTGTCGTACGCCCCGTCGACGGCGGCGGTGAGCCGCAGCGCGGCGGCGTACTGTGCGGCGGCGGCGCCGGCCAGCTCGGGCATCCGGGCCTTGAGGGAGTCGAGGACGCCGTGCGCGGTGCGGGCGACGGCCTGCTGCCGGGCCGCCGGGTCCTGGACGTGATGGATGAGCCAGGTACGCAGCTGGGCCACGGCGCTGGCGGGCAGGAGCCCGCCGCCCCAGGCCGACTCGGGCAGCTCGGGCACGGTGAACCGCGGCACGTGCCCGAGTCCGGCCTTGGTGAGCAGGGCCCCGTACTGCCGCGACACCTCGGCGACCACCTGGTGGGGTACCCGGTCCAGGACGGTGACGAGGGTGACGTCGTACTCCTTGGCGGTGCGCAGCATGTGCCAGGGCACGGCGTCGGCGTAGCGGGCGGCCGTGGTGACCATGATCCAGACATCGGCCGCGCAGATGAGCTCGGCGGCCAGGACACGGTTGTCGGAGACCAGGGAGTCGATGTCGGGGGCGTCGAGGAGGGCGAGGCCGGGCGGCAGCGTTTCGACGGTCTCGACGCGCAGCACGCGCGCGGGGTTCTCGCCGGGCAGCAGCAGGTCGTCCGCGGACTCCTGCTGGGGCACCCACACACGGGTGAGGTCGGGCAGCACCCTCATCCCGCTGAACCAGTGATGGTCCTCCGGATGGCAGACCAGCACGGGCGTCCGTGTCGTCGGCCGCAGCACCCCCGCCTCGCTGACCCGGCGTCCCACGAGGGAGTTCACCAGCGTGGACTTCCCGGCTCCGGTGGAGCCCCCCACGACGGCCAGAAGTGGCGCTTCGGGGTCTCGCAGCCGGGGCACCAGGTAGTCGTCGAGCTGGGCGAGCAGTTCGTCGCGGCTGGCACGCGCGCGTGGGGCCCCCGCCAGGGGCAGCGGGAAGCGTGCGGCGGCGACACGGTCGCGCAGGGCGGAGAGTGCGTCGAGCAGCTGAGGCCGTACGTCCAAGGTCACCACATGCGAAGAATGCCCAATTTTAGGGGAATTCTGAAGCATATGAGCATGTCTGCGCGCCGATGGAACACAAGGGACGGAAGGGACGACTGCGACACGGGCCCACTCCAGGCATAACGAGTGCACAACACCCGATGCCTCTGACGCCAAAAGCGGTGCACGATTCGTACCTGCCTGCGATTATCAGGACCGCTTCACCGAACCTCCACATCGAGCCACGGAGGCGAAGCAACCAGGACAAGGAGCCGGGAGCCCTATCCTTGTCCCCGGCAACGTCACGGATCAGCCCACACCCGGGCACCGCGACAGAGGCCACCACACCAGGCCCCCGTAGCTCAGTGGATAGAGCAGGCGCCTTCTAAGCGCTTGGCCGCAGGTTCGAGTCCTGCCGGGGGCGCCACTGGCGTCACGCCAGAATGACTGCGTTTTCCCTGGTCAGACTGTGTCTGATCTCCGCACGTCTCCAGCGTACGCCGGACCTTCGAGGAGCGTGGGAGTCCGGCTGACACCGGCTGAAACTGGGTTTCTGCGGGTGCCTGTCCCCCATGCGTCCCCCAGCTTCCACCACCCAGATACATCAAAGGGACGTCTGCCGAGTAACACCGAAGGGCGGTGTGGGACCCAATGCACCGGGGTCCCACACCGCCCTTCTCGCATCCGGCTTACCCGGCCTTGCCGACATACCTGACGTCGTAAATCTGCTTCAGGTAGTTGTCCCGCTGGCCGACGATGCACCGCGCATAGATGGCCAGAAGTACGGGCACGCTGTTCCCGGCCCACTCGGCGACCTGGGCCGGGGGTATGCCCTTGTTGAGCCACGCGGTGAGGCAGGTGTGGCGGCAGTCGTACACGCGCTTACCCGCCGGCGACTTGTATTCGTGGGGCTGGAGGACCGCCTCTCGTGCCTTGTCCCAGACCCGTCGGAACACCGAGCCCGCCAGCCTGCCGCCGAACTCTCCAGGGAAGAGGAGATCGGTCGGCTTGAGCTTGTACTGGATGACCACCTCGCGAAGGAAGGCGACAAGGTCAGGATGGATGGGAACGGTCCGGGTGTCGCCCTCCGCTCGCCCCTTCAGGTCACGGTCGTCGTGAGGCTCTCCGCTGTCGGTCCAGTGGCTGCCGACCTCCGGCCGGGCGCTGTGGACGATGAACTCGCCCCAGCCCGTTTCGGGCAGCGTGGCGTCGCTCACATGAAGTGCGACGGCTTCCTCCGGACGGAGGCCGGCGTAGCAGAGGGTCGCGAAGAAGGCTCGATAAAGAGGCCCCCGCCGCAGGGGCCGTGTGCCGATCCAATCGAGGAGCGCGGGGTTCAGCAGAGAGCGTTTATCGATGGCCTGCGCGACCTTGGGGGCGCCCCCTCCACTGCCCTTGCCCTTGGGCAGGGGGTTCTGGCGGAGGATGCCGTGGCGGACGGCGTACTCCATCCAGGTTCATGATCCGCCGGTTGCGGGACACGGAGCTGGCCGCTGCGGCAGTGCCGTCCAGCAGCGTTCCGAGAGCGGAGACGACCGTGTCGATTCGGTCCGACTGCTCCCACGCTGCCATCGACAGCGTATTGCGCTGGACCCAGTCGAGGATGACGCGAACCTCGTCGGGCATCGGCTCTTCGGGGTTGGTCCGGCGCTTGGAGTTGAAGGCCCACTCACGCAGCGCCATCCGCACCTTGACGGGGTCGAACTGCTTCGGAGGCATCCGGAGCAAGGCGATGGTCGCGGCTGTCATCGCCTTGGCCACGTTCTTCCGCTGATTGGCGGAGAAGTGCGGCCAGGACTTGTCGACGAACTCGACTGCGAAGTCGTACCAGTTGGTATCCACAGCCTTGCTGGCGTACGAGAGCGGCATGCCGGTCTCGGTGCTGAAGGGCTCGCCATGCTTGACGGCGGTCAACAGCTCGGAGCGTCGAGCATCCGCGAGTGCTTTGGTCGGGTAGGTCTTGCTGTGCTTCTTGGTACCGACCTTCCAGACCACCTTGTAGGTGTACCCGTTCGCTCGTGTCCGGCGCTCGATGTTGTAGATCCGTACGTCAAACGTGCTGTCGATCAAGGGGCATCCTCACAATCACTCAGCCAATTTTCAAAATCGTTGTGCCGTATCCTGAGACTGCCGTTGGGAAGCCGGATGCAGCGCGGACCTCGCCCCTTCTGCCGCCAGTCGTAGAACGTGGACCGAGCTATCCCCAGCTCGTCACACACGTCATCGACCGTCAGCTTCTCCCGAGACCGGACTGCTACCGCCATGCCGTCACCTCGCCGCCGCCGCGAACGGTGCTCGGGGCCGTGCCGAGGCAGGAAAGGGCAGGGGGTAACGCGGATCGGTTCATGGAAGGGTTTCCTTGCTGGGGAGCGAGGAGCGACAGGAATGCAGCAGCTTCACCTCGTGCGGAATGCACCAGGACGGCCACCCGCCAGTGGCACGCGCTGCCCACGGCAAGACGCCGCAGCAGAGCCACCTCGCGCCTCCTCTTGCCAACGCGAAGCTGCTCGCGTCCGCCACGGCTCCACCGCCAAGCGCAGCCGAAAAGCGAACACCTCCATGGTCACGACGATCGCCGGTTTGGCTAACCGGCGATCGTCGGCTATGTTGCGCGCCGCATCACGTACCCGACCTCTGCTCCGCCTCGCAGTCGGCGGGGGGAGACAGGTTTGAATACTGAGGTCCAGGCGCGTCGCCCGAGGCGACGCCTAGGGGCCGTCACCCGTAAGCCGTTCTAGATTCACTGTGGGCCGCCACTGCGGAAGACCGGGGACGCAAGTGAAGCGAAGAAAGCAGATCGGGTAGCGGTTTCAGACAGACGGCCCTCCAAAGCTGAAGCCACGCCAGCGGACTTACCCACTCGACGCGCCAATCCGAGCATTTTCCAGATCGTGATCGCAGTCGAGCGCTAGCACCATCTGACCTGGTGTTTTGCGGGACGTTGTACGTTGACATAGCCGTGCCGCGGCTATCCAGTCTTACGGCACTCTTTCTTGTCTGCCGTCGGCGAATGCTCGGGACTTCGCCTGCCGCGCGGACGAGACGCTCAACGCAGGCAAGGCCATCTCAGGGCGGTTGCAAGTTCCGGGTGTGTGCGGCTGGTCGGGTTGCGACCGGTTGGGGCGCATAACTGGGCAGGCACGGGCTTCGTGATCATTGTAGTGTCTAAGCCTGATGATCACGGGTCCCGTGCCTGCCGCTGCATCTTCTCCCGTTCCCGCCGTGCTGGTGAAGCTGGGTCCGCTGGGCGTCGGTCGAACCGTCATCTGGCCAGCTCACCGACGCACATAACCCGACCTACAGGGGCTTCTGATAGACCTGGAAGACGGCAGTCAACCAGGCGAGGTCCTGCGCATGCTGGCCGAACCGGCCGGATCCGTCGGGCACTGGGGCGAACGCGCCCTGCAGCGCTCCCTCCTGGCCACGGCCGAGCACACCGGCCGGCGCATCGAGGCATACGCCGATGACCCGGCGAACACCCCCTTCCAGCTCGTCGTCGGCGCCCGCCGCGCCCTCGCCGACATCGCCGCCGTCCGCACCCGCTGGCAGAACGCCACCGGAGCCACCCCGCCACAGCAGCGGCGACCGACGCCCGCCATCCGCGCAGGCCCGCCGACCACCACGGCCGCACACGGCGCCCGGCCGACACGAGCAACCCGATAACTCGCGATTACGCCGGTGGCCGGACCCGCAGGCCCGGCCACCGGCAGAACAGATGAGACCCCCACGTGACTCCCGCCATCGACGCCCATGTCCGCCTCGACGCCCACCCCACTCACACCCCGTCAAGGTCGAGCAGCAACGTCGTATCGTTGAGCAAGCCCGTGGCTCCTGCATGATCGTTCTGCGTAGAGAACAGAAATGATCACGCAGGGCCACGGGCACCTTGCATCCAGGGCCAAGCAACCCGACCCAACACGGAGCGTGACGCCGTGTCAGCAAATCGAACCAGCGCACCGCTCAACTTCGAAGACGCACGCGCGCCGTTCGAAGAACACTGGAGCTGCCGAGCGGGCGTCCGCAGACGAAGCCACCCGACGTTCCGGGTGGACGACGTAGGGTTCCGGGTGGCGCGGTCGGGGGTGGGGTCCCAGTCCGGGCGCGGACCTCGGCGATCCGCTGCCGGTCGGCCGAACGCAACCGCGCCCGTTCCTCGGCCAACCGCCCCTGCGCGGCCCGCGCCGCCTCGATGACGGAGGTGTCCGACGCACCCTTGGCCTCCTCGGCTGCGATGAGCGCGTGTACGCGCCGATAGCCCCGTTGACGGCCTCGATGGTCCGCAGCGTTGATCGCTACCGTACGCGACGCAGGGTGACGTTCCAGGAGATTTTGTTGGGGTGGTTGATCTGCACGACCTCCCAAACCTCCTGCCCAAACTCAAATGTTTCTCCTTCGGTCAGGATTTCCGTCCGCTCGTCTCCGTCGGCAGGAATGATGGCGAGCTTCACCCGAGCAGGCAGCTCCGCGGTTGCTGGAACGCTACTCATTCCGCCAATTTCTCCCGCCCGCGCCCTGGCGACCGTGCCGCGTAGAACCATCAGTTCCTCGGCTGTCATCCGGCATCGTCCTCTCTACAGGAGCGTGGTGTAATCACCACGACCACCCTTTGGTTGAAATGCGTCCACGAACTCGTCCATGGTCAACGGCTTCGGATGCATAGTGTTCCATGGATTACGCAGATGAATCCTTTCATCCTGCACCGAGATGACCTCGTACGCGTGGCCGTCAACGACGCCACAGGGAAGCTCGATCTCCCCACTGTCCGCGTCCAAGCCCCGACTCCCCGTCAAGACTGGTTTTCCATTGGCCAGCTGATACGCGAAGTGACTCATTAGGCTTGAATTCGCGTCAGGGCCTTCAGGGAAGAGGTATACGGCACTTTCCTGACCCGTCATCTGAGTGAGCATCTCAGAGCGATCCCATGATGTCGACCCACGATTAAGGCGCTCATATCCCTCGGGGGTCGGGCCGTCCTGCAGTCCCTGACTCGATTTCTCCTCGCCCCAACGCGCTTCCCACTCCTCACGCCGGCCGGAACCCCACGTCTGGTCGACACCGGCCATCGCCTTCTCCATCAGAGCACACCATGCGGTGCCCTCTGTCCTCGCGAGCACCGAAACCCCAGGCTGATCCTTGACGGCAGGAAGGTCCGGGGTCAGAACGAGTTCCATCTGTCGACCGGTCGGACGCGCGATCCCGTCTACACCACGCTCCGTCTCGTGCAGGGAGACCGAGTATGTCCCGTCGCCGTTTTCCCGGATGCTGCTGAATATCACATCCGGGCGATGCCCTGCCACGGCACCGAGCGTGGCGATCACGCCGCAGTCGTACAGCGATCCCTGTGCGGTTTGTTCACGGGTGGGCGGGCCGTAGAAGAGAGGAATCCGTTTGCCACCGGAATTGATCGGGTCCCCGTACTCTGAAGGCGGGAGCGGGCGCTCATACATGTGCTCCACGCGGGGACGGTCAACCTTTTCCTCGATCTTTTCCGGCCCGTCTGTCGGAAGCTCGCTCTCCTCGCTCTCGGCCTTGTCGGAATCCAGGTCATGGCCGTCGGGCTCCTGAGCCGTGTCGCTTCCCTGAGCCAGAGCGTCCGGGTCGTAGTCGGCGAGTTCACTGGTCTCGGGCAATGACTCAGCGAAGTGATCCGGGGCGTCATCGAGTTGTTGACCGCGAGCATCGTCTGCATCGAATGGATCTGGTGCCTCTGAAGCATCTGTCGCCTCACTGGGCTGCTTCGGCCGCACGTCACCTTCTGGTGAGTCCGGTTCGTCGTGGCCGACAAGGTCCGCACCGAGAGCAGGCAGTTCGGGGGCCTCTACCGAGTGGTCTATGTCAGACGGGGCCAGAGCCTGCTCCGGGGGCTCGGCGTCCGCAATCTCCCCGGAGTCTCGTGCGTCCGCCTGGTCGAGAGCAGCGGGCGACTCCTGGTCTGAGGCGTCGCCCGGTATCGGATTCTCACTTGAGGTCTCCTCGTCCGCAGACTCTGGCCCCGGTGCTTCGGTTGACTCCGAAGCGTCTTGGGCCGGGGTTTCTACCAACAAAGACGTCGGATCCTGCGCTTCCTCCGTCGGGGCCGCGGCTTCTGGGGGGTTCAGAGCGACGTCATCCTCTTGGGCCCGATGCTCGGGCACGTCGCCCTCACGTCGCGTTGCTACCGCGCCCTTCTCCGGCACGGCCAACTCCTCAGCAGATGCAATCTCCCCCCTCCCCGCATCACCATCGTCAGCATCACCTACGGCATCTATATCCCCCGCCGTCGCATGCCCTGATTCGTCGTGATCTGAAGACCCGCTGTCGATCGGGTACGCCGACTCCTCCGGCGCACCGTCGCCGTCGGCCTCCGCCCCTGGCATCCCCGTCCCTTGGTCACCGTCGACCGGCACTTCCAGGTCCTCCGGCGCGCCGTCACTGACCTTCTCTCCTTCTGCGCCACAAAGGGAGGAATCGTCGGCATCAATGTCCTCCATTGTGGTGTGGCCGGGCTCATCATCGCCCTGGGAGGGATCGTTGTCCGGTGTCTCTGGGATCTCCGGCTCAGGCAGCGTTTCCGGAGCGTCTGCGCTCATGGCCTCCTCCCGTCTGTTGTGGTCACTGCCTGCACGAACGACTTCAGTGGCCACCATGGCACTTGGAGGAAGGAAGCCGCCTTCTTCAGCCGTTCTTGGGGGTCTCTCGCGTTGTGCAGCGCATCGCATGCCTGGCGCCAGGCCATGGATTGGCCCCGCACCGTAGTCTCCGATGGTCGCCAGGTGTCGGGATGCGCTTTCCAGGCTTCCAGTTGCTCCTCGACGGTGCGGCCCGGCAGCCGCAGCCCACGGGCGGCCCAAGCCGCCGTGTCGGGGTGAGGGCCCTCCCTCGACGTACCGGCCGCCTTGAGGGCCCGGTACACGTCTGCCCAACGCCAAGTACCTGCCTGCCACTCGACTTCACCGCGCGGGCAGGCGCTGCCTCCGGCCAGGACACGCATCGCTGAGGCCGTCACGTGCTCCAGCAGGCTCTCCGGCGGATAGAAGTCCGACAGTCCTGCCCAACGGTCGTCAACGGCTGCGTTGATGCGCGCAGCGATGGCGCACTCAAGGATCCGTTTGTCCGCCCGGTTCCGCAGTCCCTCGAGCCAGGATGCGTGGGGCTGCGGCGAGGACCAGCCGCATACATGAGCGATCGTCAGTAGCTCCATCCAAAGAATCAAGTCGGGGCCCTCGGCCAGATCGCTGCCGAGACTGATTTCGCGCAGAGCAGGGGGCCGGTCCCAATCCATATATCCCAGCGCGGAGTGCGGGTTCGACGCTGTGGGAAGGGCTCTGGAGGCTTGTGTTGTGCTCTCGCGGGCCAGTCCCAGCGGCACGGCGATCCGCAGGGGGCGGTCCATGCCGTCCGCGAAGGCGGCCGCCCGGCCTGGTGGGAGGGAGACGATGTGCCGGGACTGCTGGGGGGTGAGGTTCATCGTCGCGCCAACGGCCTCGCGGTCATCAGTTGCCGGGAGCCGGTGGACGATTTTCAGGGCCGTGTTTTTGACGACGTCCGGCAGGATCTTCGACGGGATCTGCTCTGCGACCACAATGCCCTCGCCGTAGGCTCGGATCTCGGCGAGCAGCGAGGCGAAGAGCTCTACCGCGTGGGCGGCCGGGCTGCCCGGCGGGACGTTTTTGAGGAGTCGGTGTGCTTCTTCGATCACTGTGACGTGCCGCAGTCCACCGCCTCCGGTGGTGTCGGTGCGGTGGACTCGTAGGTGTTCGTAGATGCGGATCAGTACGGCTCCGATGAAGAACGCTTTGTCCTGGTCGTTGCCGATGTCTTCGATCTCGAGCACCACGTTGCGGTCCAGGAGGCTGCTCATGTCGATGGGGTGGTGGGCTTCGAAGAACCACCCGGGGGTGCCCATCCGGAGCGATCCGAGTCGTACGTCGATGAAGCCGCGTACGTTGTCGGCGACTTCCTTGCCGTATCCGATGTTGTCCACGACCTCCAAGGCGGCTTTCTGCACGTCGGCCAGGCCGGGATAGCGTGGTGCCCTGGGAACGCCTCGGCAGGTGCCCAGCGCCAGGTTCCAGCCCATCTCCTGGTAACACCTGGTCAACGCCTGGCTGAGAACCTGCGGAAACGGATCCGTGGCCTCGAAGGCGGCCAGGAAGAGGGCCCGGACGAGGTCGAGGTGGGTCTGCAGCGGGAACCCAGCCTCCGGTTCGAGCGGATTCAGGCCCACCGGGACATCATCGGGAGCGCCGGGACGGATCACCGTGACCTCGGCGCGATCGGCCAGCCGGCCCGCCATGTTCGCGTACTCGGCCTTGGCCGGCTCAATGACCAGCCAAGGGACCTCGATGTCGTGCAAGGACTCCAGCAGATGCCGTACGGTCTGCGATTTTCCGGAGCCGGTGGCGCCCGCGACGAAGGCATGCCGGTTGAGGGTGTCCGTGGTGATGCCCAGGGCACTGATCGGCTGGTCTGCTTCGTCAAGAACCGAGCCGAGCACAATGTCCCCGGTTGATTCGGGGGTGACATCAAAGTCGGCGCGCTCGACGTGACGAACGCCTGGCAGTTCCTTGCGCGGTGGACGGGCCAGCACGGCCAGCAGCTCGGTGCTCGCAGGGAAGGGGGAGGCTGGTTCGCCGGCCGGGGTTGTTGCCGCCTGCCATGCCTGTGCCAGATCACCGACCGGCGGTCCGGGTACGAGGGTGTAGGGCTGCTCGTCCAGATCAGCGGAGCTGCACAGCAGAGCGGCTGCCCGACGGGTGGTGGACGCGTCGGGCGAGCCGACCAGGACGTGGATGTTCCACATCCCGCTGGGGCGCGCCCTGGACAGCTCCCGATACCGGGCCTGGGCACGTTCGAGTGCGACACGGTCCAGTTCGGAGTTCTCCCGCTGCCTGAGCCCCGGAATTCTCCCGGTCAAAGCCGTGCGCTCCCTCTCCAGCGCCTCATCGCTGAGCGGTTCCGCGAGCACCATCCAGACGAACGGGTCACGCATGTGGCCGACGTGGTCATCGAAGCCACCCCGCATGACCTTCGGCCGGTCCGCCGCCGGCGTCCACAAAGGATCCGCCTGTCCCCGGCAGCGGGCCCAGGATGCGAAGCCGGCTAAGTCGGGAACACAGGCGGGCACGGCCACCGCACCCGGCGGATACAGCAGGGGGTAGCCGCGAGTTCCGGTAGCTTGCCCGTGGTCTCTGGCGAACGGTACGAAGGGACATCCTCCCACCAGGACATCGAGCTGCTGGCTGCCGGGGGCCCGATGCCACACCATGGCCAGTGCCGCCCCTGGGCAATCGCTGAACTCGGCCCGTGCGGCGGCGAGTGCGGCGAACAACTCCGCCGGCGTACGGTCCGGCCCTAGGTCTTCGGCAGCCTGCCGGGGGATGTCCAGCAGCCGGTGAAACCGGAAGCCCTCTAAGATCATCGATGCCTTGCTGGAAGAGGCGCGGGGCTCACCGCGTTCCGTCACAGCGATCGCCTCCCTACTCGGGTAGCCGCGGGGCATCGGCTACGTGCGGTAGGAGGGTGATGGCAGGGTTGCAGTCGCCGAACACGACGCGTCGGCTTTGCGGACTCGTCTCGATCAAAATGAGTCCGGTGGGCGGCAGCGATTGGATTTGTGTCGGCTCCACTGTGAATTCATAGACCCGGGATACCGTCTCGCCGCGCGTCACGGATTTATCGGTCGAACTGTTGACGGTATTTTGCCAACTGGTCGACCATCCCCCCGTCTCGCTATCACCTCCGCCGTAGCTGTGGGATCGCCCCATGGAGTGTGATTCTCCTACCTGCCGCGTCAGCTGATTCATCACGAATTTGTGTCCCTGGCCGATAAATTCGGCGGCGGCTTTCGCTTCTTCGGCGTTTCCCAGCCTCATGAGGACCGTCGCGCTGTCCTGACCTCCGAGGAGCGGCCGGATCTCCTCGCGCACATGTGTCATAAGAAGCATGAGCCGGACGCCGGCGACGCGCGCCTGGCGAGCAATGGATTCCAGAGCGGAGCGTCCTAGGTGCTCCGCGCCGGCGATGACCAAGGTGCCGGCGTCCGCCGGGACGCGGCCACGGCGAAGCTGATGCAGGATGAGGAAGAAGACGACGCGGTCGATGACGTCCTTGCGGCGCTCGGTCACATCGTGCGTGGAGAGGATGGTCAACTGCCCGGGAGCCAGCCACTGGTCCGGGGCGGGGAGGGTGAGGGGGTTGTGCTGGGCGCGGGCCAGCAAACGCGTCACGTCATATACGAAGCGCAGCTCGTTCTGAATCCGCTCGCTTTGCCCGACGACATCGATGGCCGTGGTGAGACTGTCCAGTTCCCTGGCCGACAGGGGTTCCGGCGCGCGGTCGGGTTCGTGGACGCGCAGGAGGACCTCCAGTCCGGAAGCGATCCGGCCGAAGGTGACCGCCCCGTCCAGTCGCTCGAGCACAGAGTGCAGGATGCTGGCGTCCGTCGCGCGCAAGTCAGCGTCGGCCCCGTCCGGCCGCAGCGTGGAAAGGGCCTCCGCCAGCACCTCGGCCAGCTCCTCCGCGGACAATCCCCACGACAGGTCAGGAGGCGCGGAGGCCGACGGCAGCTCCACGCGCACCACCGGCACCCCTCGCGTATCGGCCAAGGCCGCCAGCTCCCGGCCTACCGTCTGATGACTGAGATCGAGGAGCCACAGTCCCTTTCCGTTGGCGAGGAGAGACGCTCCCAGAGTTACCAGAAGAGCCGCCCACCCATCCGCCGTGCCGCCATAGACATCAACCCGACGCGGGCGGGATGTGAGATGAACCGGAAACCACCGCAACGCCTCGTCGACCCGCCGCCGCTCCGCGGCATCGTGCGTGAGGACATCCGCCTTCCAACGCTCGAACGCGGCCTCGTGAGCCTCTCTGAGTTCTTCCCGTTTCTGCTGCGCACCCGACGCTTTCCATTTATATCCAATATAGGGAGCGACGCGCATGATGAGGATTATCCCGGCAGGGATCCAGGCCACGGTGGCAACAACAAAGCTTCCCAATATCGCAAATAGAGCTCCCGCAACAAACATCCCACTGAAGACACATCCCAAAAGTGGAGGGAGTGCGCCTCCTCGATAAGTGGGCATGGGTGGGTCATGCCATACCGGCGGATTGTTATGATCTGGGTGGAGGCGAGGGACCGGATGAATGTACTCCCATCCCAGCCTTTCCACGCCATCGAACACGCGCGTTGATAATTCGACGCGCGCGTCGGATTTCCTCTCCACCGCTCCCCCTCATTGTCTACGCATTACCGTCACGCCACCAAACCGCGACAGGACGACGCACGCTGAAGCGAAAGGCCACCGCCCCTGGCAGCTCTCCCATTGAACAACACCAGACGCCTCGTCAACAGGCCCACCAACCGTCGTGAAACCCCGACTTGGCGCCAGACCAGAGACCCACACGACTCAGCCGCGCATGCACTTGGCACGTCAATGCCCGGCGCGGGGTCCGCGGGCGGGACGGCCACCGCGTGTGCGTCAGCGCTCTCGCTTCGGGGGGTTCCCAGCCCAGCCCACCACGTCCGCGACACCACATTCACCCAGGACGCCTCCAGGATCCACAGCGTTGGCCTGCCTCGCACCATGACCGCCCTGCGGAACCTCGCGATCAGCGTGTTCCGCCAGGACGGCCACACCAACATCGCCCGCCGTCTGCCGCCACACCGCCCGCGACCGACGGCGGCCCCTCGCAGCCCTCGGAATCATGTAATCAACCGGACAGATCGCCTACATGCAAAGACCCTGGGCCTCCCGGGCGGCGAATGTTCTGGCCCAGACCGGAAACGCCGAAATCGATAAGTTCGGGCCGACGCATGACCGCGGATATGGCGCACGGACTTCAGCCGTGCTATGCCTCGCTCGAACGGTGCCCAGGACGATCCTCATCGCATAGCCGGCGCACGAGGGGCGAAGGCTCGGTTGTCGCGTAGAAGGGCCCACAAGACACTGACGCGCCGGCGGGCGAGCGCAATGACGGCCTGCACGTGCTTGCAGCCCTCGCCTCGCTTCTTGAGGTAGGAGTCCCTGTTCGGGCCTTCGCGGATGATGCTGGTCTGCGCAGACAGGTAGAACACCCTGCGCAGGCGTCGGCTATAGCGCTTGGGTCGGTGCAGGTTGCCGATACGACGACCTGAGTCCCTCGGCACGGGCACCAGCCCCGCTGCGGAGGCCAGATGGCCCGCGTCCGCGTAAGCCGACAGGTCACCGGCGGCTACGACGAACTCTGCACCAAGTATTGGGCCCATACCGGGCAACGATTCGATGATCTCGGCCTGAGGATGGGTGCGAAACGTCTCCCGGATCTGGCGGTCGACGCGCTTGAGTCGGTCATCCAAACTGAGGACCTGGGCAGCCAAAGCAGCGATGATCTGCGCGGCGACGTCCTCACCGGGCAGCGAGGTGTACTGGGCTTGAGAAGCCTCCAGCGCGGTGGTGGCGACCGCGGGGGCGCCGCGAACGCCGCGGTTGGCAAGCCATGCCGTCAGCCTGCTCAGCCCGCGGCGACGGATGGCTGGTGGAGTCTGGAATCCGGTCAGCAGGACAAGGGCGCCCTTGTGGGCCGAGTAGTCGAAGGCTCGTTCCAGTGCGGGAAACACACCACTGAGCACATCACGCAACCGATTAATCATACGGACACAGTCGGCAACCAGGTCCGACCGGTGTGCGGTGAGCAGCGCCAGGTCGGCTGCCGGCTGGGCAGGCACCTCGATGGTCGCGAAGTCGCGGCGGTGGCGGGCGGTTTCGGCGATGATGTAGGCGTCGCGCGCGTCGGTCTTGGCTTCACCACGGTAGGCGCCAGCCATCCGGTTGACGGTACGACCGGGCACGTAGACAGCCTGCTGGCCGTGGGCAGCGAGCAGGGCCAGCAGCAGAGCAGATGCTGTTCCGGAGATGTCTACCGCCCAGCGGACCTCATTCGCCAGATCGAGTATCTCGCCGAGCGCGGTCAGGATCGCTGTCTCGTCGTTGTCGATCTTCTTCGACCAGAGGGTCCCGCCGGTCTCGTCAACCACCGCCGCCCCGTGATGGACCTTGCCCGCGTCGATCCCACACCAGACTTGGTCGCGCCTCTCGCTCACTCGCCCCTCCTCGTTCCAAACAGCTGAGCCGTGGGCCCGAGGAACGGCCCCGCTGTCCGCTCCGTAAATAGCGACCGCACAAGGCGCGCACATCTCAATCAGCAGCCAGGGCGCCCCGGAGAGCCGGACGGCCACTCCTCGCTAGCCACTACTGGCAGGCCCTACTCAGCCACATCCGGCCCTCCCGGGCCGCCCAACAACTTACGGAGCCCTACTGGGCCGCCGACGCCGCCAAGCACCTGATCAGCGAGGGCATCACCGTCGAAATCACCCCGCGCCTCCAGGAGGCCATCGACGAGGAATGGACTGGGCCGAACTACCCGATGCCCTGGTGCACCCGCAGCGAAATCCGCGAGGTCTCCAATGAGGCGCAGAAGATCCACGACGACATCAGCAACGGCCACCTCCTCATCCACGCCCATGCTCACGACGGCCACACCACCGTCGCGGTCGGCACATACCTTTACCGGGACGGCAAGTCTGTCTACCTGCACGGCGAGGATCATCTGCGTCAGGTCGCCGATACCTAGGTCCACGCAGCCGAGATGCGCCCCGGCCCGGCGCCCTTGACCGACACCGAACGCGCCGCCATTGCAGCGCGTTCCGTCTTCGACGTCACCACAGCCAAGCCCGAACCACCCCGCCCCCAGCTGGAGGCCGTCCCCGTCTACCTGGCCGATGCCGGCGACCACGACGCGCTCCTCGACAGTTTCCTCGACGCACACGGCGAGTTCGAAAAGTGGCGGGCCTGGTCCGATGAAACGACCTACGCCATCCATGAATCGCAGACTCTGCGCATCGAGCGCGCCCACGAAACCCTTGCCCGCGAGACCGCCTGGACCGTAGCCGCCTACGAGACACCCGTCTCCGATCGCATGTGGCACCTCACCGCGACCGACGCCACCCCCTCCCCGGTGCTGCAGAGTCTGCTCATCCACCTCGCCGAGGGCGACGGCTGGGACACAGTCATCGGCACCCCGGTGGACGAGAGGACGGTCACCACAACCACGCAGCCGCTCGCTGAGGCCGGGTGGAAGCACACCCTGACAGGGCACGGGATCCGGTGGACATCCCCCGACGGGCAGGCAGGCGTCCGGTTTGACCCACTGACCGCGCAGCACCCTCAGAACCCGGCCACCTGGACCATCTGGGCCGGCTCTGACCCGGACCAGCCCACCTGGGCCATCACCGCGTCCCCTCACACCCCGAGCTCGCTACTGGCCGACCTCTCCGAAACTCTCGCCCACGAGACCGGCACGCGTCAGGCGCAGCCGGGCCACGAGCACAGGCCCCGCCTTGCTGCCAGCGCGCTGGCGCCTCCGGCGGTCACGGCCGGCCGACCCGCCAGCCGTTCACGCTGATCATCGGCCCGCAAAGCGGGGCAACATAGCGCGGGATCGCCGGTTGGCCAAACCGGCGATGCCGCACACCATGGATAGTCCACCGCCACGCCCTGCCCGCACGTCGAGAGGCTTTTCCCACAACCACGACCACGGACACGACACATAGCGCAGCCCGCCACAAGGCCGGTCAGCGACGGGCGATCATGCCGCCACGTAGCTTGCCCGGAACAGATCCTGCGCCCGCTCCACGTCTCTGAGCGTACGAAGCTGGACCTCAAGATCTCCCGTCCCGTGGTGGCCGAGACCGGACACGTCCCGGGTGAAGCCCGGAACGAGGTCGACGTCCTTCGGGTCGACCTTCAGGTAGACGAGCAGCTTGCTGCGCTGCGGCGGGCACAGGCAGGCGAAGTTCCGCAGCCGCTGATAGGCCCGGTAGGTCTTGCGCTCAACCCGGTTCACGCCGTCCCCGAGCCCGAGCAGGACCTCGTCGACCGCGCCCGCCAACTCGCTCATCGCCGCGCCCTGGACGTCGGCCGCCGCCCGGGCAACCGCCCGGCGCCCCGCCCGTCGAGCCACCTGCATGCCGCCGCTCACGGACGCCACGGTCTCAAGGCCGAGCAGGTCCCTGCCGAAGAGTCGGTAGCGGACCAGGTCGATCGAGCGCCGGTGCTCGCGCACGGCATGCACGTCGTAGCGGGTGAAGTCGCCGGCGATACAGATCAGGCGCGGGCCGCTCCACAGGACCTGGGAGGCGGCCGTCACCCCGAGCCGGTCGCGGACCAGGTGCTCGAACTCCGCCCGGTGGTCCATCAGCCACGAGAGGTAGAACAGCCCCTGGTTGATGACGCCGGCGTCGACACCGCGCTTGTACTCGACGATGACCGGCGATCCGTTCTCGTCCAGGGCGAGCGAGTCAATCCGCCCCCCGTGGACGGGCCCAGTGCTGTACTCGCTCGCCAGGAACCGGACGCCCAGCAGCGTCTCCATATGCGCCTCGACGAGACCCTGCACATCGGCCTCGATCTCAGCAAGGCGCGGCATGACCTCGGTCATGCCGCTATTCGTCGTGTCCGTGCGGAACAGCTTCAGGCCCGACACCTTCCCCTCCTCGGCTCGGAGATCACCAACGCCGGTGAGGTACGGGATTGTTTCCGCGAGAGGCTTCGAGGGCGTGAAGATAATGTGAGACCCTACGTACGGCCCGATCGGGGAGCGCTCGCGTCCCCCGGGCATCGGGAATCCGCGATTCCCCCATGTGTCCCCCGCGACTCGGGGGACAGCGCCCGGAAGCTGCGTTTACGCAGGTCAGCCCCCGTAGCTCAGTGGATAGAGCACGTGCCTTCTAAGCGCTTGGCCGCAGGTTCGAGTCCTGCCGGGGGCGCAAGTCTCCGCCCTCCCATCGGGAGGGCGTTTTTTTCGGCGCCGAGCGCATTCGTGTGCTCCGGCTTCCCACGTCACCGGCCAAGCGCGATCATGACCCCTGGAACCCAACCGTGGACCGGACCACGGGCCGTGAGAGGGGGATGACGTGCGGCTGCGCTGTGCTGTGCTGGACGACTTTCAGAAGGTGGCGACCGAGGTCGCCGACTGGTCGGTGGTCGCTGACGACGTGGAGGTCGTGTCCTTCGACCGCCACATCGACGGCGAGGACGCCCTGGCCGCCGCCCTGGCCGACTTCGACATCGTCGTGACCCTGCGCGAGCGCGTGCCGTTCCCCGCGTCGCTGATCGCCCGGCTGCCCCGGCTGAAGCTGCTCATCGCCTCCGGCATGCGCAACTCGGTCATCGACTACGGGGCCGCCGAGGCGCACGGCGTCACGGTGTGCGGCACGGCCAGTTCCTCCACCCCACCCGTCGAACTGACCTGGGCGCTGCTGCTCGGCCTCGCCCGCGGCATCGTCGAGGAGAGCGGTGCGCTGCGCTCCGGCGGCGCCTGGCAGAGCACGGTCGGCGCAGACCTGCACGGCCGGCGCCTCGGGCTGCTCGGTCTGGGGAAGATCGGCAGCCGTGTCGCCCAGGTCGGCCTCGCCTTCGGCATGGAGGTTCAGGCCTGGAGCCAGAACCTCTCCCGTGAGCGCGCCGACGAGGTGGGCGTGGAACTCGCTCCCTCGAAGGAGGACCTGCTCGCGAAGAGCGACTTCGTCTCGGTCCACCTCGCGCTGAGCGACCGCACCCGCGGCCTGCTCGGCCCCGCCGAACTCGCCCTCCTGAAGCGGACCGCGTACCTGGTCAACACCTCACGCGCGGCCATCGTCGACCAGGACGCGCTCCTCGCCGCCCTGTACGAGGGCCGAATCGCCGGTGCCGGCGTCGACGTCTTCGACGTCGAGCCCCTCCCCGCCGGCCACCCGATGCGCACGGCCCCCCGCCTCCTCGCCACCCCGCACCTCGGCTACGTCTCCCGGGCCAACTACGCGACGTACTACGGCCAGGCTGTCGAGAACATCCGCGCCTTTCTGGCCGGTGCGCCCATACGGCTCCTGGCACCCCACTGAGGTGTGGGGCCTGGTGACGCCATGCCCGGCGGCCACGGGCGCCCGCGTCGGCGGCTACTGACCGGCCGGTCCCCGCGGTACGCCCAACGGGCCTCGCCGTGCCGCGTTCGCGTGCCGCGCGTGCGCAGCCGCGCCCGTACACGGCTCGTACGGACTACGCGTACCGGTAGATCCGGCTGTGGTCCTCCAGCTCTGCCGGTGTGACGCCCCAGGGCGGCATCCGCTCGTGCAGCGCGATGACTCGGCCGCGTTGTGCGTCCCCTCGGGCCAGCGGCTTCGCGGGGAGATAGCCTGCGTCCGGGTGCCGCCGCTGCCAGCGGAACCAGAGAAGATCCACAAAGGCGTGGTGCAACCAGAAGACGGGGTCGTTGACAGACGCGCCGCCCATCATCTGCCCGCCTACCCAACGGTGGACCCGGTTGTGGGTGTGCCACGAAGCGGGGCCCCGCCCGGAACCCCACCCCTCCAGCTTGTTGCGGAACCCTTTGGTCGACTGGGAGTTCCAGGGTGCCGTGTCATAGACGGGATCGCTGAGGGCCCCTTCGATGTCTGAGGCCTTGGGCAGCGCGAACGGGTCCTGGGGGCGGCCCAGATCACGCGTGAGGTATGCCGTGTCGGTGAACCCCACCTTGATCGTCCACATGCCGTGGCGGTAGGCGAAGGGGCCGGACATCACCTGCCGGTCGGAACGCCGCCCGGTGCCGCCGAGCAGGTCATCGGTCCACGGTACGGCCGTCGGCGTGCGGTTGCGCGTCCAGTCCCAGTACGGCAGGGTCACCGACTCGTCCACGCGGCGCAGCGCGTTCTCCAGTTCCAGCAGGAACCTGCGGTGCCAGGGCAGGAAGGAAGGTGCCATGTGGGCGGTGCGCAGGCCGCCCTCGCCGTCGGGGGCGTAGTACTCGATGTGCATACGCACGAACTCGTCGTACTCCCCGCGTCGTTTGAGCTCCAGCAGCGCGTTGACGAGCCGGCGACGTTCGGACTGGGTGAGCGTGCTGACGTCCTTACGTGTGTACACCATGGCGATGCTCCCCCTCGGTGTCCTTGTTGCCGTTCGCCGTACGGCTGTCCTCCGTGCGGCTGCCCCGCTCCTGCGGCGTGCCCAGCCGTGCGCCGGGGCCGAGTTCGTCGACGGCAGCGCGCGCGGCGGCGAGCGGGGTCGCGTACGACTGGTAGTGGTCGATCATGCTCATCCAGCTGCCGTCCGCCCGGCGCATCAGATGCAACGTCCGTCCGTCGACGGTGACGTGCCACGCGCTCGGGCCCTCCTCCGCAGGCCGCTCGGCGTCATGTCGGACACCTGTGATGCGGCGCCCGCGGTACGTCTCGTCGAACCGTTCCCCGTCTCCGGCCGGTCCCGGCGCCTTCCCCTCCGATCCCGATGCCATCGGGGTCGTCCCCGACGCCACCAGGGCTGGGGCGAGAGCCGCCGTGAACGCCGATGCGAACAGCCCCCACAGCACACGGCGTCGCACCGTGGCCCTGGCGTGGTGGGCGGGCGACTTCGCGGGGTGCGCGGAGCCGGCAGCCGCGGGGATGACCGTCGCGGGCGCCGCGGGGCGCCCTGGTTGTGACTGCGGTGGTTCGCCGGTTCCCAATGCTGGCCTCCTCATCGCCTTGAAAAAGGCGGTCCACGTGACACACGCACGACGCACCGATCCCATGCGCGGTGGGACCGACGCGGGAGTCCCGCTCAGCCCTGCGCCTGCAGTTGAGCGGCGGCACCGGCCACGATCAAGGACCCGGCAACGAGGGCGGCGGCCTTGAGAGACTCCATCGTGTTCCTTTCGACGGCAACTCGAAAGTCACCGGCGGGATTACTTCACCGCCTTCAACGAGCCCCGGACCGAGCGGAAACCCCGCACGCGGAAAAATACGGCGGCCCACACCGAAGGTCACCCGAATGAAGGGCACACCTTGTCCGCCTTTCTCATCCTCGTATGAGCAGGGAAAGACATGGTCGGCATGGTCCAGCCGTCACAAACACGTCGTACCGGCCCGCCGCAGGGCCGGTACGACGTCCGGGCCGAGTGCCTGCTTCACCTCAGGCGCACCTGCCCGTACTCAGGAAGACAGCGGGACCGGCAGGCCCGGCAGGTTGCCCAGGAGGCCTGTGAGGGTGGACACGAGCCCCAGCGCCAGGTCCGTGATCGCGGGCAGGATGGCGGCCGGGTTGGAGAGGGCCGCGAGCAGGGCATCCACCAGTGACTGCAGGTCCTCCAGGCCCTGCCTCGTCTCGGCCGCCTTCGCGGTGTCACGTGCCGTGGTTCCCGTCGGCGACAGCGGCACGGACGCCTGGTTCGTCGACGCCGGCGGGGTATTCGGCACCACGGGGGCCGCCGGAGTGGCGGAAGCCGTCGTGTTCGTCTGTACGGCGGTGGCGGCCCTGGCGATGGCGGCCCTGGCGGCGTCCCCGAGCTTGGCGGCCTCCGTGGCGGAAAGCTCACCCTTTTCGACCTTGAGCGCGGCGTCCATCAGCGCGGTGACCGGCGACACCACGGTTCCGATGTAGCCCAGTTGCTGAACCTGGGCCTGGAGGGTGGCCGCGTCGGCGACGGGGGCCTCCACGGAAGTGCGGTCGCGCACGGTGTCGGCAGCCAGGGCAGCGGGAGCCGCGACGCCGAGCGCGAGGGTGGCGCACAGTGCGGAAGACGCGATGCGCCGAGCCGAGAGAGCGGGCATGGAAGTTTCCTTTCGCAGGTCATGCATGGGGGTTCCTGCGTCCAGAGTGAAAGCAGCCACCACTGTCTGCAACACGTACAACACCCTGTGTAGTGGAAGCTACGTCAGGAGGGGGAGTCGTCGCTGGTCAGACGTACCGCCGGGGTCGCCCGCCACCCCTCCGCATTCGGCGCAAGACCCGAACCAGGCCGGGAGTCGCCAGGGCCGGACGGTGTACCTGATGACGCGACGAACCAGCCGGCAAGGCCTGATGTGCTGCACGCGCACAGCGCCAAGGCCGGACTCGCGGCCCGGCTGGTGGTGCGGGACGGATCCCTACGGTGTTCCAGCCGCACGCCTGGTCGTTCGAGGCGTGTGGCTGTGGCACCGCGGCGTGGGAACGGTGCGGGGCGCGCTGGACCACCTGCGTGGTGTGCGTCAGCAAGGCTGAGCGCGTGCCCCAGCTGTGGAATGTCTTCCGGGGCGACATGGGCCCTGGTCGGGCCGCGCCCCGAACGGCCTTACTTCGTCGCCGTGTTCAGCCAGACCTACCCCGGTTACGCCGCTCGCCAGCGGCAGGACGTGTGCATCCTGTTGCGCACCGCCGCCGCGCTGGTCCGGCCACCTGCCATACCGTCACGGCTCCTGAGCTATCGCCACGTGAGTTCCCCGTGCGGGTGAGCCCTGGCCAAGAGCCAGGAACGAGTTCGGGTGCCGGACATGGTTCGTCCGGCACCCGGAAGGAGCACTATCGAGCGGTCTCGTTACCGACGAAACCCGGCTCGGCCTCGTCGGTACACGACGGTGCCCCCTGCCACCAGCAGCGCGGCGGCTCCCGCGGCTACGAGCACCTGCTCGTCCGCGCCGGTTTCGGCGAGTGAGGGCGGCTCCGCCGGGGGCTCGGTGCGAGGGACGTCCGGGGAGGTCGGGTGCGGGGGCGTGGGCGTCTCCGGCTCTGACGGAGGTGAGCTGGGCGGTGACGTGGGCGGGGTGGACGAGTCGTCGCCGTAGCCACCGTCGTCCCCGTAGCCGTCGTGCCCGTAGCCACCATCGTCCCCGTAGCCACCATCGTCCCCGTAGCCACCGTCGTCCCCGTAGCCACCATCGTGCCCAGAACCACCGTCGTGCCCGTAGCCACCGTCGTGCCCGTAGCCACCATCGTGCCCGTAGCCACCGTCGTGCTTGGAACCACCGTCGTCCCCGTAGCCACCGTCGTGCTTGGAACCACCGTCGTCCCCGTAGCCACCGTCGTGCTTGGAACCGCCATCGTCCCCGTAACCACCGCCGTCGGCGGAGCCGCCATCGTCCCCGTAACCGTCGTCCGCGGAGCCGCCATCGTCCCCGTAACCGTCGTCCGCGGAGCCTTCGTCGCCGTAGCCCGGGTCATCGCCATAGCCGCTGTCATCGCCGCGACTGCCCTGGAGGTCGGCACCCTGGTCGCGGCCGTCGTGGGAAGCGTCGTTCCGCCCGCGCGGATCCGGGTCGCTGGTCGAGGCTGCCTCGTCAGACGAGTTCGCCACCTCGCCCTCGCCGGCGGAACCGAGGGCCGCCCTCACGGCAGCGTCCGCTACGGACTCCGCTTCGTTCCCCGCCACCGCGCTGGGTGACACCCCGGCGCTTCCCTCGGAGCGCGCGTCCGCGTCGCTGGTCGAGGCTGCCTCGTCAGACGAGTTCGCCACCTCGCCCTCGCCGGCGGAACCGAGGGCCGCCCTCACGGCAGCGTCCGCTACGGACTCCGCTTCGTTCCCCGCCACCGCGCTGGGTGACACCCCGGCGCTTCCCTCGGAGCGCGCGTCCGCGTCGCTGGTCGAGGCTGCCTCGTCAGACGAGTTCGCCACCTCGCCCTCGCCGGCGGAACCGAGGGCCGCCTTTACGGCAGCGTCCGCTACGGACTCCGCTTCGTTCCCCGCCACGGCGCTGGGTGACACCCCGGGGCTTCCCTCGGAGCGCGGGTCCGCGAACGCCGGCATGCCGTACAGGGACAGAATGCTCGTCGCGGCGGCTGCCACGACCATTCCCCTGCTCAGGTTCTGTCGCAATCTGGTTTTCCTCCTACTCGAATCAAGTGCAAAAACCAACCCCGGGACCGAAGGAACAGACCCCGAGGCCGGCCCCTGCCGCAGCCGTTCGGCTGACGTGGTGCGGAGTCCTGTACGTGGTGCACACGGGCCTGACGACGCCGACGGCGGGCCCCGACGCGCCCTCTCTCGTCAGGTTCTCCCCCTCTTTTTGCGGCTGCGCCGGGGAGCGGCTTCACGCCTGCCGTAGTTTCGTTGCCGCTTGATCTTCTGACTTGTCAGAAAATGAGATCCGGTGAAGTGCCAATAACGGCAGCCGGGGCACCGATAGATCCGGTCCGGGATCTTCTCGATCAGCGGCTGCCTGACGAGCCAGGCGCGAGCCTCGTCCTCGCTACGGAACGACGCCTTTCCCGACTCCGGGCAACGCGGCAGAATGATCGTGTCACTCATTTCCCCTCCGAAGTGCACTGCGTGCGCGATCGCCTACGGCGCCCATTTCAAGTGATCATCATCAAATCTGACAAAGCGAAAGCGTCTCTCCCTCGGCGGATGAGGTAGTCGCCCCATCCGCCGCCAGGGAAAGACGCTTTCAAGTGGGTCACGACCCCCGAGGGAATCGAATGCGGGTGCCCCTGCCGCATCGGACTTGAACAGTCACCATCCGGAAAAGGGGAACTCCGTGCGTCCCGTGGACGTCAGCCGCCGAGGAGGCCACCGAGGTCGACGGTGATGGCAGCCGAGGCCGTGTTGTCGTTGTCGTTGACAGCGACAGCGGTGTTGTCGTTGTCGTTGTCGTTGTCATTGCTGTTGGTGTTGGTGTTGGTGATCTCGTTGACCACGGTCACCGGCGGCTGCTCGTCGTCGCTGCCGCTGTAAGCGCTGGCAGCCGAGGCGGAACCCGCGAGGATGGCCACCGCCGCCAGGGACGCGGCAGCACCGCGCTTCATGCTCTTGCGCATTGGAATATCTCCGTTCTGTTTCTTCCCCGTTGGAAGAACGAGACCGATATTGCCCCAGCGCCGAAGCAGACGCCACTTCGAGCACCCCTGACTGCGGAACTTCATCCACATGGCCCCAACAGGGCAGGTAATAGGAACTACCCAATGCCCAGGTCGCGGCCCATTACCTCCACCAATGGAGTAACGCCACACCGGCAGCACAACGGGCTTGAACTCGCGCGCAGAGCCCTTCCCTACCTCTGTCATCGAGGTACGGAATGAGCGGGCAGGTGATAGCCGACCCGAAGGATCGTCCCCTGTGGGTGCCCCGGCCGACGGGACCGAGCTGTCGACACCGGGGGCGGCGAAGCCGAAGTCCAGGTGCCGGTATGGCGGGAGGGGCCGGCCTGGTCGGTGCTTCCGGTGGACTGCCGGCGCATCATCACAGCGCTCGCTCGACCGCCGTCAGCCCGGACGAGGGCGAGGCGGTGGTGCGCGGCGGCCACCTGCTCAGGCAGTACCTGAGCGGCTGCGTGGTTCGCCGTCGTCGAAGTCCTGGGGGCCGGCGCCGACGACAGCTTGTAGCGGACCTGTCCGCGCAGCTGGTCGTGGAACTCCTTGACCAGGCCGTGGTCGCGCCACTTGATGCCGTTGCCCACGAGGCAGCGGACCGCGTCCAGCGTCGCCCGGCGGCGGTACGCCCGCGGCCGGCCACCCCCAGCCGACGCATCCAGCCCGGTGGCGGCGGCAGCGTCCCGGACGGCCGCAACCCCTGCTTCGGCTGGAGGAGGGTTCAGTCTGTCACTTCGTCAACTGCGATGCTGCCCAAGAGTGTTCGTACCCCTGCGGGATCGCTGACGGCACACGCTGTTCACACGAAAGTCGCCGCCCCCCAGACCTCGCGGATCGCGAAGTGGGCGACGGCGGCTGTGTACGTCAGGCGGACGGCGACGAGAGAGACCCGTCAGCGGGTGCAGACCGTGGCGCTCTGGCCGTCGGTCTCCAGCGTGGCGCAAACGCGTGGCACAGCGGGCACGGTGACACTGACGTTCTCCGTAACGCCTGCCTTGACGTCCTTCTTCACGTTGGCGAGTTCGGTGTCACCGGCGGAGATCCGCACCCCCACGGTCCGCGCCGCGCCGCATGTGATGCCGACGGTGACCGTGCTGCTCCCGTCGCTGGTGATCTGCTGCAGCCCGACGACACAGGGGAAGCCCTGCGGAGCTGCCTGCGCCGGCGCGACAGCCAGAAGCGGCGCTGAAGCCAGCAGCACGGTGGCCGCCGAGCGAAGCATGCGGTGAGACATGGGTCCTCCAAAGTGACTGGTGGCAGGCCGCCATCAGCGAGCTGCCCCTGATCTACGGCGCCGAAATACCCCTTACGCGCCTTACGGGAAGATGTGACCACGGGCTCAGGAGCCCCGCAATCTGCCACGCCCGGCTGCTGACCGGTCCGCCTCGGAGGGGTGATCAGCCTCCGTGGCCTTCACGCTTGTGTGTGCGAGGGGGCCATTGAGTTGGCATGGGCGGTGAGTTCGGGCATCGCGTCTGCCTCGGTCCGCAGCTGAATACCGCGAGCCGATGGACAGCGCACCCCTGGCGCGATCCGGCAGATGTTGTCGGCCCGGATGCCGGCGGAGTCCTCGGTGATGTCGAAGAACACCCGCTCGCCCGCGAGTGGCGTGCGGTCCACACGACCGTGAACCGCGGAACGACAGGCGACAACATCCGATGCTCCGCCGTCCCGCGCGATGACGCCCACTCCCCGGTCAGAATCGAACCATTTCACGACACCACTCGGCACAGCCACCCCCGGCATCCAGCGACATTGACGGAGAGTTCACGCGGCGTCCGCGCGCACATCCTCGTCCTCAACCTCGCCCTCACCCCGCACACATCTGGTACGCCTTGCGTAATCCCGCGATGCTGGTGGAAATCCGCCCTGCCTGCCCCAGGGATTCCCTGTGGACCCATGGTTGTCATCTGGACCGGCCACCACTGCGAAGAAGGGTTCCAGCGGTCCGCGTTCCACACACAGGACACTGCCGCCGCGGGGCGGCCCGGGCCGCGAGAGTGCCCAGGGCCTGCTGGAGAGCCGCTTCCACGGCTGTGGGAACAAACAGCGTTCCCACACCGTCGGGGGGAACAAGCCAGCGGAGACGCCCTGGGGCCCGGTGCGGCGCGGGTACCGTGACCCATGCGCCATGGCCCAGGTATCGGACGTCCATGCCGATCCAGCGGCCTGCGGGATGCGGCGGCAGGAAGAAGCCCACTCTGCGGGCGACGGCGTCAGCCAGTACGGGGCCGGGCGCCTGGGGGGTGCGTAAGAGGGCGTCCAGGGCCAGTGCGCCCAATTCCTCCGGCACACTCAGCACATCCCAGTACCGTCCGCAGGCCAGCACCGCGACGCCGCTTTCTCCGTGCCACTGCCGTTTGCAGTCGCGCGGATCGGTCGCTGCTCGGGCGAGCCACTCCGTGGCCTGCCTCCTGATGGTTCGCATGAGGTTCCTCCGGATCCATTGGAAACGGCATTTTCCCCCTTGCCACCCAGGCTGGTCAGGCCCGGCCCGTTCATGATGATGGATTTCTCAATTGCGCGGAAGGGGTGGCGTGCCATGGCGAATTTCCTCTGAAGTGCTCGATACCGGGCTCCGCGTTCCCCTGAGTTCTGAAAATCGCCCAAGAATATGAACGTTCATTCTCGGTCGGTGCGCTTCAGGCGCTTCGCCGTGTCGATGGCCTCCGCGAGGCGGCGTATCTCCGTGTCCTCCGTGCGGTCCGCCAAGTCCTCGGCGTGCTCGGCGAGTTCCCCGAGCCCCGGGGCGCCCGGCAGCGAGGGGTCGTCGTGGCGCAGGGCGTCGGCGAAGTAGGCGGCCGTCGCGGTGACCTGGAAGGAGCGGTTCGCGCTGCGGACGGAGTCGTCGAGGGCGTCCGTCTCCAGGGCGCCGGTCTCCTCGTGCGGGTCGCGGGTGCCGGGGTCGAGCCAGCGGACGGTGGCGGTGGCGAGGTGGCCCTCGGCGCCGGGCCTGACGCGCACGGCGTACAGGGCGGTGACGGTGTGGCCGGGGCCGACCTCGCCGCCGTCGACGCGGTCGTCGCGGAAGTCCTCGTCGGCGACCCTGCGGTTGTCGTAGCCGACCAGGCGGAACTCCTCGACGGTCTCGGGGTCGAAGGCGACCTGGGCCTTGGCGTCGCGGGCCGTGAGGTCGATGTTGCGCGGGAGTTCCTCGCAGAAGACCTTGCGGGCCTCGTCGGTGCCGGACACGTACACGGTGTGGCCGTCGCCCTTGTCGGCGAGGCGTTCCATCAGGGCGTCGCCGTAGTCGCTGCCGACACCGACGCCGAAGAGGGTGATGCCGTGCTCGCGGCGTTCCCCGGAGATCCGCTCCAGGATCGTGTCGGCGTCGGTGTCGCCGGTGTTGGCGAGGGCGTCGGAGACGAGGACGACCCGGTTGGTCGCGCCCTCGCGCAGGCCCTCGACGGCCGTCTCGTAGCCGGTCTCGACGCCCGCGCCGAGGTTGGTGGAGTCGCGGGTGTCCAGCTCGGAGATGACGTCGTGGATCTCGTCGCGGTGGCCGTCGAGGCGGGTCATGGGCAGGACGGTCTCGGCGTCGTCGCTGAAGGTGACGATCGCGACCGAGTCGTCGTCACGCAGCCGGTCCGTCATCACCGCCAGGGACTCCTGGGCGAGGTCCAGGCGGCCCGGTTCGGCCATGGAGCCGGAGATGTCGATGACGAAGGTGAGGGCGGCGGGCGGGCGTTCGCCGGTGCGCCCGGTGGTGCGGGTGGCCAGGCCCACGCGGACCAGGGACCAGTCCTCGTCGGCGGTGCGGGCGCCGTCGACGGTGACCGAGAAGCCGTCGCCGTCGGGGCGTTCGTAGTCCTGGCGGAAGCTGTTGACGAACTCCTCGGGGCGGACCGTCGAAGGGTCCGGGAGCCTGCCGTCGGCCAGGGTGCGGCGGGCGTAGTCGTAGGAGGCGGTGTCGACGTCGAGGGCGAAGGTGGAGAGGTGGTCGGGATCTTCTCGGCGGTCGTCGCGCTCGCTGCTGCCCTGGCTCTGGGCGGGCGCGGGCAGGCCCGAGGTGTCACGGTCGGCGGCCTTGCTGCCCTCGCTGCCGGCGCCGCCCCCGCTGCACGCGGTGAGCAGCAGTCCGCCCGCCGCTGTGAGCGCCAGCAGCAGCTTGCGTGTCCGGTACCGCTCGTACGGCTTCATCGTCCGTGCCCCCTGAGTCCGTTGGCGTCGCCTTCTTGCGACTGTGACGGCGCAGGGGGCCGGAACGTGCGGTACGGGGGGTTGCGGAAGCGTCTCGAAGCGGCCACGGGGACCGGCCTTCGAGACCGGTGGGTGATCCTCCGTTGACCTAGGAGACGACGTCCTTGCGGGCGAAACCGCGGAAGGCCAGGGCGAACAGCACGAGCGCGTACGTTACGGAAATCGACGTGCCCTGGATCATGTCCGTCCACTGCAACCGGGGTTGGACGGCGTCGAGCCAGGCGTACTGCCAGTGCGCGGGCAGGAAGTGCCGCCAGTCGCCGAGGGCCGTCACCTCGTCGAGGACGCTGCCGATGATGGTCAGGAACACCGCGCCGCCGACCGCGCCGAGCGGTGCGTCCGTCCGGGTCGACAGCCAGAACGCGAGGGCAGCGGTGACCAGTTGGGACACCATGATGTACCCGACGACGATCAGCAGGCGCTGGGCCGCGGTGCCGGTGGGCAGGGTGCCGCCGGTGGGCAGTTCGAGCGGGCCCCAGCCGTAGGCGGCCGTGCCGACGAGGAGGGCGACGACCGGGAGCAGCACCAGCGCGGCCAGGCTCAGGCTGAGTCCGACGGCGAGCTTGGACCACAGCAGCCGGGCCCGGGGCACGGGCGCCGCGAGCAGGTAGCGCAGGGACGACCAGCTCGCCTCGGAGGCGACCGTGTCGCCGCAGAACAGGGCGACGGGGATGACGAGGAGGAAGCCGGCGCCGGAGAAGAGGTTGACGGCCGCGAAGTTGGCCCCGGACGCCGTCGCCGTGTCCATGAGGTTGACGCGGTTGTTGTTGCCGCCCGGGTCGCCGCCGACCTGGAAGGCGATGAGCAGGATGAGCGGCAGGGCGAACAGGACGCCGCCCATGACCATCGTGCGGCGCCGCTTCAGCTGCCGGACCAGCTCGACGCGGAAGGGCAGGGTGCGGCCCGCGCGGTAGCCGTCGGCGACCTCGACGGGCTCGGCCCGGTCGGCGAGCTTGCTCATGCTTCGGCTCCGATCAGGGTGAGGAAGGCGTCCTCCAGTCGGCGGTGCGGGCCGACCGACCGCACGGGCACGTCCAGCCGTACGAGTTCGGCGACCAGGCGCTGCGGGGTGCCGTCGGCGTCGAGCTGGACGAGGAGGCCCTCGTCGACGGGCACGGCCGAGGCGACGCCCGGCAGGGCGGCGACCTTCTCGACGACGGGCCCGTCGACGGGCGTGGCCGTGCCCACCAGGAGGGTGTCGCCCGAGCCGACGATGTCCTCGACCGGGCCCGCCTGGACGAGCTGTCCGTGGTCCATCACGACCAGGTGCGTACAGGTCTGCTCGACCTCCGCGAGGAGGTGGCTGGAGACGATGACCGTGCGCCCTGCCGCGGCGTAGCGGATCATCACCTCGCGCATCTCGCGGATCTGGGGCGGGTCGAGGCCGTTGGTCGGTTCGTCGAGGATGAGCAGGTCCGGCATGCCGAGCATGGCCTGCGCGATGGCCAGGCGCTGGCGCATGCCCTGCGAGTAGGTGCGCACCGCGCGGGCGAGCGCGTCGCCGAGGCCCGCGATCTCCAGGGCTTCGTCCATGTGCGCGTCCTCGGCGGGGCGGCCGGTGGCGCGCCAGTACAGCTCCAGGTTCTCGCGGCCGGACAGGTGCGGCAGGAATCCCGCGCCCTCGACGAAGGCGCCGACCCGGGACAGGACGGGGGCGCCCGGGCTGATGGCGTGTCCGAAGACGCGGATCTCGCCGCCGTCCGGCTTGATCAGGCCCATCAGCATGCGCAGGGTGGTGGTCTTGCCGGCGCCGTTCGGGCCGAGCAGGCCGAGGACCTGGCCCTTCTCCACGCGGAACGACAGGTCCTTGACGGCGTACCGGTCGGAGGACTTGGCGTACCGCTTGGTCAGGTCCGTGATCTGGAGGGGCACGTCGGCCAGTTCGGGGTCCGGCGGGGCGGGTGCGGCCGTGCGGCGGCGGCCCGTGATGATCAGCGCCAGGGCGATCACGGCGCCGGCGGCCGGCATCCACCACACCCAGGCGGGCAGCGGGCCCTGTGCGGTGCTCTCGCCGAGCGCCGACGGGACCTTGAGGTCGCCCTTGAGGGAGACGGTGTATGTGGCCGGGGTCGCCGGGGAGGCGTAGCCGAGGTCCGTGGAGGCGAGGACCAGGCGCAGCCGGTGGCCGTCCTCGACCTGGTGGTCGATCGCCGGGAGGGTGACGGTGACGTCCTTGCCGGCCTTGGCGTCCTCGACCCTGATGGGTGTGACCAGCTGGGAGGGCAGCACCGGCTGGGTGCGGCCGGGGCCGACGTCGTAGACCTTGGCGAAGAGCACGGCGTCGTCGCTGGTGGACTTCACGTGGATCGTGGCGGTCGGGGAGCCGGTGATCTGGACGTCGTCGCGGAAGGGGGCCGACTCGAACGCGGCGAACTGGCCGGGGAAGTCGAGGGAGATCCCGACGCCGAGCGAGGACAGCTGGCTGAGGCCGCCCGCTCCGCCGAGGCCGGGCAGGGCGGAGACGCCGGGCGGGCTGGCGCCGGGCGGGTTGTCGAAGCTCTGCTCGCGGCCGGCCAGGGCGATGGAGCGCTGCTTGTTCTCCAGGCCGGGGTAGCGGTCCGAGGTCACGCCGGTCAGCCGGGGTTCGCCGTCGCCGGAGCCGAGGCCGAGGGTGCGGGTGACGCGGAAGGCGGGGCCGGTGTCGACGCCCTTGTCGTCCTTCAGATAGCGGTCGAACCAGCTCCGCACGCGCCCTTGGACGCGGCTCGTCTCCATGTCGCCGCCGTCGTGGCCGCCGGCGATCCAGTCGACGTCGACGGGGGCGCCGCCCGCACGGATCGCCTTCGCCGCCTGGTCGGACTGGCCGAGTGGGAAGAGGGAGTCGGACTGGCCCTGCATCAGCAGCGTCGGCACCTTGATGTTGTCGCCGACCGCGGAGGGCGACCGTGCGTCGAGCATCTTGCGGGCCTCGGCGTCCGGTTTGCCCGACTCCGCGACCCTCTCGTACATCCGGCACAGCGCGGGCTCGAACCGCTCGCAGCCGCCGCCGGAGTTGACGAAGATGCCGGCCCACAGCTTCTTGAACACGCCGTTCGGGAACAGCGCGTCGGCGAGGTTCCAGTACGTGATGGCCGGGGCGATGGCGTCCACCCGGTCGTCGTGTCCCGCCGTGAGCAGGGCGATCGCGCCGCCGTAGGAGGCGCCGGCCATGCCCACGCGGGGGTCGCCGGGCTTGTCGAGTTCGACCTGGGGCTGCTTCGCCAGCCAGTCGATGAGCTTGGAGACGTCGGCGACCTCGCCCTTGGGGTCGTTCAGCCCGATCTTCCCGTTCGACTTGCCGAAACCGCGCGCCGACCAGGTCAGGACCGCGTAGCCGTCTCTGGCGAGATCCTCGGCCTGCTGCCGTACGTCGTTCTTGCTGCCGCCGAAGCCGTGGCCGAGCAGGACGGCGGGGCGGCGGCGGTCTCCTTGGGAGGTGAAGAACGAGGTGTCGATCCGCACGCCGTCCGCTGTGTCGAGGAGCCGGTCGGTGCGGTGGACCGGGGCGGTCTCGTCGTCTGCGACGGCCGTCCATGTGCCTGCGCCGGCGAGAACGACGACGGCGGCCCCGGCGGCGAGGAGCCTCCGGGGCCTCCGCAGCAGCCCGTTCAGTCCGGGCAGTCGAAGATCCATGCGTCAACGGTACGGGGTCAACCTGTCGATGAGTTGTCGACCAGAGACCGAAGTGCGAGGCCTTCCAGGGGTGTACACGGAGTTTTCGGCGTACTGCGGGTGGTGTACGGCGTCGAGCTCAGGCGGTGTGGTAAGCGACGACCTCAGTGGTTGCGCGGGAAGCCCAGGTCCACGCCCGCCGGGGCGTCGGCCGGGTCCGGCCAGCGGGTGGTGACGACCTTGCCGCGGGTGTAGAAGTGCGTGCCGTCGTTGCCGTAGATGTGGTGGTCGCCGAAGAGCGAGTCCTTCCAGCCGCCGAAGGAGTGGTAGCCCACGGGGACCGGGATCGGGACGTTCACGCCGACCATGCCGGCCTCGACCTCCAGCTGGAAGCGGCGGGCCGCGCCGCCGTCCCGGGTGAAGATCGCGGTGCCGTTGCCGAACGGCGAGGCGTTGATCAGGTCCAGGGCCTCCTCGTAGGTCTCCGTGCGCAGCACGCACAGGACCGGGCCGAAGATCTCGTCCTGGTAGGCCTTCGCGCTCGTCGGCACCTTGTCGAGGAGCGAGATGCCGATCCAGTGGCCGTTCTCGAAGCCGTCGACGGTGTAGCCGGTGCCGTCGAGGACCACCTCGGCGCCCTCGGCCGCCGCGCCCTCGACGTAGGAGGCCACCTTGTCGCGGTGGACCTTGGTGATCAGCGGGCCCATCTCGGAGGCGGGGTCGTTGCCGGGGCCGATCTTGATCTTCTCGGCGCGCTCGCGGATCTTCGCCACCAGTTCGTCGCCGACCGAGCCGACCGCGACGACCGCCGAGATGGCCATGCAGCGCTCGCCCGCCGAGCCGTAGGCGGCGGACACGGCGGCGTCGGCCGCCGCGTCGAGGTCGGCGTCCGGGAGGACCAGCATGTGGTTCTTGGCGCCGCCCAGCGCCTGGACGCGCTTGCCGGCCGCGGAGGCCGTGGAGTGGATGTAGCGGGCGATCGGGGTCGAACCGACGAACGACACCGCCTTCACGTCCGGGTGTTCGAGCAGCCGGTCGACGGCCACCTTGTCGCCGTGGACGACGTTGAAGACGCCGTCCGGCAGGCCCGCCTCGGCGAGCAGCTCGGCGAGTTTGACCGACGCCGACGGGTCCTTCTCCGACGGCTTCAGCACGAACGTGTTGCCGCACGCGATGGCGAGGGGGAACATCCACATCGGCACCATCGCCGGGAAGTTGAACGGCGTGATGCCGGCGACGACGCCGAGCGGCTGGCGGAGGGAGGAGACGTCGACGCGGCTGGCCACCTGCGTGGACAGCTCGCCCTTCAGCTGGACGCTGATGCCGCAGGCCAGGTCGACGATCTCCAGGCCGCGGGCGACCTCGCCGAGGGCGTCGGAGTGGACCTTGCCGTGCTCGGCGGTGATCAGCTCGGCGATCGCGTCGCGGTTGGCGTCGAGCAGCGCGCGGAACTTGAAGAGGATGGACGTGCGCTGGGCCAGGGAGGACTGGCCCCAGGTCGCGAAGGCCTCCTTGGCGGCGGCCACCGCCGCGTCCACCTCGTCGGCCGAGGCGAACGCGACCTTCGTCGTCACCTCGCCGGTCGCCGGGTCGGTCACCGGCCCGTGGGTGCCCGAGGCGCCTTCGACGGTCTTGCCGCCGATCCAGTGGTTGACGATCTTCGTCATGGCCGGGTACTCCTTCACAGATGGCGGCGTCGGGTGGAGACGTGCCGTTCGTACAGCTCGCGTGCCTTGACCGCGGACGGCCGTATCGCGGTCTCGGCCACGGGTACATCCCACCAGGCCTGCGCGGGAGGCGCGCCCGACACTGTGTCTGCCGTTTGGGTCTCCACGTAGACACATGTGGGAGTGTCGGCGGCCCGGGCCTCGGCGAGCGCCGCTTCGAGGTCCCGCACGGTCTTCGCGCGCAGTACGCGCATGCCGAGGCTGGCCGCGTTGGCGGCGAGGTCCACCGGCAGCGGCGGGCCGGTGTACGAGCCGTCCTCGGACGGGTAGCGGTAGGCCGTGCCGAAGCGCTCACCGCCCACCGACTCGGACAGCCCGCCGATGGACGCGTAGCCGTGGTTCTGGATGATCAGGACCTTGATCGCGATGCCCTCCTGCACGGCCGTCACGATCTCCGTCGGCATCATCAGGTACGTGCCGTCGCCGACCAGCGCCCACACGGGCCGGTCGGGGGCGGCCATCTTCACGCCGATGGCGGCCGGGATCTCGTAGCCCATGCAGGAGTAGCCGTACTCCAGGTGGTACTGGTCGTACGAGCGGGTCCGCCACAGTTTGTGCAGGTCGCCGGGGAGGGAACCGGCGGCGTTGATGAGGATGTCCGAGTCGTCGACCAGGGCGTCGAGCACGCCGAGGACCTGCGGCTGGGTCGGGCGGGTGTCCGGCTCGTCCACCTCGTAGCAGGCGTCGACGCGCTGCTCCCAGCGCTCCTTGTCCTCGGTGTACTCGGTGGCGTACAGCGGCGCGACCCGGTGGCCGTGCATCTCCAGCCGCTCGGTCAGCTCCTCCAGGCCGGTGCGGGCGTCCGCGATGAGGGGCTGCCCGGCGAGCTTGTGGCCGTCGAAGGAGGCGATGTTGAGGTTGAGGAACCGGACGTTCTCGCCGGTGAAGAGGGTGCCGGAGGCGGTGGTGAAGTCGGTGTAGCGGGTGCCGACGCCGATCACCAGGTCGGCGGTGCGGGCGAGTTCGTCCGCGGTGGCCGTCCCGGTGTGTCCGATGCCGCCGACGTCCTGGGGGTGGTCGTGGCGCAGGGAGCCCTTGCCGGCCTGGGTGGAGGCGACCGGGATGCCGGTGGTCTCGGCGAACTCGGCGAGCGCCGCCTCGGCACGGCTGTGGTGGACGCCGCCGCCGGCGACGACCAGGGGCCGCTTCGCCGCGCGGATGATCCGTACCGCCTCGGCGAGTTCCGCCGGGTCGGCGCCGGGACGCCGTACGGTCCACACGCGCTCGGCGAAGAACTCCTCGGGCCAGTCGTACGCCTCGGCCTGCACGTCCTGGGGCAGGGCGAGGGTGACGGCGCCGGTCTCGACGGGGTCGGTGAGCACGCGCATCGCGTTCAGCGCCGACGGGACCAGGGCCTCCGGGCGCGTGATCCGGTCGAAGTACTTCGACACCGGGCGCAGACAGTCGTTGACCGACACGTCGCCCGCGTACGGCACCTCCAGTTGCTGGAGGACCGGGTCGGCGGGGCGGGTGGCGAAGACGTCACCGGGCAGGAGCAGCACCGGCAGGTGGTTGACGGTCGCCAGGGCGGCACCCGTGACGAGGTTGGTGGCGCCCGGGCCGATGGAGGTCGTGACCGCGTGCGTGGACAGCCGGTTGGACTGGCGCGCGTACCCGACCGCGGCGTGCACCATGGCCTGTTCGTTGCGGCCCTGGTGGTACGGCATCGCGTCGGTGTGCTCCAGGAGCGCCTGGCCGATGCCGGCGACGTTGCCGTGGCCGAAGATGCCCCAGGTGGCGCCGATGAGCCGCTGCCGTACGCCGTCGCGTTCGGTGTACTGGGCGGACAGGAAGCGCACGAGCGCCTGAGCGACCGTCAGCCTCGTCGTCGTGGTCATCGATTTCCCCTCCCTATGGATGGTCACGGGTACGCGGGGGCCGTCGCGGGTGTTCACCACCGGGAGTGAACACACAGGTCTCCGGCACGACACGGCGAGGCCGCGTGCGCCTCGCGTGGGGGACCTCCGGCGCGGGGCCGTAGCGGGCGGGGAGTTGTCGCTCGCTCTTCGCTCCTGCCAAAGCAAAGCGGCATCCCGCGCCGGAGGCGATCTGGGTCCGGGCGTCATGGGCGCCCGGGAGGGGCGGCACGATCCGCACGACGGTCGTGGTGCCCTGGGGGGTGTACGGCTCACTGCTCATGAAGCGGCCCTCACAGCAGTCCTACGGCGGTGTCCACGGCGGCGGCCACATCGCCGTCCGCCGGGTACAGCAGCGAACGGCCGACCACCAGCCCGCGCACGGTGGGCAGTTGGAGCGCGCCGCGCCACTTCTCGTACGCCCCGGCCTGCTCCTCGGCGGAGCCCCCCACCTCACCGCCGAGCAGTACGGCGGGCAGCGTGGAGGCGGCCATGACCTCGGCCATGTCGTCGGGGTTGTCGGTGACCGGCACCTTCAGCCAGGTGTAGGCCGAGCTGCCGCCCAGGCCGGAGGCGATGGCGATCGACCGGGTGACGGCCTCGGCCGACAGGTCGTTGCGCAGCCGGCCCGTCTCGTCGCGGCGGGAGATGAACGGCTCGACGAAGACGGGGAGCCGGCGGGCCGCCATGGCGTCGATGGCGCGGGCGGTGGACTCCAGCGTGGTGAGGGAGCCCGGGTCGTCGTAGTCGATGCGCAGCAGCAGCTTGCCCGCGTCGAAGCCGAGGCGCTCGATGTCCTCCGGGCGGTGACCGGTGAAGCGGTCGTCGAGCTCGAAGCGCGCGCCCTGGAGGCCGCCGCGGTTCATCGAGCCCAGGACGACCTTGCCGTCGAGGACGCCGAGGAGGAGCAGGTCGTCGAGGATGTCGGCGGTGGCGAGGACGCCGTCCACGCCCGGGCGGGACAGGGCCAGGCAGAGGCGTTCGAGGAGGTCGGCGCGGTTGGCCATGGCCAGGCCGCGGCCGCCGACGCCGAGGGCGCCGCGGGCCGGGTGGTCGGCGGCGACGATCATCAGCCGGCCGTTGTCGTTCAGCAGGGGCCTGCGGGGGCGGCGGGCGGCGGCCTCGGCGATCGCCTCCGGGCGGTGGCTGCGCAGGCGGACGAGTTCGCAGACGTCGACGGTCACTGGACGGCCCCCGCGGTGACGGCCGCCTCGATCTCGTCCGCGGTGGGCATCGCGGAGGAGCACTCCAGGCGGGAGGCGACGATGGCGCCGGCGGCGTTGGCGTGCCGCATGGTCTTCTCCAGGTCCCAGCCGGACAGCAGGCCGTGGACCAGACTGCCGCCGAAGGCGTCTCCGGCGCCGAGGCCGTTGAGGACGTTCACGGGCAGCGGCGGGACCTCGGCGGTGACGCCGTCGCGGTGGACGGCGAGGACGCCCTTCGGGCCCTGCTTGACGACGGCCAGCTCGACACCGGCGTCCAGGAGGGCCCGGGCGGCGGCGTGCGGCTCGCGCACGCCCGTGGCGACCTCCACCTCGTCGAGGTTGCCGACGGCGACGGTGGTGTGGCGCAGGGCCTCCTGGTAGAAGGGGCGGGCCGCGTCCGGGTTCGTCCAGAACATCGGGCGCCAGTCGAGGTCGAAGACCGTCGTGCCGGACCTGGCGCGGTGGGCGAGGGCCGCGAGCGTCGCCGTACGGCTCGGCTCCTCGCTCAGGCCCGTGCCCGTGACCCAGAAGACGCGGGCGTCACGGATGGCGTCCAGGTCGAGCTCGTGGGCGTCGATCTCCAGGTCGGGGGCCTTGGGCTGCCGGTAGAAGTACAGCGGGAAGTCGTCCGGCGGGAAGACCTCGCAGAACGTGACCGGGGTGGGCAGGCCGGGGACCGGGGTGACCCAGCGGTCGTCCACGCCGAAGCCCTTCAGGGCCTGGTGCAGGTACGTGCCGAAGGGGTCGTCACCGGTGCGGGTGATCACCGCCGTGCGCCGTCCCAGGCGGGCCGCGGCGACCGCGACGTTCGTGGCCGAGCCGCCGAGGAACTTGCCGAAGGAGGTGACCTGCGGCAGCGGGACGCCCGTCTGGAGCGGATACAGATCCACTCCGATGCGCCCCATGGTGATCAGGTCGTACGCCATCGGCTTCCCCTCGGTGTCGGCTCTCCCCGGCTTTGTAGTCCCCTTTCCGAAGCCCTGTCAATGTTTTGTCCGGACATTCGGACCAGATCATGACAGCGCTTTCCGGTGTCGTGTGCCCGTGCCCGCTTTCCGTGCCCCTCGGTTCTCCAGTCTTCGCCTGATGCCGCGTCAAGGCACCCCGCCGGAGCCCGGGCGGGCGCGTGTGCCCCGGCTGTGTCACAAACGCCCCCGTCCTGTCACAGGTGTCCCGTGTCCGCGACCCTTCCGTCACACCCGGCGCACAGGCCCTGCCCGGTGTCACGGGAGCGTCGTTGACCGGACACAGGCTTGTTGATCGCCAGCGCAGCGCCCGGCTCCCCCGGACGGCCGTCCCCGGCCCCCGCCGTGGTGCGCGCGGGGAGGTGCACGTCATGACCGACCGAAGGCTCTGGTCCTACAAGGAGATCGCGGCACACATCCGGGTGCAGCCTGACACCGTGCGGTCCTACCGCAAGCACGGCCTTCTGCCCCCGCCCGACCACGTCGAGAACGGCAAGCCCTACTGGTACGCCGACACGGTCCGGGCCTGGGTGGCGTCCCGGCCCCGCAACCGCGCCCGGAGAGCCGACTGACCGTCCCGGCCCGGCCCCGTGCCCCACCGCCGCGCCGGGCGCGGCCGTCTCCGTGAGCAGGTCAGCGCCACGGCTCGATGACCGTCGCGCCCGCCGGTGGCGCCGTCCCCATCGCCGCCAGGGCGGGCGGGGCCGCGTCCAGCGGGATCGTGGACGTCACCAGCAGGTCGGGGCGCAGGACACCGCTGCGGACCAGCTCCAGCATCGGCGGGTAGCCGTGCGCGGCCATGCCGTGGCTGCCTAGGAGTTCCAGTTCCAGGGCTATCGCGCGGGCCATCGGCACGGGGGTCGTGCCGCTCGGCGAGGGCAGCAGGCCGACCTGGACGTGCCGGCCGCGGCGGCGCAGGCCGTTCACGGAGGCGGCGCAGGTGGCGGGGGAACCGAGGGCGTCCAGAGAGAGATGGACACCGCCGCCGGTGAGGTCACGGACCGCCGACGCGGGGTCCGGCACGGCCGACGCGTCCAGGCACCGCGCCGCCCCGAACTTCCGCGCCAGGTCCAGCGCCCGGGCCGACACGTCGACGGCCACGACCCGCGCGCCCGACGCCGCCGCGATCATCACGGCGGAGAGACCGACCCCGCCGCAGCCGTGCACCGCGACCCACTCCCCCGCCGCGACCCGGCCCTGCAGCACCACCGCCCGGTACGCCGTGGCGAACCGGCAGCCGAGGGAGGCCGCCGTCGCGAAGGACAGCTCCCCGGGGAGCGCCACGAGGTTGACGTCGGCGTGGTCCAGGGCCACGTACTGGGCGAAGGAGCCCCAGTGCGAGAAGCCGGGCTGGGTCTGCCGCTCGCACACCTGGTGGTCGCCCGCCGCGCAGGACGGGCAGATGCCGCAGGCGCAGATGAACGGCACGGTGACCCGGTCGCCGGGCCGCCAGCGGGTCACCCGGCCGCCCACCGCCTCGACGACTCCGGCGAGTTCATGCCCGGGCACATGCGGCAGCGTGATGTCCGGGTCGTGGCCCTGCCAGCCGTGCCAGTCGCTGCGGCACAGCCCCGTGGCCTCGACCCGCACGACGACACCGTGCTCCGCGGGCTCCGGATCGGCGACGTCCCGCACCTCGGCCGGCTCCCCGTACCGCTCGAACACCACGGCCCGCATGAGCTACCCGCCTTCCGTTCGCGTCCGGGGACGGCGCCGGTCGTCCTCGCGCCCCCGGGCAGTCAGCGCCTCGGGGAACGCTAGCCGGTGCGTGCGGGGCCGTGCCGCGCGGGCCCGTGCGAGCTGGTGGGTGAGGTCGTGAACTGATACCCCCTAGGGGTACAGTGGGTATATGGACCCAAGGGTCCCCACAGCCCCACATGCCTCGACGAGGAGTAACGACATGACCGCCCAGACCGATACCACGGGCCACGTCACCACCGTCTACAAGGTGAGCGGCATGAGCTGCGGACACTGCGAGGGCGCCGTCTCCGGCGAGATCTCCCAGCTCTCCGGCGTCAGTTCGGTGACGGCCGTCGCCTCGACCGGCGAGGTCACCGTCGTCTCCGCCGCCCCGCTCGACGAGGAGGCCGTGCGCGCGGCCGTCGACGAGGCCGGTTTCGAGCTGGCCGGGAAGGCCTGACCGGTTCTGGGAGCACGGGGCGCACAGGTCTGAGACACCCCAGGCCTGGCACTCGTACCGACGTACGGGCCGTACGCCGCCGCCCCCCGGCCCGTACGGCCCCCGTCGCACTTCCCGGGCGACCCGCATCACCTGGAGTACGGACATGACCAGCACCACCGCCAAGGCGCCGGCCGGCCGCGAGCCGGCACTCGCCGAGGTCGAGCTGCTCATCGGCGGGATGACCTGCGCCTCCTGCGCGGCCCGCGTCGAGAAGAAGCTCAACCGCATGGACGGCGTCGCCGCCACGGTGAACTACGCGACGGAGAAGGCCCGGGTCACCTATCCCGCGGGCACCGAGGTCGCCGACCTGATCGCGACCGTGGTGAAGACCGGGTACACCGCCGAGGAGCCCGCGCCCCCGCGCGAGGAGGAGCCCGCCGAGGGCGCGCACGCCGCCGGGGAGGACGCCGAGCTGCCGGCCCTCCGCCGGCGCCTCGCCGTCTCCGCCGCCCTCTCCGTGCCCGTCATCCTGCTGGCCATGGTCCCGGCGCTCCAGTTCGACAACTGGCAGTGGCTCTCGCTCACCCTCGCCGCACCGGTCGTCGTCTGGGGCGGGCTGCCCTTCCACCGGGCGGCGTGGACGAACGCCCGGCACGGCGCCGCCACCATGGACACGCTGGTCTCCCTCGGCACGCTGGCCGCGTTCGGCTGGTCCCTGTGGGCCCTGTTCCTCGGCGACGCGGGCATGCCCGGCATGCGGCACCCCTTCGAGCTCACGGTCTCGCGCGGCGACGGCGCCTCCTCGATCTACCTGGAGGTCGCGTCCGGCGTCACCGCCTTCATCCTGCTGGGCCGCTTTCTGGAGGCCCGCTCCAAGCGCCGCGCGGGAGCCGCCCTCAAGGCGCTGCTGGAACTGGGCGCCAAGGAGGTGGCCGTCCTGCGGGACGGGCGCGAGGTGCGGATCCCGGCGCGGCGGCTGGCCGTCGGCGACCGGTTCGTCGTACGGCCCGGCGAGAAGATCGCCACCGACGGCACGGTCGTCGAGGGCGCCTCGGCGGTGGACGCCTCGATGCTGACCGGCGAGTCCGTGCCGGTGGACGTGACGGCCGGGGACGCGGTCACCGGCGCGACGGTCAACGCGGGCGGCCGGCTCGTCGTCGAGGCCACCCGGATCGGCGCCGACACCCAGCTCGCGCGGATGGCGAGGCTCGTGGAGGACGCGCAGAACGGCAAGGCCGAGGTGCAGCGGCTCGCCGACCGGGTCGCCGGGGTCTTCGTGCCGGTGGTCCTGCTGATCGCCGCCGCCACGGCCGGGGCGTGGCTCGGCCTGACCGGCGACAGCGTCGCCGCGTTCACCGCCGCCGTCGCGGTCCTGATCATCGCCTGCCCGTGCGCCCTTGGCCTGGCCACCCCGACCGCGCTGATGGTCGGCACGGGCCGCGGCGCCCAGCTCGGCATCCTCATCAAGGGCCCGGAGGTCCTGGAGTCCACGCGGCGGATCGACACGGTCGTGCTGGACAAGACCGGCACGGTCACCACGGGCCGGATGACCCTCCAGGAGGTCCACGTCGCCGAGGGCGCCGACGAGAAGGAGGTGCTGCGGCTCACGGGCGCCGTCGAGCGCGCCTCCGAGCACCCCGTGGCCCGGGCGATCGCGCTGGGCGCCGGGGAGAGGGCCGGAGCGCTCCCGGACGTCGAGGACTTCGAGAACGTCCCCGGGCGGGGCGTACGGGGGCGTGTGGAGGGCCGCGAGGTCGCCGTGGGGCGGCTCTTCGACGACGTACCGCCGGAGCTGGCCCGCGCGCGGGAGGAGGCCGAGCGGGCCGGCCGTACGGCCGTCGTGGCCGGCTGGGACGGGACGGCGAAGGCCGTCCTGGCCGTGGCCGACGCGGTCAAGGAGACCAGCGCCGAGGCGGTGCGCGAGCTGCGCGCGCTGGGGCTCACGCCGGTGCTCCTGACCGGGGACAACCGGGCGGTGGCCGACGCGGTGGCCGAGGCCGTCGGGATCGACCGGGTGATCGCGGAGGTCCTGCCCGAGGACAAGGTCGACGCCGTACGGCGGCTGCGGGCGGAAGGGCGGGTCGTCGCCATGGTGGGCGACGGCGTCAACGACGCGCCCGCGCTCGCCACCGCCGACCTGGGCCTGGCCATGGGCACCGGCACGGACGCGGCGATCGAGGCGGGTGATCTGACGCTGGTGCGCGGCGATCTGCGGGTGGCCGCGGACGCGATCCGGCTGTCCCGCCGGACGCTGGCCACGATCAAGGGCAACCTCGTGTGGGCCTTCGGCTACAACGTGGCCGCGCTGCCGCTGGCCGCCGCGGGACTGCTGAACCCGATGATCGCCGGGGCCGCGATGGCCTTCTCGTCGGTCTTCGTCGTCACGAACAGTCTTCGACTCCGGACATTCCGGTGAAGTCCCCCGAATTCGCCCTAAGTTCGCGGCGAATGCGATATGAGCCCCTCTGGAGTCCGCAGCCCGGCTCACATAAGCTCTTCACAAGGCGCACGCATCATCCTTACGCTTGAGCCCCGGACGGCATATCCGGGCTCTTGCGCATCTACCGGACATACGCAAGAGACGCAGATCACAGTGATGTGAACGTAACCATCGAAGGGGTTCGAAGGTCTAAGTTGACGATGTCAGGCAGCGTCTTGGGGGGCGCCACCTGGCATCTGGAGATGTCTTGGGGGACTTCTCCAGAGATGCGTTGCCGGGGCACGTACACCGGGAAGCTTTGAGCGGCCCTCCCGGTCGTGCGCTGTCCCGGCAGACCGCACCACCGCAGTACGGCGAGTTCTGCTCGTTTTGCTCAACAGCGATTCAGGCGCTGTCCTCACAGACGCCCGGCCGGATCCCGTGGGGGGAATCCGTACCGGGACTGGGAAGGCGCCCTGGCCGTCGGCCCGTGGGGGGACCGGCGTTCCGGGGCGCCTTCTTTTCTGCCTCACGGCACCTTCACGCCTCGCGCGCCCACGCAAGGGCCCCCGCACCCGCACGGCGGCGGATACGGGGGCCGAGCGGCGCTACGACGCCTCAGCGCTCCTCGACGGGCACGAAGTCGCGCTCGACGACTCCCGTGTAGATCTGGCGCGGGCGGCCGATGCGGGAGCCCGGCTCCTTGATCATCTCGTGCCACTGGGCGATCCAGCCCGGAAGCCGGCCGAGGGCGAACAGGACGGTGAACATCTCGGTCGGGAAGCCCATGGCCCGGTAGATCAGGCCGGTGTAGAAGTCGACGTTCGGGTAGAGGCTGCGCGAGACGAAGTAGTCGTCGGAGAGCGCGTGCTCCTCCAGCTTCAGCGCGATGTCCAGCAGCTCGTCGGACTTGCCGAGGGCGGACAGCACGTCGTGCGCGGCGGCCTTGATGATCTTGGCGCGCGGGTCGAAGTTCTTGTAGACCCGGTGGCCGAAGCCCATCAGGCGGACGCCGTCCTCCTTGTTCTTCACCTTGCGGATGAAGTTGTCGACGTCGCCGCCGGAGTCGCGGATGCCCTCCAGCATCTCCAGCACGGACTGGTTGGCACCGCCGTGCAGCGGACCCCACAGGGCGTTGATGCCGGCCGAGATCGACGCGAACATGTTCGCCTGCGAGGAACCGACCAGGCGGACCGTGGAGGTCGAGCAGTTCTGCTCGTGGTCCGCGTGCAGGATCAGCAGCTTGTCGAGCGCGGAGACCACGACCGGGTCGAGGTCGTACTCCTGCGCGGGGACCGAGAAGGTCATGCGGAGGAAGTTCTCCACGTAGCCCAGGTCGTTGCGCGGGTAGACGAACGGGTGGCCGATCGACTTCTTGTACGCGTACGCCGCGATCGTCGGGAGCTTGGCGAGCAGACGGATCGTGGAGAGGTTGCGCTGGCGCTCGTCGAACGGGTTGTGGCTGTCCTGGTAGAACGTGGACAGCGCCGAGACGACCGAGGACAGCATGGCCATCGGGTGGGCGTCGCGCGGGAAGCCCTTGTAGAAGTTCTTGACGTCCTCGTGCAGCAGGGTGTGCTGCGTGATGTCGTTCTTGAACGTCGAGAGCTCGTCGACGGTCGGCAGCTCGCCGTTGATCAGCAGGTAGGCGACCTCCAGGAAGGTGGAGCGCTCGGCCAGCTGCTCGATCGGGTAGCCGCGGTACCGCAGGATGCCCGCTTCGCCGTCCAGGTAGGTAATGGCGGATTTGTAGGCGGCGGTGTTGCCGTAACCGCTGTCCAGTGTCACCAGACCGGTCTGGGCGCGGAGCTTGCCGATGTCGAAGCCCTTGTCACCGACGGTGCTGTCGATCACCGGGTAGGTGTACTCGCCGTCGCCGTACCGCAGTACTACAGAGTTGTCGCTCACGTCATCCCTCACCGACGTTGTGCCTCTTCTTCGAGGTGCCCTGACTGTCTCTACCATCCCCCATTTGGCGCAGGAGAGTGCACTCGGGGTCGACCATTGGGCCTATCGGCGGCACTGAGTGCCGCCAACCTGTCCATCCTGCCCCCTCCTGCCCTCCCGAGGAAAGCACTGTGTGACCTTTGCGACTTGTTTGATCGATCATTTTTCGGTCCGCGGGTGCCGGCGGGGGTGTGGTGGCCCTGACCCGGGGTCAGCACCTCGTCAACCTGACGCCGGGGTGCTGCTCAGCGGCTTCCTCGGCCCGAGGACCCGCGTGCTGTCACGGTGCGGGGCGCGGCGTTCTCCCGGCAGCGCGTGAACGCGTCGGCGTCAGGGTGACCCGTCCGGGGGCCGGCCCCCGGCCAGGCGGAAGTCCAGCGCCGTGCACCGCCGCCCCGCGGACACCGTACGGACCGCCTGGCCCAGGGCCTTGCGCGAACCGACCAGCACCACCAGCTTCTTCGCCCGAGTGACCGCCGTGTACAGCAGGTTGCGCTGGAGCATCATCCAGGCCCCGGTGGTGACCGGGATGACGACAGCGGGGTACTCACTGCCCTGGGAGCGGTGGATCGTCACCGCGTACGCGTGGGCGAGCTCGTCGAGTTCGTCGAACTCGTACGGCACCTCCTCGTCCTCGTCCGTCCGCACCGTCAACCGCTGGTCGTCGAGGTTGAGGGAAGTGACCACGCCGACCGTGCCGTTGAAGACGCCGTTCTCGCCCTTCTCGTAGTTGTTGCGGATCTGCGTGACCTTGTCGCCGACGCGGAAGACGCGACCGCCGAACCGCTTCTCGGGAAGGTCGGGGCGGCCGGGGGTGATGGCCTGCTGGAGCAGGCCGTTGAGGGTGCCCGCGCCGGCCGGGCCGCGGTGCATGGGGGCCAGGACCTGCACGTCCCGGCGGGGGTCCAGCCCGAACTTGGCGGGGATCCGCCGCGCCGCCACGTCCACCGTGAGCCGCCCGGCCTCCTCCGTGTCGTCCTCGACGAAGAGGAAGAAGTCCTTCATGCCGTCGGTGAGCGGGTGTTGGCCGGCGTTGATCCGGTGCGCGTTCGTCACCACGCCCGACTGCTGGGCCTGGCGGAAGACCCGGGTGAGGCGGACGGCGGGGACCGGGCTCCCGTCGGCCAGGAGGTCGCGCAGCACCTCGCCCGCGCCGACGCTGGGCAGCTGGTCCACGTCCCCGACGAACAGGAGATGCGCTCCCGGCGGCACCGCCTTCACCAGTTTGTTGGCGAGCAGCAGGTCCAGCATGGACGCCTCGTCGACCACCACCAGGTCGGCGTCCAGCGGGCGGTCCCGGTCGTAGGCCGCGTCCCCGCCGGGCTTCAGCTCCAGCAGACGGTGGACCGTGGAGGCCTCGGCGCCGGTGAGCTCGGACAGGCGCTTGGCGGCCCGGCCGGTCGGGGCAGCGAGCACGACCTTCGCCTTCTTGGCGCGGGCCAGCTCCACGATGGAGCGGACCGTGAAGGACTTGCCGCAGCCGGGGCCGCCGGTGAGGACGGCGACCTTCTCGGTCAGCGCGAGCTTGACGGCGGCCTCCTGCTCGGGGGCGAGGTCGGCGCCGGTGCGTGTCCTCAGCCAGCCGAGGGCCTTGTCCCAGGTCACCGCCCGGAAGCCCGGCATCCGGTCCTCCTCCGTGCGCAGGAGGCGAAGCAGCTGGGCGGAGAGGGAGAGTTCGGCGCGGTGGAAGGGCACGAGGTAGATCGCGGTGACGGGCTCGCCGCCGTCCGGGCCGGGGACCTTCTCCCGTACGACTCCGGGGTCCTCGCCGTCCTGAGGGGGTTCGGCCAGCTCGGCGAGGCACTCGATGACCAGGCCCGTGTCGACCTGGAGGAGCTTGACCGCGTCCTTGATCAGCTGCTCCTCCGGGAGGAAGCAGTGGCCCTGGTCGGTGGACTGCGACAGCGCGTACTGCAGGCCCGCCTTGACGCGCTCCGGGCTGTCGTGCGGGATGCCGACGGACTGGGCGATCTTGTCTGCGGTGAGGAATCCGATGCCCCAGACGTCGGCGGCGAGGCGGTAGGGCTGGTTCTTCACGACGGAGATGGACGCGTCGCCGTACTTCTTGTAGATCCGCACCGCGATGGACGTGGACACCTCCACCGTCTGGAGGAAGAGCATGACCTCCTTGATCGCCTTCTGCTCCTCCCAGGCGTCGGCGATCTTCTTCGTCCGCTTGGGCCCGAGGCCCGGGACCTCGATGAGCCGCTTGGGCTCCTCCTCGATGATCTGGAGGGTGTCCAGCCCGAAGTGCTGCGTGATGCGATCGGCGAAGACCGGGCCGATGCCCTTGACCAGGCCGGAGCCGAGGTAGCGGCGGATGCCCTGGACGGTGGCCGGCAGGACGGTCGTGTAGTTCTCCACGTGGAACTGCTTGCCGTACTGGGGATGCGAGCCCCAGCGGCCCTCCATGCGCAGGGACTCCCCGACCTGGGCGCCGAGCAGCGCGCCCACGACCGTGAGCAGATCACCGCCGCCTCTGCCGGTGTCGACCCGGGCGACGGTGTAGCCGTTCTCCTCGTTCGCGTACGTGATCCGCTCGAGAACGCCTTCGAGCACGGCGAGTCGCCGTTCGCCGGCGGGGGTTCCCGTCTGGTTGGGCATGATCCGACCGTACCGCCGGGGTACGACAGTCAGGCCCTTATGTGACCTTCCTTGACAGCCGTCACGAACGCCGTCCAGCCGTGCGTGGAGAAGACCAGGGTGGGGCCGGGGGTGGTCTTGCTGTCGCGGACGGGGACGTCGGGGTGGTCGCGGGCGACTTCGAGGCACTCGGCTTGACTGCCACCGCTGTAGCTGGACTTGTACCACCCGCTGTGTTCACTGCTGATCATGCGCGTGTTCCTCTGCTGCCGACCGGACGAGGGCCAGTGACTCCTGCTGCGACAACGCGTCGCTCAGGGCCAGAGAGTAGGCGGTCTGGCAGGTGCTCACCAGCGCCGGATCGTCCATCAGACGTCCGGTCTCGAATGCGTCGACGTATGCCACCGGGGCGGAGTCCTCAAAGGTCATCAGGGTGAGCAGGCTCTCCATGAGCGGATGCGCACCGACCCGGTACGGGAGGACGTGCAGCCGGATCCGCCGTGACGCGGCCAAGTCCGCGATCTTGTACAGCTGTTCCGCCATGACCTGCGGGCCACCCACAGAGCGTCGCAGGACGGCCTCGTCGAGAAGTGTCCAGACGACCGGAGCCGACGGCCCGTCGAGGATCCGGGCACGCCCTGTTCGGATGACAACCTGCCTGTCAAGTTCCTGGTCGGTGGAGTTGAGGCGGTAAGCGGCGAACACCGCCCGCGCGTAATCGGGTGTCTGGAGCAGGCCGGGGACCAGTGAGAGCGCGAACTGCTGGATCACCGTTGCCTGTCGCTCCAGTTCGGCGGCGGCAGCAAAGCGCGGGTCGTACTTGTTCTCCAGGTCCTCCAGCCACCGCGCGAAGAACCCGTCCGTCCCCAGCGCACGGTCGATCCGCTGCGCGTCGTCGGGTTTGGGCAGCCGCCTGCCGGCCTCGAAGTGGCTGATCAGTGTGGGGGAGCACACGACCTGGTCGCTCAGTTCCTCCTGGGTGAGGCCGGCCGCAGTCCGCCGAAGCCTCAGCTCCTCCCCGTACTTCTCCCGCAGCGTTCGAGGCGTACGACGTTCGTCCATGCGGCCAACTCCCTTTCTTGACAAGCGCGATGTCAAGCCCCAACCCCTGGCAGCGTAGCCAGCGCCGACCCCACTCTGTGAGTGATTCACCACAGAACGCAGTCACCGCAGGTCGGAAGGCAAGCAGACATGACAGACCTCATCGCCCGAGCCGAACGTCCGTTGCGTGGAGAGGACAACCGACTGGTCCGTCCCTACCTGGCGGCGGAGGTGCGCGCGTGACGGCCGGGCGACTGCTGCCTTGGACCGCTGTCGACGGCAGACCGTGCTACCTCGTGGGCGACGGGACCGGATACGTCTCACGCCTGGCCGACGACATCGAAGCCGTACAGCTGGACATGGCGGACGATCTTCTCGGCCACGCCGCCGCACTCCTCGCGGAACACCGCGTGACGAGCGCGGAGCTGCGCTATCTGGCCCTGCGGCTCGCCGAGTCCCTGCGGGACGTCAAGCGGGTGGCGGAGAGCAGAGGGGCACGGCTCGACCCGTCACCGTGATTCCGACCGAGGATCAGAGTCACTCTCCGGACTGCCGCTCGTGTTGGTGGGTGCCGCGGGCCAGTTCCTGGAGCAGCTCGTGTTCGCTCTTCCCGACATCCCTGGCCATCTTGCTCAGCAGCAGGGCGCAGAGGGCCGCCGCCCCGTCCATCAGGGCCTCGGTCGCCATGGGGTCCTCGCGCCGTCGTTCTGTCACGTAGTCCGCCAGCAGGTCGTTGCCGGAGACGTAGGCGGTCATGAACTCGATGCCGTTACGGAGACGGTCGTAGTCGCTGGTCATGGTCGAACCGTCCCACACGAGTGAAGCGAACGAGTCATCGCGGGTTGCTGCGGCGGGCATACGCCCGGGCCGCGCGGGCGCGGTCGCCGCAGCGGGTGGAGCACCACTGGCGGCGGCCGTGGCGGAGCAGGTAGCGGTTGCAGGGCGGGGAGCCGCAGGCGGTGAGGCGCTCGGCGTCGGGCGACGTGAGCAGGTCGGCGGCGTCGGCGGCGAGGGTGGCCAGGGCCAGGTCGACGATCGCGGTGGTGGGGTGGGGGGCCGTGCGGTAGGGGCCGGTCTTGTCGTCCCACCGCAGCAGCGGGGCCGTGGGGACCCGGGTCATCGCGTCGTTGACGGCCGCCACGGCCGCGGGGAGGGCCGGCAGGCCTTCGGCGCGGGCGGCGAACAGCGACCTGATCTGTTCGCGCAGGGAGCGCAGCTGGGTCGCGCACATCTCCCGCATGCCGGCGTCGACCGGGGCGAGGCCGCGCTGGGTGAGCCAGTGGTTCGCCTGGTCCGGGGTGCCCAGGAAGTCGGCCGTGTGCCCGCCGGGCAGGGCGATGGCGCTGTTGACGAGGGCGAGGGAGGGGTGTTCCTCCTCGCCCTGGGCGGGCGGCGGGGCGGGCTGTTCGGTCACGGACTCTTCCATGTTTCTCATGGTACGGCTTGCACTTATCCGTGAGAAGTAGGTACGGTCGTCTCACGGTTCAAATACATCCATCCGTGAGGTTCTTCATGTCTGCCCTGCCTGCGACGACCGCCTCCTTCCCCGTCCGCGTCTTCGGCGGCCCGACCGCCCTCTTCGAGTACGGCGGCCTGCGCTTCCTGACCGACCCCACCTTCGACGGTCCCGGCGACTACCCCCGCGGTGGCGGCCGGTTCCTGACCAAGACCGCGCCCTCCAGCACCACCCCCGCCGAGCTCGGCCGCGTCGACGTGGTGCTGCTCTCCCACGACGAGCACGCCGACAACCTCGACACCTCCGGCCGGGCCCTCCTCTCCGGCATACCGCTGACCCTGACCACGCCCGGCGGCGGCGAGCGCCTGCGCGAAGGCCTGGGAGAGAAGGTCAGGGGTCTGGCCGACTGGGAGTCCGTCGAGGTGGAGCGCCCCGACGGCGGCACGGTCACCGTGACCGGCGTGCCCGCCCTGCACGGCCCCGGCCTCCGCGAGGAGGTCGAGCCGGTCACCGGCCAGGTCGTCGGGTTCGTCCTGACGGGCGAGGGCCTGCCCACCGTCTACGTCAGCGGCGACAACGCCTCCCTCGAAGCGGTCCGCGAGATCGCCGGCCGCTTCGCGCCCGTCGACACCGCCGTGCTCTTCGCGGGCGCTCCGCGGTTCAACGTCCTCTTCGACAACCAGGTCGTCGTCCTGGACAGCGCCATGGCCGCCGAGGCCGCGCGCATCCTCGGCGCCCGCCGCGTGGTCCCGGTGCACTACGACAGCTGGGCCCACTTCACCGAGGGCCGTGAGGAGCTGGCGGCGGCTTTCACCGCCGCGGGGCTGGCCGACCGTCTGGACTGGGGCGGACGCGACTGACCTGCCGTCACTTCCGCCAGAACAGGTGATGCGTCACGCCGCTGGGACTCGGCACGACATCGCAGTGGAACCGGTCGAACAGCTCCTCCGGCGACTCCCAGAGCCGTGAACCGGATCCGAGCTTCAGCGGCGAGACCGCCACGTGCAGCGTGTCGACCAGGTCGGCGTCGAGGAACTCGCGGACGGTCATGGCTCCGCCGCCGAGCCGAACGTCCTTGCCCTGGGCCGCCTCCCTGGCCTTTTCGAGGACCGCGGCCGGGTCGCCGCCGACGAAGTGGAACGTCGTGTCGGACAGGGTGAACGAGGGGCGTTCGTGGTGGGTCATGACGAACACCGGCGTGTGGAACGGGGGCTCGTCACCCCACCAGCCCTGCCACTCGTAGTCCTGCCAGGGGCCGCGCTGGGGGCCGAACTTGTTGCGGCCCATGATCTCGGCGCCGATGTTGTTCGCGAAGTCGCGTGTGAAGTAGTCGTCGAGACCGCGGCTCCCGCCGGGGTCGGTGCGGTTGGGCCAGCTCGCCGTGGCGCCGGCCCAGGCGAACATCTGCCCCGGGTCGGCGTGCCCGAAGGGCCGCTCCAGGCTCTGGTGCTCACCGGCACCGAATCCGTCGCTGGAGACGTTGAAGTTCTGTACTCGCAGTAGCTGGGGCACGGCGCTCCTCCTGTGGTGGTCGATGCCCGTGGTGGTCGACGAGGGACAGACCGCCCGGGCCGGCGAAACTCATCGGTGGCTCGGGGACAACTCCGCGAACTCGCTGTCCTCCAGGGCGACCGGGACATGGCCAGGACCCCAGTAGTACGCCTGTCCCGCCTCTAGTACGGGCCTCGCGGCAACGGATCTTCTCCTTCCACCCTGAACCGCCGCGGACCGGCCCGCGACATCACGATCCGGTCAAGAGGTGCCCTCGGGGTCTTGATTTACCGGCGTGTAATCGATTCCATCCACCCGTCGGTGTAATCGATTCCACGAGGGGGTGGAGCGGCGGTGGCCAGCATCAAGGACGTCGCTGCCGAGGCAGGCGTATCCGTCGCCACGGTCTCGCGCGTCCTGAACGACCACCCGTCGGTCAGCGCCGACGCACGCACCCGCGTGCTGGCCGCCGTCGAGTCCCTGGGCTACCGCCCGAACGCCGTCGCCCGCTCCCTGCGCACCGACCAGACCCACACCCTCGGCCTGGTCATCAGCGACGTACTGAACCCGTACTTCACCGAGCTGGCCCGCTCCGTCGAGGAGGAGGCCCGCGCGCTCGGCTACAGCGTCATCATCGGCAACGCCGACGAGCGGCCCGACCTCCAGGACCACCACGTACGCAACCTGCTGGACCGGCGGATCGACGGGCTGCTCGTCTCCCCCACGGACGGCGGCTCGCCACTGATGCTGGACGCGGCCCGGACCGGGACGCCCATGGTGTTCGTGGACCGGTGGATCCCGGGCGTGGACGTGCCGGTGGTCCGGGCGGACGGCCGGGCCGCCGTCCGGGACCTCGTGGCGCATCTGTACGGGCTCGGGCACCGGCGGGTCGCGATCATCGCGGGTCCCGCCGCCACCACGACCGGGCGGGAGCGGGTCGAGGCCTTCCGGGAAGCCCTGGGCGCCCACGGCCTCGCCCTGCCCGACGCCTACATAGGGCAGGGCGACTTCCAGGCCGAGAGCGGGCGCCGGGTCACCGAGGGGTTCCTCGACCTCGCCGAGCCGCCCGAGGCCGTGTTCGCGGCCGACAACCTGATGGCGCTGGGCGCGCTGGACGCCGTACGCGCGCGTGGCCTGCGCGTGCCGGACGACATCGCGCTGGCCGCCTTCGACGACATCCCGTGGTTCGTGCACACCGATCCGCCGGTCACCGCGATCGCCCAGCCGACCGGTGAACTGGGGCGGGCCGCCGTGCGCGCGCTGGTCGACCGGATCGAGGGGCGGCCCGGCGAGTCCGTCACCCTCCCCGCCCGGCTCGTCGTACGCCGGTCGTGCGGCGAGCCGGATCCGGCCTCCCCGGAGCCGGACCCTGCACAGGCCCCCGCTGTGCAGCCCCCCGCAAAGAACAGGAGCCATTCGTGAGCGACGCGGACGAGTTGCTGCGCATCGAGGGCATACGCAAGACCTTCCCGGGTGTGGTCGCGCTGGACGGCGTGGACTTCGACCTGCGCCGGGGCGAGGTGCATGTGCTGCTCGGTGAGAACGGCGCGGGCAAGAGCACCCTCATCAAGATGCTCTCCGGCGCCTACACGCCCGACGCCGGGCGGATCCTGGTCGGCGGCGAGGAGACGCGCGTCCAGGACGCGCAGGACTCCGAGCGGCTCGGGATCGCCACCATCTACCAGGAGTTCAACCTCGTTCCCGATCTGACGGTCGCCGAGAACCTCTTCCTGGGGCGGCAGCCGCGCCGGTTCGGGGTGATCGACCGCAAGCGGATGGAGGCCGACGCCGAGGTCCTCCTCGCGCGCGTGGGCGTGAACGTGTCACCCCGCGCGCGGGTGCGCGAACTCGGCATCGCGCGCCTGCAGATGGTCGAGATCGCCAAGGCGCTCAGCCTCGACGCGCGGGTGCTCATCATGGACGAGCCGACCGCCGTGCTGACCTCCGAGGAGGTCGAGAAGCTCTTCGCGATCGTGCGCACGCTGCGCGAGGACGGCGTCGGGATCGTCTTCATCACGCATCACCTGGAGGAGATCGCCGCCCTGGGTGACCGGGTGACGGTCCTCCGGGACGGCAGGAGCGTCGGGCAGGTCCCCGCCTCCACCCCGGAGGACGAGCTCGTCCGGCTCATGGTGGGGCGGTCGATCGAGCAGCAGTACCCGCGCGAGCGGACCGACCGCGGCTCCGCCCTGCTGTCCGTCGAGGGCCTGACCCGCGACGGTGTCTTCCACGACGTCAGCTTCGAGGTGCACGCCGGTGAGGTGGTCGGCATCGCGGGGCTGGTCGGGGCCGGACGTACGGAGGTCGTACGGGCCGTGTTCGGGGCGGACCCGTACGACAAGGGGGCCGTGAAGGTCGCCGGTTCCGCCGTCCCCAGGTACGACGTCAACGCGGCGATGACCGCGGGCATCGGGCTCATCCCCGAGGACCGCAAGGGCCAGGGCCTGGTGCTGGACGCCTCGGTCGAGGAGAACCTCGGGCTGGTGACACTGCGGTCCGCCACGCGCGCGGGGCTCGTCGACCTCAAGGGGCAGCGCGAGGCCGCCGAGCGGATCGCGGGGCAGCTCGGGGTGCGGATGGCCGGACTCGGCCAGCACGTGCGCACCCTCTCCGGCGGCAACCAGCAGAAGGTCGTCATCGGCAAGTGGCTGCTCGCCGAGACCAAGGTGCTGATCCTCGACGAGCCGACGCGCGGTATCGACGTCGGCGCCAAGGTCGAGATCTACCAGCTCGTCAACGAACTCACCGCCGCCGGCGCGGCCGTCCTGATGATCTCCAGCGATCTGCCCGAGGTGCTCGGCATGAGCGACCGGGTGCTGGTGATGGCACAGGGCCGGATCGCCGGCGAACTCTCCGCCGACGAGGCGACCCAGGACGCCGTGATGGCACTCGCCGTCAGCACCCCGACGACCACGAGCACGAGCACGACTACGACCGGAACGGAGGCCTCCCGTGGCCACTGACACGCTCAAGAGCACGACGGGCGCGGGTGGCGCCTCGGGCGGCCTGCGCCGTCTCCTGCTCGACAACGGGGCGCTCAGCGCGCTCATCGTCCTCGTCGTCGCGATGTCGGCGCTGTCCGGCGACTTCCTGACGACGGACAACCTGCTGAACGTCGGCGTGCAGGCGGCCGTCACCGCCATCCTCGCCTTCGGCGTCACCTTCGTGATCGTCTCGGCGGGCATCGACCTGTCGGTCGGCTCGGTCGCCGCGCTGGCGGCCACGGTCCTCGCGTGGAGCGCGACCTCGGCGGGCGTCCCCGTGTTCCTCGCCGTCCTGCTCGCCATAGCGACCGGTATCGCGTGCGGCCTGGTCAACGGCATCCTGATCTCCTACGGCAAGCTGCCGCCGTTCATCGCGACGCTGGCCATGCTGTCGGTGGCCCGGGGTCTGTCCCTCGTCATCTCCGAGGGCTCGCCGATCGCCTTCCCCGACTCGGTCTCCCACCTCGGGGACACGCTCGGCGGCTGGCTGCCGGTGCCGGTGCTCGTCATGGTCGTGATGGGCCTGATCGCCGCGTTCGTGCTCGGCCGGACCTACATCGGCCGTTCGATGTACGCGATCGGCGGCAACGAGGAGGCCGCGCGGCTGTCCGGACTGCGCGTGAAGAAGCAGAAGCTCGCGATCTACGCCTTCTCCGGCGTCTTCGCGGCCGTCGCCGGTGTCGTCCTCGCCGCCCGCCTCTCCTCCGCGCAGCCGCAGGCCGCCGACGGCTACGAGCTGGACGCGATCGCCGCGGTCGTCATCGGCGGCGCCTCCCTCGCGGGCGGCACCGGCAAGGCCTCCGGCACGCTCATCGGCGCGCTGATCCTGGCCGTGCTGCGCAACGGGCTGAACCTGCTGAACGTGTCGGCGTTCTGGCAGCAGGTCGTCATCGGCGTCGTCATCGCGCTGGCCGTGCTGCTCGACACCGCCCGCCGCAAGGCCGGGGCGACGCCGGTCGCGGCCGGCACCGGCGGCGACAAGGGCAGGCAGGCGGCGACGTACGCGCTCGCGGCCGTCGTCACCGTCGCGATCGTCGGCGCCACGTCCTTCCTGCACAACGGCTCCTCCTCGGCGAGCACCCCGAAGATGGGCCTGTCGCTGTCCACCCTCAACAACCCCTTCTTCGTGCAGATCCGGGCGGGCGCCCAGGCCGAGGCGAAGAAGCTGGGCGTGGACCTGACCGTCACGGACGCGCAGAACGACGCCTCCCAGCAGGCCAACCAGCTGCAGAACTTCACCAGTTCCGGACTCGGCGCGATCATCGTCAACCCGGTCGACTCGGACGCGGCGAGCAACTCGGTGAAGGCCGCCGACCAGGCGAAGATCCCGGTCATCGCCGTCGACCGCGTCGTCAACAACGCCAGGACGGCCACCCTGGTCGCCTCCGACAACGTCACCGGCGGGGAACTCGCCGCCAAGAGCGTCGCCGAGAAGCTGGGCGGCAAGGGCAAGATCGTGATCCTCCAGGGCCAGGCCGGCACCTCCGCCGCCCGCGAGCGCGCCCAGGGCTTCGCGAACGGACTCAAGGCCTACCCGGGCATCCAGGTCGTCGCCCAGCAGCCCGCCGACTTCGACCGCACCAAGGGCCTCGACGTGATGTCGAACCTGCTCCAGGCCCACCCGGACGTCCAGGGCGTCATCGCCGCCAACGACGAGATGGCGCTCGGCGCGATCAAGGCCCTGGGCTCCAAGGCGGGCACGTCGGTCTCCGTGGTCGGCTTCGACGGCACGCCTGACGGGCTGAAGGCGGTCGAGGGCGGCACGCTGTACGCGTCCGTGGCGCAGCAGCCGTCCCAGCTCGGGAAGATCGCCGTGGACAACGCCCTGAAGGCACTCCAGGGCAAGGAGGTCGAGGAGACGGTGAAGGTGCCGGTGAAGGTGGTCACGAAGGAGAACGTGGCCGGGTTCAGCGGCTGACATCGGGGAACGGCGGGCGGTCAGCCACTCCCGGTGGGGCCGCCCGCCCATGTCACTGACGTGGGGAGACAACGCATGTACGACTACGACCTCCTGGTCGTGGGGTCGGCCAACGCCGACCTGGTGATCGGTGTCGAGCGCCGGCCCGGTGCCGGCGAGACCGTGCTCGGCTCCGACCTGGCCGTCCACCCGGGCGGCAAGGGCGCGAACCAGGCGGTCGCGGCCGCCCGGCTCGGAGCCCGTACGGCTCTGCTGGCCCGGGTCGGCGACGACGCGTACGGCAGGCTGCTGCTCGACTCGCAGCGCTCGGCCGGCGTGGACACGGTGGGTGTCCTGGTGGGCGGCGCGCCGACCGGCATCGCGCTGATCACGGTCGACCCCTCCGGGGACAACAGCATCGTGGTCTCGCCGGGCGCGAACGGCCGGCTGGCCCCGGAGGACGTCAGCGCCGCCGGGAGCCTCTTCCACGCCTCCCGGGTGGTCTCGGCGCAGCTGGAGATCCCGCTGGAGACGGTGGTGGAGGTCGTGCGGAACCTGGCGCCGGAGAGCCGTTTCGTGCTGAACCCCTCGCCGCCGCGGCCCCTTCCGCAGGAGGTGCTGGCGGCGTGCGATCCGCTGATCGTCAACGAGCACGAGGCGAAGGTGATCCTCGGCTCGGCCGCCGTCGGCGACAGCCCGGAGGACTGGGCGCGGATCCTACTCGCGAAGGGCCCGCGGTCGGTGGTGGTGACGCTGGGCGCCGAGGGCGCGCTGGTCGCCTCGGCACAGGGCGTCTCGCGGGTGCCGTCCGTGAAGGTGGACGTGGTGGACACGACCGGCGCGGGTGACGCGTTCACCGCCGCGCTGGCCTTCCGGCTGGGGACGGGTGAGTCCCTCGCGGAGGCGGCCGCGTACGCGGCGCGGGTCGGGGCGGTGGCCGTGACGAGGGAGGGCGCGCAGGCGTCCTTCCCGACGGCGACGGAGGTCGCCGCACTGTGAAGCGGAACGGAATACTGAACCGTCATCTCGCCGGCGCGCTGGCCGAGCTGGGCCACGGGGACGGGGTGCTGGTGTGCGACGCGGGCATGCCCATTCCGGACGGCCCGCGGGTGGTGGACCTCGCCTTCCGGGCCGGGGTGCCGGCGTTCGCCGAGGTGCTGGACGGACTGCTGGCCGAGCTCGTGGTCGAGGGGGCGACGGCGGCGGAGGAGGTACGGCGGGCGAATCCGGCGGCGTCGACGCTGCTGGACGGGTACTTCCCGGCGCTGGACCTCGTCCCGCACGAGCGGCTCAAGGAGCTGTCGGCCGGGGCCCGGCTGATCGTCCGCACGGGCGAGGCACGGCCGTACGCGAACGTGCTGCTGAGGTGCGGTGTCTTCTTCTGAGAGCCAGGACGAGGCTCGGAACGGTTTCGAGGGGGCCCGGTCCGTCGACCGGGCCCCCTCGGCTTTTCCCCTCCCGTCAGGAACCCCCGCGATCCCCCCGGATCCCCCTCCAGAAGTCCTGACACGAAGTACGACCCCCTGGGGGCGGGAAGGGTTGCGCGGCGGAGCAGGAAATTCTTGCCGGATTCCCGAGAAGCTCACGGCGCTCGCCGCGTCAGCACGCGGGTGAGGCCGCCGTCGTCCTCCTGGACGTCCCTGACGTGCGCGAACCCGATCCGGCCGAGCAGGCGCAGCGAGGCCTCGTTCTCCGCGGCGACGGTGGCGTGCACCTCGGTCAGCCCGAGCGTGTCGAAGCCGTACGCCACGAGCGCCTGAGCCAGCTCCGTCCCGAGGCCGCTCCCCCAGGCCTCCGGGGCGAGGGCGTAGACGATCTCGTGCCCGCCGACCGCGTCCGTCCGCTTGACCTCCGCGTGCCCGACCAGTCGCCCGCCGCGCCGGACCGCCCACACGTCGAACAGGTCCTGGGCGTAGACCTTGCTGAAGATCCGCCCGAACAGGGCCCGGTCGTCCGCCTCGGCAGCGGGCCCGTCGCCCATCCACCGGGAGACCCTGGTGTCCTGGAACAGGGCGACGAAGTCCTCTTCGTCGTCCGGGGTGTAGGCGTCGAGGAGGAGACGGGGCGTTCGCAGGGTCGGGGGCATGGGCGGCGACGCTAGCGAGGTGGTCGGCGGGGCCGCAATCCCTTTCGTGGCCGCTGCCCTTCGGGACGGCTCGTCGTCAGCGGCCGAGCCGCCGGCCGAACCACCGCGTCAGGACGTCGTCGACGGCCCTGGCGGCCGGCAGCTGCGGAGCCGGTTCCAGACCGGGTTCGTCGGCCAACGGGTGTGCCAGGTCCGGCACGGTGATCAGCTCGACCTCGTCCGGGCGCGCGTACCGCTCGCGCAGTGCGTCGACCAGGGCGGCGGCGTCCGTGCGGAATTCCGGGTGGTCGCGCTCCCCGCTGACGAGCAGCAGCGGCGGGTGGGCCGTGAGGTCTCCGGCGCGGGCGACGAAGTCCAGTTCGTCGGCGGCCTCGTGGGACTCCTCGGTCCACCGGTACGCCTGTCCGGTGAGGTCCTGGACGCGCTCGACGGCGGAGCGTATCCGCACGGCCGGGTTGACCAGGGCGACCGCCCGGACCGCGATCCGCCGCGTGGTGAGCACCCGCAACGCCACGGCTGCGCCGAGCGAGGCGCCGAGGAGGCCGACCGGCCCGTCGTCGACGGGGAGTTGCTCGCGCAGCGCGGCGAGTGCGGCCGGGAACTCGTCGGCGGCCTGATGGGCGAACGGGGCCAGGAAGGACAGCAGCGCGTCCTCGCGGGCCCGTCGGAGGACGGCGTCGACACGGCCGTCGACCATCCGTGCGCCGCACATCGGCATGCCCAGGTGGACCCGCCAGGCAGGCACCCCGGCCAGGGGCAGGGCGGCCGCGAACGCCGCGTCCGTGCGCGGCGCGTCCAGCATGTGCCAGGTCACGATCAACGGCGCGAGACCGTCGGCGGCTCCGGCCGGCGGGAGCGCGGTGAACGGAACTCCGGCCGCTGTACCAGTGATCGTCTCCATGACTCTCCCTTGCCCTCGGGTCGGGAAGGGCGAGCGTAGTCGCCTCGACGGAGGCGACGGCCCGGCTTCTGCCCAGGGCTAAGGGGTTTGTGCACTGCCAGCGCCCGATGAGGTCGCGTGGTCTGGGGAGCCGGTCGGCCGTCATCGCCGTCGGCCGCTTGCCACGTCGGCATAGCTTTGGGGCACGGGCCGTCCCGGCAGCTTGACAGGGCCGCGAAGGCAAGGACTCGAAGTGGGCGCGCAGGACACCGCCAAGAGGCTGCGGATGATCGGCGACGAGATGACGGAGCGGTTGGCCGGCTCGGTGCTGGAGGCGCTGTGCGACAACCTCCGCTCCGGGGAGGACCTCACCGACGTCCAGCCGCCGCCGACCTCTTCCGCGTGATCCGACCGCACCGGGAGGGCACCGGGCCGCCGTCCGTGCTGTCCGGTGCTCTGCGGAGCCGGCGCGGGACCGTCACGCCGAGTCGTTCAGCAGTCGGTTCAGGTGCTCGCCGCCCGGGCCCAGCAGGCCGGGCAGGTCGGCGGCCGACTCGTACCAGCGCTTCTCGTACTCCCAGCACAGCCAGCCGTCCCAGCCGTGCCGGGAGAGGACCTCCACGCACTCGGCGAGCGGCAGGACGCCCGCGCCGAGCGGCAGCGGTGTCGTGTCCTCGGCCGAGGCGATGTCCTTGACCTGGACGTAGCCCAGGTGCGGGGAGAGGGCCGCGTAGCTCTCCGAGGGCTGTTCGCCGCCCAGCCAGGTGTGCATCACGTCCCACAGCGCGCCCACCTGGCGGTGACCGACCAGCCCGAGGACGCGCATCGCGTCGGCGGCGGTGCGGTGCGAGTCGTGGGTCTCCAGGAGGATGCGCACGCCCAGGTCGCCCGCGTACTCGGCGGCCGTGCCCAGCCGCCGGGCGGCCGTCGCGTCGGCCTCCTCGGGGGTCTGGACGTCCAGGTCGCCGCCGGGGAAGACCCGGATGTACGGGGCGCCGAGGTCGCGGGCCAGGTCGAGGAGGGAGCGGATCTCGGCCAGGACGGGTTCGTCGTCGCCCGGCGCGGCGACCCGGGCGTAGCCCGCCAGGCCCAGGAGCTCTACGCCCGATCCCTTGAACTCGGCCGCGGCATCGGCCCGTTCGGCGGAGCCGAGGCCGGGGTGGACCGGTTCCTCGGGGTGGGCGCGCAGCTCCACGCCGTGGTAGCCGTGCGCGGTCGCGAGCCGCAGGACGTCGGGCAGCGGCATGCCGGGGACACCGAGGGTGGAGAACGCCAGCTTCATGTGGACGGACCCTACCCGGCACCCCGGCCGGCGACTCCCCTGGACCCTGCCGTCACACTCCCGTCGTCCGCCCGAAGGGCGGACCCCGCGGCGTCGGGTGCGTGCTCTCGCCGTGCCGGGCGCAGGCCCGCGTACTGGTTGTACGTGGGCTGTGCCCGGTGCGGCGAGCGTGCGCGCATGGCGTCGCGGGGCAGGCCGGAATTTGACGGCAGGGCCTAGGTCACTCGGGTGTTGCGAGAAGATCCAGTCGCCAGTCCTGGCCGACCAGGTCCTGGCCGAAGGAGCGGTGCGGTTTCTCCGCGACCAGCACGAAGCCGTGGCGCTGGTAGATGCGGCGGGCCGCGGCGAGAATGTCGTTGGTCCACAGGACGACCTCGCGGTAGCCGGCCTCGCGTGCGAAGGCGACGACGGCCCCGACCAGCCGGTCCCCGATGCCCAGGCCGCGCGCGTCCGGCTCGACGAGCAGCAGCCGGAGCCGGGCGGCCCCCGGCACGTCGTCCCGCACGACCATCACGCACCCCACCGGGCGGCCGTCCAGCTCGGCGATCCAGGTCCGCTCCAGGTGCGGGTCGTGGTCCTCGGCGTACTCGGCGACGATCCGGGCGACCAGGCCCTCGTACGCGAGGTCGAAGCCGTACTCGGCGGCGTACAGGGCGGCGTTGCGCTGCACGATCCAGCCGAGGTCGCCGGGGGCGGAATCGCGCAGGACGACGTCCTCGGGGCGTGGCGCCCGGCCCTCGCCCAGGAGCGTCCGGACGGTCCGCAGCGCCTCCGCCAGCCGCGGCCGGTCCTCGGCGCACACGGTGTCCAGCATCGCCCCGACCGACTCCCGCGCCCGCTCGTCGAGGAGCGCGGCGGCCTCCCGGCCGCGCCCGGTGAGGGTGATACGGCGGCGGCGCGGGTCCGTCTCGGACGGCCCGCGCTCGACCAGCCCGTCCTCCTCGAACTTGTTCAGGATGCGGCTCAGGTACCCGGCGTCCAGGTGCAGCTGGGTCCGCAGGTCTGCGGCGTCCGTGCGCGGCGCGTGCGCGAGTTCGTAGAGGACGCGGGACTCGGTGAGGGTGTAGGGCGCGTAGAGGTGACGGCCGTAGTCGAGCGCGCCGATGACGTTCGTGTAGAAGCGGTTGAAGGAGCGAATGTCCTGGACGGTCATGGCCACGACCCCCGATGTTTGACTCAGTCAGAGATTCTGATGGGGTCGAGCCTAGACTTCCAGGACAGCCGGCGCCAGACACGGTGACTTCCGATGAGTTTCCCGGTGATCCGCAGTCAGAGATCATGGTTGGTGCGTCGCGGCTGCGCGTGCGGTGGAAGCGCACCGGCTGATTCTGTAGCGAACCGGACACGAGACACCGAGGAACCTTAGATGCGCACCCTGATCAGCACCGCTTTCATCTCGCTCGACGGCGTCGTGGAGGCCCCGGGCGGCGAGCCCGGTTACCGGAACTCCGGGTGGACCTTCAAGGGCATCGAGTTCCTCCCCGAGGCATTCGAGATCAAGGGCCGGGAACAGAAGGAAGCCACCGCCATGCTGATGGGCCGGACCAGCTACGAGGCGTTCAGCCCGGTGTGGCCCGGCATGGAGGACTTCGCCGACTACAAGGTGATGCCGAAGTACGTCGTCTCCACCACCCTCACCGAGGACGACCTCGTGTCGAACTGGGGCGAGACGACGATCCTGCGCTCGCTCGACGACGTCGCCGCGCTGAAGGAGACCGAGGGCGGCCCGATCATCGTCCACGGCAGTGCCTCCCTGAACCAGGGCCTTTCGGACGCCGGCCTGATCGACCGTTACCACCTGCTGGTCTTCCCGCTCCTGCTCGGCGCGGGCAAGCGGCTCTTCAGCGCCACGGACAAGGACACCCAGAAGCTGAAGCTCGTCGAGCACGAGGTCTATGCCAACGGTCTGCAGAAGAACGTCTTCGACGTCGTCCGCTGACGGGGCTCCCGCACCCGCCCTGCCGTCGCGCCCTCGGCGTGGCACTCGTCGCGGGGACCTGTTCGGTGGGTGGGAGGAGTAGGCCTGGCGGCGGGCACCGGCCGCGAGGGGGATCCTGGCGGTCGGCCCACCGCGGGACCGGCCGATGGCGTGGTCGGTCCCTTCACCGACCGGGCCCCCGAGGGCCCCGGCCGTGGTCGGTCCCTTCGCCGGCCGGGCCCCTGAGGGCCCCGGCCGCGAGCTGGTGAGCGCGCACGATCGTGGCGGCCACCGACGCGGCCCAGGTCGGTTTCGACTCCTGGGACACCACCGGCGTCCGCGCCCGCCCGGCCCGGGGGCCGCGACCCCCGGGAGGCCGGGCGGGAACGCCGGGGTCAGGAAACCCGCGGCACCCCGGAGGAACCCCGCACCATCAACTCGCCCCGCACCGACGCGATCCCCCCGGGCGGCGCCTCCTCCCGCCCCATCGCGATCCGCCCGGCCCGCGCCCCGGCCTCCGCCAACGGCAACCGCACCGTCGTCAGCGCGGGCACCGCGTCGATGCTGAACGGCAGATCGTCGAACCCGGCCACCGACACGTCCTCCGGAATCCGCAGCCCGGAGTCCCGCAGCGCGGCGCACGCCCCCAGCGCGACGGAGTCGTTCGCGGCGACGACCGCCGTCAACGACGGGTCGCGCCGCAGCAGTTCCAGCGTCGCCTCGTAGCCGGACCGCCGGTCGTAGCGCCCGTGCACCGTCCACCGAGGGTCCTCCTCGATGCCGTGCGCGGCGAGCGCGGCCCGGTGCCCCTCCAGCCGGTGCCGGGTCGTCGTCCGTTCCTCCGGGCCCGCGATGTAGCCGAGCCGCCGGTGCCCGAGCCCGATCAGGTGCTCGGTGAGTTCCTGTCCGCCCCCGCGGTTGTCGAACGTCAGCGCGATCGCCCCGGTCTCCGGCGCCGGCGGGCGTCCGCACAGCACCACCCGGGTCCCGGCGTCGGCCAGTTTGCGCACCTTCGCGTCCATCGCCGCCTGGTGCGCCGCGTCCTCGATCGCCCCGCCGGTCAGCACCACGGCCGCCGCCCGCTGCCGTTGCAGCAGCGTGAGGTACGTCAACTCCCGCTCGGGAGAGCCCCCCGTGTTGCAGACCACCGCGAGCCGCTCCCCGCCCGCGCGGCCGCCCGGCCCGCCGATCTCGGCCTGGATCGCGCTCGCCATGATCCCGAAGAACGGGTCGGCGATGTCGTTCACCAGGATCCCGACCAGGTCGGAGGTGGCGGCGGCCAGCGCGCTCGCGGGCCCGTTGAGCACGTAGTCCAGCTCGTCCACGGCCTTCAGCACCCGCTCCCGGGTGGACGCGGCCACGGGGTAGTTCCCGTTCAGCACGCGCGACACCGTCGCGGGCGAGACCTGCGCGCGGGCCGCCACGTCCGCCAGGGTCACCGTCATCTCGTCGTCCTCCGGTCGCGCATCTCGTCGTCCGCCCTCATCCACATGCAGAGTCGCCCCCGTACACATACAGAGTCGCCCTCGTACACATACAGACCCGTGGCCTTGGTTCCGACCAACCCATGGCCATGGTTCCGAGCAGACCTTAAGCCCCCGTCCCGAAGCTGTTCGCCCCCTCGAACAACTCGTCCTGGTCACGGTCTTGTCCGGACCGCGGTTCAGAGGCTAGCTTCTTTATGTATAGAAAGCGCTTGCTGTACCGCTCACCAGTCGGGCGTACGCGGCGCGACGACCGCGTACGAAGGGAACGACGTGACACGCAAGACGGTGCGTATCGCCATGAACGGCGTGACCGGGCGCATGGGCTACCGCCAGCACCTGGTCCGCTCCATCCTCGCCCTCCGCGAGCAGGGCGGCCTCGACCTCGGCGACGGCACCGTGCTGTGGCCCGAGCCGATCCTGGTCGGCCGCCGTGAGCACGCGCTCAAGGCGCTGGCCGAACAGCACGGGCTGGAGCACGTCTCGACCGATCTGGACGCGGTCCTCGCCGACGAGAGCGTGGACATCTACTTCGACTCCCAGGTCACCTCCGCCCGGGAGGAGGCCCTCAAGAAGGCCATCGCGGCCGGCAAGCACATCTACACCGAGAAGCCCACGGCCACCGGCCTCGACGGCGCCCTGGCCCTGGCCCGCCTGGCGAACGAGGCCGGCATCAAGCACGGCGTCGTCCAGGACAAGCTCTTCCTCCCCGGCCTGCTGAAGCTGAAGCGCCTCATCGACGGCGGCTTCTTCGGCCGGATCCTGTCCGTGCGCGGCGAGTTCGGCTACTGGGTCTTCGAGGGCGACTGGCAGGCCGCGCAGCGACCGTCCTGGAACTACCGGGCCGAGGACGGCGGCGGCATCGTCGTCGACATGTTCCCGCACTGGGAGTACGTCCTGCACGAGCTGTTCGGCCGGGTGAAGTCCGTCCAGGCCATCGCCACCACCCACATCCCGCAGCGCTGGGACGAGAACGGCAAGCCCTACGACGCCACCGCCGACGACGCCGCCTACGGCATCTTCGAGCTGGAGGGCGGCGCGATCGCCCAGATCAACTCCTCCTGGGCCGTGCGCGTCAACCGCGACGAGCTCGTCGAGTTCCAGGTGGACGGCACCGAGGGCTCGGCGGTGGCCGGCCTGCGCAACTGCCGTGTCCAGCACCGCTCGGCCACGCCCAAGCCGGTCTGGAACCCGGACATCCCCGCCACCGAGGTCTTCCGCGACCAGTGGCAGGAGGTCCCGGACAACACCGAGTTCGACAACGGCTTCAAGGCGCAGTGGGAACTGTTCCTCAAGCACGTCTACGCCGACGCCCCCTACCACTGGGATCTGCTGGCCGGCGCCCGTGGTGTCCAGCTCGCCGAGCTGGGCCTGAAGTCCTCGGCCGAGGGCCGCCGTATCGACGTTCCGGAGATCCAGCCGTGACCATCCGACTCCCGGACAGCAGCGGGGCGTCGCGGACCTACGAGCCGCGTACCGAACCACTCCTGGTGAGCCCCGGTACGCCCTTCACCTCCCGCACGGTCTACTCGGCGGCGCACGTCGTCGCCGACCCGTACGCGGACGTGTCGCCCGACTCGCCCGCCGCCGTCGACTGGGACGCCACCCTGGCCTTCCGCCGGCACCTGTGGTCGCACGGGCTGGGCGTCGCCGAGGCGATGGACACCGCCCAGCGCGGCATGGGCCTGGACTGGGCCGGCGCGGCGGAGCTGATCCGCCGGTCGGCCGCGGAGGCGAAGTCGGTCGGCGGTCTCATCGCCTGCGGCGTGGGCACGGACCAGCTCTCGGCCACCGAGGTCGGCTACCCGTACGGCCTGGCGGAGATCCGTGCCGCGTACGAGGAGCAGCTCGCGGTCGTCGAGGAGTCGGGCGCGCGGGCGATCCTGATGGCCTCCCGGGCCCTGGCGGCGGTCGCCAAGGGTCCTGAGGACTATCTGGAGGTCTACGGCCACCTGCTCCGTCGGGCGTCCGAGCCGGTCGTCCTGCACTGGCTCGGCCCGATGTTCGACCCGGCGCTGGAGGGCTACTGGGGCGCCACGGACCTGGACGCCGCCACCGGCACCTTCCTGGACGTCATCGCCGCCCACCCGGACAAGGTCGACGGCATCAAGGTCTCGCTGCTGGACGCGCAGCGCGAGATCGACATCCGCCGCCGCCTGCCGCAGGGCGTGCGCTGCTACACGGGCGACGACTTCAACTACCCCGAGCTGATCGCCGGCGACGAACAGGGCTTCAGCCACGCCCTGCTGGGCATCTTCGACCCGCTGGGCCCGCTGGCGGCGCAGGCCGTCCGGGTGCTCGACACGGGGAACACGCAGGGCTTCCGCGACCTGCTGGACCCCACGGTCGGCCTGTCCCGGCACCTCTTCCAGACCCCGACCCGCTTCTACAAGACGGGCGTGGTGTTCCTGGCCTGGCTGGCCGGCCACCAGTCCCACTTCACGATGGTCGGCGGCCTCCAGTCGGCCCGTTCGCTGCCGCACCTCGCGAAGGCGTACGAACTCGCCGACGGTCTGGGCCTGTTCCCCGACCCGAAGCTGGCGGAGGAACGGATGAAGAACCTGCTGAGCGTGTACGGGGTGGACCAGTGAGCGCCGCGGAGCTGGAGCGCTTCTCCATCAACCAGATGACGGTGAAGCAGCTGTCGATGCCGGAACTGGTCGAGTGCTGCGGCGAGTTGGGCATCACGAAGCTGGGCCTGTGGCGCGAGCCGGTGCAGACGTACGGGCTTCAGGCCACGGCGAAACTGGTCCGGGACGCGGGCCTGACGGTGACGACGTTGTGCCGGGGCGGCTTCTTCACGGCGATCGACCCGCGGGAGCGCGCCGAGGCCCTGGCCGACAACCGCCGGGCGATCGACGAGGCGGCGACGCTGGGCACCGACACGCTGGTCCTGGTCTCGGGCGGACTCCCGGCGGGCTCGAAGGACCTGTACGGGGCCCGCGAACGCATCGCGGACGCCCTGGCGGAACTGGGCCCCTACGCGGAGCGGCACGACGTCCGCCTGGCCATCGAGCCGCTGCACCCGATGTACGCCTCCGACCGCTGCGTGGTGTCGACGCTGGCCCAGGCCCTGGACCTGGCGGAACGCTTCCCGGCGCACCAGGTCGGGGTCACGGTCGACACGTACCACATCTGGTGGGACGACACGGCTCCCGCGCAGATCGCCCGGGCGGGTGCGGGCGGCCGCATCCACAGCTTCCAGCTCGCCGACTGGACGACTCCGCTGCCGGAGGGTGTGCTGACCGGCCGCGGCCAGATCGGCGACGGCGCGATCGACATGCGCCAGTGGCAGCGGTACGTGGAGGCCGCGGGCTACACCGGCGCCATCGAGGTCGAGTTGTTCAACGACGGGCTGTGGGCGAGGGACGGCCGGGAGGTCCTGGCCGAGACGGCGGCACGATTCGTCGAGCACACCCTGTGATCCGTCACGGTCGTAGGTCGCTCGTGGCCCCACCGGCCTACGACCGTGCGAGGTACCCCTTGACCCGTTCCTCCAGCCGCTCACGGCACCGCGGCCATTCCGGTGCCGTCACCGAGAAGATCGCGGAGTCGCGCAGCCGTCCTTCCTCACCGGGAGCCGATGACCGGGACCAGTTCCGCAGCACGCCCTCGAACCGGGCTCCCACGCTCTCGATGGCCGCGCGGGAACGGCTGTTGCGGGCATCGGTCTTCAGGTCCACGCGCGAGACGCCCCACTCCTCGAAGGCGTGCCGGAAGAGGAGGAGCTTCGCCTCGGCGTTCACGCCCGTGCCCTGGGCCGAACGGGCGAGCCAGGTGAAGCCGACCTCGACCGCGTCGAGCCGGTCGTCCGAGAGCCAGGAGCGTGGCTCCCAGTACGCCGTGGCGCCGACGGCTCGTCCGGTGGCGGCCGAGATCTGCGCGTAGGGGGCGAGCCGCCCCGTCGCCGCGCGGGCGAGCTGCGCGTCGATGTAGGCGTCCACCTCGTCGGCACCCGGTACCCAGGTGAAGGCGTAGGTCTCCCGGTCCTCCGCCGCCGCCCTCGCCAGGTCGGCGGCGTGCCGGTGGCCCAAGGGCTCCAGGCGGACCAGGGCACCCTCCAGGAGAGGTCCTTCCAGCGCGAAGTTCACCGGGGAAGTCTTCCTCGGGCAGCCCGGTTCGTCGAACGAATTACCTGGCCTACGGAGTGGATGCCCGTAAGCGGTGGCTCGTCCGCCCCATTGAACCCCTGGTTCACCCCCGTACCGAACTTCCGGAAATCCGCCCCGCGCCGGGAACCCGGACCGGGCTCGCGTCGTCCCATCGCAGACCGCCGGAGAGTCACCACGGTGCGGTGTCGGCCCTCGCTGCTGGCTGCGATCGCTGACCACCCTCTCCGCCGCACCGCGGCCGGCGGCAATGCCGCCATCGGCGCGTCCCCCTCCTACCGCGCCGGTGGCGGCCCCGGCGCGGTTGGTGTGCGGCGTCTTGACTGGCAGAAACTTCCCGGCTACTGGTGACCCATTGGAAGTTTCCTTCAGCGGATCCCAGTGGATCACCTCCGGAAGGAGCGCACGTGCAGGACACCGGCACGGGAAGCACGGGAAGCACCGCACAACCCTCCAGACGCACGGTCCTCGCCGCCACGGCCGGCGCCGCCGGCGCCCTCGCGGCCGCCGGGCCTTCGTACGCGGCCGACGCCCCCGACGACAGGCGACTGCCGGCCCTCGTCTCGCGCATGACGCTGGAGGAGAAGGTCGGCCAGCTCTTCGTGATGCGGGTGTACGGCCACTCCGCCACCGCCCCCGACCAGGCCGACATCGACGCCAACCTCAAGGAGATCGGGGTCCGTACGGCCGCCGAGCTCGTCGCGAAGTACCGGGTCGGCGGCATCATCTACTTCGCCTGGGCGCACAACACCCGCGAGCCGCACCAGATCGCGGCTCTCTCCGACGGCATCCAGCGGGCCTCCCTGGAACTGCCGCGCGGGCTGCCCGTGCTCGTCTCCACCGACCAGGAGCACGGGATCGTCGCCCGGGTGGGCAGGCCCGCGACGCTCTTCCCGGGCGCCATGGCCGTCGGCGCGGGCGGGTCGCGGTCCGATGCCCGCAGCCTCGGGCGGATCGCGGGGCGTGAGCTGCGGGCGATGGGCATCCGGCAGGACTACTCCCCCGTCGCCGACGTGAACGTCAACCCCGCCAACCCGGTCATCGGCGTCCGGTCCTTCGGTGCCGACCCGAAGGCGGTGGCCGCGCTGGTGGCCGCCGAGGTCGCCGGGTACCAGGGGTCCGGGGTGGCGGCGACCGCCAAGCACTTCCCCGGGCACGGCGACACCAACGTCGACAGCCACACCGGCTTCCCGGCCATCACGCACAGCCGGGAGCTGTGGGAGAAGCTGGACGCACCGCCGTTCCGGGCGGCGATCGCCGCGGGCGTCGACTCGATCATGACGGCGCATCTGATGGTCCCGGCCCTGGACGACTCCGGCGACCCGGCCACCCTCTCCCGCCCCATCCTCACCGGCATCCTCCGCGAACGCCTCGGCTACGACGGGGTCGTGGTCACGGACTCCCTCGGCATGGAGGGCGTGCGGACCAAGTACGGCGACGACCGGGTGCCGGTGCTCGCGCTGAAGGCGGGCGCGGACCAGCTCCTCAACCCACCGGACCTGGACCTCGCCTGGCACGCCGTCCTCGATGCCGTGCGCGGCGGCGAGCTGACCGAGGCACGGCTCGACGCGTCGGTGCTGCGGATCCTGCGGCTGAAGTCGAAGCTGGGCCTGTTCCGCGCGCCGTACGTCGGTCAGGAGGGCGTCGACCGCGCCGTCGGCACCAGGGCGCACCTGGCGGCGGCCGACCGGATCGCCGAGCGGACGACCACCCTGCTCGTCAATGAGGGGCGGCTGCTGCCGCTGTCCCGGCGCCGGTACCCCAGGGTGCTGGTGGTCGGAGCCGATCCGGCCTCGCCGTCGGGGACGACCGGGCCGCCGACCGGGGTGCTCGCCGCCGCGCTGAGCGGGCTCGGGTTCACCGCCACCGCCCTGTCGACCGGCACGGCCCCGTCCGCGGCGACCATCGCGCGGGCGGTCGCGGCGGCGCGGGACGCGGACGCGGTGGTGGCGGCGACGTACAACGTCACGGCGGGCAGCGGCCAGCAGACGCTGGTCGAGCAGCTCGCGGCGACGGGGAAGCCGGTCGTGGCGGTCGCGATCCGCAATCCGTACGACGTGGCCCGGCTGCCCTCCGCCACGGCATGCCTCGCGGCGTACTCCTGGACCGACGTCGAACTGCGGGCCGCCGCACGGGTGATCGCGGGCCGGGTGACGCCCCGCGGGAAACTCCCCGTGCCCGTGCAGCGGGCGGATGATCCGGAACAGGTGCTGTACCCGATCGGGTACGGGCTGACGTATTAGACGTACGCCACGGACCGGGCGCACCACCCCCAACGTGCGCAAACCCTCCCAGGTGCCTGGCGTGCGCCCCACCGCGGCGGTCACGCTGGGTCAGGGCTCTTCTGGGGGACGGCGATGCGCGTGCGAAGTTCGGCGGGGGTGGTGCGGGGGCTGCTGGTGCTGGTCGGTGTGGTGCTGACCGGGTGTCAGAGTCCCCCGGCGGGTGTCGCGGAGGACGGCCTGCCGGGCGGGCCGGCGTCGGGGCCGGCCGCCGCCGGGTCGCCGCCGGTGACCCGGCCGTCCGGGTACGGGGCGGTGTTCCTCGGGGTCGGCGAGTGCAGTTCGTTCGGCACGACGAGCTTCACCGAGGTGCCGTGCGCCGGTGAGCGGGCGGCGGCCCGGGTCGTGGCGCGGCACGACGGCACGGTCCGCGACGGGCCGCGCTGCCCGGCGACCACGGACTTCGTGCTGCACATCAGCGAGCAGCGACCCGCGTCCGACGAGGACGGCGACGGTGCGGTACCGCGGGGCTACGCCTGTATGCGCAACCTCCAGCCGCCGCACCCGGGCGACCCGGGCGGCGGGGGCGGGCCGCGCACCCTCGTCGGCGACTGCGTCTACGGCTCCGGCGACGGGCAGGTCCGGGAGACCTCGTGCGACGGCAAGGGCGGCCGGGAGCCGGAGTACAAGGTGACCGAGGAGGTCGCCCGGCGCGCCGACTGCCCCGTCTCGACCGCCCTGTACGTCCGGCTGGGCGGCGACCGGCCCGTGGGGTGCGCCCGGCCGCTGTGAGCGGCCGGGCGCGGCAACACGGACGGGCCACCGGCCTTACGGCCGCAGCGTCATCTCACGCTGTGTGTCCCGCTTGTCCAGCTTGGCGTCGAACCTCGCCAGCGGCTTCGCCGCCTGCGGGTCCGCCTGCACCGCGCTGGAGGCGACGCCGGCCCAGTCGAGGATGCGGGCCGTGGCGAGGGCCTTCTGCTCGGGCACGAGGCCCGCGACGTTCGCGCCGTGGTTCATGCCGGGAGCGGTGAAGACGTAGGAGTCCTTCGCCCCCTTGCCGACGCGGAAGGGCTCCGCGCCCCACGGGTCGTTCTGGCCGTAGACGAACAGCATCTGCCGGGCGTTGTGCCGGACCCAGGTGTCCACGTCCCGCATCGCCGACGGCTGGAACTTCATCGGGATGTCCCGGGGGACGAAGTTCCGTGGCGGCTGGTAGCCGTAGCGGAGGTACTTCTTCTCGATGTGCGGGAAGTGGATCGTCGGCGCGCCGAGCTGTGTACCGGCCTGGTAGTAGTACGGCGTGTAGGTTTCCAGGCCCTGGTCGGCGTAGGCGGAGAAGCCGGAGATCGTGTCGACGGAGGTCCAGATCTCGTCGTCGGTGGCGTTCTTCGCGTCGGCCGGGATCTGGTCGCAGTCCTTGAGCAGGCTGTACTGCCAGAAGCCCCACACGTAGTCGAGGACGGTCGCCTCGTAGGCCTTGTCGAGGCTGCCGATGGTCTCGAAGGTGAGGTCGTTCTCCTTGGCGTAGGCCGCGTACTTCTTCTCCAGCGGCTCGCGGCGCACCAGCGCCTCGCGCTGCACGGCGTTCAGCCGGTCGCGGCACTCCTTGGTGCCGACGCGGGCGAAGAAGCGGTCGTAGGCCGAGTCCTCCTTGTTGACGACGTCGTTGGGGGCGACGTAGGCGACGACGCCGTCCATGTCGCGCGGGTAGAAGCGCTCGTAGTAGGTGGCGGTCATGCCGCCCTTCGAGCCGCCCGTGGAGATCCAGTTCTTGCCGTAGATCCCCTTTAGGGCCGTGAAGACGCGGTGCTGGTCGCTGGCCGCCTGCCAGATGTCCAGCTTGGACCAGTTCGCCGGGTCGGGGCGGGACGGGGTGAAGAAGCGGTACTCCAGGGAGACCTGGTTGCCGTCGACGATCTGGGCCGGTTCGCTGCGGCGGGGCGTCGTGGAGACGTTGTAGCCGCTGGTGAAGAAGACCGTCGGTCGGGAGACGTCCTTGTGCAGCACGGTGATGCGCTGCTGGAACGTGCCCTTCGACGGCCTGCGGTGGTCGACCGGCTGGGTGTAGTTCAGGACGAAGAAGCGGTAGCCGGTGTACGGCTTCTCCTCGACCAGGCTCATGCCCGGTATGGAGAGCAGCCTCTCCTTGATGTCAGTGCTGCCGGTGGCCTCCGGCTCGGCGGCGGTGGCCGCTGAGGCCGTGCCCAACGTGCCTATGAGCACCGTGAGCGCCAGCAGCCATCTGAGCGCCTTGCGCATGCGCACTCCCCTGTGAGACGGATGTGCGCCGGAAGCTAGCGGACCAACTCCCCCCAGCACCAGGGGACATGGGGATAACCCTCTATGCGCCGGGCGTCAGCACAGGATCCAGCCGGAGCTGACCGAGCCCGCCCCCACCCTGCCCTTCAGCCAGACGCAGCGGCGTCCGGCGTGCACCATCACCGGGCCGGCGCGGTAGGCGAACCGGCCCTCGTCGACGACCGGGCGGCTGCCGCGCGCCTGCACGCTCACCGACATCTTCCGTTTCACGCCGGGCTTCTTGGTGACGGTCACGGCGCAGACGTAGCCGCCGCGCTTGTAGACGAGCACGGTTCCGGTGGAGAAGGGCAGGGTCCTGACCTTGCGGCCGGGGCAGGAGGCGGAGGCGGCGGCCTGCGCCTCGGCCGGCGCCGCGACGGCCAGCAGGCCGGAGGCGGTGAGCACGGCCAGGCCGAGCGCGAGCCGCCTGCGTATCGCTCCACTGTCCACTGTCGTCCTCCCGTACCGCGTCGTGCGCGACCATCGGCGTACGGGTGTACGGACGCACGACGTATGTCGCACGGTTGCACGAGCGTTACCAAAACGCCGGTCGCACGGCCTCACCGGGACGCGCCGACCGGCTCCTCCGGCTCCGCGGCGCCGATGAAGGTGCGCCACAGCTCGGCGTACCGCCCGCCGCGCGCGAGCAGTTCCTCGTGCGTGCCGTCCTCGGCGACCCGGCCGTGGTCCATGACGACGACCCGGTCGGCGCGGGCGGCGGTGGTGAGGCGGTGGGCGACGACGAGGGTGGTGCGGCGGCCGGCCAGGCGGTCGGTGGCCTGGTTGACCTGCGCTTCCGTGGCCAGGTCGAGGGCGGCCGTGGCCTCGTCGAGGAGCAGGACGTCCGGGTCGACCAGCTCGGCGCGGGCCAGGGCGATGAGCTGGCGCTGTCCGGCGGAGAGGTTGCGGCCGCGCTCGGCGACCTCGTGGAGGTAGCCGCCCTCCAGGGTGGCGATCATCTCGTGCGCGCCGACCGCGCGGGCCGCCGCCTCGACCTCGGCGTCGGTGGCGTCGGGCCGGCCGTAGGCGATGGCGTCGCGGACCGTGCCCTGGAAGAGGTACGCCTCCTGCGGGACGACCCCCAGACGGTGCCGGTAGGAGGTGAGGTCGAGGGTGCGCAGGTCGGTGCCGTCGACGGTGACCCGGCCGCCGGTGGGGTCGTAGAAGCGGGCCACGAGCTTGACGAGGGTCGACTTGCCGGCGCCGGTCTCGCCGACGAACGCGACGGTCTGCCCGGCGGGGATGCACAGGTCGACGCCGCCGAGGGCCTCTTCGTCATCGCCGTAGGCGAAGTGCACGTCCTCGAAGGCGATCTCGCCGCGCAGGGACAGCACTTCGCGGGGTTCGTCGGCGGACTTCGTCGACGTCGGCTCCTGGAGCAGCTCCTGGATGCGGCCCAGCGAGACGGTCGCCTGCTGATAGCCGTCGAAGACCTGGGAGAGCTGCTGCACGGGCGCGAAGAACAGGTCGATGTAGAGCAGGTACGCCACCAGCGAGCCGATCGCCAGGGTCCCGTCGTCGACCCGGGCCCCGCCGACGATCAGCACGGCCGCCGCCGCCACCGACGACAGGAACTGCACGAACGGGAAGTACACCGAGATCAGCCACTGGCCCCGGATGCGCGCCTGGCGGTAGCTGTCGCTGTGCCCGGCGAACCGCCGCCCGCCGTCCCGCTCGCGCCGGAAGGCCTGCACGATCCGCAGCCCGGACACCGACTCCTGGAGGTCGGCGTTGACCACCGACACGCGCTCACGGGCCAGCTCGTACGCCTTCACGCTCGCCCGGCGGAAGAAGACCGTGGCGATGATCAGCGGCGGCAGTGTCGCGAAGACGACCAGGGCCAGCCCCACGTCGAGCACCAGCAGGGCGACCATGATGCCGAAGAAGGTGACGACCGAGACGAAGGCGGTGACCAGGCCCGTCTGGAGGAACGTCGACAGCGCGTCGACGTCGGTCGTCATCCGGGTCATGATCCGGCCGGTCAGCTCCCGCTCGTAGTAGTCGAGCCCGAGGCGCTGGAGCTGGGCGAAGATCTTCAGCCGCAGCGAGTAGAGGACGCGTTCGCCGGTGCGTCCGGTCATGCGGGTCTCGCCGACCTGGGCCGCCCACTGCACGGCCACCGTCAGCAGCGCGAGCAGCGACGCCGCCCACACGGCGCCGAGCGCGACCTGGGTGACGCCCGAGTCGATGCCGTGCCGGATCATGATCGGCAGCAGCAGGCCCATGCCGGCGTCGACGGCGACCAGACCGAGGCTGACCAGCAGCGGCAGTCCGAAGCCGCGCAGCAGCCGGCGCAGGCCGTAGGACTCCTCCGGCTGGACGGCCCGCGACTCGTCGACGTCGGGGACGTCGGTGGCCGGGGGCAGCGCCTCCACCTGGGCGAGCAGCTCGGGCGTGGCCGGGCTCTCGGCGAGGGCGGTGTCCTCGCGTTCGCGGTCGCCGCTCCACAGCCGCGGGGTGACCCCGCGCTCGGCGTCGAACTCGGCGTCCAGCTCGTCCCGGACGGAGGTGTCCTCCTCGGGGCAGGCCGGCTGGGTGTGGCCCGGGGAGACCGCGCCCAGCTCGTCGGGGTCGGTGAGCAGGCGCCGGTAGAGGGCGGAGCGCTCCTGGAGTTCCTCGTGGGTGCCGATGTCGGCGAGGCGGCCGCCGTCCAGGACGGCGATGCGGTCGGCGAGGTTCAGGGTGGAGCGGCGGTGGGCGATCAGCAGGGTCGTGCGGCCCCGCATGACCTCCTTCAGGGCCTGGTGGATCTCGTGCTCGACCCGGGCGTCCACGGCGGAGGTGGCGTCGTCCAGGACCAGCAGGCGCGGGTCGCTGAGGATGGCGCGGGCGAGGGCGACGCGCTGGCGCTGGCCGCCGGAGAGGGTCAGGCCGTGCTCGCCGACGGTGGTGTCGTAGCCGTCGGGCAGCTCGCTGATGAACCGGTCGGCCTGGGCGGCGCGGGCGGCCTGCTCGATCTCCTCCTGGGTGGCGTCCGGGCGGCCGTAGGCGATGTTGTTGCGAACCGTGTCGGAGAAGAGGAAGGAGTCCTCCGGGACCAGCCCGATCGCGGCCCGCAGCGATTCAAGGGTCAGTTCGCGCACGTCGTGGCCGCCCACCAGGACGGCGCCGCGGGTGACGTCGTAGAAGCGCGGCAGCAGCAGGGAGACCGTGGACTTGCCGGAGCCGGAGGAGCCGACGACGGCGAGGGTCTCGCCGGGGCGGATCTCGAAGGAGAGCCCGTCGAGGACCGGGCTGGTCTTGCCGGGGGCGACGTCGTAGCCGAAGGAGACGTCGTCGAACTCGACGGTCGCGGGGGCGTCGGCGGGCAGGTCCTTCGTGCCGTCGCTCAGGGACGGCTCGGTGTCGATCAGCTCCAGGACGCGTTCGGTGCCCGCGCGGGCCTGCTGGCCGACGGTGAGCACCATGGCGAGCATGCGGACCGGGCCGACGAGCTGGGCGAGGTAGGTGGAGAAGGCGACGAACGTGCCGAGCGTGATGTGCCCGCGCACCGCGAGCCAGCCGCCGAGCGCCAGCATCGCGACCTGGCCGAGGGCGGGAACGGCCTGGAGGGCCGGGGTGTAGACGGAGTTCAGGCGGATGGTGCGCAGCCGCCCGGCGAAGAGGCGGCGGCTGACGTCCCTGAGCTTGCCGGTCTCCTGGTCCTCCTGCCCGAAGCCCTTGACCACGCGGACCCCGCTGACGGCGCCGTCGACCACGCCGGCGACGGCGGCGGCCTGGGCCTGGGCGTACCAGGTGGAGGGGTGCAGCCGGGTGCGGCTGCGCTTGGCGATCCACCACAGGGCGGGGGCGACGGCCAGGGCGACGAGGGTGAGCGGCAGCGACAGCGCCGCCATGATCCCCAGGGAGATCAGGAACAGCAGGACGTTCCCGATGGTCATCGGGAGCATGAACAGCAGGCCCTGGATCAGCTGGAGGTCGCTGGTGGCCCGGCCGACGACCTGGCCGGTGGACAGTTCGTCCTGGCGGCGGCCGTCGAGCCGGGTGATGGTGTCGTACATCGCCGTCCGCAGGTCGTGCTGGACGTCGAGGGCGAGCCGGCCGCCGTAGTAGCGGCGGATGTAGGTGAGGACGTAGACGACCAGCGCGGCGGCGATGAGCAGGCCGGCCCAGGTGGTCATGGAGCGGGTGTGGTCGGTGACGACGTCGTCGATGATCACCTTGGTGATCAGCGGGACGAGGGCCATGACCGCCATGCCGGCCAGGGAGGAGCCGAGCGCGAGGACGACGTCCTTCGGGTGGCGCCATGCGTAGGCCCACAGTCGTCGTGCCCATCCCCGTTGCGGTGTCACTCCGGTGCCCTCCGATCGTCCTTCGCTGCCGGAAGGCACCAACGCCGTGGGAGGCTGTTTTCATCCCGCGGCGTGACGAGCGTTACCCCGCACCCACCCTGGACGGTCGTTGATACTCGCCGGTATCTTGACATGAGCAAGCGCTTAGACAGCTGAGGTCCCTGGAGGTGGCGGCGTGCGCCGTACGGTGTTCAACGAGGATCACGAGGCGTTCCGGGAGACCCTGCGCGCCTTCATCGAGGCCGAGGTCGTACCGGTGTACGACGAGTGGTTCGCGGCGGGCCAGGCGCCCCGCGACTTCTACTACAAGCTCGGTGAGCTGGGCATCTTCGGGATCAACGTCCCCGAGGAGTTCGGCGGCGCCGGCCTGGACAGCCACAAGTTCGAGGCCGTGCTCTACGAGGAGACCGCCCGCGCGGGCGTCCAGTTCGGCGGCTCGGGCGTGCACGTGCTGCTCGCCCTGCCCTACATCAAGATGCTCGCCACCGACGAGCAGAAGAAGCGCTACCTGCCGAAGTTCGTCAGCGGCGAGGAGATGTGGGCCATCGCGATGACGGAGCCGGGCACCGGTTCCGACCTCGCGGGCATGAAGTCCACCGCCAAGCTCAGCGAGGACGGCACGCACTACGTCCTCAACGGCGCCAAGACCTTCATCACCGGCGGTGTGCACGCCGACCGCGTGATCGTCTGCGCCCGGACCTCCGCCCCGACCGCCGAGGACCGCCGCCACGGCATCTCCCTGTTCGCCGTCGACACCAAGTCCGAGGGCTACTCGGTCGGCCGCAAGCTCGACAAGCTCGGCCTGAAGACCTCCGACACCGCCGAGCTGGCGTTCGTCGACGTCAAGGTGCCCGTCGAGGACCTCCTCGGCGAGGAGAACAAGGGCTTCTACTACCTCGGCCACAACCTGGCCTCCGAGCGCTGGGGCATCGCCTTCGGCGCCTACGCCCAGGCCAAGGCCGCCGTCCGGTTCGCCAAGCAGTACGTGCAGGAGCGCACGGTCTTCGGCAAGCCCGTCGCCCACTTCCAGAACACCAAGTTCGAGCTGGCCGCCTGCCAGGCCGAGGTGGACGCGGCCGAGGCCGTCGCCGACCGCGCGACCGAGGCGCTGGACGCCGGTGAGCTCACGCCCGCCGAGGCCGCCTCCGCGAAGCTGTTCTGCACCGAGGTCGCCCACCGCGTCATCGACCGCTGCCTCCAGCTGCACGGCGGCTACGGCTACATGAACGAGTACCCGATCGCCCGCCTGTACGCGGACAACCGCGTCAACCGCATCTACGGCGGCACCAGCGAGATCATGAAGACGATCATCGCCAAGGACATGGGCCTGTAAGGCCCCCGACACCGGTACGCGATCACTGGCCGGTACAACTACCTCATGAGTCAGGCACTACAGGACCTCCTCGATCTGCTCGACCTGGAGCAGATCGAGGAGGACATCTTCCGCGGCCGGTCCCGGTCCGCCGTCGTCCCCCGGGTCTTCGGCGGGCAGGTCGCCGCCCAGGCGCTCGTCGCCGCCGGGCGCACGGTCCCCGAGGACCGGTCCGCGCACTCCCTCCACGCGTACTTCCTGCGCCCCGGTGACCCCGGCGCGCCCATCGTCTACACCGTGGACCGGATCCGCGACGGCCGCTCCTTCACCACCCGCCGGGTGGTCGCCGTCCAGCACGGCAAGCCGATCTTCCACCTCTCGGCGTCCTTCCAGGTCCACGAGGACGGGCTGGACCACCAGGAGCCCATGCCGGACGCGCCCGATCCCGCCACGCTGCCCACCAGTGAGGAACGGCTGCGCGGCTACGGCCATCTCGACCCGGAGGTCGTGGAGCGGTTCCTTCAGGCCCGGGCCGCCGTCGACCTGCGCTACGTCGACGAGCCGCCGTACGGGAAGTTCGGCGAGCCGCGCGAGCCGCACTCCCAGGTGTGGTTCCGCACCAACGGCAAGCTGGCCGACGACCCGCTGCTGCACGTCGTCCTCGCCACGTACGTCTCCGACATGACGCTCCTGGACTCCGTGCTGCTCGCGCACGGGCGGGGCGGCTGGGCCGTCGGGGACGTCGTCGGGGCCTCCCTGGACCACGCGATGTGGTTCCACCGGCCGTTCCGCGCCGACGAGTGGCTGCTCTACGACCAGGAGTCCCCGTCCGCGTACGGCGGCCGGGGACTGGGACAGGCCCGCATCCACACGCAGGACGGGCGGCTGGCCATCACGGTGATCCAGGAGGGCGTGGTCCGCGTCCCGCTGGAGCGGGACCAGGGCGACAGGCCCTAGCCGAGGCCCGCCTCCGCCAGCAGGTACGCGGTCATCGGGTCGTAGTGGCGCGGGCTGACCACGTGGTCGTCCAGGGGCACCGTCACCTGTACGGTGCCCTCGGCCTCGCCGATGAAGAGGGCCGGGTCGTTGCAGTCGGCGTAGCCGACGGAGTCCACGCCGTGCTGTCCCGCGTAGCCGGCCCAACCGTGGTCGGCGACGACCAGGTCGGGCAACGGGCGGCCCTCGCGCTCCATGGCCGTCAGGATCGCCTTCATCGGCTCGCCCGAGTGGGTGTGCCACAGGGTGGCGCCGTGCTCCAGCACCGCCACGTCCGCGAACTGCATGACGTAGCCCTCCTCCGTCGTCAGCCCGTCCGGGATGACGACGATCTCGCAGCCGGCCGCGCGCAGGGCCGCCGCGGTCGCGCGGTGCACGTCGAGCAGGCCGCCGGGGTGGCCGGTGGCGAACAGCACCCGCTGCTGCCCGTCCGCCGCCTTGCGCAGCCGCCCGGCCATCCGCTCCAGACCGTCGACGGTCAGCTCGGGGTCGATGGTGTCCTGGCCGTACCGGTGCCCGGGGTCGTCGTTCACGCCGACGCGTTCCGCCATCACCGCGAGGACGTCCTGCTCGTCGCTCCAGCGGTCGCCGAGTTCCAGGCCGAGCCAGTAGTGGCGGTCGGCGTTCGCCAGCTTGCGGTAGTGGGAGAGGTTGTTCTCGCGGGGGGTGGCGACGTCGCCCGCGATGCGCGTCGTGACGAGGTGGTCGACGAGTTCGGCGCGGCTGGGTGTCCCGGGTATCGGCATGACAACCATTGTGGAGCAGCCGACTGTGGGCGGCCCTGGCGTATCGCACGCTGGGATGTGCGTCACGTACTCAGCCGCAGCCCGCTCGCCTACTCAGATCTGCCGCAGCGCGAACCAGAGTTCCATGCGGACGTCGGGGTCGTCGAGGTCGGCCTCCAGCAGGGCCGCGCAGCGGGCGATGCGCTGGCGCACGGTGTTGCGGTGCACGGACAGGGCGACGGCCGTGCGGTCCCAACTGCCGTGCAGCGAGAGCCAGGTGCGCAGGGTCTCGGGGAGAGCGGGGTGGGACGTGACGGGCGCGAGCAGGGTGCGGGCGTGGGCCGCCGCCTCGCCGGGCGGGACCAGGTCGGCGAGGGCGGGGCGCGGGCCGTGCCGGAGCAGCGGGACGCGGGTGGCCCGGGCCCGGGCCAGGGCGCGGGCCGCCTGGGTGTCGGCGGCGGGCCAGTCCTTGGGCGCGGCGTCGGCGCTGACGCCCAGGGTCCAGCCGGGCAGCGGCTGCGGTGCCCGGCCGGCCGGGACCAGGGCCCGGACGACGTCACCGGCCGGGTCGACCAGGGCGGACCCGAGCGCGGCGCCCAGCGCGGAGGCCGCGACGGCGTCGGGCGCGCCCTCCCCCTCCGGACGGGCGTGCACGACGACCCACCGCCGACCGTCGCCGAGCAGCGGCGCGACGTCCTCGGGCGCGGCCCCCAGCAGCAGCCGCACCAACGCGCAGGAGCGGGCGGCGCCGGTGCCGCTCCCCTGCTCCCCGGTGAGGAGGGCGAGCAGCACGGCGGCGACGGAGGCGATGGTGTGGTCCCCCGGCGCGCGTTCCGGGGCGGCCACCCCGAGCACGAATCCGCGCCCGCCACCGAGGGCGTAGGCGGCGAGGTGTGTGCCGGCGACGGTGTCGGTGGCCGAGGTGGGGGCGGGGCGGCTGTGATCGGTGGGTGGCGGAGGGCCGGCGTGCGACCCGGGCGGGAGGGCCGAGCGGGAGGGTGCCGCGGCGGGCTCACCCGGCCGGGACCCGGGCGAGTGGGCCGAGCGGGAAGGTGCCGCGGCGGGCTCACCCGGCCGGGACCCGGGCGCTTGGGCCGAGCGGGAAGGTGCCACGGCGGGCTCACCCGGCCGGGACCCGGGCGAGTGGGCCGAGCGGGAAGGTGCCGCGGCGGGCTCACCCGGCCGGGACCCGGGCGGGAGGGCGCGTGATGCGGAGCCGGTCTGCGATGCCGCACCTGCCGCAGGCGCCGGACGGTCCGGCCGTACGACCTCCGCCAGCCGCGCCAGCGCCGCGCGCGCCTCGTCCCCGGGCTCCCGGCCCGACCCCGCGATCTCCGCCTCTTCCGGGCCGTACAGCACCGCCCAGCCTCCCAGCCGCTGGGCGAGCTGCCGGAGGACCGACGGGACCGGGTCGGGGCGGGAGGCGGCCGAGGCGAGGCTCTGCTGGGCCTTGGTGACGCGGCGGAGTTCGGCCAGGCGGGCCTGGGCCATCAGCTGCCAGACCGCGCGGGCCACGCCCGAGAAGGTGGTCTGCGGCGGCACCTCCAGCAGCGGCAGGCCGTGCTTCTCGCACGCCGCGACCAGCGCCCTCGGCACCGTGTCGTGCACCGGCGCCACCCCGAAGCCGAGGGCCGCGCCGCCCGCCGCCGCTATCCGGGCCACGTAGTCGTCGAAGTACGTGCCCGATCCCGCCGCCTCGGGGATGTGCACGCCCGCGGTGAGCAGCAGTTCCCCGCCCAGAAGATACGGATACGGGTCCGCCATCTCCGAGGTGTGCACCCAGTGGACGACGGTACCGGGGTCGTCCGGGCCGGCGATCCGGCGCAGGGCCAGGTCCTTGCGGGCCAGGAGAGCGGACAGCGGAACGGCAGGAGTCGGGGGAACCGTCGAATCCGGCATGTGTACGTTCCCTCCGCCAGGAGCCGCTTCAGTGGATGAAACGTACACTTCGCAGTCGCTTTCCGGCCACCTAGGGTCATTTCGTCAGCCTCGCCCCAGGACGGAAGGCATTTCCACATGAGCAGCAACGAGACCCCCCGCGGCCCCGTCGACTCGTCCCGCGTCCCGCGGTACGCGGGCCCCGCGACCTTCGCCCGGCTGCCCCGGCTGGACGAGGTCGGCGGACGGGCCGATGTCGCCGTGGTGGGCGTGCCGTTCGACTCGGGTGTCTCCTACCGGCCGGGTGCCCGCTTCGGCGGCAACGCGATCCGTGAGGCGTCCCGGCTGCTGCGCCCGTACAACCCGGCGCAGGACGCCTCCCCGTTCGCCCTCGCCCAGGTCGCGGACGGCGGCGACATCGCCGTGAACCCGTTCGACATCAACGAGGCCGTCGAGACCGTCGAGGCCGCCGCCGACGACCTGCTCGGGACGGGCGCCCGCCTGATGACCCTCGGCGGCGACCACACCATCGCGCTGCCCCTGCTGCGCGCGGTGGCGAAGAAGCACGGCCCGGTGGCCCTGGTGCACTTCGACGCCCACCTCGACACCTGGGACACCTACTTCGGCGCCGAGTACACCCACGGCACCCCGTTCCGCCGCGCCGTCGAGGAGGGCATCCTCGACACCTCGGCCCTGTCCCACGTCGGCACGCGCGGCCCGCTGTACGGCAAGCGGGACCTGACCGACGACGAGAAGATGGGCTTCGGCATCGTCACCTCGGCGGACGTCTACCGGCGCGGTGCCGACGAGGTCGCCGACCAGCTCCGCCAGCGCGTCGGCGACCGGCCCCTGTACATCTCCATCGACATCGACTGCCTCGACCCGGCCCACGCGCCGGGCACGGGCACGCCCGAGGCCGGCGGCATGACCTCGCGCGAACTGCTGGAGATCCTGCGGGGGCTCGCGTCGTGCAACCTGGTCTCGGCGGACGTCGTCGAGGTGGCCCCCGCGTACGATCACGCGGAGATCACGTCGGTGGCCGCGTCCCACACGGCGTACGAACTGACCACGATCATGTCGCGCCAGATCGCCGCGGCCCGGAAGGACTCGGAAGCGCAGTGACTCACGACCACGACCTGGTGCTCCGCCCGACGCCCGCCCAGAGGGAGGCCGCCCTGAACCCTCCCCCCGGCCGCACCGGCGGAGACCTGGTCGTGGAGACGCTGGCCGGGCTGGGCGCGACGACCGTCTTCGGACTGCCCGGCCAGCACGCGCTCGGCATGTTCGACGCGCTGCGCCGCTCCGACCTGAGGTACATCGGCCTGCGGGTGGAGAACAACGCCGGGTTCGCGGCGGACGCGTACGGCCGCATCACAGGTGAGGCGGCGCCGCTGCTGCTGTCGACCGGGCCGGGAGCGCTGACCTCGCTGGCGGCACTCCAGGAGGCGGCCGCGGCCAGCGCCCCCGTCCTGGCGATCAGCAGCCAGATCCCGACGGCCGGGCTCGGCGGCGGCCGGCACGGCTATCTGCACGAACTGCCCGACCAGGCGGCCTCGTTCCGGGGCGTGGTGAAGTCGGTCCACACCGTCCGCACTCAGTCCCAGATCCCGTCCGCGATCGAGGCGGCCTGGAAATCCGCACTGAGCGCCCCGCACGGCCCGGTGTGGGTGGAGATCCCGCAGGACGTGCTGCTCGCGCGGACGGCGATCCCGGTGGTGACCGGCGGCGACGCCTTCCCGGAGGAACTGCCGCCGCGCCCCGAACTGACCGCCGTGGCCGCCGACCTGCTGTCGAAGGCGGCCCGCCCGGCGATCATCGCGGGCGGCGGGGTGATCCGGGCGGACGCGTCGAAGAAGCTGCGCCGGCTGGCCGAGACACTTCAGGCGCCGGTCGTCACGACGCCGGGCGGCAAGGGCGCGTTCCCCTGGACGCACCCGCTGTCACTCCAGTCCTGGATCGAGGACCGCCACACCACCGACTTCCTTCAGGACGCGGATGTCCTCCTCGTCGTCGGTTCGGGCCTCGGCGAACTCTCCTCCAACTACCACACGTTCAAGCCGCGCGGCCGCGTCATCCAGATCGAGGCCGACCTCGGCAAGCTGGAGTCCAACCACCCGGCCCTGGGCATCCACGCGGACGCCCGGCTCGCGGTGCAGGCCCTGCTGGAGACGGTCTCCGAGCGGGCTGACCCGACGGCACCGGAGCGCGTACGCGCACTCCTCGCGAAGGTCGCCGGACGCATCGCCGCCCAGGAACTCACCCTGGAGCAAGAGGTGTTGGCATCCGTCCGCCGGGCCCTGCCCGCCGACTCCCCGTCCTTCTGGGACATGACGATCCTCGCGTACTGGGCCTGGTCGGCCTTCGACGCCAAGGGCCCCAACCACATGCACTCCGCCCAGGGCGCGGGCGGCCTCGGCTACGCCTTCCCGGCGGCACTCGGCGCCGCGGTGGCCGACCCGACCCGGCCGGTCCTCGCCGTCTCCGGCGACGGCGGCGCCCTGTACTCGATCGCCGAGCTGGCGACGGCCCGCCAGTACGGCCTGAACGTCACCTGGCTGATCGTCGACGACGGCGGCTACGGCATCCTGCGCGAGTACATGACCGACGCCTTCGGCGAGGCGGCCGCGACGGAGCTGACCCGGCCGGACTACGTGGCACTGGCGGAGTCCTTCGGCGTCCCCGGGGTCCGTACGACCCCGGAGACCCTGCGGCAGGACCTCGCGACGCAACTCGCCTCGCCGGGGCCCTCGGTGGTCCTCCTCCCGGCCGTGCTGCGGATGTTCGCGCCGACGCACCTGGACTGACCGCCGGCCATCCGCCACGGGGCGAGTGCCTACAGGCCGTCGCGGACCATCGCGGCGACGATGTGGACGTGGCGGTCCGCGGCCGTGTTCGACCACTCGTTGTCGTAGTTCAGGCCGTAGGGCCAGAAGTGGCCGCCGCCCGTGGAGATCTTCGCGCCGGACCCGTCGTACTGCTTGACGAGCGCGGTCGCCTGCCCGCCGGTCCAGGTGCCGCTGCCGCCGAGCCGGGACCAGCCCGAGCTGGTGCCCACGCCGATGGTGTGGGCGATCTCGTGCAGGGCCGTCCGCTCGTTCATGTAGCTGCGGTTGCTGCCGAAGCGGATGGTCCCGTTGATGTTGCCGTCGGCGGTGGGGACGCCCGGCTCGTAGCGGACGGTGATGGTCTTGCCCAGGTCACTGAGGTTGTTGTAGCGGGCCACCGCCGCGTTCATGGCCCGGGTGATGGCGTCGTAGGCGGTGCGCTGGTCCTCGGTGGGGTTGCTCGCCCGCACGAGGGACCAGGTGATGGTTGCCGCGGCGGCGCGTTCGCGGGCCGGGGCGGGAGCGGAATGGGGGGTGGTGGTCTGGGTGGTGGCGGCCTGGGCGACACCCGGGCCGGCCAGGAGTGCGGCCGCCAGGGCGGCTATGAGGGCCTTGCGTGAGCGCATGTGAGGATCCTCCGGTGGGGGCCGTCGAAAACTTGCGAAACTTCGCACGACGTTCGGGATCTCGTACAGCGAAGACCAAATCTCTTCATTGCTACGGGAGTTGACGCGCTGTCGACCGCAAGTATCCCGGTGGGGAAGGCGGCGTCAAGAGTTTCTGCAGGGCTGTGAGATCTCACGGCATCCGGTAACAACTCGCACAAGTCTTCGCCAATCGCTACAACCTTTGCCCCCTTCCGGTGAGTCATGGGGTGCATGACTTCTGGGATATCCCGCCGCGCAAGAGTGCTGGCGGCGGCAGTGGGTACGGGTGTGCTCGTGCCGCTCGTCGCCACCGCCACGCCCGCCGCCGCTGCCACGCCGGCCGTGACCTGTACGTCCGCCAGGGCCGGGCTGGCCGCCAAGCTGAAGCAGGACATCACCGCCGCGCTCGCGACCCGCAAGGGCACCGTCGCCGTCGGCCTCTACGACCGCAGCACGAACACGACCTGCACCCTGCGCGCGAGTTCCGCCTTCGACTCGGCCAGTGTCGTCAAGGTCACCGTCCTCGCCACGCTGTTGTGGGACGCGAAGAAGCACAACCGGTACCTCACCGACCGCGAGAACACCCTCGCCAAGGCCATGATCACCAAGTCGGACAACGCCGCGACCTCCACGCTGTGGAAGCAGCTCGGCATGACGAAGATCAAGGGCTTCCTCACCGCCGCCGGCATGACCCAGACCAAGCCCGGCGCCAACGGCTACTGGGGCCTGACCCAGATCACCGTCACCGACGAGCAGAAGCTGCTGAAGCTCCTCACTGCCAAGAACACGGTCCTCAGCGACAACTCCCGTGCCTACATCCTGAAGTTGATGGGACAGGTCGTCTCGTCCCAGCGCTGGGGCACGCCGTACGGAGTGCCGTCCGGCGTCACCGTGGCCGTGAAGAACGGCTGGCTGCAACGCTCCACGAACGGCTGGCGGGTACACAGCGTCGGCGCGTTCAAGGGCGGCGGGCACGACTACATGATCACCGTGCTCAGCCACGGCAACAGCACCATGAACTACGGCATCGCGACCATCCAGGCCGTGGCCAAGGTCATCCACAGGGACCTGGCCGCGAGCTGATCCTTCACGCCGCGGGGCGCGGGGGCAAAGCCCCCGCCGGGGTCCGGGGCGGAGCCCGAGGCAAGGCCAGCCCCTTGCCCAACCGCTTCAGGCGAGCGGGCGAGAAACCCCCCGCCGGGGCGCAGGGGGCAAAGCCCCCGCCGGGGCGCAGGGGGCAAAGCCCCCGCCGGGGCGCAGGGGGCGAAGCCCCCGCCGGGGCCGGGGGCGGAGCCCCGAGGCAAGGCCAGCCTCCTGGCCAACAGATACGGGCGGGCGGGTGGGCAAACCCCCGGGGGCGCAGGGGGCGAAGCCCCCGCCGGGGTCCGGGGCGGAGCCCCGAGGCAAGGCCAGCCTCCTGGCCAACAGATACGGGCGGGCGGGTGGGCAAACCCCCCGCTAAACCCCCGCCGCCGCGAACGCCCCCCGGGCCATCCGGTGCAGCAACTCCGCCGTGGCCCCCCGGCCGGGCAAAGACCCCGCCCTCCCCAGATGCGGCGTCGAGTTCAGCAGCCCGAACACCGAGTGCACAGCCGACCGCGCCGCAGGCTCCCCCAGCCCGGGATACACCTCCCGCACCACCCCCACCCACAGCTCCACGTACTGCCGCTGCAGCTGCCGCACCATCTTCCGGTCGCTGTCCCGGAGGCGGTCCAGCTCCCGATCGTGCAGGGTGATCAGAGGCCGGTCGTCGAGCGCGAAGTCGATGTGCCCCTCGATGAGCGAGTCGAGGACCGCCTCCGCCCCCGCACCCCCGTCCGCCTCCGCCACCCGCCGCTTCGCCCCGGTCAGCAGCTGCCCGCTGATCCCCACCAGCAACTCCGCGAGCATCGCGTCCTTGCCCGCGAAGTGCCGGTACAGCCCGGGCCCGCTGATCCCGACAGCGGCACCTATCTCGTCGACTCCGACCCCGTGGAAGCCCCGCTCGGCGAAGAGCCGGGCAGCCTCCTTGAGGATCTGCTCACGTCGGGTGGGGGCGTCGGTTCTCGTGGCCATGAAATCAATTCTAGACAGGGAGGTTAGCGGTCGTTAACCTGAAGGAAATGCGTTAACGCTCATTAACAAGGTGAGGGGACCGCAGGATGCACGAGGCACCGGAGCTCACGAGCGCGGCAGACCCCGCGTCGGAGGCCTTTCGGGCCAACGAGGCGGCGCACCACGCGCTCGTGGAGGAGCTGCGCGCCAAGCTGGCCGCAGCCGCGCGGGGCGGCGGCGAGAAGGCCCGCGCCCGCCACACCGCGCGCGGCAAGCTGCTCCCCCGCGACCGCGTGGACACGCTCCTCGACCCGGGCTCGCCCTTCCTGGAGCTGGCCCCACTCGCGGCCGACGGGATGTACGAGGGCCAGGCCCCGGCCGCCGGTGTCATCGCCGGCATCGGCCGGGTCAGCGGCCGCGAAACCGTGATCATCGCCAACGACGCCACGGTCAAGGGCGGCACCTACTACCCGATGACGGTCAAGAAGCACCTCCGCGCCCAGGATGTCGCCCTCGACAACCGCCTCCCCTGCGTCTACCTGGTGGACTCCGGCGGCGCCTTCCTCCCCATGCAGGACGAGGTCTTCCCGGACCGGGACCACTTCGGCCGGATCTTCTACAACCAGGCCCGCATGTCCGGCGCCGGCATCCCCCAGATCGCCGCCGTCCTCGGCTCGTGCACGGCCGGCGGGGCGTACGTCCCGGCGATGAGCGACGAGGCGGTGATCGTCCGCGACCAGGGCACGATCTTCCTGGGCGGCCCGCCCCTGGTGAAAGCGGCCACGGGCGAGGTCGTCACGGCGGAGGAGCTCGGCGGCGGAGAGGTCCACTCCCGCGTCTCGGGCGTCACGGACCACCTCGCGGAGAACGACGCGCACGCCCTGCGCATCGTCCGCACGATCGTCTCCACCCTCCCCGCCCGAGGACCGCTCCCCTGGGAGGTCACGCAGCCCACGGAACCCAAGGCCGACCCGCACAGCCTCTACGGCGCGGTCCCGGTCGACTCCCGCACCCCCTACGACGTACGCGAGATCATCGCCCGGGTCGTCGACGGCTCCCGTTTCGCCGAGTTCAAGTCCGAGTTCGGCCAGACCCTGGTCACGGGCTTCGCCCGGATCCACGGCCACCCGGTGGGCATCGTCGCGAACAACGGCATCCTGTTCTCCGAGTCCGCCCAGAAGGGCGCCCACTTCATCGAGCTGTGCGACCAGCGCGGCATCCCGCTGGTGTTCCTGCAGAACATCTCCGGCTTCATGGTCGGCAAGGACTACGAGGCGGGCGGCATCGCCAAGCACGGCGCCAAGATGGTCACGGCCGTGGCCTGCACACGCGTACCGAAGCTCACGGTCGTGGTCGGCGGCTCGTACGGCGCGGGCAACTACTCGATGTGCGGAAGGGCGTACTCCCCCCGCTTCCTGTGGATGTGGCCGAACGCCAAGATCTCGGTCATGGGCGGCGAGCAGGCCGCCTCGGTCCTCGCCACGGTCAAGCGCGACCAGCTGGAGGCCCGCGGCGAGTCCTGGCCGGCCGAGGAGGAGGACGCCTTCAAGGCCCCGATCCGCGCCCAGTACGAGCGCCAGGGCAACGCCTACTACGCGACGGCCCGCCTCTGGGACGACGGTGTGATCGACCCGCTGGACACCCGCCAGGTCCTGGGCCTGGCCCTGACCGCGTGCGCCAACGCGCCCCTGGGTGACCCCCAGTTCGGCGTCTTCCGGATGTGAGGGGACGGACGACGATGTTCGAGACAGTGCTGGTGGCCAACCGGGGCGAGATCGCCGTACGGGTGATCCGTACGCTGCGGTCGCTGGGCGTGCGCTCGGTGGCCGTCTTCTCCGACGCGGACGCCGACGCCCGGCATGTCCGCGAGGCGGACACCGCGGTGCGGATCGGCCCGGCCCCGGCGTCCGAGAGCTACCTGTCGGTGGAGCGCCTGCTTCAGGCCGCGGCCCGCACGGGCGCGCAGGCCGTCCACCCGGGCTACGGCTTCCTCGCCGAGAACGCCGCCTTCGCGCGCGCCTGCGCCGAGGCCGGCCTGGTCTTCATCGGCCCTCCGGCGGACGCGATCGCTCTCATGGGCGACAAGATCCGCGCCAAGGAGACGGTCCAGGCGGCCGGAGTGCCGGTGGTCCCCGGCGGACGCGACCCGGGCCTGGCCGAGGCGGCCCGCGAGCTGGGCGCGCCCGTGCTGCTGAAGCCGAGCGCGGGCGGCGGCGGCAAGGGCATGCGCCTGGTGCGGGACCTCACCCGGCTGGAGGAGGAGATCGCCGCGGCCCGCCGCGAGGCCCGCGCCTCCTTCGGCGACGACACGCTCCTGGTGGAGCGCTGGATCGACCGCCCCCGCCACATCGAGATCCAGGTCCTGGCCGACGGCCATGGAAACGTCGTCCACCTCGGGGAGCGCGAGTGCTCCCTGCAACGCCGCCACCAGAAGATCATCGAGGAGGCGCCGAGCGTGCTCCTCGACGAGCGGACGCGCTCCGCGATGGGCGAGGCGGCGGTCCAGGCGGCCCGCTCCTGCGGCTACCGGGGCGCGGGCACGGTGGAGTTCATCGTCCCCGGCGTCGACCCGTCGTCGTACTACTTCATGGAGATGAACACCCGCCTCCAGGTGGAGCACCCGGTCACAGAGCTGGTCACCGGCCTGGACCTGGTCGAGTGGCAGTTGCGAGTGGCGGCCGGGGAGCCCCTCGGCTTCACCCAGGAGGACGTACGGCTGACGGGCCACGCGGTGGAGGCCCGTATCTGCGCCGAGGACCCGGCGCGCGGCTTCCTCCCCTCCGGCGGCACGGTCCTGAAGCTGAGCGAACCGCAGGGCGACGGCATCCGCACCGACTCAGGCCTCACGGAGGGCACGGAGGTCGGCAGCCTCTACGACCCGATGCTCTCCAAGGTCATCGCGTACGGCCCCGACCGCGCGACCGCCCTGCGCAAGCTCCGTTCGGCCCTGGCGGAGACGGTCACGCTCGGGGTGCAGACCAACGCCGGCTTCCTGCGCCGGCTGCTCGCCCACCCGGCGGTGGTCACCGGCGACCTGGACACCGGCCTGGTCGAGCGGGAGGTGCAGGGCCTGCTCTCCACGGCCGTACCCGAGGAGGTCTACGAGGCGGCAGCCGCCCTGCGTCTGGAGGCGCTCCGGCCCGAGCCCGGCGGCTGGACGGACCCCTTCTCGGTCCCGAGCGGCTGGCGGCTCGGCGGGGCCCGGAAGCCGCCCGTCTTCCACCTGCGGGTGCAGGACCCGGTGGAGTACACCCCGCGCGGCACCGCCACGGTCACCGACGACCGGGTCTCCGTCACGCTGGACGGCGTCCGGCACACCTTCCACCGCGCCGCCGACTGGCTCGGCCGCGAAGGCGACGCCTGGCACGTACGCGACCACGACCCGGTGGCCGCCTCCCTCAGCCGCGCGGCCCACGCGGGCGCCGACTCGCTGACCGCGCCCATGCCGGGCACGGTGACAGTGGTGAAGGTCGCCGTCGGCGACGAGGTGACCGCGGGCCAGAGCCTGCTGGTGGTGGAGGCGATGAAGATGGAGCACGTCATCTCGGCCCCGCACGCCGGCAAGGTCACCGAACTGGACGTGACCCCGGGTTCGACGGTCGCCATGGACCAGGTGCTGGCGGTCATCGCACCGCACGAGGAGGCGCAGGAGGAGGCGGAGGAATGACAGTCGACGGTCTCCCGATGGTGGTCCCGACCACGGACCTGCCCACCCGCGTCCGCATCCACGAGGTGGGCGCACGCGACGGCCTTCAGAACGAGAAGGCGACAGTCCCGACGCGGATCAAGGCGGAGTTCATCCGCCGCCTGGCCGAAGCGGGCCTGACGACGATCGAGGCGACGAGCTTCGTCCACCCCAAGTGGGTCCCCCAACTGGCGGACGCGGAAGAGCTCTACCCCCTGGTCGGCGACCTCCCGGTGGCGCTCCCGGTCCTCGTCCCGAACGAAAGGGGCCTGGACCGCGCCCTGACGCTCGGCGCCCGGCGGGTGGCGGTCTTCGCCAGCGCCACGGAGTCCTTCGCCAAGGCCAACCTCAACCGCACGGTGGACGAGGCACTGGCGATGTTCGAGCCGGTGGTGAGCCGGGCGAAGGCCCAGGATGTCCATGTCCGCGGCTACCTCTCCATGTGCTTCGGCGACCCCTGGGAAGGCGCGGTCCCGGTCCCCCAGGTGGTCCGGGTCTGCAAGGCGCTCCTGGACATGGGCTGCGACGAACTGAGCCTGGGTGACACGATCGGCGTGGCGACCCCGGGCCATGTGGTCGCGCTCCTCGCGGCCCTCGACGAAGCGGGAATCCCGCCGTCCGCCCTCGGCGTCCACTTCCACGACACCTACGGCCAGGCCCTCGCCAACACGCTCGCGGCCCTCCAGCAGGGCGTCACGACGGTCGACGCCTCCGCGGGCGGCCTGGGCGGCTGCCCGTACGCCAAGTCGGCGACCGGCAACCTGGCCACCGAAGACCTCGTGTGGATGCTGCGGGGCCTCGGCATCGACACCGGAATCGACCTCGGCCGCCTCGTCGCCACGAGCACGTGGATGGCCGACCGTCTGGGCCGACCCAGCCCGTCCCGCACCGTCCGAGCCCTGTCCCACGAGGACACCGAGGAGCAGTGATCACCATGGACTACCGCCTCTCCCCCGAGCTGGAGGAACTCCGCCGCACAGTCGAGGAGTTCGCGCACGAGGTCGTGGCGCCGAAGATCGGCGACTTCTACGAGCGGCACGACTTCCCGTACGAGATCGTCCGGGAGATGGGCCGCATGGGCCTGTTCGGGCTGCCGTTCCCCGAGGAGTACGGCGGGATGGGCGGCGACTACCTAGCCCTGGGCGTGGCGCTGGAGGAACTGGCGCGGGTCGACTCCTCGGTGGCCATCACGCTGGAAGCGGGCGTCTCGCTCGGCGCGATGCCGATCTTCCGCTATGGCACCCAGGCCCAGAAACAGCAATGGCTCCCCCGCCTGTGCTCCGGCGAACTCCTGGGCGCGTTCGGCCTGACGGAACCGGACGGCGGCAGCGACGCGGGCGCGACCCGCACGACGGCCCGCCTGGACCCCTCGACGAACGAGTGGGTGATCAACGGCACCAAGTGCTTCATCACCAACTCGGGCACGGACATCACGGGCCTGGTGACCGTCACGGCGGTCACCGGCCGCACCCCGGAGGGCAAGCCGCAGATCTCCTCCATCATCGTCCCGTCCGGAACCCCGGGCTTCACGATCGCGGCCCCGTACTCGAAGGTCGGCTGGAACGCCTCGGACACCCGCGAGCTGTCCTTCTCGGACGTGCGGGTCCCGGCGGCGAACCTCCTGGGCGAGGAGGGCCGCGGCTACGCCCAGTTCCTCCGCATCCTCGACGAGGGCCGCATCGCCATCGCGGCCCTGGCGACGGGCCTGGCGCAGGGCTGCGTGGACGAGTCGGTCAAGTACGCCAAGGAACGCCACGCCTTCGGCAAGCCGATCGCCGCCAACCAGGCGATCCAGTTCAAGATCGCCGACATGGAGATGAAGGCCCACACGGCCCGCCTCGCCTGGCGCGACGCGGCAGCCCGCCTGGTGACCGGCGCCCCCTTCAAGAAGGAAGCGGCCCTGGCCAAGCTCCACTCCTCCACCATCGCCGTGGACAACGCCCGCGAAGCCACCCAGATCCACGGCGGCTACGGCTTCATGAACGAGTACCCGGTCGCCCGCATGTGGCGCGACTCCAAGATCCTGGAAATCGGCGAGGGCACGAGCGAGGTCCAGCGGATGCTGATCGCACGGGAGTTGGGGTTGGTGGGCTGACCTACGGCGGAGGCCCGCTCCAGCGATGGTGCGGGCCCCCACGCATCAGCCGTGGCTCAGAGGCGAACCGAGGGTTTCCTGAGTGATGGCGCCCTTGCCGTCACCTTCGATGTCGTAGACGATCGTCGCGTCCGTCGACCACCACACCTCGCCGTCGTACACCGCGGACGGCGCGACGCAGGTGTTCACGGGCTCCACCTGGAACCACGTGTAGTTGTCGTTGACCAGCTTGGTCAGGTCACACGTCTTCGACGTGACGACGTGGTCCTCGCTGGTCTTGGTCAGACGCTCCTCGATCCGCGTCGTTATCTTGAAGCTGGTGAACCGCTTGGAGTTGTCGACGACCTGGTCGTCGAGGATCTGCCAGCTCATGACGGACTTGCCGGTCATGTTGCCGGACACGGTCCCGGTGTTCTGAACGTAGTAGGTGGTCTGCGGTTTCTGGCCGGGGAAGACCACGTCGAACTGCGAGTCGGCGGTGGCGGCCGAGGCCGGTGCCGCGGCCAGGGCGGCAAGTGCGAGGGCGGCGGCGCCGCCCGCGACGGCGGTGGACAGAAGCTTCCTCATGATGGTGTCCCTTCCGGGGCTGGATCGAGCGGGACCCCGCGCGCGTGGGGTCCCGGGGAAAGCAGCGGGGGTTAGGGCCCTAGAGGCCCGACCGGCCACGCTGTTGGGCCGGCAAGGTGACACGCAGGACAGCGCAGGACATGGCGCAGCATTCCCCCGTGAAAGCGCGCATGGGGAACCGGTGTTCGGTTCGATGGTCGCCTGGAACGTATCAGTCGGCCGCAGCGCCTGCCACACCGAATCTTCACGTCAGACTCGCGAGCGACACACGAGCGACGCAGAACGCGCGTCACGTGAGCGCTGGGCGCTGCCGCCGTGATCCGGATCACCGTCTCGTCGCGCATCCCCACCGCACCCCACGGGCACAGCTACCAGGGCCCCCTGGACACATCTTGAGGTTAGGCTAACCTAAGCTCGATTCCAGCCAACTGGCTGTCAGCCGTGCCCGCAGTGGCTCCGTACGTACGAAAGCAGACCCAGCGATGTCGAACGCCAGAACCGCCCGCCTCTCCCGCCGCGGCATCCTCGCCGCCGGCGGCGCCCTCGGACTCGGTGCGCTCGTGACCGCGTGCGGCAGTGAGGACTCGACGGACGGCGGCTCGGACTCGAAGGCGTCCGCCAAGTCCGGCCCGTGGTCCTTCAAGGACGACCGCGGCAAGAACGTGCAGCTCGACCACGTCCCCGCGAACATCGTCGCCTTCACCGGCGTCGCCGCCGCCCTGTACGACTACGGCGTCTCCGTCAAGGGCGTCTTCGGTCCCACCAGAACGCAGGACGGCAAGCCCGACGTCCAGGCCGGCGACATGGACATCAGCAAGGTGACCATCCTCGGCAACTCCTGGGACCAGTTCAACGTCGAGAAGTACGCCGCCCTCGCCCCCGACGTGCTGATCAGCACCATGTTCGACTCCGCCGGCACCCTCTGGTACGTCCCCGAGTCCTCCAAGGACAAGATCGCCAAACTCGCCCCGAGCGTCGGCATCTCCGTCTACGACCGTCAGCTCACCGCCCCGCTCCAGCGCATGTGGGAGCTGGCCGAGTCCCTCGGCGGCGACATGAAGGCCGCGAAGGTCACCGACGCGAAGAAGCGGTTCGAGGAGGCCTCCGAGCGGCTGCGCAAGGCCGCCAAGGCACACCCCGACATCAAGGTGATGGCCGGCTCCGCGAGCCAGGAGCTCTTCTACGTCTCCGGCACCAACCTCTCCGTCGACCTGGAGTACTTCAAGGCCCTCGGCGTGAACTTCGTCGAGCCGCCGGAGAAGGCCAAGGCGAAGGGCGGCGGCTGGTTCGAGAGCCTGAGCTGGGAGAACGTCGACAAGTACGCGGCCGACGTCATCATGATGGACGACCGGTCCTCGGCGATCCAGCCGGCGAACATCACCGAGGCGACGTGGAAGAAGCTGCCGGCGGTGAAGGCCGGGCAGGTCATCTCGCGTTCGGCCGAGCCGATTCTGTCGTACGACAAGTGCGTGCCGTTGGTGGAGGACCTGGCGAAGGCCATCGAGACGGCCAAGAAGGTCGCCTAGCGCAGCCTGTGGGTGGGGCGTCGAGTTGTGTTGGCGCGTGCGGGTCCGTTGTGGCCTGTGGCGCCCACGCGGCGGAGCCGCGATCGACACCGCCCCGTAGCGCCTCGCCCCGCACCCCTCGGTAAGTCGCCCAACCCCCTGACCATGACTCAGGAGCCCTCATGACCACCGCCGTAGCCGCTCCGTTCCGTTTCTTCTCGCTTCAGGTCGTGCGGACGAGGCGGCTCGGTCCGTCCCTGGTCCGTGTCACCTTCGGCGGGCCCGATCTGCACGCCTTTCATTCCGGCGGGCGTGACCAGTCGCTGTCGCTGTTCCTGCCCCACCCCGGGCAGCCCGAGCCGGTCGTGCCGCTGGAGCTCGGGGACGGGTGGTGGCAGGGCTGGCGTGAACTGCCGGACGACGTACGGGCCGTGATGCGGTCGTACACCCTGCGGGAGCTGCGCCGCGACCCGGACGAGATCGACATCGACTTCGCCCTGCACGGCATCGAGCCTGGCGCCCGGGTCCAGGCCGGCCCCGCCTCCCGCTGGGCCGCCGGGGCCGCCGCCGGAGACCGGGTGCTGCTGCTCGGGCCGGCCGTCGCCGACAACCGGGCGATCCGCTTCCGGCCGCCCGAGGACACCGACCTCGTGGTCGTCTGGGGCGACGAGACCGCCGTACCCGCCGCCTCGGCCATCGTCGAGTCGCTGCCGGCCGGCACCCGCGCCCGGGTCTGGCTGGAGGTGCCGCACGCCGGGGACATCCAGGACCTGGCGACCGAGGCGGACGCCGAGATCACCTGGCTCGTGCGCGAGGAGAAGGGCCACGAGGGCTCCGCCATGGTCCTCGACGCCCTCCGCGAGGCGCAACTGCCCCCGGCCGAGCGGCCGTACGTCTGGATCGCCGGCGAGTCCGGCTGTGTGAAGGAGCTGCGCCGGCACTTCGTGCGCGAGCGAGGGATCGACCGCCGCCGGGTGACGTTCGTCGGCTACTGGCGTCGCGGCGTGAGCGAGGAGCAGTTGCGGGCCGAGGGGTAGCCCACCGCCCGCCCTCGGCTCTGACTGTCACTTAGGTTAGGCTTACCTAAGTAACTCGCGAGGCAGCCCGCCCTGTCCCGCACCGGACTGTCCCCACCGGAGGACCCCCACATGCGCTCGCACCTGCTCAACGACACCACCGCGGAGCAGTACCGCCGCTCCGTGACCGACGGAGTCGAGCGGGTGGCCGCCAGAATCGCCACCACCGAACGGCCGTTCACCGGCATCACCGTCGACGCCCTCGCTCCCGCCATCGACGCGATCGACCTCGACAAGCCGCTGCACGACACCACCGCGGTGCTCGACGAACTGGAGGACGTCTACCTCCGGGACGCGGTCTACTTCCACCACCCCCGCTACCTGGCCCACCTCAACTGCCCGGTCGTCATCCCGGCCGTGCTCGGCGAGGCCGTGCTGTCCGCCGTGAACTCCTCCCTGGACACCTGGGACCAGTCGGCCGGCGGCACCCTCATCGAGCGCAAACTGATCGACTGGACGACCGAGCGCATCGGCCTCGGCCCCGCAGCCGACGGCGTGTTCACCTCCGGCGGTACCCAGTCCAACCTCCAGGCGCTGCTGCTGGCCCGCGAGGAGAGCAAGACGGACTCCCTCGCGAAACTGCGCGTCTTCGCCTCCGAGGTCAGCCACTTCAGCGTGCAGAAGTCCGCGAAGCTGCTGGGCCTGGGCCAGGACTCCGTGGTCTCCGTACCCGTCGACCACGACAAGCGCATGCGGACCGTCGCCCTCGCCCGCGAGCTGGAGCGCTGCACGCAGGACGGCCTCGTCCCCATGGCCGTCGTCGCCACCGCCGGCACCACCGACTTCGGCTCGATCGACCCGCTGCCCGAGATCGCCGAGCTGTGCGAGCAGTTCGCCACCTGGATGCACGTCGACGCCGCCTACGGCTGCGGCCTGCTCGCCTCCCTGAAGCACCGGGACCGGCTGAGCGGCATCGAGCGCGCCGACTCCGTCACCGTGGACTACCACAAGGCCTTCTTCCAGCCGGTGAGTTCGTCCGCCGTACTGGTCCGCGACGCCGCCACGCTCCGGCACGCCACCTACCACGCCGACTACCTGAACCCGCGCCGCATGGTGCAGGAACGTATCCCCAACCAGGTGGACAAGTCCCTGCAGACCACCCGCCGCTTCGACGCCCTCAAGCTCTGGATGACGCTGAGGACCATGGGCGCCGACGGCATCGGGCAGCTCTTCGACGAGGTGTGCGAGCTGGCCCGGGAGGGCTGGAAGCTGCTCGCCGCCGACCCGCGCTTCGACGTCGTCGTCGAGCCGAGCCTGTCCACCCTGGTCTTCCGCTACATCCCGGCGTCCGTCACCGACCCCGCCGAGATCGACCGCGCCAACCTCCACGCCCGCAAGGCCCTGTTCGCCTCCGGCGACGCCATCGTCGCGGGCACCAAGGTCGGCGCCCGCCACTACCTGAAGTTCACCCTGCTCAACCCCGAGACGCAGGCGTCCGACATCGCCGCCGTCCTCGATCTGATCGCCGGCCACGCCGAGCAGTACCTGGGAGAGTCCCTTGACCGCGCGTCCTGAGAACCCGAACAGAATCCATGACTTCGTGGGCATCGGGCTCGGCCCCTTCAACCTCGGGCTGGCCTGCCTCACCGAACCGATCGACGAACTCGACGGGGTCTTCCTGGAGTCGAAGCCCGACTTCGAGTGGCACGCGGGGATGTTCCTCGACGGCGCCCATCTCCAGACCCCGTTCATGTCGGACCTGGTCACCCTCGCCGACCCCACGTCCCCGTACTCCTTCCTGAACTACCTGAAGGAGAAGGGCCGGCTGTACTCGTTCTACATCCGCGAGAACTTCTACCCGCTGCGCGTCGAGTACGACGACTACTGCCGCTGGGCCGCGAACCGGCTGAGCACCATCCGCTTCGGCACGACGGTGACGGAAGTCCGGTACGAGGACGACCTCTACGTCGTGCACACGGAAGCCGGAGACGTCTTCCGCGCCCGTCACCTCGTCCTCGGCACGGGCACCCCGCCCCACATCCCCGAGGCCTGCCGGAGCCTGGGCGGCGACTTCATCCACAACTCCCGCTACCTGAGCCACAAGGCGGAGCTCCAGCAGAAGGACTCGATCACGCTCGTCGGCTCGGGCCAGTCGGCCGCCGAGATCTACTACGACCTGCTCGGCGAGATCGACGTCCACGGCTACCGGCTCAACTGGGTCACCCGCTCCCCGCGTTTCTTCCCGCTGGAGTACACCAAGCTCACGCTGGAGATGACGTCACCGGAGTACGCCGACTACTTCCGCGAGCTGCCCGAGGACACCCGCTACCGCCTCACGGCCGAGCAGAAGGGCCTGTTCAAGGGCATCGACGGCGACCTGATCAACGAGATCTTCGACCTGCTCTACCAGAAGAACCTCGGCGGTCCCGTGCCCACGCGGCTGCTCACCAACTCCTCCCTGACCAGCGCGGCGTACGAGAACGGCACGTACACGCTCGGCTTCCGCCAGGAGGAGCAGGGCAAGGACTTCGAGCTGACCTCCGAGGGCCTGGTCCTGGCCACGGGCTACCGGTACGCCGAGCCGGAGTTCCTCACGCCCGTGCGCGACCGACTGGTCTACGACTCCCGGGGCAACTTCGACGTCGCCCGCAACTACGCCATCGACGTCACCGGCCGGGGCATCTTCCTCCAGAACGCCGGCGTCCACACCCACAGCATCACCAGCCCCGACCTCGGCATGGGCCCGTACCGGAACGCGTACATCATCCGCGAGCTGCTCGGCACCGAGTACTACCCGGTCGAGAAGACGATCGCCTTCCAGGAGTTCGCGGTATGAGCGCCACCACCGGCATCGGCACCTTCGCCATCCGCCCGCTCGACCCCCTGAAGGACGCCGAGCTCCTGCACTCCTGGGTCACCCACCCCAAGGCGGCCTACTGGATGATGCGGGACGCGAAACTCCAGGACGTCGAGCGCGAGTACATGCGCATCGCGGCGCACGAGCACCACGACGCCTACCTCGGCCTGCACAAGGGCCGGCCGGCGTTCCTGATGGAGAAGTACGACCCCCGGTACGTCGAGCTGACCGGACTGTACGACCCGGAGCCCGGCGACGTCGGCATGCACTTCCTGGTCGCGCCGACCGACCGCCCGATCCACGGCTTCACCCGGGCCGTGATCACGGCCGTGATGGACGAGCTGTTCGCCGACCCGCGCACCCGCCGTGTCGTGGTGGAGCCCGACGTGAGCAACAAGGCCGTGCACGCGCTCAACGAGGCCGTCGGCTTCGTGCCCGCGCGCGAGATCGACAAGCCGGAGAAGCGCGCGCTGCTGAGTTTCTGCACGCGAGAACAGTTCGTGGCCGCCCGAGGAGTAGCCGTATGACCCTGTCCGACGCCGTAGCGCATCTGTCCCCCCACCGCTGGGCGCGGGCCAACCGCCTCCTGCTCCGCAAGGCACTCGCCGAGTTCGCGCACGAGCGCCTGATCACCCCCGAGCAGGACGGGGACGGTTACGTCGTCCGCAGCGACGACGGCCAGACCCGGTACAGCTTCACGGCCACGCGCCGCGCCCTCGACCACTGGCAGGTCGACGCCGAGTCGATCACCCGGCACCGGGACGGTACCGAACTCCCCCTCGCCGCCCTGGACTTCTTCATCGAGATGCAGAAGTCCCTCGGACTGAGCGACGACATCCTGCCCGTCTACCTGGAGGAGATCTCCTCCACCCTCTCGGGCACCTGCTACAAGCTCACCAAGCCGCGGACCACGGCCGCCGAGCTCGCGCGCGGCGACTTCCAGGCCATCGAGACCGGCATGACCGAGGGCCACCCCTGCTTCGTGGCCAACAACGGCCGGCTCGGCTTCGGCGTCCACGAGTACCTGTCGTACGCGCCGGAGACGGCGAGCCCGGTCCGGCTCGTCTGGCTCGCGGCCCACCGCTCACGCGCCGCGTTCACGGCCGGGGTCGGCGTCGAGTACGAGTCGTTCCTGCGCGAGGAGCTGGGCGCGCAGACCGTCGACCGCTTCCACGGCGTCCTGCGCGAGAAGGACCTGGACCCGGCCGACTACCTCCTCGTCCCCGTCCACCCCTGGCAGTGGTGGAACAAACTCACCGTCACCTTCGCGGCCGAGGTGGCCCGGGGGCACCTCGTGTGCCTCGGCGAGGGCGACGACGAGTACCTGGCCCAGCAGTCCATCCGGACGTTCTTCAACAAGTCCAGCCCCGAGAAGCACTATGTGAAGACGGCTCTGTCCGTCATCAACATGGGCTTCATGCGCGGGCTGTCGGCCGCCTACATGGAGGCCACGCCCGCGATCAACGACTGGCTGGCCCAACTCATCGACGAGGACCCGGTCCTGAAGTCGACCGGCCTGTCGATCATCCGGGAGCGCGCCGCCGTCGGCTACCGGCACCTGGAGTACGAGCGGGCGACGGACCGCTACTCGCCGTACCGCAAGATGCTCGCCGCGCTGTGGCGGGAGAGCCCGGTGCCGTCCCTGAAGGACGGCGAGTCCCTGGCCACCATGGCGTCCCTGGTCCATGTCGACCACGAGGGCGCGTCGGTCGCGGGCGCGCTGATCGAGCAGTCGGGCCTCACCCCCGCCGAGTGGCTGCGCCGCTACCTCCAGGCCTACTTCACGCCCCTCCTGCACAGCTTCTACGCCTACGACCTGGTCTTCATGCCGCACGGCGAGAACGTCATCCTCGTGCTGAAGGACGGGGTCGTACAGCGCGCGATCTTCAAGGACATCGCCGAGGAGATCGCCGTCATGGACCCGGACGCGGTCCTGCCGCCGGCGGTGGAGCGGCTGCGCGTGGAGGTCCCGGAGGACAAGAAGCTCCTGTCGGTCTTCACGGACGTCTTCGACTGCTTCTTCCGCTTCCTGGCGGCGAACCTCGCCTCCGAGGGCATCCTGGAGGAGGACGGCTTCTGGCGCACGGTCGCGGAGGTCACCCGCGCCTACCAGGACTCGATGCCCGGCCTCGCCGGCAAGTTCAAGCAGTACGACATGTTCGCCCCCGAGTTCGCCCTGTCCTGCCTCAACCGCCTCCAACTGCGCAACAACGCACAGATGGTCGACCTCTCGGACCCGTCCGGCGCCCTCCAGCTGGCCGGCACCCTGAAGAACCCGATCGCAGAGTTCTGACCCCCACAGCAGACGGGCACCCCGGAGCACGGTCCTCCGGGGTGCCCGTCCTTTCATGGGCGCGGGGAACTGCGCATGTCTTAGGGGCGCGGGGAACTGCGCGACAAGCCCCCACCGGCCCGCAGTCGAATCACCGCCCAGCCGCCCCCCACGGCACCTGCGGCGACCGATACCACTCCACCCCCAGGGCCTTCCACCGCTCAGCCTGCGCAGCCAACCGCACCTTGTACCGCTCCCAGTCCCGCGAGCCGGCCGCCGACCACCCCACTTCCGCAACCCCCGGCAACCGCGGAAACGCCATGTACTCAACCTGCCCGGAGTCCTCGATCGTCTCCGTCCACAACGGCGCCTCCACCCCCCGCACAGCCCCCTCCGGCACCCCCGGCAGATAAGCCCCCGGATCCCAGTCGTAGGACCGCCGCACCTCGACGTACCCTGCCCAGGACAATCCCAGCGGCGTGTCCCGCGTGTACTTCATGTCGAGATACACACGGTCGGCCGGAGACAGAATCAGCCCCGTCCCCTCCTGCGCGGCCTTCACCACCCGCGCCTTCTCCTCCGCACTGGTGCTGTCGAGCCCCCAGTACTGGACGAGCGCCCCGGTCGCAGGTGTCGCACCGGTCAGCTGATGCCAGCCGACGACCGTCTTGCCGTACTCCGCGACGACCGGCTGCACCCGGTCCATGAACTTGACGTAGTCCTCATGGCTGGTGGAGTCCGCCTCGTCGCCCCCGATGTGCAGATAACGCCCCGGCGTGAGCGCCGCGAGTTCCCGGACCACGTCCTCCACGAAGTCGTACGTGCTCTCCTCGCCGACGCACAGCGAGCTGAAGCCGACCTCGGTGCCGGTGTACAGCGGGGGTGCGACGCCGTCGCAGTTCAAGCCGGCGTAGGAGGCTAGGGCCGCGTTGGTGTGGCCCGGCATGTCGATCTCGGGGACGACCTCCAGGTAGCGGGAGGCGGCGTACCGCACGATCTCCTTGTACTGGGCCTTGGTGTAGTGGCCGCCGGGACCGCCGCCGACCTCCGTGGAGCCGCCGTACGTCGCGAGGCGCGGCCAGGAGTCGATGGCGATGCGCCAGCCCTGGTCGTCGCTGAGGTGAAGATGCAGCTTGTTGATCTTGTAGAGGGCGAGCTGGTCGATGAAGCGCTTGACCTGGTCGACGGTGAAGAAGTGCCGGGAGACGTCGAGCATGGCGCCGCGCCAGCCGTAGCGCGGACGGTCCTGGACGGTGCCGCCGGCGATCAGCCAGGGGCCGGGCTGGACGGTGTCCTTCTCGACGGCCGCGGGGAGGAGATGGCGCAGCGTCTGGACGCCGTGGAAGAGACCGGCGGGCCGGGCCGCGGTGATGGTGACGCCACCCCGGCCGCTGTCGAGGCGGTAGCCCTCGGCGCCGAAGGGGCCCTGGGCGAGGCGCAGCCGGATGCCCCCGGCGCCGTGGTCGGTGACGGGGAGGCGGTAGCCGGTCGAGGGCCGCAGGAGGGCCGCGAGGTACTCGGCGACGCCCCGCGCCTCCGGCGAGCCGTCGACGTGGATGTGCGTGCCGCGGGTGATCCGGTAGGGGGAACCGCCCGGGGCGACCGAGGCGGGCGCGGGGATCACCCGGTCGAGCGGGGTGGGCGCTGTCGCCTGCGCGGGGACGGCCCCTGTCATGGAGAGGCCCGTCCCGACCAGCAGCAGGGAACCGAGAAGGCGAAGCGTTCTGCGGCACGGTCGCGCACGGCCGTCTCTCACAAGCGTGTCCCTTCCATGAGCCATGAAGCCCCAAGAGGTCTGGACCACTCTCTCGCGGAACCGGTGGAACAATCCACCCCATGGCGGAAATCATCCAGAAGGACGGCACATGGGCCTTCGACGGCGACGCCCTGCGGCTGACCCCGGGGCGGGACAGGAGCGTCAGTCTGCTGCGCAGGGAGCTGGGTGAACTGGTCGTCCCGCTGGGGGCGTTGGCCGGGATCTCCTTCGAGCAGGGCAAGAAGGCCGGGCGGCTCAGGCTCCGTCTGCGCGAAGGCGCCGACCCCCTGTTGCACGCCACGGGCGGCCGGCTCACCGAGCCCCACGACCCGTACCAGCTGATCGTCGAGTCCGACCGCTACGGCGTCGCCGAGTACTTCACGGACGAGGTCCGGGGCGCCCTGCTCCTCGACCAGGTGCCCGCCGACCCGGTCGACACATACCTGCTGCCGGGCCCCTCCGTCCCCCTGTCGGTCTCCGCCGGGGACGGTACCGCCGGCTTCGACGGCGAGCGCATACGCCTGGAGTGGAACTGGAAGGCGGAGGACGCCAAGGCCGCCGCCGGTGCCCGCACGCTCCTGCTCACCGACATCACGGGTGTGGAGTGGCACCCGGCCGCCGGCCTGGAGAACGGCTACCTCCGCTTCACCGTGCGCAACACGCCCACCAAGGCCCCGCCCAAGTACGACCCCAACGCCGTGGAGCTGTGGGGCTTCCGGAAGGACCCGCTGATGGCGCTGGTCGCGGCGGCGGTCCAGGCCAGGCTTCCGCACCCGGCCCGGGCCGCCGCCGACGTACCGGACGCGCGACCGGAACTGCCCTCTCCCCCGGTCGCGTCCGCCGAGGACGATCACGACGCCCTGCTGCGCCGCCTGCGCGAACTCGGTGACCTGCACCGCACGGGCGTCCTGACGGACGACGAGTTCGCCCTGGCCAAGCAGGCGATCCTCAACCGGATGTAGCCCCCCGGAACATCCCTGGGACGCTACGTGCGGGCGCTACTTCGCCCGGCGCGCCACCGTGAAGTGGTCCACCTGGTCACCGGTCTCGGCGATGCCGCGCACCGTCAGCGTGGCCAGGCGTCCCTTCGGCGCGGGCGTGACGTCCACGCGCAGGAAGGAGTAGTCGAGGTAGCGCACCCGCGACCAGGTGACGGTCTCGTTCTGCTTGCCGCCCTTGACGTTGACGAACGAGGACACGGAGTCCACGTCGTGCTCGTTGCCCTCGTACGACAGCGGGGCGCTGAACGCGTAGAGGCTGCGGCCCGCCGCGCCGGCCGTCACGTACACCACGCCGTCGGTCTCGGGGTAGGCCGTGCCGCCGATCGGGAGCTTCCTGGTGACCTTGTCGCCCTTGATGACGTCGGTGCGCTCGTACTGGTGGTTGTGGCCGTTGATGACCAGGTCCACGGTGTACTTCTCGAACAGCGGCACCCACTCCTGCCGGACCCCGCCTTCGGAGGCGTGGGAGGTGGAGGTGCAGTAGGCGCAGTGGTGGAAGAACACGACGACGAAGTCGATGTCGGGCGCGGCCCGGTACTTCTTCAGCTGGGCTTCCAGCCATGTGGTCTGGGTGCCGCCCGAGATGCCGAGGTTGGCCGGGATCTCGAAGGAGATGTCGTTGGCGTCGAGCGAGATGACGGCCGTGTTGCCGTAGGCGAAGGAGTAGACGCCCGGGAGGTTCTTCTTGTCGGGGCCGTTGTCCGGGAGGGTCCAGCGGGCCTCCTCGCCGCCGTAGCCGCCCGGCGAGTACCAGGCCTCCATGTCGTGGTTGCCGTAGGCGGGCATCCAGGGCACGGACTTGGCGACGGACTCGGTCTGGGCGAGGAACTGGTCCCACACGCGCGAGTCGAAGCCGGTGTCGTCGGTCCGGCCCTGGCCGGCCGGGTCGCCGTACGCGATGTCGCCGGCGTGCAGGTGGAAGGCCGGGTTCTGGCCGAGGAGGAGGCTGTTGTTGGCGAGCGCGTGATAGCTGACGCCCTCGTCGCCGAAGGCCGTGAAGGTGAACGGCGTCTTGTGCGCGGGGGCGGTGGTGAAGGTGCCGAGGGTGCCCAGCAGGTGGGGTTCGGCCGGGTCGAAGCCCTGGTGGCCGACGCCGTAGTAGTACGTCCGGCCCGGGCGCAGGTGGGTCAGCCTGGCGTGGACGTAGTACTGGGTGTGGTTGCCGCTCGCGCCGACCCCGGCGGGCGTGAAGAGGGTGCGGACCTCGGCGTCGATCTTCCGGGAGAGGTCCGTGGGGTGGGCGCCGATCCGGATGAACGGCTTCTTGACGGCGACCGGCACCTGCCAGGAGACGCTCATCTCGGTGCGCGGGTCGGTGCCGTAGGCGAGGTGGCGGCCGAAGGGGGCCACATGGGCGCCGTCGACGGTCTCGGTGCCCGTCCGTCCGCTCGGCACGGCTGCCTGGGCGGTGGCGCCCGGTACGAACGCGCCACCGGTGACGGCGCCGAGCGTGACGGCACCGCCTCTGATCATCGTGCGCCGGGAGAATCTGGCGCGCAGGTACTCGTGCTGCTCGGCCATGCTCATGCGCTCGGCGAGCCGCTCGGGTACGCCCATACGAGGAATGTCCATGGCGTCCAAAAATCGACGCCTCGGGCAACGGGACACCGGCCGCCCGGTGGACGCCTCACGAACAGGCGCTCATGACAGGTTCAACGTTCCCCCAAGGGATCCCCACCGCCCGCTGCCCGAAACCGGGCAGAATTCTTGCGTAAGAGCCGCGAGTGCCTCAGGATCTACCGGGTGCACGACGAACTCGTTGATCATCTGACGCGGTCCACGCCCCTCAGCCGGGGCGAGGCGCTGCGCGTGATCCAGGACGTGCTCGCCTACTTCGACGAGACGACCGAGGAGTACGTCCGTCGCCGCCACCGCGAGCTCCAGGCCCAGGGCCTGGTGAACGCGGCGATCTTCGAGCGGATCGAGGCGGATCTCAAATATCGCGCGGTGGCACCGCCGGAGCTCTCGCTCCGGCAGCTGCGGCGCATCGTCTACGGCTAGGAACGCGTATATATGTGCGGCATCGTCGGTTACATCGGGAAGCGTGACGTCGCTCCCCTCCTCCTTGAGGGCCTCCAGCGCCTGGAGTACCGCGGGTACGACTCCGCGGGCGTCGTCATCACGTCCCCGAAGGCCTCCGGCCTGAAGATGGTCAAGGCCAAGGGCCGCGTCCGCGATCTGGAGGCCAGGGTCCCGGCCCGCTTCAAGGGAACGACCGGCATCGCCCACACCCGCTGGGCCACCCACGGCGCCCCCTCCGACGTCAACGCCCACCCGCACCTCGACGCCGAGGGCAAGGTCGCCGTCGTCCACAACGGCATCATCGACAACGCCGCCGACCTGCGCCGCAAGCTGGAGGCGGACGGCGTCGAGTTCCTCTCCGAGACCGACACCGAGGTCCTCACCCACCTCATCGCCCGCTCGCAGGCGACGAAGCTGGAGGACAAGGTCCGCGAGACCCTCCGGCTCATCGAGGGCACCTACGGCATCGCCGTACTGCACGCCGACTTCCCCGACCGGATCGTCGTCGCCCGCAACGGCTCCCCGGTCGTCCTCGGCATCGGCGAGAAGGAGATGTTCGTCGCCTCCGACATAGCCGCCCTGGTCGCCCACACCCGCCAGGTCGTCACGCTGGACGACGGCGAGATGGCCACCCTGAAGGCCGACGACTTCCGCACCTACACGACGGAGGGCACCCGCACCACCGCGGAGCCCACCACCGTGGAGTGGGAGGCGGCCTCCTACGACATGGGCGGCCACGACACCTACATGCACAAGGAGATCCACGAGCAGGCCGAGGCCGTGGACCGCGTGCTGCGCGGCCGCATCGACGACCGCTTCTCCACCGTGCACCTGGGCGGCCTCAACCTCGACGCCCGCGAGGCCCGCCGCATCCGCCGCGTGAAGATCCTCGGCTGCGGCACCTCGTACCACGCGGGCATGATCGGCGCCCAGATGATCGAGGAGCTGGCCCGCATCCCCGCCGACGCCGAGCCGGCCTCGGAGTTCCGCTACCGCAACGCGGTCGTCGACCCCGACACCCTCTACATCGCCGTCTCCCAGTCCGGCGAGACCTACGACGTCCTCGCCGCCGTGCAGGAGCTCAAGCGCAAGGGCGCGCGGGTCCTGGGCGTGGTGAACGTGGTCGGCTCCGCGATCGCCCGCGAGGCCGACGGCGGCATCTACGTCCACGCGGGCCCGGAGGTCTGCGTCGTCTCCACGAAGTGCTTCACGAACACCACGGTCGCCTTCGCGCTCCTCGCCCTCCACCTGGGCCGCACCCGCGACCTCTCGGTCCGCGACGGCAAGCGGATCATCGAGGGCCTGCGCAAGCTGCCCGCCCAGATCGCCGAGATCATGGAGCACGAGGACGACGTCAGGAAGCTGGCCCTGCAGTTCGCCGAGGCCCGCTCGATGCTCTTCATCGGCCGGGTGCGGGGCTACCCGGTGGCCCGCGAGGCCTCCCTGAAGCTCAAGGAGGTCTCCTACATCCACGCCGAGGCCTACCCCGCCTCCGAGCTCAAGCACGGCCCCCTGGCCCTGATCGAGCCGGCCCTCCCCACCGTCGCGATCGTCCCCGACGACGATCTCCTGGAGAAGAACCGCGCGGCCATGGAGGAGATCAAGGCCCGCAGCGGCAAGATCCTCGCGGTGGCCCACCAGCACCAGGAGAAGGCCGACGAAACCATCGTCGTCCCGAAGAACGAGGACGAACTCGACCCCATCCTGCTGGGCATCCCCCTCCAACTCCTCGCCTACCACACGGCCTTGGCCCTCGGCCGCGACATCGACAAGCCGAGGAACCTCGCCAAGTCGGTGACGGTGGAGTAGGGGCCTTCTTTTCAGGGGCGCGGGGCCACACAAAGCGGACGGACCCCACGCGCTGCCAACCAGCGCGGGGGGTCCGTTTTCATCGCCGGGAAGCCGCCCGACTCCCTAGCCGGTGGCCGTCACTCCCCGGCCCGCAGCGCGTCGCGGAACCACTGTGGGCCAGTGCGCCAATCGAACAACAGCAGGAACAGCCCTGCCGCGTTGGCGCTCAGGCAATGCCCGGGAATGCTCAGGGAATGACGATGACGGGCCGCTGCGCCCGCTTGGCGAGCCGCCCGGCGACCGAACCGAAGATCCGCCCGACGAGGCCGTGGGTCGACCCGACGACGATCGCGTCGGCCTCGTACTCCCGGCCGACCTCTTCGAGTTCGTGGCAGATGTCGCCGCCGCGCTCGACCAGGATCCAGGGCACCTCGGCGAGGTAGTCCGCACAGGCCAGCTCAAGACCGAGCACCTCGGTCCGGTGGTCCGGCACATCCACGAACACCGGCGGCTCGCAGCCGGCCCACACCGTGGTCGGCAGCCGGTTGGCGACATGGACGATGATCAGGCCCGACCCGGAGCGATGGGCCATGCCGATCGCGTACGCCAGGGCGCGCTCACTGGACGTGGAGCCGTCGAAGCCGACGACGACGCCGTGCTTGAAGGCGGGATCGCAGGAGTGGCGTGACTCTTCAGCCGCCAGGGGCTCGGCCGCCGTGGGGTCGGCGACGGGCCGCTTGCGGTCCGCGGGTTCGAAGAATTCGTGACCGGCCATGGCTGTCTCGGCGTTGTGATCCTTTATGGGAGGGACAACAGTGTGCGGCGGAGCTGTGTCCGGGAATGGTCTTCCCAACCCCATACCCCCAAGGGTACGGCGGCACGCCTCCTTAGCCCAGATCCCGCCCGCCGTGCGTGCGGGATCCAGGGAGCATGCACGAGGCGGCGCCCGTAACGCAATGGTTGCTGCGCTGTACAGGCGGTTTGCACAGGGTTCACTTACCTGTGGGGGTGGTCGGGTCACACAGTGACCTGCTCACCTGCCGCGCGTTGAACCCCGTGAGTCACGCCACAGGGAGCACGCATGCCCGGACCCCGCCCCGCCGCCGAGGCGGACCGCGCGGCCCCGCCGCCGCGGGACACCGCGACGGACGTGGTTCGCTGGGCTGCCTTCAGCTGCCTGCTCGTCCCCCTCGTGCTCCTCGCGTACGGCGCCTCCCTGGCCGGCGCCGCCGGCACGGCTCTCGGGCTCGCGGCCGTCACGGGCGCGTGCCGGGTCCTGCTGCGGCAGTCCGAGCGGGGCGCGGCCCGGCTGGCGGCCGAGGACCGGGCACCCCACCGGGGGCGGCACCACCGCACCGGAACGGGGTCGCACCGCGGTGGACGGCACACTGGCGGGGATACACCGGTCGGCTGACCGGTTTCCGCGCACACGCACGCTGCTTTTCAGCCAACTTCTCGCACCCGCACAACACCCTCCCCGAGCACCCCCCAACCCCCGTTCGACCTGCACGGAAAGGGCCTTCGGGGTGTCGCGCACCCTACGCGGATTGGCCACTGCGACAAGGCGCACTTCCCTGCACGCCCCACGAGTGCAACGCTTCGTGATCGAATGCTTCACGCCAAGTTGCCAAGTCGACAATGTGCCGAGTGCCGAACCGGCCACTGCGGCGCGACGGGACACAGTAGATTCGATCTTGACTGTCTACGGCGGGGGACTCGTGCAGGACCGAGGGGAAACGTGCAGGAGCGACACAACCGAGGAGCCGCGACCACCGAGGGGGGCTTAGCAGTATGAGCCACGACTCCACTGCCGCGCCGGAAGCCGCGGCCCGGAAGCTTTCCGGGCGACGTCGCAAGGAGATCGTCGCGGTGCTGCTGTTCAGCGGCGGCCCCATCTTCGAGAGTTCCATACCTTTGTCGGTGTTCGGGATCGACCGCCAGGACGCCGGCGTACCGCGCTACCGCCTGCTGGTGTGCGGCGGCGAGGACGGCCCACTGCGGACCACAGGGGGCCTGGAACTCACCGCGCCGCATGGCCTGGAAGCGATCTCACGCGCGGGTACGGTCGTCGTACCGGCCTGGCGTTCGATCACTTCTCCGCCACCGGACGAGGCGCTCGACGCGCTGCGCCGGGCACACGAGGAGGGCGCCCGCATCGTCGGGCTGTGCACCGGCGCCTTCGTCCTGGCGGCGGCGGGCCTGCTGGACGGCCGGCCCGCGACGACACACTGGATGTACGCGCCGACGCTGGCGAAACGCTATCCGTCGGTGCACGTCGATCCGCGGGAGCTGTTCGTCGACGACGGCGACGTGCTGACGTCGGCAGGCACCGCCGCGGGCATCGACCTGTGCCTGCACATCGTGCGCACGGACCACGGCAACGAGGCGGCAGGGGCCCTGGCCCGGCGTCTCGTCGTGCCCCCGCGCCGAAGCGGCGGCCAGGAGCGCTATCTCGACAGGTCTTTACCGGAGGAGATCGGCGCCGACCCGCTCGCCGAGGTCGTCGCCTGGGCGCTGGAGCACCTCCACGAACAGTTCGACGTGGAGACGCTGGCGGCACGCGCGTACATGAGCCGTCGTACGTTCGACCGCCGCTTCCGCTCGCTGACCGGGAGCGCGCCGCTGCAGTGGCTGATCACGCAGCGGGTGCTCCAGGCGCAGCGTCTGCTGGAGACGTCGGACTACTCGGTGGACGAGGTGGCGGGGCGCTGCGGCTTCCGGTCGCCGGTCGCCCTGCGCGGGCACTTCCGCCGCCAGCTGGGCTCGTCGCCGGCCGCGTACCGGGCGGCCTACCGCGCCCGGCGCCCGCAGGGCGAGCGGCCGCAGGACACCGAGGCCGCCCCGGGCGGTCCGGGGCCCGGCATGTCCGGGCACCCGGGGCATCCCGGCCAGCCGCCCGCCTCGCTGCATCCGGAGCACCCGGTCCCGCTCCAGTCCCGCCGTACGGCGGCGGCGAGCGCGGTCGGATCGTCCCCGGCCCTGTCCGCGTCGGCGTCGGCCGCGCCGGACAACGGGCGGGAGGCGTACGTGCCGAGCCGGGCGAGTCTGCCGGGGCAGCGCAGCGGGACGTGAGGTGACGTGAGCCGGTGACCGGGCCCGCGGGGAGTGACCCTCCGTGCGGGCCCGGTGCCGTTTCGCGGGGCGGGCGCGCCCGGCGGCCACAAGGTCACGGCACGGCCGGGTTCAGCCCGGGGCGGCTCACCGTAAGGTTAGACACATGAACGATCGCATGGTGTGGATCGACTGCGAGATGACCGGCCTCTCGCTGTCGGACGACGCGCTCATCGAGGTGGCCGCCCTCGTCACCGACTCCGAGCTGAACGTGCTCGGCGAAGGCGTGGACATCGTCATCCGGCCGCCGGACCGGGCGCTGGAGACGATGCCGGAGGTGGTGCGTCAGATGCACACCTCGTCCGGGCTGCTCGCCGAGCTGCCGGACGGCACGACGCTGAAGGACGCCGAGGAGCAGGTCCTGACGTACGTCAGGGAGTTCGTCAAGGAGCCGGGCAAGGCCCCGCTGTGCGGCAACTCCGTCGGTACGGACCGCGGCTTCCTGCTGCGTGACATGCCGACGCTGGAGGACTACCTGCACTACCGGATCGTCGACGTGTCGTCGATCAAGGAGCTGGCCCGCCGGTGGTACCCGCGGGCGTACTTCAACAGCCCGCAGAAGAACGGCAACCACCGCGCGCTCGCCGACATCCGCGAGTCCATCGCGGAGCTGCGCTACTACCGCGAGGCCGTGTTCGTCCCGCAGCCCGGGCCCGACTCGGACACGGCGAAGAAGATCGCCGCGAAGCACGTACTGCCCGCGCAGTAGCCGTGCCGGGGGCCCGGGGAGGAGCGCCGCGAAAGCCGGGCGCGAGCACCCCTTCGGACCCTGTACACTTTTTCTCGGCCGGTCGGGGACATCACTGATCTCCAAGCCGGTCATGGTGGGTGTAGCTCAGCTGGTAGAGCACCTGGTTGTGGTCCAGGATGCCGCGGGTTCGAGTCCCGTCACTCACCCTCACCAAAGAGGCCGGTGACCTGTAGTAATCAGGTCACCGGCCTCTTTCGTGTCCGCCGTGGTCATACAGGCCGAGGCGGGATCCGGTTCCTGGCCGCCTTCATGCGAGGCGATCCCCTGCCGCCGTCGCCGGCTGATGTCCTTTGCGCGCCGGTCCAGGGCCGGGCAGCCGCCGGGGTTACGGTCGGCGGCATGGACGGTGAGTGCCGAGGGTGGCGTGCGTGTGTGCTCGGCGGGGCGGTGTTCGCCGTGTGCATGGCCGGTACCACGCTGCCGACTCCCCTCTATCCCCTCTACCAGGGCAAGTTCGGGTTCTCCGAGCTGACGGTGACCGTGGTGTACGCCGTGTACGCCTTCGGGGTCATCGGGGTTCTGCTGCTGGTCGGCAACGCCTCGGACTGCGTGGGCAGACGCCCGGTGCTGCTGTGCGGCCTGGGCCTCGCGGCCGCGAGCGCCGTCTGTTTCCTGTGTGCCGGCGGGCTGGGCTGGCTGTACGCGGGGCGGCTGCTGTCGGGACTGTCGGCCGGTCTGTTCACGGGGGCCGCCACGGCATACGTGATGGAGCTCGCGCCTCACGGCGGCGCCTCCCGGGCCACGTTCGTGGCGACGGCCGCCAACATGGGCGGACTGGGCTGCGGGCCGCTGCTGTCCGGGGTGCTCGCGCAGTACGCCGGCTGGCCGCTGTATCTGCCGTTCGTCACGCACCTGGTGCTGCTGGCCTGCTCGGCCGCCGTCCTGCTGCGGCTCGCGGAGACCGTACGGGAGCGCACGCCACTGCGCACCGTACGGCCGCAGCGCCCCGCGCTGTCCCCGCAGGTACGGGCCGTGTTCGCCCCCGCGTCGATCGCCTCGTTCGCGGGGTTCGCCCTCTTCGGGGTGTTCACCTCGGTCAGCCCGGCCTTCCTCGCCGAGTCCCTGCATGTGGACAACCACGCCGTGAGCGGGCTCGTCGTCGCCCTGGCCTTCTTCGCGTCGACGGCCGGGCAACTGGCGGTCGGCGGGGTCGGGGTGCGGCGCTCCCTCCCGCTGGGCTGCGCCGGACTCCTCGCCGGGCTGGCGCTGCTCGCCGGTGCGCTGCGGTGGGAGCTGATGTCCCTGGTGGTCCTGAGCGCACTCGTCGGCGGCACCGGGCAGGGCCTGGCGTTCCGCGGCGCGCTGTCGGGGGTGGCCGGGGCAGCTCCCGAGCACCAGCGCGCGGCGGTGATCTCGGCGCTGTTCGTGGTCGCCTACGCGGGCATCTCGGTCCCGGTGATCGGCGTCGGCCTCCTGGCGGACCGGATCGGCCTGGAGGGCGCGGGCCTGGTGTTCATCGCGTGTATGGCGGTGCTGGTGTCGACGGCGGGCGTCTACCTGGTGCGGCGGCCGGTGGTGGCGAGGGTCTGACGGTCCCTCCGTGCAATCGTGACGCCATGGGTGAGCTGGTGGAGCGGGTCGACGAGCAGGACCGGGTGATCGGGGTGGCCGACCGGGACGAGGCGATCCGGAACGGTTGGCTGCACCGGGTCGCGACCACCGTCTGCCGTGATCCGCGGGGACGTGTGCTGGTGTATCGCAGGCCGGAGCACGTGTCCCGGTTCCCGGGTCATTACGACTGGCTGTTCGGCGGGGGCGTCGAGGTCGGGGAGTCGTACGAGGAGGCCGCGGCGCGGGAGCTGGCCGAGGAGCTGGGGGTCCGGGTGCGGGTGCGGCCTGTGTTCACGTTCCTGTGCCGAGGGGCGATCAGCCCGTACTGGCTGGGCGTGCACGAGGCAATCGTCGCCGGGCCCCTGGCTCCCGACCCGGGCGAGATCGCCTGGCACGGCTGGCTCGGGGAGCGGGAACTTCACGAGGCGTTCTTGCGGTGGACGTTCGTGCCGGACGGGAGGGAGGTCATGCGGCGGTACCCGGGCCTGTGTGCGCCGAGCACCGCCACGCCGCCGTCAGCTCCGCCACCGTCGTGAAGCGTTCGGCCGGGTCCGGGTGCGTGGCCCGTTCCACGAGCGCCAGTTGAGCCGCCGTGCCGCGCCAGGCGGGCTCCTCGCCGGCCGTGTCCAGCAGGATGCGGACGGCCCGGCCCAGGGCGTGCACGGTGGTGCGGGTGTCGATCGTCGCACCGCGCTGCCATTCCTCCGGGGCCATGAAGCGCCGTGAGCCCGGCAGGCGGTCCGCCTGGAGGACGAACGGGCCCGGGCGGTACTCGTCCAGGTCGATCAGATGGAGTGCGCCGGCGTCGAAGTCGTAGAGGAACGCGCCGTCGTAGAGGTCGACGGCGACGAAGCCGGCTGCCTCCACCGCCAGGTGGGCGTCCAGGAGGTGGTCGATGGCGTGCAGGATCCGCGGGGCGGGGAGGTCTTGGAAGCGGGCCAGGGGTCCGGCGTGCCGTAGCGGCGCGGGCGAGTACAACGGCTCCCCGTGACGCCAGGGCATCACCACCGCCGTGCGCCCGCTGCCCGTGGCGAACCGGTGCAGTTGGGGGACGATGACGGGGTGCCGTACTGCCCGGTGGAAGGCCCAGGCGCGGTGCAGCGACTGCCGGGCGGCGTCGGTCGTCGCCTCCTTCACGAACCAGCACTCCCCGTCGGCGAGCCGAACCCCGTACGACACACAGCCCGAGTCCTGGTCGCGGAAGGCCCGGAACACCTCGCCCACCGTGCGCAGATACGGCTCGGTCCGCGCGACCTCGGTGACGTCCAGGAGGGGATGCGGCGTCACGACGACGACCGGGGCACCAGTTCCGTCGCCAGGACCACCTGCCGTCGGTCCAGTCCCCGGGACGCCAGTGGGCGGCGGTCGGCGACCTCCGTGAGGAGGAGGTCGATCATCCGGCGGCCCATCTCCTCGATGGGCTGGCGGACGCTGGTGAGGGGCGGTTCCATGTGGCGGGCGATGGCGGAGTCGTCGTAGCCGACGAGCGCCACGTCGTCGGGGATGCGGCGCCCCGCCTCGCGCAGCGCGTGGCGGGCGCCGGCCGCGGTGACGTCGGAGGCGGCGAAGACCGCGTCCAGGTCGGGCCGGCGCTCCAGCAGGGCCGCCATGGCACGGCTGCCGCCCTCCTCCGTGAAGTCGCCCGGCTCGATCAGCGCCTCGTCCGCCTCGTGGCCCGCGTCGCTCAGCGCGTCGCGGTAGCCGTCGACGCGGCGCTGGGCACCGTAGACGTCGAGGCGGCCGGTGATGTGGGCCACCCGGCGGTGGCCGCGGGACAGCAGGTGCTCGACGGCCTGGCGGGCGCCGCCGTAGTTGTCCGAGTCGACCGACGCCAGTGTCTCCCGCGCCGAGCGCGGGCCGCTGATCACCGCCGGGATGTCCAGCTGGGACAGCAGGTCGGGCAGCGGATCGTCCGCGTGGACCGAGACCAGCAGGACGCCGTCCACCCGGTGGGCGGCCAGGTACTGGGCGAGACGGCGGCGTTCCTTGTCGCTGCCCGCGAAGATGAGCAGCAGCTGCATCTCCGTGTCGGACAACGCCGCCCCGACGCCCTTCAGCATGTCCGAGAAGTACGGCTCCGCGAAGAACCTGGTCTCCGGCTCGGGCACGACCAGGGCGATCGCGTCCGTGCGGTTGGCGGCCAGGGCGCGGGCCGCGGTGTTGGGAACGTAGCCGAGCTCGGCGACCGCCGCCTCCACGGCCGCGCGGGTCGCGTCGCTGACCCGGGGCGAGCCGTTGATCACCCGGGACACCGTGCCGCGGCCGACACCGGCGCGCGCCGCCACCTCTTCGAGGGTGGGCCGGCCACCACTTCGGCCCCGCGCTCCGTGGCTTGCCATGGGCTCCGCCTTCCCGTCCACACCCGCACTCTGCGGCTGGCCTGGAATTTAACAGGCTCGTCAGCTGTAGTGACCGCTACCGGGGCGCGCCGCCCCCGGCCTTCCGCTTGTGCCCGCGGGCCGGTCCGGCTGGCTAGAAGTCGCCGTCCGAGACCACAAGGGACCGCGGCCCGGGTCCAGTTAACAGCCCGATAACTGAACGCATCTCTCGCTGTCCGGTCCCTTGACACCCCCGCCCCGACCGGCGAACCTTCAACACATCACTGGTGGGAGCGCTCCCACAGTACCTGACACATACACAACCCGCACGTTCCCCGCCCGAGCCGCAGCGAGTGAAAACGGGTCCAACCATGCAGTTGGCCGGGGGGTCGGCACGTCAGGGCAACAGGAGGACGACATGCGAGCACGCATCCGAACCGCCCGCAAGGCGATGGTCCTCGCGGCCGTCGCGTCGCTGGGCGCCGGGCTGCTGGCCGGCTGTGCCGACGACGGCGGCGACGACAACTCCGGCTCGTCGGACGGTGACGGCAAGGGCAAGACGACGATCTCGGTGGGGCTCTTCGGCACGATGGGCTTCAAGGAAGCCGGCCTCTACGCCGAGTACGAGAAGCTCAACCCGAAGATCAAGATCGCCGAGAACGTCGTCGAGCGGAACGAGAACTACTACCCGGCGCTGCTGAACCACCTCACCACCAACAGCGGCCTGCTGGACGTCCAGGCCGTCGAAGTGGCCAACATCGCCGAGGTCACGGCCACCCAGGCCGACAAGCTCGAGGACATGTCCAAGGTCTCGGGCGTGGACAAGAGCAAGTGGCTGGACTGGAAGTGGCAGCAGGCCACCACCAAGGACGGCAAGACGATCGGCCTCGGCACCGACGTCGGCCCGATGGCCATCTGTTACCGCACGGACCTCTTCAAGCAGGCCGGACTGCCCACCGACCCGGCCGAGGTCGGCAAGCTGTGGGCCGGTGACTGGGCCAAGCTCGTCCAGGTCGGCGAGCGCTACAAGTCGAAGGCCCCCGAGGGCACCTTCTTCATGGACTCCCCCGGCGGTCTGATCCAGGCGATCCTGGGCAGCGAGGAGAAGAAGTTCTACGACACCTCCGGGAACGTCATCTACAAGACCAACCCGGCCGTGAAGGCCGCCTTCGACCTGACCGCGGATGCCGCCAAGAAGGGTCTCGTCCAGTCGCAGACGCAGTTCCAGCCGGGCTGGAACTCCACGATCGCCAACAACAAGTTCGCCGCCATCGCCTGCCCGCCGTGGATGCTCGGCACGATCAAGGGCAACTCGAAGCCGGACGCGGCCGGCAAGTGGGCCGTGGCCACCGCGCCCAAGGGCGGCAACTGGGGCGGCACCTTCCTCACCGTGCCGAAGAGCGGCAAGCACGTGAAGGAAGCGCAGAAGTTCGTGACCTGGCTGACCGCGCCGGAGCAGCAGGCGAAGCTGTTCAAGGTGCAGGCCAGCTTCCCGAGCGCCCCGTCCGCCTACACCATGCCCGAAGTGACCGGCGCGACGAACGAGATGACCGGTGACCAGAAGATCGGCCCGATCTTCGCGGAGGCCGCCAAGGCCGCCCCGGTCCAGGTGATCGGCCCGAAGGACCAGATCATCATGCAGGGCCTGACGGACAACGGCGTGATCCTGGCGACGAAGGGCAAGTCGGCCAAGGAGGCCTGGGACTCCGCGATCAAGACCATCGACAACAAGCTGGACCAGTGACCCGTATGGCCACCCGCCACGACACCGCCGCGCCCCCCGCCGAGGGGGGCGCGGCCCCGGGCCGCCCGCCCGGGGACGCCGCCGTGGACAAGGAGCGGCGGCGCCGGGACCGGCTGTCCCGCCGCTGGCAGCGGGACATCCGCTGGAGCCCGTACGCCTTCGTCTCGCCGTTCTTCCTGCTGTTCATCGCCTTCGGCCTGTTCCCGCTGATCTACACGGGCTGGGCCTCGCTGCACCAGGTGGAGCTGACCGCGCCGACCGACATGAACTGGGTCGGGCTGCGCAACTACACCCGGATCTTCGACGACGAGTTCTTCTGGAACGCGGCGAAGAACACCCTGACCATCGGCATCATCTCCACCGTCCCGCAGTTGCTGATGGCGATGGGCATCGCCCACATCCTCAACTACAAGCTGCGGGCCTCGACCTTCTTCCGGGTCGCGATGCTCGCGCCGTACGCGACGTCGATCGCCGCCGCCTCGCTGGTGTTCGTGCTGCTCTTCGGCCGTGACTACGGCATGATCAACTGGGCGCTCGACATGGTCGGCATCAACCCAGTCGACTGGCAGAACGACAAGTGGTTCTCCCAGATCGCCGTCTCGTCGATCATCATCTGGCGCTGGACCGGCTACAACGCGCTGATCTACCTGGCCGCGATGCAGGCGATCCCGCATGACCTGTACGAGTCGGCGGCACTGGACGGGGCCAGCCGCTGGCAGCAGTTCATCCATGTGACGCTGCCGGCGCTGCGCCCGACGATCCTGTTCACCTGTGTCGTCTCGACGATCGGCGCGAGCCAGGTCTTCGGCGAGCCGCTGCTGTTCGACGCCAACAAGGGCACCTCCGGCGGCGCGGAGCACCAGTTCCAGACGCTCGGTCTGTATCTGTACGAGCAGGGCTGGGTCGCCCAGCACCTGGGCCGTGCCTCGGCGATCGCCTGGACGATGTTCCTGATCCTGATCGTCATCGGCATCGTCAACTACGTCATCTCGCGCCGGCTGCGCGCCAGTAGTTAAGGAGTTCCGGCCGTGACGACGACTGTGACGCCCCAGGACGCCCCGCCGCCCGGCGCGGCGCCCGCGAAGGAGTCCAAACGCCCCCGCCTGCCGAAGTCCGCGCGGGCCGGCGGGCAGCTGCACGGCGGTCCGATCGCGTACGCGGTCCTCATCGTGTTCACGATCGTCTCGCTGTTCCCGCTGGTGTGGACGGCGATCGCCGCCTCGCGTGACAACCAGCGGCTCGCGCAGACGCCGCCGCCGTTCTGGTTCGGCTCGGGTCTGTTCGACAAGCTGGAGATCGCCTGGAAGGACGCCAATCTGGGTGAGGCGTTCCTCAACACCACGATCGTGGCGGGGGTTTCGGCGGCGACCATCGTCTTCCTGTCGACGATCGCCGGTTTCGCCTTCGCCAAGCTGCGGTTCAGGGGCCGCGGCGCGCTGATGCTGATCGTGATCGGCACGATGATGGTGCCGCCGCAGCTGAGTGTGATCCCGCTGTACATGATGGTCGCCAAGCTCGACTGGACGGACCAGCTGCAGGCGGTGATCCTGCCGTCGCTGGTGAGCGCGTTCGGTGTGTTCTTCATGCGGCAGTACCTGATCCAGGCGCTGCCCGACGAGATCATCGAGGCCGCCCGGGTCGACGGGGCGAGCAGCTGGCGTGTGGTGTGGCACGTGGTGTTCCCGGCGGCACGGCCGGCGATGGCCGTGCTCGGGATGCTGACGTTCGTGCAGACCTGGAACGACTTCATGTGGCCGTTCCTGGTGCTGACCCAGATGGGCAACCCGACCGTGCAGGTCGCGGTCGCGGGGCTGGGCCGCGGCTACACGCCCGACCAGTCCCTGATCATGGCGGGCGCGCTGCTGGGTACGCTGCCGCTGCTGCTGGTCTTCGCGATCTTCGGCAAGCAGATCGTGGGCGGCATCATGCAGGGCGCCGTCAAGGGGTGACGCCCTGTTTTCCAGGGGCCGGGCCGGCGCTGCTCCGGCCCCTGTCCTCCCCCTTTCCTCCCCCTCCCCCCTCCACCGTCGGTCTCCACGACCCCCAATGGGAGCGCTTCCATGCCTGACTCCGAGAACCCGGCCACTGCGGTGACCTTCCCTCCCGCCTTCCTCTGGGGCGCGGCGACCTCCGCGTACCAGATCGAGGGCGCGGTGCGGGAGGACGGCCGTACGCCGTCGATCTGGGACACCTTCAGCCATACGCCCGGCAAGACGGCCGGTGGCGACACCGGTGACATCGCAGTCGACCACTACCACCGCTACCGCGAGGACGTGGCGCTGATGGCGGAGCTGGGCCTGGGCGCCTACCGTTTCTCCGTCTCCTGGTCGCGGGTGCAGCCGACCGGCCGGGGCCCGGCCGTCCAGAAGGGCCTGGACTTCTACCGCCGGCTGGTCGACGAGCTGCTGTCCAAGGGCATCAAGCCGGCCGTCACGCTCTACCACTGGGATCTGCCGCAGGAGCTGGAGGACGCGGGCGGCTGGCCGGAGCGGGACACGGCGTACCGTTTCGCGGAGTACGCGCAGATCGTCGGCGAGGCGCTGGGCGACCGGGCCGAGCAGTGGATGACGCTCAACGAGCCGTGGTGCAGCGCGTTCCTGGGCTATGCCTCCGGGGTGCACGCCCCGGGCCGGACGGATCCGGCGGCGTCGCTGCGTGCCGCGCACCACCTGAACCTGGCGCACGGGCTGGGCGCGTCGGCCCTGCGGTCGGTGATGCCGGCCCGCAACACGGTCGCGATCAGCCTCAACTCCTCGGTGGTCAGGCCGCTTTCGCAGAGCCCGGCGGACCTGGCGGCGGCCCGGAAGATCGACGACCTGGCCAACGGCGTCTTCCACGGCCCGATCCTGCACGGCGCGTACCCGGAGTCGCTGTACGCGGCGACGGCGGACCTCACGGACTGGAACCACGTCCTCGACGGCGACCTGGCGCTGATCAACCAGCCGCTGGACGCGCTGGGCCTCAACTACTACACGCCCGCGCTGGTCTCGGCGGCCGACCCGGCGGCGAAGGGGCCGCGCGCCGACGGCCACGGCTCCAGCGCGCACTCGCCCTGGCCGGCCGCGGACGACGTCGCCTTCCACCAGACGCCCGGCGACCGCACCGAGATGGGCTGGACGATCGACCCGACCGGCCTGCACGAGCTGATCATGCGCTACACCCGGGAGGCGCCGGGCCTGCCGCTGTACATCACGGAGAACGGCGCGGCCTACGACGACAAGATCGACTCGGACGGCCGGGTGCACGACCCGGAGCGTGTCGCCTACCTGCACGGGCACCTGTCGGCGGTGCGCCGCGCGATCGCCGACGGCGCGGACGTCCGCGGTTACTTCCTGTGGTCCCTGATGGACAACTTCGAGTGGTCGTACGGCTACGGCAAGCGCTTCGGCGCGGTGTACGTGGACTACGCGACGCTCCAGCGCACCCCGAAGTCCAGCGCCCTCTGGTACGCCCGCGCGGCCCGCACGGGCACGCTGCCGGAGGCGGGGGCCGTCTGACCACTGGGGCCGTCCAGCCACTGCGAGGCGGGGGGACGGGGCGCGGCACTATTAGGGGAGTGCCGCGCCCCGGCATGTCAGGAGGCGACTCGTGGCGTCAGCAGCCGGCGGGTCGTCGTCACGCCCCACTCGTCCAGGGACAGCAGGCGGTCGCTGGAGGCCATCAGGCCCCCGGTGGACTCCACGTGTGCCGCCCACTGTTCGCGGGTCTCGACGGCCGGGCGGGCCATCAGGCAGTCGGGGTCGTTGGTCCAGAGGCGGGCGTGCTGCCACTGGCGGGCCGCGCCCGTGAACTCGGCCGGGTCCTGGCCCGGCTGGGAGTAGTCGTCGGCCTCGGGGCGGCGGCGGGGGGCCGTGTCGGGGCTGACGCGCATGGCGTCGAACAGGCCGATGGAGGGGAGCATCGGGGCGCCGCAGCCCAGGAGGTAGGAGTCCGGGCCGATCGCGTCGCGGATCAGGCGGATGCCGGAGCGGTACGCCGTGAGGGGGTCGACGTCCGCGTGGCGGATGCCGTCCAGGGCGCCCGCGTAGAGGAAGTCGGTCTTGAAGTAGTCGTAGCCCTCCGCGCGCAGGGTGGTGAAGACCTCGGTCAGATACGCCGCCGCGGCCGGGTGCGTGGTGTCCAGGACGCGCAGGTCGTGGCCCCAGTTGCGGCCGGCGTGCGCGAAGCCGCCTGCGGTGTCGCGGACCAGCCAGTCGGGGTGCTCGGCGGCCAGGTCGCTCGCGGGGTCGACGAGGAAGGGGGCCGTCCAGATGCCGGCGCGGCGGCCGCGGGAGCGGATCTTCTCGGCGATCGAGGCGCGGGAGCGGAAGCGGCCGGAGAGGGTGAGCCAGTCGCCGAGGGCCCGCTGGTAGCCGTCGTCGATCTGGACGACGTCGACGGGCAGGTCGAGGGTGTCCATCGCGCGGAGGTTCTCGTGGATGTCGTCCTCGGTGACCTGCGTGAAGTACTCGTACCAGGAGCACCAGACGGTGGGTGCCGGGCGCGGGGCCGCGATGCCGAGACCGCCGGCCCAGTCGCCCAGCACGGACCGGATGTCCTCGCCCGTCCACTCCTTCACCGGGCCGTCCGCGCCGACCTCCGCGACCCCGCCCCGTACGGCGAGCCGGATCGACGGCACCTCGCGCGCCGGCTCGGCCGCCGCCCAGAGGCGAACCGGTGAGCCGTCGCCGGGGTCGAGCGCGAGCAGGCCCTCGCCCTGGAAGACGCCGGCGGGGACGGTGACGCCGGGCCGGTAGCAGACCGTGGCCCAGTTGGCGTTGGCCGGACGGTAGGGCGCCGCGCCCAAGGGGTAGGTGCCGCTGGGGCTCCAGGACTGCCAGCCCTCCTCGTGGACGCGGGCGCGGCGGAGGTCGACGGGCACGGAGGCCAGCGGCGTGAACGGGTGCTGCACGGTGATCTCTTCCGGGAAGGGTCAGCCCTTGTTGGCGCCCAGGGTCAGGCCGCTGACGAACTGGCGCTGGAGCACGAAGTAGACGATGAGGGTCGGGATGGCCGTGAGCAGCGCTCCGGCCGCGACCAGGTTGGGGTCGGTGAAGTACTGGCCGGAGAGGTTGTTCAGCGCCGAGGTGATCGGCATGTTCTCGCCGGTGGAGATCAGGACGATGGCCCAGAAGAAGTCGTTGTAGATCCAGATGGACAGCAGGGTGGCGAGGGCGGCCATCGCGGGCTTGCACAGCGGCAGCACGATCTGCCAGTACAGGCGCCACACGGAGGCTCCGTCGACCAGGGCGGCCTCGGTCAGTTCGTGCGGCAGCGAGCGCATGTAGTTGCTCAGCACGAACGCGCAGAAGCCGGACTGGAACGCCACATGGATCAGGACCAGGCCGAGCGGGGAGTCGTAGAGCTTGCCGGACATGGTGATGCCGGGCAGATCCACCAGCAGGTACAGGCGGTACAGCGGGGTGATGATGACCTGCTGGGGCAGCAGGTTGCCCGCGGTGAAGACCAGCAGCAGCGCCAGGTTGAGGCGGAAGTCGAAGCGGCTGACGTAGAAGGCGACCATCGACGACAGCAGCAGCGTCAGCAGCACGGCCGGCACGGCGATGATCAGCGTGTTGCCGAAGTAGTGCAGCATGTCGGACTGCTGGAAGGCGTTCGTGAAGTTGTCGAAGCTCAGCTTGTCGGGCCAGGAGACATAGCCCTTGGTGCTGGTCTCCGAGTAGGGCCGCATCGCCGCGAGCAGCGCCCACAGCAGGGGCGCCAGCCAGGCCAGCGCCGTGACGACGAGGAAGGTGTGCAGCAGGATCCGGGCGGGGCGGACGGGGGTGCGCTGCTTGCTCACCAGGGCGTGGCTCATGCGCGCCGCTCCTTGCGGAAGGTGCCGATCAGGTACGGGATGATCACCGCGAGCGAGATCACCAGCAGGACGACGGCGATGGCGGAGCCGTATCCGATCCGGCTGGACTCGCCGATGATGTTGTTGGTCACCAGGATCGACAGCAGTTCGGTGCCCTGGGCGCCCTTGTTGAACACGAAGACCAGGTCGAAGGCGCGTAGCGCCTCGATGATCGTGACGACCAGGACGACGGTGTTGGTGGGCCGCAGGGTGGGGAAGACGACGTTCTTGAACGTCTGCCACTCGCCCGCGCCGTCCAGCGCGGATGCCTCGCGCAGGGCCGGGTCGACACCCTTCAGGCCGGCCAGGTAGAGGATCATCATGTAGCCGGTGTGCCGCCAGGACGCGGCGACCAGGACGGCCCAAAGGTTGAGGTCCGGGTCGCCGATCCAGTCGATGTAGTGGCCGGGCTTGTTGGCTCCGAGGAGGCTGTTGATCAGGCCGGTGTCGGGGTTGTAGACGAGCTGCCAGACGAACCCGGTGACCGCCAGCGACACCACGACCGGCAGGAAGAACGCGGTCTGGTAGACGCGGCTGAAGCGGATCTTCTTGTCCAGCTGCAGGGCCAGGAACAGGCCGAAGGGCGTGGGCAGCAGGATGAGCACGACGAACCAGACGACGTTGTGCTCGACGGCGGGCCAGAACTGCGGGTTGCTGGTGAACAACTGCCGGAAGTTCTGCAGACCGACCCAGTGGATGGAGTCGAAGCCGATGCCGTCCCAGCTGGTGAAGGCCAGCGCGATGGAGGCGAGGGCCGTCACCCACACCAGGGCGACGTGCAGGATCGTCGGCACACCCGCCATCAGGCCGAGCGTGATGCGGTCGCGGCGGGTCAGCAGACGGCGGTGGCCCGTCGAACTCTTCGCGGGGGCGGCGCCCGGAGACGGCGCGGGGGCCGTCTCCGGGTTCTCGGTGGAGGTGTCGGTGCTCATGAGGACGCGAAGATCGTCTTCTTCTGACGCTCGATCGACGAGAGGATGCTGTCGACGTTCTTGGGGTTGCGGATGAAGTTCTGGAGCGCGGGCTGCATCACCGTGGAGGTGAAGTCCGGGCGCGAGTCGCGGTCCATGAACTGCGTCAGGCTCTTCGCGCTGGAGATCATCTCGAAGGACTTCTTCTGGAGCGCGGTGTAGGAGGAGGTGTCGGCCTTGGTGGAGGCGGCCACCACGCTGGAGTCGGCCTTGAGGTAGATCTGCTCGGCCTCGGGGGTGCCGAGGTACTCCAGCAGCTTCACGGCGCCGTCGCGGTTCTTCGGGGCCTTGGAGAGCATGAAGCCGTCGGTGGGCGCCTCGACGGTGTCCTGGCCGAACTGCGGGTCGATCTCCGGGAAGGCGAAGAAGTCCAGGTCGTCCAGGTCGGCCTTGTTGGTGAACTGCTGGCCGACGAAGGTGCCCAGCAGATACATGCCGGCCTTCTTCGCCACCAGGGTCTGGGCCGCGTCCTGCCAGGTGCGGCCCACCGCGCCGTCCTGGTGGTAGGGGAGGATCTCCGACCAGTGGTCGAAGACCTTGCGCACCTTGGCGTCGGTCCAGGAGGCCTTGCCCGCCATCAGTTCGACGTGGAAGTCGTAGCCGTTGGTGCGGAAGTTGATCTGGTCGAAGGTGCCCATCGCGGGCCAGGCGTCCTTGTCGCCGAAGGCGATCGGGACCAGCCCGTCCTTCTTCATCCGCTTGCACAGGGCGACGAAGTCGTCCCAGGTGGCGGGGACCTTGTAGCCGTGCTGGGCGAAGACGCTCTTGCGGTAGAAGACCGCCCACGGGTACGTGTACAGCGGCACGAAGTAGTACTTGCCGTCCTCGCCCTTGCTGAGCTTCTTCATCGCGTCGGGGAAGTTGCCCCCGATCTTCGCCCACACGTCGTCGATGGGCGTGGCCAGCTTCTTCGCCGCGAAGAACTGCATCCGGTACCCGGCGAACCAGGTGAACACGTCGTCCGGCGTGCCCTGCAGATAGGAGTTGATCTGCTCCTGGAACGTGTTGTGGTCCTTGGTGTTCACGTCGACCTTGATGCCGGACTTCTTCGTGAAGGCGGCGTAGATCTCGGCGAACGCCTTCTTCGGGACCGCGTCCGAGGAGTTCGAGCCGAGACTGACCGTCTTCGAGTCGGCGGCTGCGCCGCTGCCGCCACAGGCGCTCAGCAGGGGTATGCCGGCGCCGAGCAGGGCCGCGCCGCCTATGCCGCGCAGGACAGAGCGGCGGCTGGCAGCGGGGAGGGAGAGTCCGGAGGGAGAGAGGTCGTGCATGAACGGCTCCTGAGGCAGGGTTCGGCCACGAGGGCGTGGCTGAAATCCGGTCTTAATCGACCAGAAATCAACTTGACCGAACACGGTGGCGCAATAACAGCCGTATGTCCGGTCATACGTCAAGAGCCGTCGACTTCATTTGTCGAAATGTGACCGACCCGTGAACACAGGACGATCAGCGCGTTTCGGGTGGGGCCGGAAGACGTTGCCGAGCAGCGCGGCGGCCGGTTCCTCACCGAGCGGGGCGGCGTTGAGCCGCAGCACGGTCAGGCGCGTGTGGAAGACAGCACGGTCAGGGGCGTGTGGAAGACGGAGTCGTGATCGGCGTGGAGAGCGCGGCCTGCTGAGTGCCGTACGGGTGAGTGCCCTGGGAACTCACCGGAACACCGAGGCGGGCGGGGCGGGCGATGCCACGGCCGCGATGTCGGTGACGGGTGCCGCACCGCCGGTGAAGTCGGTGAGCGTCCTGCCGTGCTCGACCCGGCCGGGATGTGGGTCGGAGGCGGCCCGGCGGGTCAGTTCGGCGACGGGCAGCGGCTGGCCGGAGGCGACCAGGACGGCGTTCCCGAAGCGTTTGCCGCGCAGCACCGTCGGGTCGGCGACCAGCGCGAGCTGTTCGAAGCGGGCGGCGGCGGTGGCGATCTGGCCGCGCAGGTGGGCGAGCGGCGGCCCGTCGGCCAGGTTGGCGGCGTAGATCCCGCCGGGTTTGAGGGCCCTGCGTACGTCGTCGAGGAACTCGGTCGAGGTCAGATGAGCCGGGGTCCGGGCCCCGCTGAACACATCGGTGATGACCAGGTCCGCCCAGCCGTCCGGCACCTTGGCGAGCCCCTCGCGGGCGTCGGCGGACCGCACCCTGATGCGCGCGTTCGCGTCCAACGGCAGCTCACGGCGGACCAGTTGGACCAGGCCGGCGTCCCGTTCGACGACCTGCTGGGTGGAGCGGGGCCGGGTGGCGGCGACGTACCGGGCGAGGGTGAGCGCGCCACCGCCGAGGTGCACGGCGTGCACGGGCCTGCCCGGCGGGGCGACGAGGTCGATGACATGCCCGAGCCGGCGCTGGTACTCGAAGGACAGGTACGCCGGATCGTCCAGGTCGACGTGCGACTGCGGGGCCCCGTCGATCACCAGGGTCCAGGCCCGGGCCCGATCACGGTCCGGGATGAGCTCGGCGAGCCCGCCGTCGACGCTCTCGACGACGGCTTCCCCACCGGCCTGCCTGCGCCGGCCGCTCCTGGACTTTCCCATGGGGTCATTATCGGGGGTGGGCCGATAAGCGGGGCGTTCGGTTCCCCGGGCACCAGGGGGTCCTGCGCCTCGCCGGGCAAGCGGCCCTAGGGCCCTTCTGATGGATCTCCGCAGGAGAAGGAGCGGCGTTCGGTGCGTGCGATCGGCGTGCGGTGCGCAGGGTCATGTGGCGGAGCCACCTGGCCCTGCGCACCGTGCGGCGAGCGTGCGTGCCGGGCGTCGCGACGCTGCGGAGATCCATCAGAAGGGCCCTAGCGGCAGCTGTCCGCCGCCCTGATCGTCCGGGCCGCCTCCCCGAGGGCCTTGCGCAGCACCGCGGGGTCCGTCGCGAGGTCCGCCTCGCCGGGCGGCAGCAGCCAGTCCGAGCCCTCCACCGGAGGCTCGGGGGCCAGGGTCGCTCCGCGTCCGTCGGTCCGCGTGCACGTGCTCCCCGGCACGTCCCACGCCGCGGCCGTCCCCGGCGGCACCAGGAAGCCCAGCGTGCCACCGCCGTCGTCGTGCAGCACGGGCCCGACCGCTTCCCCGGCCCCGCGCCGCAGGATGTCGACCGCCTCCAGCCCCTGCCGCGCCGGCACCGTCACGACATCGCAGTCGGCCGGCGGCGTGCTCGGCGGCGTACCCGGCGGCGTACGAGGATCGTTGATCTGGCTGGTCTCCATCCCGGCCTCCACCACGGAACCCCTGATTTGACGAGCGGTCGGGAGTCGGGGGCCTCCCGGTCCGCAGGGTTCAACGCGGCAGACCGTCAACGGCTACGGCGGAAGTGAGCCGCAAAGGATGGCACTTCATGGCAGATCACGGATGAGATATCCGGTTTGTAGCCAAACTCAGCGTGAGGACTTCGACACAGCAGGTACGTTCTTGCCCGCCGGACACGGGGAAGAACATACGGGACAACACGTACAACTCGCTCCGAACCCGGCATGGTTCGACGGTTCGCACGAGAGGACCCGGCCATGGCGTCGTCAACGGTTACCTCGTCTCAACCCGACCGGCCATCACGGCCCAACCTCGCCTTCCGGCACCTGCGCGGACAGCGCTCGCCGGCCGAGTTCGCCGCGGCGGTCCGCCGGGCGGCCCTGGAGATCGGCGAGCGGGTCAGCTGTGACGCGCGATACATCGGCCGGGTCGAGGCGGGCGAGATCCGCTGCCCCAACTACGCGTACGAACGGGTGTTCCTGCACATGTTCCCTGGCCGCACGCTCACGGACCTGGGCTTCGCGCCCCGCTCATCGGTACGCGGACGCCGGGCGCGCGACACCGAGGTCGCGCCCCTGACGTGCAACCCGAACCCGGCGAACGCCACGAGTGAGACCAGCCGGGCGTGCGAGCCGTATGAAACGCGGAACCCGTACGACCCGCACCACCCGCACAACACCTACGAGGAGAGCGACGTGCTGCGTCGCGCATTCATGACCGGCGGGGGCGCCACGGTGGCCGCCGCCTCGCTGGGGCCCGTCGGCCTCGCCCTCGACGCCACGGCGGCACAACGCCCCCTGCGCCGCGCGGGGGCGAGTGACGCGGAGGCCCTGGAAGAAGCCGTCCGCCGCATCCGGCTGCTCGACGACCGGCACGGGGCCGACGGCCTCTACCGCCGTGCGGCGGCCCCGCTGCGTGCCGCCTACGCCCTGCTGGAGGCCGGCACGACCCGGCAGACGACGGCGGACCGGCTCTACTCGGGCGCCGGTGAACTGGCCATCTCCGTGGGCTGGCTGGCCCACGACTCGGGACGCTTCGACGACGCCCGCTCCCACTACGCGGAGGCGCTGGCGACCGCCCGGATGACCGGCGACCCCGGCCTGGAGGCGCACGCCTTCTGCAACACGGCCTTCCTCGCGCGCGACGCGGGCCGGCCGCGCGAGGCGGTCCGGGCCGCCCAGGCCGCACAGCGCGTCGCCCGGCCCCTCGGCTCGGCCCGGCTGATGTCGCTGCTGGCGCTGCGCGAGGCGGGCGGCTGGGCGGGCCTCGCCGACCGCGTCGGCTGCGAGCAGGCCCTGGTCCGGGCGCAGGCCCTCTTCGAACGGGGCCCCTCGGACGCCGACCCCGAGTGGATGAGCTTCTACGGCGAGGCCGAACTGGAAGGCCTGGAGGCACAGTGCTGGTCCACGCTCGGCGCCTGGCCCCGGGCGGCACGGCACGCGCGGCGGGCGGCGGAGCTCCAGGATCCGCACTTCACACGGAACATCGCGCTGTACACGGCGGAGCTGGCGGACGACCTCGCGCGCGGAGGCCGGCCGGACGAGGCCGCCGTGGCGGGGATGCGGGTGCTGGATCTGCTGGAGGAGGTCCAGTCGTCCCGGATCCAGACGATGCTGGCGGCCACGGCGCGGGTGCTCTCGCCGCACCGGCGGGCGTCGGGGGTGTCGGCGTTTCTGGAGCGGCACGCGTCGACGCCGAGGGTGGTGTGAACCGGCTCAGCCCGCTAGGCGAGGTGCCCCACGTCGTTCCAGCTCTCGATCGCCGGCTCCCCGTAAGCCCACCCCAGCACCGACAGCGACGTCGGGTTCAGCCGTATCCGCGCCGCGAAGTCGACCGGCAGGCCCAGCCACCGCGCCCCGATGGACCGCAGGATGTGCCCGTGGGCGAAGACCAGGACGTCCCGGTCCTCGGCGCGCGCCCAGGAGACCACCTCGTCCGCCCGGGCCGTGATCCCGGCGAGGGTCTCGCCCCCGGGGACACCGTCGCGCCAGATGAACCAGCCGGGCCGGACGGCCTGGATGTCCGCCGGGGTCATGCCCTCGTACGCCCCGTAGTCCCACTCCAGCAGCGCGTCCCACGCCCGCGCGCGGTCGCCGAAGCCGGCCAGCTCGCAGGTCTCACGCGCGCGTACCAGCGGACTGGTGCGCACCTCGACGCCGGGCAGGCCGTCGTAGGGCGCCCGGTGCAGGCGCTCCCCGAGCAGCTTGGCCCCGCGCCGGCCCTCCTCCAGCAGCGGTACGTCGGTCCTGCCGGTGTGCTTGCCGGACAGCGACCACTCGGTCTGTCCGTGCCGGGCCAGCAGGATGCGCGGAGCCATGGGGGACCTTTCCGGGAGACCAACACAAGGGGAACTCCACCATCATCGCGCACGCGGGTCGCGGGCAACCCGGGGGGCGATCTCTGCGTCTTCGAGGTCCGGAGGGCGCCCCCCGGGGCGCGCACGTACGCCGTAAAGTGGCACGACCGGCCGGGCGCCGCGTGGAGACGAAGGGGGAGGGCGATCGGATGCCGCACACCGAGACACCGGGCACCGAGGCGGCCCCTGCGCTCCGGCTCCGCTGGTGGACGGAGCTGCCGCTGATCCTGCTGGTGTACGCGTGCTACACGGCGGGCCGGCTCCTCGCCCGGGGCGACGTGTCCGGTGCGGTCGACCACGGTCTGGCGATCCTGCGCATCGAGAAGGCGCTGTACCTCAACGCCGAGCACCCGCTCAACCGCCTCTTCACCCAGGAGGCATGGATAGGCATCCCGGCGGACTTCTGGTACGCCTCGCTGCACTACCTGGTCACGCCGGCGGTCCTCGTGTGGCTCTTCCGCTCCCGCGCGGTGCGGTACCGCGCCGCGCGCACCTGGCTGATGACGTCCACCCTCATCGGTCTGATCGGTTTCACACTGCTGCCGACCTGCCCGCCCCGGCTCCTCGACGCCAGTCACGGCTTCGTGGACACGATGGCCCAGTACAGCTCGTACGGCTGGTGGGGCGGCGCGGCGAGCGCCCCGCGCGGCATGGGCGGAATGACCAACCAGTACGCGGCGATGCCGAGTCTGCACGTGGGCTGGGCCCTGTGGTGCGGGGTGATGCTGTGGCGCTACGGCGGCACGCGCATGACGAAGGCCGCCGGGGTCGCCTACCCGCTGATCACGACGATCGTGGTCATGGGCACCGCCAACCACTACTTCCTCGACGCGGTCGCGGGCGCGGCCGTGATGGGCGTCGGACTGCTGGCGGCGCCGTTCGTGATGCGCGCGGCGGACCGGGTCAGGGCGCGTTTCGTGCCGCGGGTCGCACCGGTCACGGCGGCATCTCCCGCCGCGGGTTCCCCGATTGTCAGTGCCGGATGCCAGACTTCCGCGGGTGAGCGAATTCCACGGCAGCGCGAGTCGCGGCTCGGAGCGGGAGCCGAGCCGAGTGCCTCCCCCAAGGACGCGGGGGACGGCGCTCCGGCACCGGCTCGCTGAGCTGCGCGGTCCCGACGTACCGGCGAAGGCCCTGGACGCGCGCGCGTTGGCGGCGCTGGCCGCCAACCCCGGTTGTGCGCGCAGAGCGATCCTCGACGGCGCAGGGGTGAACAAGGCGGCGCTGGCGAGCGCGCTGGGCGCGCCGTCGGCCTTCGGGCAGTCCCAGTTCGCGCTCACGCGGGGCAACGCGTTCGAGGCGAAGGTCAAGGCCGACGGCGGCGCGGAGCTGCTGCGGCTGGTGCACGAGAAGCTGGACCGGACGGCCGAGCCGCCCGCCGATGCGCGCGTGCCCGACCTGACCGCGACCGGCCCCCAGGGGCGCACGGCCCGTACGGCGCTGGAGCTGCGGGAGGCCGCCGCGCACCCGGGCGCGTGGACGCTGCTCGACCACCCGATGCTCGCGCTCGACGTCGCGGGCTCCGCCGCGTTCCTGGAGCCGGACGCCGTCGTGGTGCATCCGGACGGCAGCTGGACGGTGGTCGAGATCAAGTCGTTCCCGCTGCTGGACGGTTCGGCGGACCCGGCGAAGGTCGGGGCGGCGGCCCGGCAGGCGGCGGTGTACGTGCTGGCGCTGGAGGAGGTCGCCGCGCGACTGGACCCGTCCCCGCGCGTGCGGCACCGGATCCTGCTCGTGTGCCCCAGGGACTTCTCCAACCTGCCGGCCGCGTCCGCCGTCGACATCCGCAAGCAGCGCGCGGTGACGGCCCGCCAGCTGACCCGGCTGACCCGCATCGAGGACATCGCCGAGGCGCTCCCCGAGGGCACGTGCTTCTCCCCCGAGCTGCCCGCCGACGAGCTGACGGCCGCCGTCGAGTCGGTCCCGGCGACGTACGCGCCGGAGTGCCTGTCCGCGTGCGAGCTGGCCTTCCACTGCCGGTCCCGCTCCCGCGAGTCGGGCGCGGTGACCTCGCTCGGGCGGCCGGTGCGGGCGGAGCTGGGCGGGCTGACGACCGTGGAGGACGTCCTGGCGGCGGCCCGCGGGGAGGCCGGTGACCCCGATGATCCGGCGGTGGCGGCCCTCAGGCGGGCGGCGGCCCTGCGCGCCGAGGCACTGGAGGCGGCGTGTCGCTGATCTCCACCCTGGCCCGGCTCGAAGCGGTCAGCACGGGCCGCGCCCAGCCCGCCGCGACCGTCCGGCACCGGCACCTGTCCGACCACCCGCTGGTGTTCGTGCCGCTCATCACCGCCGGTGAGGCCGGCGCCCCGCTCGGCGCGCTGGTCGGCACCGACCGGGACGCGCCGCGTCTGCTGGTCGTCCCGCAGCCCCGCGACCGCGACCTCAGGTTCGCGTTCCTGGCGGACCTGGCCGACGTGGTGCTGCCGTACGTCGACGCCTACGCCGAGGTCGTGGAGGCCGCCGAGCGCACCGAGACCGACCCGGAGACCGGCAAGCGGGTCAAGGTCGAGGTCGACCTGTGCGCGGACGCGCCGCAGCTGATCGTGCCGAGCCGCGCGGGCATCGACCTGGTGCGGCTGCTCGGGCGTTCGACGCGGTTCCGGCGGACGGCCGAGCAGGACCCGCAGGCCCCGTATCCGGCGCCGCCCCGGGTGCCGCTGCTCGGGCGGTGGCTGACGCACTTCGGGGAGCGGGCCCGGGTGCCCGGCTCCTCCCTCCTGCTGGCCATGACCGACGTACTGGGCCGGCACTGGGCGACGGGGCAGTCCACGCTGGAGGACCAGCACCTGGGGGCGCTGCTCGCCTGGATCGACCCGCCTGAGGGCCTGACCGGCGCCGAGGCGGCGCTGCGGGCCGAGCTGGAGCGGGACGGGCAGGGCCAGCTGACGTGTCCCCCGGCCGGTCCCGCCACGGACCCGGCGTTCGACAACAAGCTGCTCGCCCCCGCCATCGAGCGCTACGACCGTGCCCGCACGGCCCTGGCCGCCGCCGAGGACGGCCTGGAGGCCGACGCCCGGCTCGGTGCGCTGACCGCCGCCGAGCGGGAGATCCGGGACCTGGTCCTCAGCCGCACGCTGCCCACCTGGGAGAAGGTCTGGCAGGGCCTGGAGCTGCTGCGGGAGCTGCCCGAGGGGGCGCATGTCGCGGAGCGCTGGATGCGCGACCGCTGGTCCTTCACGGGCCACCGCGACCGGGTCCTGGCCGGCGAGCCCCCGCAGCCGCGCCGCGACGACGCGGTCACCGCGGCCAACAAGCTCGCCACACGCGAGCGCGAACAGGCCCGGCTGGAGGCGCAGGAGGCCCTCGACGACCCGCTGGTCATGGCGGGACGGCGGCTGTCCGGGGAGGCGTTCGCGGGCGAGGTCACGGACGTCGTGATGGCGTACAGCGAGGGCAAGCGGCCCAGCCCCCGCCCCCTGGTCACGGTCCGCACGGACGACCGGCCGCATCTCGGGGAGCGGACGAAGGTGTACCGGTCGCTGGGCGGGAAGCCGCAGTCGGCGGAGTTCGTTTCGGCCGAGGAGGACGGCGCGTACGTCGTGCTGCGGATCCTCGACAAGATGGGCCGCGGCAAGGAGCCCGAGCCGGGGTCGGTGCCGGAGAAGGGCGACCGCGTCTGCTTCACGCTCTTCGAGCACGAGCAGCGGGGCGGCGCGAAGCTGCCCGACCCGGAGGAGACGCCCTGGACGCACGGCGGTCCGCCCGGTGAGGCGACCCTGGAGGCCGCCGACCCGGTGACCGCGGAGGACCTGCTGTGACGACGCTCTTCGATCCCTCCGCCGCGGCCGCCCAGGCCACCGACGCGATCCTCCACGACACGCTGCACGGCACCGCGCGCGGTGTCGTCGTCGACTCCCCGCCCGGCGCCGGCAAGTCCACGCTCGTGGTCCGCGCGGCCCTGGAGCTGGCCGAGGCCGGCCATCCGCTGATGGTGGTGGCGCAGACCAACGCCCAGGTCGACGACCTGGTCCTGCGGCTCGCCGAGAAGAACCCCGAGCTGCCGGTGGGCCGGCTGCACAGCAGCGACGCCGACCCGTACGACAAGGCGCTCGACGGCCTGGACAACGTCCGCAAGTCGGCGAAGGCCGCCGATCTCGCCGGGCTGGCCGTGGTGATCTCGACGGCGGCGAAGTGGGCGCATGTGAAGACCGACGAGCCGTGGCGGTACGCGATCGTCGACGAGGCGTACCAGATGCGCTCGGACGCGCTGCTCGCCGTGGCCGGGCTGTTCGAGCGGGCGCTGTTCGTCGGCGACCCGGGCCAGCTGGACCCGTTCTCGATCGTGGGCAGCGAGCAGTGGGCGGGGCTCGCCTACGACCCGTCGGCCTCGGCGGTGACGACGCTGCTCGCGCACAACCCGGACCTGCCGCAGCACCGTCTGCCGGTGTCCTGGCGGCTCCCGGCCTCCGCGGCGCCCCTGGTCTCGGACGCCTTCTATCCGTACACGCCGTTTCGCAGCGGCACCGGCCACGGCGACCGTCGTCTCTCCTTCGCCGTGCCGCCGGACGGCTCGGGCCCCGACCGGGTGATCGACGAGGCGGCCGAGTCGGGCTGGGGCCTGCTGGAGCTGCCCGCCCGGCACACCCCGCGCACGGACCCGGAGGCGGTACGGGCGGTGGCGACGGTCGTACGGCGTCTGCTGGACCGGGGCGGCGCGGCGACGTCGGAACGCTCACCGGACCCGACGCCCCTGACCGCCGACCGGATCGCCGTCGGCACCGCCCACCGGGACCAGGCGGCGGCAGTGCGCGCGGCCCTGGCCGACCTCGGCGTCACCGACGTGGTCGTGGACACGGCGAACCGGCTCCAGGGCCGCGAGTACGACGTCACGGTGGTCCTGCACCCCCTCTCCGGCCGCCCCGACGCCACGGCCTTCCACCTGGAGACGGGCCGCCTGTGCGTCCTGACCTCCCGCCACCGTCACGCGTGCGTCGTGGTCTGCCGGGCGGGAGTGAGCGACCTCCTGGACGACTATCCGTCGACGGAGCCGGTCCAGCTGGGGACGGTGGTGAAGTTTCCTGATGGCTGGGAGGCGAATCACGCGGTGCTGGCGCACTTGGCCGAACATCGCGTGTCGTGGCAGCCCTGACGAACGCCGGGTGGTGTCCCAGCCGTATCCACCATCGCGACGCCCACTTGCGCGCCCGCGAGACAATGGACGGTGGCCCACTCCACCGGGAGGGTCAGCGCGACGTACGAGGAGGAGTAGACATGGCGGAGCCCACGCCGCGTCGGAACGAACCGCGGCTACGCCCCGCGCCCCTGCTCTTCGAGCCCGCGGAGGCGGCCTCCGATCCTGAGCACTTCTTCGATCTCGAGTCGATCGACGATCCCCGCGCGCTGCTGTCCCGCGCGACGGAGCTGACGCTGGCGTTCCGCGCGGCGGCGGACCGGGCGGTGGAGTTCCAGGCGATCGCGGCGGCGCAGCTGGCGGATCCGCGGCGGTTCGACCGGCTGACGACGGCGGACATCGCCGAGCGGGCCGAGTGGACCGAGGACTACGCCAAGAAGATGGTCGAGTTCGGACGGGACCTGATGCGCGGCGGCGAGGGCCGGGGGCCCGTCGACCCGGTGTGAGACGGGGAGACCTGCCCCTTCTCGATCTACCTGGCATATGCCAGGCGGGCAAGATACTCCCTCCCCACCCCTCCTGTCCCGATTTCCCGCAACCCTCGGAAACCGCGCGTGCACAGCCGGTAGATGTTGACGCCATGAGCAGCGCATGGAACGCCTCCTTTGTCACCCCGGACGGGGCCGTCTGGCTCGCCTCGGCAGGAACGTATCCGCGAAGCACGCTCGCCCTCTGGGAGGAGCGGCCTGACGCACCGGTCGTGCTGCCCTGCGGGTCGGTCTTCGACGTCGTCAGCGCGCCCGCGATGTTCGGGCGGCGGATGCTCGACCGGCTGTGGGACGACGGGCCCGGCTCGGGGCCGGTCGCGGAGTTCCGCGGCCGGATGCTGCTGTTCACCGCGCCCGGCACGGCCCAGCGGCTGCCGGCGCTGCTGGAGTGGGAGGAGTGGGGCAGGCACGGCGCGGACTCCCGGGAGCCCGGCCGCACGGGCGGGGTCCCGCCCCTGCTGTGCCACGGCACGGGCGACGCGGTGACCGTCCCGGCACCGGCGGACGACCCCTCCGCCGACCGCTCCGGTGCCCGCTGGCTCGTCGCCCCCGACACCCGTCAGCCCTGGCTGCCCGGCCCCGAGGTACTGCTGTGGGCGGCCGTCCGGGCGGCCCGTTCGGCCGTGCGGATATCGATTTTTCCTCCCGCCGACCAGGGTGCTAAGGTCTACGACGTCAGCAGGCGCCGCTAGCTCAGTTGGTTAGAGCAGCTGACTCTTAATCAGCGGGTCCGGGGTTCGAGTCCCTGGCGGCGCACCGACGGCAAAGGCCCTTCGCGAGAGCGAGGGGCCTTCTGCATGCCCCGCTTCAGCGTCCGACCATGATCCGTACCGTCCATTCCCCCGAGGCCGTGCGTCCCTCCACCTCCACCCGGACGCCCTCCCCCGGCACCGTGAAGCTCTCCCCGGGGCCGATCGGTGCGTCCGCGAGGGGCGGGTAGACCGAGTCCTCCCAGCAGGCCTCGGTGCCCGGGTGGGCGTCGATCACCTCGATCGGCCCGCCCCCGGACTGCGCCCCGCCCCGCACCCGGTACACGAGCACCCCCTGCCGGCACGCGGCAACGTCGTTGCCCACCGGCCCGCGCGCCTCGAACGCGAGCGCGCTGTCGCGGCCGGTGCGCACCACCGCGAGCTTGGTGCCCCGCCCGAGACCGAAGGCCGGCGCCCCCGCCGCACCCGCCACCGGCACCCCGGGCCCGGCCGCCAGCGGCTCCAGGGTCAGCCGGGCGGGCCCGGCGTCCTGTACGCACCGCACCTGCCGCTGCCCCAGCCAGCCCAGCTTCCACTTGTGCCAGCCGAACAGGTCGGGCGCCAGTCCGAACTGGCTGCCCATCAGGTCCCAGTCACCGACGTGCGTGTCCCAGTCGCCCTTGCCGTCCGCGGGCCGGTGGTAGAGGTCGGGCAGGTCGAACACGTGCCCGGTCTCATGGGCGAGGACGAGCCGGTCCGGCGGATGCTGCTCGAACACCGTGACGACCCGGCGCAGATCGGTGCCGTCGGCCCGCATCGGACGCGTGAGGTTGACCACCTTGGTCGCGTCGGAGTCCACGCCGGGCGCGTCGGGGTCGGCGACGAAGTACACGACGTCGTAGCGGGAGAAGTCGACCTGCGGGTCGGCCACGGAGAGCGCGTCCCGCAGGTACGCGGCCCGGTGCGCGGCGCTCCAGTCGCGCTGTATGTCGTACGCCGTGGACGGCCGCGGCATCTGGATCCAGTGCCCGAGCGGGTGCGGGCGCAGGGTGAAGCGGCCGTAGGAGGAGCGTTCGAAGAAGCGGGTGGTCGCCGGGAAGTGGTCGGCGGTCAGCTCCCGCGGTGTGGTGAGCGGATGGGCGTCCGGGAAGGACAGGAAGACCATGACCGCGTCCAGGGCCCGGGCCGGGCGCGGATAGGCGGCGTTCCAGGTGTCCAGGCCCTCGGAGTGGTGGGCGTCGGTGCGGGTCAGGGCGCAGGGCGCGGCCGAGTCGGGCTCGGCGGCCGACGGGCCGGCGCCGAGGGAGGTCGCCGCGAGCGCCGACATGGTGGTGAACACGGCCGCGGTGCTGCGCAGTCGGGCGCGCGGGAACTGACGCGGCACGGGTACCTCCGGGTACGGTTCGCGGGACACCGCACCCAGCCTGTGATGATTTGTCGTACTGCGTCCTGTTTGCTTGCACCAGTCGGGTGAAGAAGCCGAAACATCGCGGACGTCGACACCCGGGAACCACTCACAGAACGTCACAACTGGTCGGGGCCCTGAAGAAGCCGTCCAGGCATGAGCAGAAACGATCTGGCAGAAGGGCGGGTCGGTCCGGGACACTGGACACCGGCTGGAAGGCCCTGGGGCCAGCCTCTATGATCGGCACACTTTCCTGACCTTTCCTGCACGGACAGAGATCGAATACATGCGGGAGCGAGCGGTGAGCGGAACCTCCGAAGGGCCGGCGCCCGCGGCAGACCTCGACCGGCCGGTCGTCACAGAGAGTGAGATCGATGCGCCTCCTGGTACCGAGGAGCCGTCGCCGTACCACTCCGTGTTCACGGCCGCCCCGCTCGCCATGGCCGTCGTCGACCGCGAGGGGATCGTCGTCAGCGCCAACGACTCGCTCGCCGCGCTGCTCGGCGGTGCCCCGGACGAGCTGGCCGGGACCGTGGCCGCGGACCTGGTCGACCTCACCTGTGACGCCCGCACCTGGCACGCGTACCGCGAGGTGCTGCACGGCCGGCAGTCCCGGCTGCGCTGCACGCGCCGGCTCAAGCACCCCGGCGGGCACTCGCTGTGGGTGCAGGTGACGGTCGCCCCGCTGCCCGCCGAGGACGGGGCCGTCCTGCTGTCCGTCGCCGACATCAGCTCACGCCGCGAACTCCAGGCCCGGCTGCGGCACTTGCAGATGCACGACCCGGTGACCCGGTTGCCCAACCGCACGCTGTTCTTCGAACGCCTGTCGGCCGCGCTGGAGGCGGAGTCGTACGAGCAGAGCGGCACGGGCCGGATCGGGCTGTGCTACCTGGACCTGGACGGCTTCAAGGCCATCAACGACACCCTGGGCCACCGCGTGGGCGATAGGCTGCTGGCCGCCGTCGCCGAGCGCCTCACGCGCTGCGCGGACGAGGCCGGGCAGTCCCGGACGAGCATCCCGCTGGTGGCCCGGCTCGGCGGTGACGAGTTCGCGCTGCTCGTCGAGGACTCCACGGGCACCGAGCAACTGGCCGAGCTCGCCGAGTCGGTGCTGGAGGCGATCCAGGACCCGTTCGACATCTGCGGGCAGCGGCTGTCGGTCTCGGCGTCGATCGGCGTGGTGGAGCGGCACGCGGCCCAGACGAGCCCGACCGCCCTGATGCAGGCGGCGGACACCACGCTGTACTGGGCGAAGGCCGACGGCAAGTCCCGCTGGACGCTGTTCGACCCGGAGCGCAACGCCCACCGCATCACGCGCCAGGCCCTCGCCTCCACACTGCGGCCGGCCATCGACCGGGGCGAGTTCCAGCTGGAGTACCAGCCGCTGGTCGGTATGGAGGACGACCGGCTGCACGGGGTCGAGGCGCTCATCCGCTGGAACCACCCCCAGTTCGGCGTACTGACGCCGAATCGGTTCATCGGACTCGCGGAGGAGGACGGTTCGATCGTGCCGCTGGGCCGCTGGGTGCTGCGGACAGCGTGTGGGCAGGCCCGCCGCTGGCAGCTGGACCACCCCGACGAGCCGCCGATCTTCGTGAGCGTGAATGTGGCGGTGCGTCAGGTCTGGGACTCGGACCTGGTGGCGGACGTGGCGGAGACCCTCGCCGAGACGGGCCTCGCGCCGCACCTGCTCCAGCTGGAGCTCACCGAGTCGGCGGTGATGGGCTCGGCCGGCCGGCCGCTGCAAACCCTGAAGGCCCTCAGCGACATGGGCGTGCGCATCGCCATCGACGACTTCGGCACCGGCTACTCGAACCTGGCCTACCTCAGCCGCCTGCCGGTGTCCGTACTGAAGCTGGACGGCACCTTCGTCCGCGGCTTCCAGTACGACGACCGGGACAGCACGGCCACCCGCCCGAACCCGGCCGACGAGGTCGTGGTCGAGGCGATGATCCAGCTCGCCCACCGGCTCGGGCTGACCGTCACGGCCGAATGCGTGGAGACCTCGGACCAGGCGACCCGGCTGCGGCGCATCGGCTGCGACACCGGACAGGGCTGGCTCTACTCCCGTCCGGTGCCGCCGGACCGCATCTCCGAGCTGCTGGGCACGCCGGGTGTTCAGGCGGGTGTCGGCAACCCGTAGGCGTCGGCGATGAGTTCGTAGGAGCGCACGCGTACGTCGCCGCCGTGCGCGTTGGCCGTGATCATCAGCTCGTCGGCGCCGGTGCGCTTGTGCAGGTCGTCCAGGCCGGAGCGGACCTCGTCCGGGGTGCCGTGGATGACGTTGGCGTTCCAGGAGTCGACGAAGTCGCGCTCCATGGGGCTGAACGCGTAGGCCTCCGCCTCCTCGGGGGTGGGCACCAGGCCGGGGCGGCCGGTGCGCAGCCGGACCATGCCGAGGGCGGCGGCCAGCACCTGGCGGCGGGCCTCCTTCTCGTCGTCGGCGGCGAGCGCGGAGACACCGATGAGGGCGTAGGGCTCGTCGAGCACGGCGGACGGCTGGAAGGACTCCCGGTACAGGTCCAGGGCCGGGACGGTGTTCTGCGCCGAGAAGTGGTGCGCGAAGGCGAAGGGCAGCCCGAGGACACCCGCGAGGCGGGCACTGAAGCCGGAGGAGCCGAGCAGCCAGACCGGCGGGCGGTGCGGGGACTGGACGCCACCGGGGCCACTCGCCTGGACCGGGCCCGGTACGGCGTGGATACGGCGGTAGGGGTGCCCGTCGGGGAAGTCGTCGTCGAGGAACCGGGTCAGCTCGGCGAGCTGCTCGGGGAAGTCGTCGGCGCCCTCGCCCAGGCGGTCGGTGCGGCGCAGGGCGGCGGCGGTGGCGCCGTCCGTTCCCGGCGCGCGGCCGAGCCCGAGGTCGATGCGGCCCGGGGCCATGGCCTCCAGCGTCCCGAACTGCTCGGCGATGACGAGCGGGGCGTGGTTGGGCAGCATGACGCCGCCCGAGCCGAGGCGGATGCGGCCGGTGTGGGCGGCGAGGTGGGCGAGGATCACGGCCGGGGACGAGGAGGCCACACCCGGCATGGAGTGGTGCTCGGCGACCCAGTAGCGGTGGAAGCCGCGGGCCTCCGCGAGACGGGCCAGGTCGACGCTGGTGCGCAGCGCGCCGGAGGCGGTGCGGCCGGCCCCGACGGTGACCAGGTCCAGTACGGAGAGGGGGACGGGGGCGCTGCCCTGCGCTGCGCCGCGTATCTCGTCTGCCGCCACGGTGGGGTGCCTCCTGCTGTGGGCCGTGTGCTGTCGTCCCGGCCCCAACAGGGGACTGTCTCCGGTTATTCCCGCGAGGCGCCGCGGGGTCAGGCGGCCTGCTCCCAGTCGCTCCGCGTCCCGCCGTACGGGGGCCGCCGGGCGGCCTTCTCGCGGACACGGAGCACGATCCACGCGAGGGCGGCTCCACAGGCGAGCCACCAGGGCAGCGACCACACCGCGCCCCACCAGCCGGCCCGCGGCTCGACGACGGCGTCCACGGCGGCGGTGATCATCGCTGCGGCCAGACTCCAGCACAGCAGGCACCCGGACAGCCGGACAGCGCTTACCTGGAATCTGGTCTGACCCGGTTCGGCCATCGGGGACCGTCCTTCACGGCACGACTGGCTGCGGACGTGGCCAGTGTGCACGGGACGGACAACGGAAGGGGAACGCGCTTTCGGTCAAGTCAAGAGCCCTGTGGGACGGCGGAGTTGAGGGTTCCTCAGCTCTGCGCGGGTCGTTCACCCCCTATGCCCGGATCTGCCCCGCCGAAGAGGTGGGACCGATTCCGGGCGTCGGTGGCGAGGACAGCGCGCGCGGTCAGGCCTGGACGAGCGGCTCCCTGGTGAACAGCGCGCCCAGTTCCGGCGCGTTGACACGGCGGTCCGCCAGGCGCAGGCCCTCCCAGACCGTGACCTGGTTGGCGGTGAGGACCGGCTTGCCGAGCTCCTTCTCCAGGGCCGGGATGTGCGCCGCCGTGTGCAGGGCCGTGTCGGGCAGGAGGACGGCGTCGGCCTCGGGGTGGTCGGAGTGCCGGGCCAGGGCGAGGAGTTCCGCTTCGCCCCAGGTGCCGACCTCGGCGGCCGTGATGATGCCGGAACTCTTCACGGAGACGACCTCGACGCCGTCCGCCCGCAGGAACTCGGCGAACAACTGCGCCACGTCGTCCGGGTACGTCGCGCCGATCGCGACCCGGCGCGCCCCCAGCTCCCGTACCGCGTGCACGAACGCGAAGGACGTCGAGGAGGCCGGCATGCCGGCCGTCTGCGCCAGGGTGCGCACCTGGTCGTGGGCGCCGTCCCAGCCGTAGACGAAGCTGCCGCTGGTGCAGGCCCACACCACGGCCTCCGCTCCGGCGTGCCGCAGCTCCTGGACGCCCGCCGCGAGTCGCCCGGCCGAGCCCATCTCCAGCAGCGCGTCCACCCGGTGCGCGTCCTCACCGATGTCGGTGTGCACCAGGTCCACCCGGATGTCGCTGCCGAGCAACTGCTCGATGCGCGGATAGTCGTCCTCGGCGGAGTGGCCCGGGTAGAGAAATCCCAGTGCTGTCATGTCCAGCCTTCCTGCTGCTGCTCTTTTTCCGGCACGACGGGACCGGGGTCCGCCCCCGGCGATCCGAGACCGGCGCGCGCCTCCGGATTGATCAGCGCTTGATACGGTCCCACCGCACGGGTACCCAGTCGGCGCAGCGCCGCCCACATCGTCACTTGGTTGGCCGAGATCACCGGGATGCGCAGTTCTGCCTCCAGCTGTGGGATGACGTCGTAGGTCGGCAGGTTGGTGCAGCTGATGAACAGCGCGTCGGCGTCGTCGCGCACCGCCTGCCGGGCCATGTCCACCACCTCCCGGTAGGGGACCTTCCAGATGTGCCGGGTCAGGCCCATGAAGGCACAGCCGGAGATCGTGACGCCGGCCTGGGCGACGTACGCCTCCAGCGACTGCGTCACCGACACCGTGTACGGCGTCACCAGCGCCACCCGCCGTACGTCCAGCTCCACCAGGGCCTCCAGCAGCCCGCCGGAGGTGGTGATCGCCGGGACGGCGCCCGCCCGGCTCATCGCCTCGCACATCGCGCGCTCGCCCATGACGCCGCCGACGAAACTGCCCGACGTACAGGCGTAGGCGATGACCTCGGGGGCGATCGCGTTGAGCGTGCGGACCGCCTCGCTCAGCGTCTCGTGTTCGCTGACCATGCGGGCGAGATCGAGGCTGACCTCGACCGGCACGAACGGTGTTCGTGTCATGTGCAGGGAGACCTCGTCCGGCACCCAGCGCCACAGCTCGCGGTCGAGAGCGAAGTCGAAGGGGGCGACGACGCCGACCCCGCGCTGCGGGCTGGGCCCGCCGAGAAATGAGACGTCCATGGCAGGGCACCGGCCTCACACTGGGCAACGAGTGTGCAACGGATCGTGGGAACGCCCGTGTTGACGACGGTAGGTTCGGGTGCGAGCGTGGTCAATCCGCACGGATCATTCCCTGGTCAACACCGTGTTAACTCGTCGTCACCGGCCGCCTCCCGGAGGCAGGCCGCCCCCGCCGCACGGCTGGAGAAACGGCTGCTCATGCCCACCCCCACCCTGCTCGTCCTGGACGCCGAACCCCTCCCCCGCCTCGGCCGCCTCACCGGCCACGCCCGTATCGAACACACCGACGCGGAGGGTCTCGCCGCACGCCTCCCGCGTGCGGATGTACTTCTGGTGTGGGACTTCACCTCGCACGCCGTGCGGGACGCCTGGCCCGGCGAGGGCCCACGGCCACGCTGGGTGCACACGGCGAGCGCCGGTGTGGACCATCTGATGTGTCCGGAACTCGCCGCCTCCGACACGGTGGTGACGAACGCGCGCGGCATCTTCGACCAGCCGATCGCCGAGTACGTCGCCGCGCTCGTGCTGGCGATGGCCAAGGACCTGCCGCGCACGCTTCAGCTGCAACGGGAGCGGACCTGGCGGCACCGCGAGTCGCAGAAGGTCGCCGGGGGCCGGGCCGTCGTGGTCGGCACCGGGCCGATCGGCCGGGCGATCGCCCGCACGCTGGAGGCGCTGGGCATCACGACGGCGCTCGTGGGCCGCGCCCCGCGCGCCGGCGTGCACGGCCCGGAGGATCTGGACCGGCTGCTGGCGCGCGCCGACTGGGTGATCGCGGCGGCACCGCTCACCGAGCAGACGCACGGCATGTTCGACGCCCGCCGCTTCGGCGTGATGCAGCCGTCCGCCCGGTTCGTCAACATCGGCCGCGGCCAGCTCGTCGTCGAGGACGCGCTCGCCGAGGCCCTGGCCAAGCACTGGATCGCGGGCGCCGCCCTGGACGTCTTCGAGTCCGAGCCGCTGCCCCCCGACAGCCCGTTGTGGCAGGCCCCGGACCTGATCGTGTCCCCGCACATGAGCGGCGACATCGCCGGCTGGCGGGACGAGCTCGGCGCCCAGTTCGTCGAGCTTTTCGAGCTCTGGGCGGCCGGAAAGCCGCTGGAGAACGTGGTCGACAAGCAGCGTGGGTACGTACCCGGACACTGACGTTCCTTGGAGGGTGGATGACCGAGCTCACCGAGCTGACCGCCGTACGGCTCCTCGACGGCTACCGCAAGGGCGAGTGGAGCCCTGTGGAGGCGACCCGCGCGGCGCTGGAGCGGGCCGAGGCGATCCAGCCGGAGGTGAACGCCTTCGTCCGGCTGACCGCCGAGGACGCGCTGGCCCGGGCCCGGGAGTCGCAGGAGCGATGGCGGCGCGGTGAGCCACAGGGCCTGCTGGACGGGGTGCCGGTCACGGTCAAGGACATCCTGCTGCTGCGCGGCGCGCCGACCCTGCGCGGTTCGAAGGCCGTGGACCCGGCGGGGCGCTGGGACGAGGACGCCCCGTCCGTGGCCCGGCTGCGGGAGCACGGGGCGGTCTTCATCGGCAAGACGACGACCCCCGAGTACGGCTGGAAGGGCGTGACGGACTCCCCGCTGAGCGGGGTGACGCGCAACCCGTACGACCCCTCGCGCACCGCCGGCGGGTCGAGCGGGGGCAGTGCGGCGGCCGTGGCCCTCGGCGCGGGGCCGCTGTCGCTGGGCACGGACGGCGGCGGCAGTGTCCGGATCCCGGCGTCGTTCTGCGGGATCTTCGCGCTGAAGCCGACCTACGGGCGGGTGCCGCTCTACCCGGCGAGCGCGTTCGGCACGCTGGCGCACGTCGGGCCCATGACCCGGGACGCGGCGGACGCGGCACTGCTGATGGACGTCATCGGCCGTCCGGACTCGCGTGACTGGTCGGCGCTCGCCCCGCCGCCCGGCGCCTACGCGGACGGTCTGGCGGGTGGGGTGCGCGGGCTGCGCGTGGCCTACTCGCCGACGCTGGGCGGCCAGGTGGCGGTGCGCCCGGAGGTCGCGACGGCGGTGCGGCACGCCGTGGAGCGGCTGGCGGAGCTCGGCGCCTACGTCACGGAGACCGACCCGGACCTCACCGAACCGGTGGAGGCCTTCCACACCCTGTGGTTCAGCGGGGCGGCCCGGGTGACCGAGCACCTGGGGCCGCACCAGCGGGAACTGCTGGACCCGGGTCTGCGCGAGATCTGCACACAGGGCGCCCGCTACTCGGCGCTGGACTATCTGGCGGCGGTGGACGTCCGGATGGACCTGGGGCGCCGGATGGGCCGCTTCCACGACACCCACGACCTGCTCGTCACGCCGACCCTGCCGATCACGGCGTTCGAGGCGGGCGTCGAGGTACCGAAAGGATCCGGCCACCGGCGCTGGACGGGGTGGACGCCGTTCACCTACCCGTTCAACATGACGCAGCAGCCCGCGGCGAGCGTGCCGGTCGGCGCGGACGGGGACGGCCTGCCGATCGGACTGCAGCTCGTGGCCGCCCGGCACCGGGACGATCTGGTGCTGCGGGCGGCGCACGCGCTGTACGAGGCCGGCGTGGCGTCCGCCGGCCGGCTCAGGCCCTCCGGAAGCTGAGCGTCTCCCCCGCCGCTCCCGACCTCCACAGGTCGTTGCACGCCTCGGCCATGGCGTCCAGGCCCTCGACGATCTGGCCCCAGACGATGCCGGGGACCCAGCCGACATCGCCGTTCAGCAGCAGGTTGTTGCGCTCGTAGAACAGGGCCAGGTCGACGAGCGTGGTCCCGGCGCGGACCTCGCGGTCGTAGCCGTAGGCCTTGGTCCCCAACTCCGCCCCGGCGAAGGTGAAATAACACAGGTCGCCGGGGATCGGGGTGATGGTCGGGTTTTCCAGGGGTGGCTCGGTTTCGGCGAAAGGCGGGAAAAGGGCGTAGATCTCGTTGCGTGCGTACTTCGCGTGGTAGACGTCGCCGGCCAGCGGAAGGGCGTCCCAGACGGCCGCGCAGGTGATCGGCGCGCGGTCGTCCAGGAGCCTGGCCCGGCAGGTCACGTCGCGCTTGACCAGCGAGACTTCGATGTAGCGATCAGCCATGCCTCCATGGGAGTGCCCGCCGCCCCCGCGGTCAAGGGCGCACCGGGAGACGTGCGGGGCTTGAAAAGATCGGCATAACTCGGATCGGGTCGGGTAGCCGCGCGCCCATGGCTCCACCACAGAGAAGCCCACTGAGAAGTCCGGAATCCATAACGCAGGCCGCATCCACGCCCACACGCCGGTCGCTGCTCGCGGGGGTCGCGGCGCTCGGCGCGCTGGGCGCCACCGGATGCAGCCGAGTGGCCACGGCGTCGAGCACCGAGGGCGGTGACCTGCTCGGCCGGCTCCGGGCGGCGGGCGTCGTCCGACTCGGTATCGCCGGTGAGATCCCGTTCGGCTTCATCGACAAGAACGGCGAGCTGACCGGCGAGGCCCCGGAACTGGCCAAGGTGATCTTCAAGCGCCTCGGCGTCGACCGGGTCCAGCCCGTGCCGACCGAGTTCGGCTCGCTCATCCCGGGCCTGAACTCCCAGCAGTTCGACGTCGTCGCCGCCGGGATGTACGTCAACCCCGAGCGCTGCGAGCAGGTCATCTTCTCCGACCCCGACTACCAGATGCTCGACGCGTTCATCGTCCGCAAGGGCAACCCCAAGGGGCTGCGCAACTACAAGGACGTCGTCGAGAAGAAGGCGAAGTTCGCCACCGGGACCGGATACGCCGAGATCCAGTACGCCGTCGAGGCGGGGTACAAGGAGAGCGACATCCTCATCGTCCCGGACCAGGTGGCGGGGCTGAACGCCGTCGAGGCGGGCCGCGTGGACGTGTTCGCCGGTACGGCGCTCACCACCCGCGAGGTCGTGAAGAAGTCCGCCAAGGCGGAGTCGACCGAGCCGTTCGCCCCGCTCGTGGACGGCAAACCGCACGTCGACGGCGGCGCGTTCGCGTTCCGGCCGACCGAGACCAAGCTGCGCGACGCCTTCAACGTCGAGCTGCGCAAGCTCAAGAAGAGCGGCGAACTGTTCCGCATCCTCAAGCCCTTCGGTTTCACCAAGGCGGAGATGACGGACCTGACCGCGAAGGAGCTCTGCGGCGGATGACCTCGGGACTCTGGGAACTCGTACTCAAGGGCGTCTGGGTCACCATCCAGCTGCTCGTGTGCAGCGCGCTGCTGGCGGCCGCCGTGTCCTTCGTGGTCGGCGTCGCGCGCACCCACCGGCTGTGGATCGTCCGCTTCCTGGCGGGCTTCTACACCGAGGTGTTCCGCGGGACCTCGGCCCTGGTGATGATCTTCTGGGTGTTCTTCGTGCTGCCCCCGGCCTTCGGCTGGCAGCTGGTGCCGCTGTGGGCGGGCACGCTGGCGCTCGGCCTGACCTACGGTGCGTACGGCTCCGAGATCGTGCGCGGCGCGCTGAACGCGGTCGACCCGGCGCAGCGGGAGGGCGGGATCGCGCTCAGCTTCACGCCCTGGCAGCGGATGCGGCTGATCCTGCTGCCGCAGGCGGTGCCGGAGATGATCCCGCCGTTCTCCAACCTGCTCATCGAACTGCTCAAGGGCACCGCCCTGGTGTCGATCATGGGCATGGGCGACCTGGCCTTCAGCGGCAACCTGGTCCGTCTGGCGCTCCAGGAGAGCGCGGAGATCTACACGTACATCCTGCTCATCTACTTCGTGATCGCCTTCCTGCTCACCCGGGTCATGCGCGGGCTGGAGAAGAGGCTCAAGGCGGGTGTCGGGAAGAAGCCCGACAGCAAGACCCGGGCGCCTGAGCCGGTCGTGGTGGAGGCGGTCCGATGAACTGGGACTGGAGCGCGGTCTCCGACTTCATGCCGGACTTCTGGAAGGGTCTGCTGGTCACCCTGCAGATCCTGGTGATCGGTTCGCTGGTCTCGTTCGTGCTGGGCCTGGTGTGGGCGCTGCTGATGCGGCTGCCGACGCGCTGGGTGACCTGGCCGGTCGGCGCCGTCACGGAGTTCGTCCGCAACACCCCGCTGCTGGTGCAGCTGTTCTTCCTGTACTACGTGCTGCCCGAGTGGGGCCTGACCTTCTCGGCGCTCGCCACGGGCGTCTTCGCGATCGGGCTGCACTACTCGACGTACACGATGCAGGTCTACCGGGCCGGTATCGAGGCCGTGCCGGTCGGCCAGTGGGAGGCGGCGACGGCGCTGAACCTGCCGCTGCGCCGGACGTGGACCGCGGTGATCCTGCCGCAGGCGGTGCGCCGGGTCGTCCCCGCGCTCGGCAACTACGTCATCGCCATGCTCAAGGACACGCCGATGCTGATGGCGATCTCCGTGCTGGAGATGCTCGGCCACGCGCGCCTGTTCTCGCAGGAGCACTTCCAGTTCACCGAGCCGCTGACGGTGATCGGCGTGGCCTTCATCGTCATTTCCTATCTGGCCTCCCTTCTCCTGCGAGCCCTGGAGCGACGCCTTGCCCACTGACACTCTCCCCAACCCCGAGAAGAACCCCGCCAGGAGCAGCGGCGAGCTGATCCGGCTGGAGCAGGTCACCAAGCGGTTCGGCGACCACACGGTCCTGGACCACCTGGACTTCTCCGTGGACGCCGGCAAGCACGTGACCCTGATCGGCCCCTCCGGGTCCGGCAAGACCACGATCCTCCGTCTGCTGATGACGCTGCTCAAGCCCGACGAGGGCACGATCACCGTGGACGGGGAGCAGCTGTTCCCGGCGCCCGAGAAGCAGGTGCGCGAGGTCCGCAAGAAGATCGGGATGGTGTTCCAGCAGTTCAACCTGTTCCCGAACATGACGGTCCTGCGCAACATCACCGAGGCCCCGGTCACGGTCCTCGGCATGTCGAAGGACGCCGCCGAGGAGCGGGCGCGCGAGCTGCTGGAGCTGGTCGGGCTGACCGACCACCTCGACAAGCACCCGGCGCAGCTGTCCGGCGGGCAGCAGCAGCGGGTGGCGATCGCCCGGGCGCTGGCGATGCGGCCGCAGGTGCTGCTGCTGGACGAGGTGACCTCCGCGCTCGACCCGGAGCTGGTCGCGGGCGTCCTCGACGTGCTGCGGGACATCGCCCGTTCCACGGACATCACGATGCTCTGTGTGACCCACGAGATGAACTTCGCCCGGGACATCTCCGACCAGGTTCTGATGTTCGACTCGGGCCGGGTCATCGAGTCGGGCCCGCCGGAGAAGATCTTCAGCGAGCCGGAGCAGGATCGCACGCGGGAGTTCCTCAGCGCAGTGCTCTGACTACACCGCGTGACCAGGCAGAACGTCCGGACCCAGGGACTGGGGCATGCTTCTGGCATATACCAGAGGGTCGATGCCCCAGTCCGGGGGCCCGGGAATCTTGTCAACCCCCGCGCTCCGCAGGGTGTTTGCCGGTTAACCTGGGAGAGGTTCACCGACCGGATTACGGCCCTAACAGCAAGCGCAGGGGGAGACCACCGTGGCGCTGAAGCACGAGCCGCCGACCACCCCGTACCACTCGGCCCAGGAAGCCCTGCGCGTCCTGGAGACCCTGGCGCGGAGTTCCACCGGAGTCACCGACACCGAGCTCGCCCGGCACACCGGCATCGAACCGGAGCGGCTGACCGCGCTGCTGCGCATGCTGCGCCGTGAGGGCTACGTCGAGCAGATCGCCGACGGCGCGTATGTCACGGGTGAGACGCTGGCCCGTCTCGGCTCCGCCCAGCACCGCGAGCAGGCCCTGCGCGACAAGCTCCAGCACACCCTCGACCGGCTGCGCGACTCGGTCGGCGCCGCCGTCTACATGAGCCGGTACGTCGACGGCGAGATCAGCGTCACCCAGTACGCCGACAGCCCGGCCACGCCCAAGGTCAACGAGTGGGTCGACTTCCGCTCCTCGGCCCACGCCACGGCGATCGGCAAGAGCCTGCTCACCCAGCTCGACCACGCCGGCCGCCGCGACCACCTCGCCCGGCACAAGATGGCCCGCCTCACCTCGCGCACCATCACCAGCGACCGGCTGCTGCTCTCCCGGCTGGAGTCCCAGCCGCCCACCGTGCCGGTCCTGGACCTCCAGGAGTACGCGGTCGGCACGGTCTGCGCGGCCGTCCCCGTCACGGCCGGCTCCTCCGTCGGCTGTCTGGCCCTGTCCCTCCCGGTCGAGCACGCCCACCGGCTCCGCCGGGCCGCGGACGCCCTCAACCGCAACGCGGCACCGGTCCTGCTGTCCATGGCGATCTGAGGCCCGCCGGGGCCCTGCTCCGGGTGGTCGGAAGCACCCCGCGGGACCGGGTATTATTTTCTCCGTCGCCGCCGCGAGAACGCGCCACGCGGAACGCGGTCGGCGGGAGTCATGCGCCGCTAGCTCAGTTGGTTAGAGCAGCTGACTCTTAATCAGCGGGTCCGGGGTTCGAGTCCCTGGCGGCGCACCGGTGAAGGGCCTCTCGTGGGAGCGGGAGGCCCTTCGGCGTGTCCGAGATCCTCCCTGGTCAGCAGGCGGTACGCCCCCTCCCCCGGCGGCCGCCACCACACCGGGTCCGGGCATCTCAGGCCCTCCTTCCGTAACGCCGCCCGACGGATCTTGTTCGTGGCCGTCACCGGCATCCGCCCCACGACCCGTACGAACCGGGGCGCCATCTTCGTCCCCAGGTCGGGCTGGGCGAGCAGGAACCGGGCGAACGCCTCCGGGTCGAAGGTCCCGGCGATCGTCGCCATCACCTGGTCTCCGGTCACCGGGTCCGGCACCGCGTACACGGCGACGGCGGCAGCACCCTCGTAGCGGGCGAGGATGTTCTCGATCATCGCGGCGGCCAGGTTCTCGCCGTCGACGCGGAGGCGGTCGTCGGTGCGCCCGGCGAAGTAGAGGTAGCCGTCGGCGTCCCGGTAGAAGAGGTCGCCCGTCCAGTACCAGCCCTCCCTGCGGCGCTCCGCCTCCGCCGCCGGGTTGCGCCAGTAGCCCTCGAAGGGGCTGGGCCCCTGGTTGACCAGTTCGCCGATCGCCTCGTCCCCGTTGAGCAGCCGCCCCGCCGCGTCGAAGCGGGCCGGCGGGCACGGCTCGCGGCTCTCCGGGTCGAGGACGACGAGCCCCGGTGCCGCCCGGCCCACCGCGCCCGGCGGTGTCCCCGGCGCCCACTGCACCGCCGCCCCGCCCTCGGAGGAGCCGTATCCCTCCACCAGCCGCACTCCGAACCGCCGCTCGAAGGCCGCCGCGTCCACCGCACCGGCCTCCGTGCCGAAGCCCAGGCGCAGCGGGTTGTCCCGGTCGGCGGGGCCGGGCTCGGTGGCCAGGACGTACTGGACCGCCCGGCCGACGTAGGTGAAGTAGGTCGCCCCGTACCGGCGTACGTCCGGCAGGAAGCGGGACGCCGAGAAGCGCCGGCGCAGTGCCACGCCCGCCCCCGTCACCAGGGCGGGAGCCCAGCCGGCGATCACCGCGTTGCCGTGGAACAGCGGCATGCACAGGTAGTGCACGTCCTGCGGCCCCAGGGCGAACTGGCCGGCCAGGGAGCGTCCGGCGGCTGCCAGCCGGCCCTGGGAGCAGAGGGCGGCCTTGGGCGCGCCGGTCGAGCCGGAGGTGAAGTAGAGGAGGAAGCGGTCGCGCGGGGTGGCACGGGAGGCGTCCGGGTGTGCGTCGGCGTAGGGGGCCAGGAGGCCGGCGTACTCCTCCGTGTCCGTCACCAGCAGGCGTACGCCGGGCAGCTCCAGGCCCCGGAGCAAGGGCAGGCGGGTCCGCTCGGTGACCAGGACGCGGCACTCGGTGTGCAGGATGTCGCGGGCGAGTTCGGCGCCGCGCCGGGTGGGATTGACGCCGGCGACCGCCGCCCGGGCCAGGGCCGCCGCACCCAGCCACAGGAGGAACTCGGGGGTGTTGTCGAGGAGCACCCCGATGTGGGGCTCGGCGTCCGGCGGCAGCAGGTCGGCGAGCAGGGCCGCCCGGGCCGCGGCGCCCGCCGCCACCTCGTGGTGGGTCAGCGCCCGGTCCTCACACCGCAGTCCCGGCCGGTGGTCACCCCACCGGCCGGCGACCAGTTCCGCCACCGTGCCCGCCCTTGGGTCCATGGTCGCGCACGGTAGTTGACATACCGTCAGATGTGGAGACTCACGGCGCCACGGACGTCCCGCTGCCGCCACTGAAGAGGAAGTCGCTGTACGGGCCGAAGATCTGGACGTACGTGACGACGAAGCCGGCACAGAACAGGACGATCACGCCGAGGAACGCCAGGATGCCGAAGGTGGCCACCGCGTGCCGCACCCGGCTCGGCGGCTGCGCCGTGGCCACGACCTGCCGGCCCTCGCTGTAGTAGACCGTGACGTAGTCGCCCTCGACGATCGTCCCCGGGCCACCCTCCTCCTCGAACCGGATGACCCGGCCGTCGCGCGTGATGAACTCGTACACGTGGTGGAGCGCGGTGCGCACGGACGTGTCGCCGTGCCCACCGCTGACCGTCGCGTACGCGCGCAGGCACCGGCCCTCGGCCGTGAGCCCGCTGTTCCAGGCGCCCCGCATCTGGAGCCAGCGCCGCACGATCCGGTAGGCCATGAAGAGGGCCCCGGCCATGATCAGGCCCGGCACGACGTAAAAGATCACGTCCATCGCGCATCCCCCGAGGTCGATGCGCCGGCCTCGACCGGCCGGCGTGGGAGGAACCTACCCGCGCCGGCCGCACCGGTGACTCAAGAGAACCTCAGATGGTTCAGAAGGTGACGTCCGAGCAGGCGTAGAACGCGTTGCCCGTGTCGGCGATCGTCCACACCGCCAGGATGACGTGATGGCCGCTCAGCCCGGACGGCAGCCTGCCGCTGTGGGAGAGCGTCGACGGCGGCCGCTGCCCGTTGTACGGCACCGTGAAGAACGGCGTGAGGTCGAGGTCGGACCGGGCCAGGTTGTGGTTCTGGTTCCAGCCCGGCTTGGTGATGTAGTACCGGAAGTCGGTCGTGGCGTGCATGGCCGTGAACTGCCAGCGGAACGTGTAGGTCTGGCCGCCCGTCACCCTGGTGGTGGGCCAGGCCCCGCCGGACGGCGTGCGCGGTGCGCTGAGCCGGCTGAACTGGCCGAGTCCGGCGTTGCAGATCTGCCCGTCGGCCGGACCGGAGGCCGGGAAGCCCTTCGGGCCCTCGACGCTCTGCGGTTCCCACTGAATCGGACCGCAGTCGGGCACGGTGCCGTTCTGGCAGAGCTTCTGCCGGCTGACGGGGAGGTCGGTGTAGCCGTGGCCGCTGGCGCCGCCGGAGGAGAGTACGAGGGCCGCGGTCGTGGCCAGTCCCACCGCGACCGCGGACAACTTGGTCCTAGTGCGCATGCTGCCGCTCCTGGAGAACGTGGGGGAGGTTCGGTGAGCTGTGCAGGTAGGTCTAGACCAAGTCTGAGAGTAGGGACGTCAGTTAGACATGTCCATACCAATCACGGAGCTGTTTCTCCCCGGCCCGCGCAAAACGCCACCGTCAGGTCCCGCACCAGCACCTTCCGCTCGTAGTCGTCGAGTTCGACCAGCCCCCGCATGGTCAGCCGGGTCACCGTGTCCTCCACCGAGTCCACGACCGAGGTGAGCACACTCGCCCGGTGCTGGGCGTCCAGCGCGGCGATGCGGCGGCGGTGCATCGCCGCGGCGACCTCGGGGGCGTACTCCACCCGGAGCGGCTGCACCGAGAACACCTCCAGGCCGACCGGCACCGCGTCGGCCGCCACCAGCCGGGTCAGCGCCCCGGCCGCCGCGCCCGTCGCGCCCTTGGCCCCGCCGGGCATCTCCACCGGCACGCGGGCCAGGGCCGCCTCGACGCACTCGCGCAGATAGGTCTCGTGGTCCTCGACGCCCAGCGTGGCCCGCGCGGTGTCCCGCACCCGCCACACCACCTGGACGACGACCCGCAGCGCGACCCCGCCCGCGTCGGCGGCCGGCACCGGCTCGCTGCGCCAGTGCCGCAGCCGTACGTCCACCCGGCGGCGCAGCAGCAGCGGGTTGACCCACAGCAGCCCGGAGCGCCGGACGGTCCCCCGGTAGCGGCCGAACAGATCCAGCACCCAGGCCCGCCCGGTCCGGCCCCGGGCCAGCCCACCGAACCCGAAGAGCCCGAGCGCCCCGGCCCCCGCGTACGCCGCCCACTGCGCGGGACCGAGCCCGGCCCCGGCCTGCGCGGGCAGCCGCAGCGCCTCCAGCGCGAGCGGCGGGAGCAGCCCGGCCCACCAGGAGGTGGCCGCACACCCGGCCGCCCCGCACACCCCGGCCAGCACACCCGCCGCCCCGGGCAGCACCCGCGCGGGCCGCTCCACCAGGTCGGGGTCGACCTGCGGCACCGGGCGCGGCGCCACGGCCGCCGGACGTGTGAGGCGCGGCTGCTCCCCCGTGCCCCGGCTGCGGGTGACGACCGCCGGCTTCAGCGGTACCGGCGCCGGGTCGGGGTCGTCGCGGAACAGCAGGTGGACGGGGATTTCCGTGGTGGCCTCGTTGTGGATGAGCCGGGCGGGTCTGGCCGGTCCGTCGGCCGGAGCGCCGCCCGGCCCGTCGGGCTCGGACGTGTGGGACGTGGTCGTACTCATGGGTGCCTCCAGCCTCCGCGCCAGATGCGTCACAACAGCGATCCCCCGTGCCCGGGATCCGGGCCCCTCCGAGGCGGGCCTTCCGGGCTTCTCCGAGGCGTGCTTCACAAGAAGAGCCGCCGCCAGGTCTCGGGGCCCGGGTAGCCGTCCGCGGCACCGCCCCGCCAGCCCTGGGTGCGCTGGAAGGCCTCGACGGCCCGCCGGTCCGCCTCGCCCCAGCGCGGTCCGGGCCCGACCGCGTAGAACCCGCCGAACCCCTTCCGCACCAGTTGCCGCCCCAGCTGCGTGACGTACGCGTTGTCGGCGCCGGGCCGGAACATCGCCCGCCCCGGGTAGCCGGGAACCGCGTGGGAGGAGGGCGGCGGACCGACCGCCCCGGCCTTCACGTCCTCGCCCTTCCCGGTGACCAGCAGCTCCCAGGTGCGCGGGCCGGGCAGGCCGTCCGCGTCGGCGCCCGTCCAGCCCTGGGCCAGCTGGAAGGCCCGGGTCGCCCGCCGGTCCGCGTCCGTCCAGCGCGGGCTCGGGCCCGAGGCGTAGGCGCCGCCCGCCCCGCGCTCGACGAGCATCCGGCCGAGCAGCGTGACGTATCTGTTGTGCGCGCCGGGGCCGAAATACGCCGCTCCGGGGTAGGGCGTGGCGGCCGGTGCGCCCGGCGTCCCGCCGACCTGTTCCGTGCCCGGCGAGGTCCCCGGCTCCTGGGAGGCGACGCCCTTGTACCGGTAGGGGAGGTACTGGTCGGAGTCGTTCCAGTAGGCGTACGGGGTGGACTGCCGCCGGGTGTGCGGGCGGGTCTGCTCGTAGGCGGTGTAGTAGGTGTGCGTGGAGTCCGTCCAGCCGCCGAAGATGACGACGTGCGAGCCGCTCTCCGGGGCGGCCGCATTGTGGAACAGCAGAATGTCGCCCGGCTGGAGTTCCTCCTTGGAAATCCGCTCACCGTATGAGGCGAGGCTGCCCGTCCATTCGTTTCCGGGGAGCTTCCAGGCCATCGAGACATAGCCCGAACAGTCCTGCCGGTAACCGTCGGACCAGTAGTCGTTGATGCTGTAAGGCACCTTCGCGGCGACCCAGGTCTTGGCCCGGTTGATGATCTCCGTACGGGTGATGGCGGTGGGCTCGAGGGCGGCGAAGGGCTGCTCGGGAGGGCCGCCGGGGCCGTGCAGCGGGGCTTTGCCGCCCTGGGGGGTATTTGGCTCGTCACCTGGGGAAATGCCGGGCCGGTGGGGTGCGTGCGGGGCGGCTGCGGCCGGTACGGCGTGGCCCGCGCCGAGCGCCGCCGAGGCGACGGCGGCCAGGGCGAGGGCGCGGCGGGCGGCCGGATGGGCGGTGGTGCGGCCGGCCCAGGAATGCGGCAGGGCGCGGCGCCAGTGGACGCATCCGGGGCAGTCGCAGTCGCTCGCGGGGTCGAATTCCTCGAATACCGGAGACCTCATGCGATTCCCCTCACACTTCCGGCGGAAAAGGCCGCGCCAGTACCCGTCCGGGCGCGCGTCGTCAGTTTCTCAACTGTCTTCCGCACGCGCATGCTGACGGTCCGAATGATGTACGCGGTGCCGCACGGGAGCCTTCCGGGGGCCCTGCCGGGTGGTCCGGGGCACCTCCGGGCGTCCTGTAGAGTGACGACGTCAGCGCGCGCCGCTAGCTCAGTTGGTTAGAGCAGCTGACTCTTAATCAGCGGGTCCGGGGTTCGAGTCCCTGGCGGCGCACAGACAGTGAAGGCCCCTCGCGAGAGCGGGGGGCCTTCGCCGTGCCTGCCGACAGCCCTGGTGCACTCTGGCCGGAACCCGGCCCCCCGCACGATTGGCCGGATACCCTCTCGCCATGGCAGCGCGTGACCTCCAGGAGCGGATCAAGAAGCTCATCATCGACCGCCGGCTGGCCTCCGGGGCCCCGCTGCCGACCGAGCCCGAGCTGATGGAGTACCTCGGCGCGAGCCGGAACTCGGTGCGGGAGGCACTGAAGGCGCTCCAGGCCATGGGCATCGTGGAGATCCGGCACGGGTTCGGCACCTACGTCGGCCCGATGTCCCTGGCCCCGATGATCGAGGGCCTCGCCTTCCGCACGGTCGCCGGGCACTACCGGGGCGAGGACTCCCTGCTCCAGCTGCTGGAACTGCGGGAGGCGGTGGAGACCGGGCTGGTCTCCCGGCTCTCGGGGCGGATACCGGAAGCGGACCTCGTTGAACTGGACGGGCTCGTCGGCCGTATGGATGAGCAGGCCGCGCGCGGAGCCGGTCTCGCCGAGACCGACCGGGCCTTCCACGCCACCCTCTACCGGGGGCTGGACAACGTGCTGCTGAGCGAGGTCCTGGAGGCGTTCTGGGACGCCTTCCACCGGGTCCGCACCGACCTCGGGGGCGAGCCGCAGGATCCGAAGGTGACCTGCCGACAGCACCGGGAGATCCTCGACGCGGTCCGGTCCGGCGACTCGATGCGGGCGGAGGAGGCCATAAGAGAGCACTTCGGGAACATCCGCGCCCGCCTGTCCACAACCGCTCCACAGAGTCCCCACACCCACCACAATGAACGCGTATGACCGGTAAACACCGCGTTTCGCATCTTGCGATCAAGATGAACGCCGTAGAACCCTGGTTATCGGGTTTTTCAAGATGCTGCGGATTCGCGGCAGTTGGGGGGATTCGGAGCCGGTTGCGGCTCGGGGCGGGGGGGTAGGGGACCCCGTTCACGAAGCGATGCCGAGGGGGGCATCATGCAACCGGAAGGTCGCGTTGCCGTGTCTATAAGGTGTGGATGACGTGGTGACAGCGACCCACCACTGATACGTCTGTGAAGGTCGAGGGGGACCTGGCGCAGACGGAAGGAAGCGACGAAACACGCGGTGTCCGCGTGTGGGGGGAATGACTCATGACGTCGAGGCCGACGGGCGCCCGACAGCAGGACCACGACCCGGCCCAGACCACCCAGCTCAGGGTTCCGGCTCATCGGATGAGCACCACGGGGACCTTCCGGCGGATCAAGAAGACGCTGCCGAGATACGACTACGAGCACTACAGCCGGCTCGCCGGTCCCCTCACCCAACCTGATCCGACCAAGCCGTACAAGGTGCAGTACCGGTCGCTGATCTCGCAGGAACCACACCGCATAAGAGTCGCGCTGATGCTGGCCGCGGCCCCCGTGCTGTCCGTGGTGCTGCTGGTGTGGCTGCTCCAGCCCGAGCACTGGACCGAGCGCGACTACCCGGCCTTCGACTGGCTGCCCGCGCTGGACATCGTCATGCTGGTCTCGATCGGTCTGATCGAGCTCTTCCGCTGCATGAACGTGGTGTCGAACGCGCACGCCACACTGGTCGCCCGCGACCCGATCCCGGTGGTACCCGAGACCGGCACCCGCGTGGCCTTCCTCACCTCCTTCGTGCCCGGCAAGGAACCGCTGGAGATGGTGACGAAGACCCTGGAGGCGGCCGTCAGGATCCGCCACCGGGGCCTGATGCACGTGTGGCTGCTCGACGAGGGCGACGACCCCGAGGTGAAGGCGGTCTGCGAGCGCCTCGGCGTGCACCACTTCTCCCGCAAGGGCGTCGCCAGGTGGAACCAGGCCAAGGGCCCGCACCGCGCCAAGACCAAGCACGGCAACTACAACGCCTGGCTCGAAGCGCACGGCGACGACTACGACTTCTTCGCCTCGGTCGACACCGACCACGTGCCGCTGCCCAACTACCTGGAGCGGATGCTCGGCTTCTTCCGCGACCCGGACGTCGGCTTCGTCATCGGCCCGCAGGTCTACGGCAACTACGACAACCCCATCACCAAGGCCGCCGAGTCGCAGCAGTTCCTGTTCCACGCGCTGATCCAGCGCGCCGGCAACCGCTACGGCGCCCCGATGTTCGTCGGCACCTCCAACGCCGTGCGCATCAAGGCGCTGAAGCAGATCGGCGGTCTGTACGACTCGATCACCGAGGACATGGCGACCGGCTTCGAGATGCACCGCCACAAGAACCCGGCGACGGGCAACAAGTGGCGCTCGGTGTACACGCCGGACGTGCTCGCGGTCGGTGAGGGCCCCAGCGCCTGGACGGACTTCTTCACGCAGCAGATGCGCTGGTCGCGAGGGACGTACGAGACGATCCTCAAGCAGTACTGGAAGGGCTGGTACTCACTGCCGCCGAGCAAGCTCTTCAACTACACGATGATGATCATCTTCTACCCGATGTCCGCCCTGAACTGGATCCTGGCGGCGCTCAGTTGCGCCCTGTTCCTGGGCCTGGGCGCCTCGGGTGTGAACATCGACCCGGCGGTCTGGCTGATGCTGTACGGCAACGCCTCCGCGCTCCAGATCGGTCTGTACGTCTGGAACCGCCGGCACAACGTCTCGCCGCACGAGCCGGAGGGCTCCGGCGGTGTGGCCGGCATGGTGATGTCCGCGTTGTCGGCGCCGTTGTACGCCAAGGCGCTGATCGACTCCGTGCTGCGGCGCAAGAGCAAGTTCGTGGTCACGCCCAAGGGCGACTCGGCGAGCCCGGACCGCTGGTTCGCGACGTTCCGCTACCACTGGTACTTCGTCGCGATCTTCGGCGCGTCGATCACGGCCGGCTTCGTCTTCGGCCACTCGCACCCCGCGATGATCATCTGGGCGACGTTCGCGCTGCTGATCACCGCCTCGCCGGTCTTCGCCTGGCGCTGGCAGCTGCGGCAGGACGCGAAGAAGCCCGCCGCCGACGCCCTGGAGCAGCCGCAGGATTCTGCGGGGCCGCACCGGACGCAGCCGCTGCCCATTCCGCAGCAGCCGTCGGCGGCGCACACCCCGCAGCACAAGCCCGGTTGGGCCGCCACCCCTGGCGCAAACGGGGAGGTCGGGGGGACCGACCAGACCATGCAGATTGCCCTTGGTGGACTTGGGGGACGTAAGGAATGAACGACCGTGCAGGCCGCCGCCGGGCCCGTCGATTCGCGATCGGCACGGCGGTGGTACTCGCGCTGGCCGGGATGAACGGGCCGTGGCTCTACCGCTTCAGCACCGAGAAATACCACCAGTACACAATCAACAAGCCGGAGTACAAGGCCGCGAACGGCAAGTGGGAGATCATCGAGTTTCCCGAGGAGTACCGGCAGAACACGATCCACGCGGCGCTGCTGCGCACCGGCAAGGTGCTGCTCGTCGCCGGGTCGGGCAACAACCAGGACAACTTCGACGCGAAGAAGTTCGACACCCGGATCTGGGACCCCGTCAAGGGCACCATCAAGAAGGTCCCGACGCCCAGCGACCTGTTCTGCACGGGCCACACCCAGCTCGCCAACGGCAATCTGCTCATCGCGGGCGGCACCAAGCGGTACGAGAAACTCAAGGGTGACGTCACCAAGGCCGGCGGCCTGATGATCGTCCACAACGAGAACCCGGACAAGCCGATCACGCTGCCCGCCGGCACGAAGTTCACCGGCAAGGAGAACGGCAAGACCTTCGTCTCGAAGGACCCGGTGCTCGTGCCGCGCGCGAAGAAGGTCTTCGACAAGGCGACCGGCAGGTTCCTGCGCAACGATCCCGGCCTCGGCCGGATCTACGTCGAGGCGCAGAAGCGGGGCCGGAAGTACGAGACGGGCACGCAGGACAACTACCGCGTGCAGGGCCTGAAGGGCGCCGACGCCAAGAACACCTACGGCATCGCGCAGAAACTCGCCCTGGACAAGAAGGACTTCCAGGGGATCCGGGACGCCTTCGAGTTCGATCCCGTGGCCGAGAAGTACATCAAGGTCGACCCGATGAAGGAGGCCCGCTGGTACCCGACGCTCACCACCCTGAGCGACGGGAAGATCCTCAGCGTCTCCGGCCTCGACGACATCGGCCAGCTCGTCCCCGGCAAGAACGAGGTCTTCGACCCGAAGACCAGGAAGTGGAGCTACACGGGCAAGATCCGGCAGTTCCCGACCTACCCGGCGCTGTTCCTCATGCAGAACGGCAAGGTCTTCTACTCCGGGTCCAACGCGGGCTACGGACCGGACGACGTGGGCCGTGACCCGGGCGTGTGGGACGTGGACACCAACAAGTTCACGAAGATCCCCGGCCTGAGCGACCCCACGCTGATGGAGACGTCGGGCACGGTGCTGCTGCCGCCCGCGCAGGACGAGAAGTACATGGTGATCGGCGGCGGTGGCGTCGGCGAGTCCAAGGAGTCCAGCGAGAAGACCCGGATCGTCGACCTCAAGGCCGGCAACCCGCGCTTCGTGGACGGCCCGTCCCTGGAGAAGGGCACGCGCTACCCGCAGGCCTCCGTCCTGCCCGACGACAGCGTGCTGATCTCCGGCGGCTCGGAGGACTACCGCGGGCGCGGCGACTCCAACATCCTTCAGGCACGGCTCTACGACACGGAGAAGAACCAGCTCCGGCGGGTCGCCGACCCGCTGGTCGGCCGCAACTACCACTCCGGGTCGATCCTGCTGCCCGACGGTCGTGTGATGTTCTTCGGCTCGGACTCGCTGTACGCCGACAAGGCCAACACCAAGCCGGGCGTGTTCGAGCAGCGCATCGAGATCTACACGCCGCCGTATCTCTACGGCGACGGGGACCAGCCCTCGCTGTCGGGCGGGCCGCAGACCATCGAGCGCGGCGGGACGGGCACGTTCACCTCGTCGGACGCGTCCAGGATCAAGAAGGTCCGGCTGATCCGCCCGAGCGCCTCCACACACGTCACGGACGTCGACCAGCGGTCGATCGCGCTGGACTTCAAGGCGTCCGGCGACAAGCTGACGGTGACCGTGCCGGAGAACCGCAACCTCGTCCAGGCGGGCTGGTACATGCTGTTCGTGACGGACGACCGGGGCACGCCGAGCAAGGCGCAGTGGGTCAAGGTGCCGTAGGAACCGGCTGATCGGGGCGCTCTCCCGTGCGGGGGCGCCCCTTTCGCATGTCCGGGTGTTGACGGGAAACCGGCTTGACCTCGGCTCGGCATCTGGGTTCCCTCGGTACGAGATCGACATGTGTGGCGGGCGGTGGCGGGGGAAACGGGAGATGACCGAGTCGACCACGTCGGACCCGGTGGCCGAGGACGTCCTGGCCGCCGCGACCGTACAGGTCACGGGCAGGGACGGGCACATCGGCGGCCTGGGGGTGCTGATCGCGCCCACGCTGGTGCTGACCTGCGCCCATGTCGTCCTGGAGGCCTCTGGGCGGCCGGTCCACGAGGAGGAGCTCCCCGAGGGACCCCACGGTGTCCGGCTGGTCCTGCGCGAGGGCGAGCCGGTGGACGCCGTCGTCCGCGACTGGGTGCCCGTACGGGCGAACGGCACCGGGGACATCGCCGTACTGTCCCTGCCCCGCCCGCTTCCCGGGGCCCGGCCGGTCCTGATGGTGGCGCCCCGGGACGTCTGGGACCACCGAGCCATCGTTTTCGGCCTGCCGAGGGACGACACCGGCGGCGGCTGGCACACCGCCCGGCTGCGCGCCCGGACCGGCACCGGCCGGCTTCAGATGTCGCCGCTCGACGGGCAGTCGGACCCCATCCAGCCCGGCTTCAGCGGCTCGGCCGTGTGGGACGACGACCTCGGTGCCGTGGTCGGCATCGTCGCCTCGATCTCACCGGCCCACCGGGGACAGGCCTTCTGCATCCCGACCCGCACGGTCCTCGACGAACTCCCGGAGCTGGCCGAACTGCTCGCGCCCGACTCCCCGTTCCCGGGCCTGCGCCCGTACACCGAGGAGCACAGCGCGCACTTCTACGGCCGGGACGAGGACGTCACCGCGGTCGTCGACCTGCTCTGCCCGCACGGGTCGCCCGAGGGCTGTGTGACCCTGACCGGCCCCTCCGGCTCCGGCAAGTCTTCCCTCCTCATGGCGGGCGTGCTGCCCCGCCTGAAGGAACAGGACGCCGAAGTCGTCACCCTGCGTGCGGAGGGCCGGCAGCCGGACGCCGAGGTGATCCGGGAGGCGCTGCGCACCCACCGCTCGGCCCGCGGAGTCGTGCTGGCCCTCGACCAGGCGGAGGCGCTGCTGCTGCGTCCCGAGGAGGAGCTGCGCACCCTGGTCGACGCCCTCCTCGACGCCTGCAGGCACCCCTCGGTGGCGGTCCTGGTCGCTCTGCGGACCGACTTCCAGGACGCGGCCCTGCGCCACCCGGAGCTGAGCCGGCTGGTCGGCGGGGCGCCCGCGCACCAGCTGGGCCTGATGACCCGCGAGCAGCTCACCGAGGTGGTCCGGCTGCCGCTGCGGGCCTTCCCCGGCGTGGAGTACGACAGCGGACTGGCCGACCGGCTCATCGAGGACGCGGCGGGCCGGCCCGGCGCCCTGCCCCTGCTCGGGTTCGTCCTGACCACCCTGTGGGAACGGCAGGTCGGCGGCCGGCTCCGCCTCGACACCTATCGCGAACTCGGCGGCCTCGGCGGGGTGCTGAGCAGCAGGGCGGACTCCGCGTGGCAGCGGGCGCTGCGGGGAGCGTCGGAGGAGGCCGCGACCGGGCTGCTGCGCGCGCTGGTCCAGATCCCGCCCGGCAGCGGCACGGCCCTGCGCGCCCGGCTCGCCCGCCGCGACGTGGGCGAGGAGCAGTGGGCCATCGCCCGCGCACTCGCCGAGGCCCGGGTCCTGGTCCTGGGCGCGGACCCCGAGCGGGGCGAGACGGTCGAGCTGGCTCACGAGGCCCTCATCGAGCACTGGCAGCCGCTCGCGACGCAGCTGGAGAAAGACAGTACGTTCCTCACCTGGCGCGGCGAACTGCGCTACGACCGCGCCCGCTGGTGGCGGGCAGGACGGCCCGACGGCCTGCTGCTGGAGGATCCGGCGCTGCCGGTGGCGGAAGGGTGGCTCGCCCGGCGGCGTGCCGAACTGACGGACGAGGACCGGGAGTTCATCGAGGCGAGTGCCGGGCTGCGGGCACGTAAGGCGCAGGAGACCGCGCGGTCGGAGCGCCGGAAGCGGTATCTGCGGGTGCTGTGGGCGGTGGTCACGGTGCTGGCCGTGGTGGCGGCGACGGTGGTGTCCGTGCTGTATCTGAACCTGCTGACGGAGCAGCGGCGGCTGGCTTCGGACCGGTTGGCGCAGCAGGCCGCCGCCTTGGACGGCACCTCGCTGACCGTCTCTTCGCTGTATGCGGTCGGGGCGTACCGGGCCGAGGCCCGGCCGGACGCGCGTTCCGCGCTGCTCGCGCAGTACCTGCGGTCGCAGGACGAGGAGCGGGTGGTGATGGAGGGGCGTAACGAGGTGGAGGACATCGCCCTCACGGACGACGGCTCGTTCGCCTACACCGTGCTGGGCAACGGCGACTTCGTGCGGCTGGACCTGCGGGGGAACAAACGGCCCGAACCCAAACTCTTCTCGACACGGCGTGACACCGAGCGGATCGCCGTGTCGGCCGACGGGCGGAGGGTGGCCCGGGCGAGGGACTGGGGTCTGATCTCCCTCGGCGTACCGCTCTCCTCCGACCCCGACAAATTCCGGGTCATCACCCTGCGCGAGGGCGAGGCCGTGAAGAAGAACCCGCGCGAGCCCAACGACCTGCGCTTCGACGGGGACAGGAAGCGGCTCCTCGCCGCGATCCCCCACGAGGGCGTGCTCGTGTGGAACGCGGACGACGGCCGCCGCACGGGCCCCACCCTGGCCCCGCCGCGCGGCTGGGACGCGGCACAGGCCTGGTTCGCCGCGGACGACACGGTCGTGGCGCGGATCGTGCCCTCCGGGGCGGAAGCGGACGACGCACGGGGCCGGCTGGTCTCCTGGGACCTCGACCAGGGTTCGCTGCGCCGCCCCTGGGACGAGCGCGCCACCGCCTCCGCGACCGTCAGCGGCAACGGCCGCGTCCTGGTCACCTGCACCGAGCAGGGCGCACTCGAAGCGTGGCGGCTGGGCACCACGCCCCGGCGCTTCCAGAGCTGGAGCAACACCAGCTTCCAGGGGCTGTGCCCGCTGTACACGCCCCGGCTCGACGCCACGGGCCGCTACCTGGTCAATCCCACCGGGCGCATCGGCAGCGACCTGGGCCGGATGCGGTTCCTCGTCATCGACCTGGAGAAGGGCTGGCCGGCCACCTTCGACACCCCCGCCGCGGCCCCCGAGGACCAGAACATCACCGGGCGCCCGTTCGCTCCGGCGGTCGCCCTCGCCGGCCCTCCGGACCACCTGCGTGCCGCCGTCGCCGTCGGCGGAAGCATCGTCACCGTACGCGTCAGGCCGCCCACGTCCTTCGACTCCAACTCCCTGGTCAACCGCATCCGCACCCCGGACGGCCCCAGCGGCAGGATGGCGGTCGTCGACACCAGCGGCAGCGGACTGCAGCTGTGGAACCTGGCCGACCACCGGCTCCTGGCGACCGCGCGCCCGTCCCGGCCGCTGGCCCGGCAGTACGCCGCCTTCAGCCCGGACGGGCGACGGATGCTGACCATCGCCCAGGACGAGCGGACGGTCCTCGTCTGGCGGATCGACAACGGCTCCCTCAAGGAGGAGCACGTCCTCGAACTGCCCGCCCCGCCCGGCATCACGGCTTCCGGAGCGGACCCGCAGACGGGGCTCGTCCCGTCCTGGATCAACCTGAGCTTCTCCGACGACGACCACGCCGTGATCTCGGGGCTGTCGTACGTCTCCCGCTGGGATCTCGCCACGGGCAAGCCGGTCGGCGAGGTCTACCGGCCCCCGGTCCAGGAGCGTGCGCAGCTCGCCAACGAGGCGGCCGGCACCTTCGGCGCCGCCATACCCGGCAAAGCGCAGGCGGTGGTGCGGACGGTGGCCGAGATCGGCGTCTGGGACTTCACCACCGGTGAGTTCAAGAGATGGATCAAGAGGGAGGACAGGGACCGGTCGGTCCGGTCGTTCGCCCTCTCGCCCGACGGCAGGATCCTCGCCGTGCAGTACGCCGACGGGCGGGTACGGCTGTGGGACGTCGAGAAGAAGCGGGATCTTCCTGAACTCACCAACAGCGGCGTCTACTACCTCGGCCGCTTCCTCGGCGACCGCCTGCTCCACACGACCACAGCCGCCGGCGAACAAGTCGTCTGGGACATCGACGAGCGCCAGGACACCTACCGCTACTACGTGGGCTATGGCTCGGTCCTCTCACCGAGCACCGACGGCAAGTCCCTGACGATCGTCGACGGCTCCCGCACCTCCGTGATCCCCCTGGACCCCGAACGCTGGATGGACCGGCTGTGCGCCCTGGCCGGGCGGGAGCTGACGAAGACCGAGAAGGAACTGGCCGTCGATCCCGACCTGGTCGACGACGTGTGCCCGGCCTTCTAGTCAGGAACTCGCCTTGGCCAGCTTCAGCGCGTAGTCCCCCCACCACTGGCCCGCCTTGGGCCCGCCCTTGCACTCGCCGTCCGACTCGCCCGGCCGCTTGACCCACAGGTACGCGTCGACCAGGGGGTCCGCCGTCCTGGTCGTCGGTGTCTCGCCCAGGGCGCGGCCCGGCGGGTTGCACCAGCGTTCGTCCGGGCTGCCCTGGGTGTAGGGGCCCTTGCCGTTGCGGCTGGTGTCGATGACGAAGTGCTTGCCCGCGACCTTGGTGGAGAGCTGCTTGCCGTAGGCGATGGAGTCGTCGGTGGAGTAGAAGTTGGAGACGTTGACGGAGAAGCCGTCGGCCTGCTCGATGCCGGCCCGCTGCAGCGGCTCGAAGATCTGGTCGGGGTGCTGCCAGCCGGCGTTGCCCGCGTCCAGGTACACCTTCGTGTTCTTCAGGGACTTCAGCTTGGTGACGGCGCCCTTGAGGAGGTCGTAGCGCTCCTCGTGGAACTGTTCCGGCGTGCAGCCGTCCACCAGGTGCAGCAGCGCGTCCGGTTCGAGGATGACCGTGGCGGAGCGGTCGCCGATGCCCGACGCCACGCCGTCGAGCCACTGGCGGTAGGCGTTGCCGTCGGCGGCGCCGCCCTGGGAGTACTGGCCGCAGTCGCGGTGCGGGATGTTGTAGAGGACGAGCAGTGCCGTACGGCCGGCCTTGTCGGCGGCCTCGGTGAAGCCCCGGGTCTGCTCCTCGGGGTTGTCCGGGCCGATCCACTCGGCGACCGGCTGCTCGGCGATCCTGCGGATGTGCTCGGCGTCCTGCTTCTTGCCGGCCTTCTCCAGGGCGGCGACCTGCCGGGCCGCGGTGCCGTCCGGGTTGACCCAGAACGGGGCGGTCTCCTTGGGCTGTTGGGTGATCCCGGCGCCCGCGCCGTCGCCCTTGTCCGATCCGTCTCCCCCGCCGGACGAACACCCCGTGATCAGCAGTGCCGCCCCCAGCACCACCGCGGACACCCGCCTCCCGGCGGACGCCCCTGCCCCCCTGCTGCCGTACATCCAACTCCCCCTTGGGTGCACCGTTCCAAGCCTCAATCCTGGCATACGCCGCTCAACCCCCACGAGGCCGAAGCCACCTGTGTGGATGACGCAGAGCCACCGTAGCGGGACTTGGCGTTATTCAACCTCTAGGCCGGGACGGCCCGTTGGTTCTACAGTCTTCTCAGCCGGGCCCGGCCTCCGGCCAGAGTTTCACCCCCCGTGGCTCCCGCGCCCTCCCGCGCGGCTCGCCGGGTTACTCCCGCAGCCCGTGCGCGCGGTCGAGGACCAGCCCGGTCGGCGACTTCAGGGGGAGCGGGTCGTCGACCGGGCTGGGTGGGCATCCGGGCTGGCAGGTGTGCCGGCCGGAGAGGTTGGTGACGCGGCCGGCCGGCGTGTTGCCGGAGCGGCCGCGACCTCGCGGGTCTCGCGCATGATCAGCAGGCCGTTGACCACCATCAGTGTCGCGGTCAGGCCGTGGACGCCGAGCGCGGTGGCCACGGAGCCGTGGTGGGCCAGCACGGTGGCCATGTCGCCGTACGCGGCGAGGGCCTCCACCAGCAGCACCCAGCCCAGCGCCCGGCGGTGGCCCGTCACCAGCAGGATGCCGAGGACCAGGGCCAGGACGACGTCGCGGATTCCCTTGACGACCAGGAAGCCGTCGCCGTCGCCGGACGGCCAGCTCGGCAGGCCGAAGCCCGGCGCCGTCGTCTCCGGGGTCAGGATGAAATCCGTCCCGAACCAGAGGATGAAGAGGATGAAGGCGGCGGCCAGGACGGTGTTGACCTTCTTCAGCGACATTGCTCTCTCCTTGCGGGTCTTCGCAGCAGTGGTTTCAGACGAGGGCGGAGACGAGCAGGGTGAAGGCGGCGATGAGGACGGCGACGCGGAGGTAGTGCCAGCGCTCCCAGCGGTTCAGCTGCTCCTTCCAGTCCGCGGGCCGGTTCTCGGGGGTCCAGGTCTTGTTCCGGTTGTTGATCGGGACGAGCAGCAGCATCGACATGACCACGCTGACGATCAGCAGTGCGGCGGCGGTGACGACGAGTCCGGCGCCGTGGTGGTGCCATCCGGCGGCGGCCCAGATCGCGCTGAGGACGAGCGAGCCGATGTACCAGAACGGCATCAGGGCGCCGAGCATCCGGCCGCCATGGGCGTGGCCGAGCTGGCCGCTGTCCTCAGGAAGCGCGTTCAAGATCCGGTTCATGACGAAGGCGACGGAGAACTCCACCCCCACCATCAGGCCGACGACGACGGTGGTGACGACCTCAAGTGTGCCGAGCATGACGATCCCTCCCGTGAACTAGCGTTGCTAGCGGATAAGGCAACGCTAGTACTACCGCCGCTCGGTTGTCTAGCGGTGCTAGGATCACTTCATGTCGGTACAGGAACGCAAGCAGCGCGAACGAGCGGAGCGCGAGCGCCTCATCGTGGCGACAGCCCGCGAACTCGCCGAGCAGCAGGGCTGGGACGCGGTCACCACCCGCCGGCTCGCCGAGCGCATCGAATACAGTCAGCCCGTCCTCTACAGCCACTTCCGCGGCAAGCGCGAGATCATCGGCGCCGTCGCCCTTCAAGGGGCCGCCGAACTGGCCACGGCGGTGCGGGCCGCGACCTCCGCCGTGCACGGCCCGCGCGCCCGGGTCACCGCCCTGGCCCGCACCTACCTCGACTTCGCCGCACGCAACCCGGCGGTCTACGACGCCTTGTTCCAGCTCGACGGCGGCCTGGCGTACGCGCAGGAGGACACTCCCGAGCCTCTGAAGGACGCCTTCGCGGCCCTGCTGGAGACTCTCGGCGAGGTCGCCGGCGACGGTGTCGCCCCGGGGCTGTTCACCGAGGTGTTCTGGGCGGCCCTGCACGGCCTTGCGACCCTGACCCGCGCGGGCCGCCTGCTGCCCGAGGACGCCGAGCCGAGGCTGGAGCTGCTGGTGGACCGGCTCGCCATCGACTGACACACCGTCCCGGCGGGCACGCAGCCCGGGCCCTCGGGCCCGCCGACTAGAGGCCGGTTCCCGTGAGGTACGCCGACACCACCACGTTCGCCGTGTAGCTGCGGGTCGTACGGTCGAAACTGCCGCCGCAGGTGATCAGCCGCAGTTCGGCACGGCCCGACTCGCGGGGCCCGTAGGCCTGATGGGCGTCGAAGTGGTCGCGGGTGAGGACCTGGACGGACTCGACGGTGAACTCCGCGACCTTGGCGTCGGCCCGGACCACCCGGATCGTCTGGCCCGGCCGCATGGCACTGACCTTGTAGAAGACGGCGGGCCGGGTCTCGGTGTCGACGTGACCGACCATCAGCGCGGTGCCCGGCGCCCCGGGCGACACGCCGCCCGCGTACCAGCCGACCACGCCCGGCTGGTCGTACGGCGGCGGATCGAGCGCGCCGCGTGCGTCCAGGCCGCGCGCCACCACGGGTGCCTGCACCCCGAGCCCGGGGATGTCGACGCGCTGGGGCAGCGCGTCGGTGAGGGGGCGGTGGGCGGGGGGCAGTTTCACGTCCGGGGGCCGTCCGGCCGCCGCCATGTCGCCCGTGGTGGGGGCTGCGATGCCGTGCCGTACGTCGGTCACCTCGCGGCCCCACAGCCACAGCCCGAGCAGCAGCACCACCCAGGTCACGCCGGCCAGCAGGCGGCCGGTGCCGGAGGAGCGGCCCTTGACGCGTTCCTGTTCTCGATCCTGTTCGGACATGGTCAGTCCGTTCCACGGCTCCGGCGGACACCGCCCAGTGCGACGACCACCGCGGCGACGCCCGCGAGCACCAGGCCGGTCACCCCCTGCGCCGTACCGGGACCGGCCCCGCGGTCCTCCGCGGCGACGAGGTCCGCCGCGCCACCGCCGCCCGCCTGGACCGGGGCGACGGGCGAGGCGTGCGGACCCGGCCGCCGGAGGGCGGGCTGCCGCTCGTCGCCGCCGGGTGTGGACTGCCGCCCGGGCCCGTCTTCGCCGGGCGCGGACGACTGGCCACCGCCTTCGGGGACGGGGGGCCGGCCTACGGTGCCGGGTGCGGGAGGCTGACCGGCTGTCCCGGGTGTGGGCGGCTGTCCGACGCCCCCGGGCGTGAGGGGCCGGCCGATCACCCCGGGTGCGGGGGGCCCGCCGCCGGTCCCGGACGCGGACGCAGGCCCGCCCGCCTTGGACGCCGGCCGCCGCCGTCCCTCACCCTCCCGGGCCCGGACGGTGAACGTGCCGGTCCGTTCGGCGTCCCCGCAGGTGACCTTCACGGCGTACGTCCCCGCGTCGAGCGTGGAGCGGACGCGACTCTCGCCGACGAGTTCGCCGTCGGTGACGACGAGCCGCGCGTCCGCGACGAACGCCGTCGAGCGGGCGACGGCCGTCCTCTGCGCACAGTCGGTCACGCGGAGCGTGACGTCACTGCCGGGCGCGGGGATCGCCGGGGTCACCGAGACGCCCCCCGCGTCCGCCGCGTACGCCGCCGGAGTGAGGACGGCCGCGACCAGGACGCTCGAACAGACAGTGACTCTCAGGGAACCCATCGTGAACCTCCAGACGCCTGGAGCGTCCCCCGCACGGTGGGCCACCGCATCCTCAGGGACGCGGCGACTGCTCCATACGGGTGGCGACGGGTTTCGGCTTCCGGCCTGCCGCCTCCCGGGCTCAGACCCGGTCGACGAGGTCCGCGATGGAGTCCACGACCTGCGACGGCCGGTACGGGAAGCCCTCGACCTGGTCGGGCCGGGTCAGGCCGGTGAGCACCAGGAACGTCTGCATCCCGGCCTCCATGCCCGCCAGCACGTCCGTGTCCATGCGGTCGCCGATCATCGCGCTGGACTCGGAGTGCGCCCCGATGGCGTTCAGCCCGGTCCGCATCATCAGCGGGTTCGGCTTGCCCGCGAAGTACGGCTTCTTGCCGGTCGCCTGGGTGATCAGCGCGGCCACCGCGCCGGTCGCGGGCAGCGGGCCCTCGGTGGACGGGCCCGTCTCGTCGGGGTTGGTGCAGATGAAACGGGCGCCGCCGATGATGAGCCGTACCGCCTTCGTCATGGCCTCGAAGGAGTACGTGCGGGTCTCGCCGAGGACGACGTAGTCCGGCTCGTGGTCGGTCAGGATGTAGCCGATGTCGTGCAGGGCGGTGGTCAGGCCGGCCTCGCCGATGACGTACGCCGACCCGCCCGGCCGCTGGTCGTCCAGGAACTGGGCGGTGGCCAGGGCCGAGGTCCAGATGGACTCGATCGGCACGTCCAGGCCCATGCGGCGCAGCCGGGCGTGCAGGTCGCGCGGGGTGTACATCGAGTTGTTGGTGAGGACCAGGAAGGGCTTTCCGGACTCGCGCAGCTTCTTGAGGAAGGCGTCGGCGCCGGGGATCGGGACGCCCTCGTGGATGAGCACACCGTCCATGTCGGTGAGCCACGACTCGATGGGCTTGCGGTCTGCCATGTGCGGGATCTCCTGCCGTACGCGTGCCAGCGTGCGCCCCAGCCTAAACAGTGGCGGGATCTTGGGGAATGGCCCGCATACGGCATCCCGACAGGCGGGACGGCTCCTCGCGGCTCGGGGACTCGGCGGCTCGGGGACTCAGCAGCTCAGCGGCTCAGCGGCGACGGCGCGCGAGGAGCAGTGCCCCGCCCCCGGTGAGCAGGATCGCCGCGGCGGCTGCGGCCACCTGGCCGCCGGTGCCCGTACGGGCGAGCTCCTCGACGTACGGCAGGCGGTCCTCGCGGGGCGGGACGGAGGCGTCGGAGTCGGGGCGGGGGCCGGGAGAGGAGTCGGTACCGCCGTCGGTCTCCGGCTCATCCCCGTCGATCGGCCCGCCGTCCTCGATGCCGAAGCGGTAGTCGTTCGACTGCCCGACCCAGTCGCCGTCGTCGTCGTGCCGCTGCACCACGGCGGCGTTGACGGTGACGTCGTTCGGTACGGCGTCCGAGGTGACCGCGAGCCGCACTTTCACGGAGACGGTCTTCCCCGGCCCGACGGTGAACCCGGCGAAGCGGTCCTGGTCGTCGGCGAACGCCCCGATGAGCTCGTCCTCATCCGTCTTCTCGAACCGCACGGGGTGCGCCCGCGCCCCCTCGAAGAACTCCAGCCGGGGCTGCGACGGTTCCAGCACCCGCTTGTCGTCGACGAACACGACGACGGGGTGGATATCGGTGCACGTCCGGTCGGTCGTGTTGGTCAGATCGACGTACCAGGTCCCGAACCCGCCCCCGGCCTCGTAGGCGCCGGGCCCGCCGTGGATGCGGGTGGTCAGCGGGAAGGTGTGGTCGTCGGGCGCGGCGCAGGCGGGCGCCGGCTCGTCCGCGTACGCCGGATGGGCCCCGGTGAGCAGAACGGCGGCTGCCGCCGCGAGGCAGAGGTGAGCGGGCGTGCAGAGTCGCATGGAGTTGTGACCTTGCCGGATGGAGCCGTTGGCGAGCCGACGTCGCCGCGAAGGCCCCCGAACGGCGGCGCGAATCCACCCGGTCGGCGGACACCCGAGGCGACCGGACGGGACCCTCAGCGGCGGCCAGGTGCCTTGGCACGCCAGTGGGCCCAGCCGGTCAGGACGACACCGGCGGCTGTGAGAACCGCGTAGGCCATCAGCGTGGGGAGGAAGCCGCCGGGGAGCCCGTCCAGCAGCCCCCGGTCACCGTGGTCGACGAGGAGCCGGACGAGCGCCTGGGCGCAGACGACCAGCATCACCATGCCGAGGACCTGGAGGACGTCGTACGAGTCCGACCGCGACGCCACCTCCGACGGCTGAGGCGGAGCCGGCCGCTGTGGCGGACCGGCAGCTCAGATGCTGAAGCGTTCCTTGCCCAGCAGGGGCCGTACCCGTGACCGGAACCCACCCGTGCGGAAGGGGCGTTGCAGGAGTCCCGGTCGCAGTTGCTGGGCGAGTGCGGCGGCGATCATGCCCTGGTCGAGTGCGAGGACGAAGTCGCTGACGCGGCCGGTGGTGACGTTGATGGAGTCGCGGAAGCCGTATCGGTCGTCGTAGGCGCCGAAGGCCCGGTCCAGCGCCTGGAGATTGGTGAGGGCCTCGTTCGGTGCCTGGGGAAGGGCGAGGAAGGAGGCATGCGGGGTGACCACGCCGAGGCTGTTGTAGCCGTCCTCCTGCATGCCGATCGCGTCGACGCCGTATTCGCGATAGCCGCCTTCGGGGATGTTGGCGGGTGAGAAGCCCCAGTAGCCGTACTTGGCCTCGATCAGGCCGTGTTCGATCTGGCTGCGTGCGTAGCGGTGGTGGTTGGTGCCCCAGGAGTGCGGTGACCACTCCGCTTCGGGTACGAACAGCGGCACCATCAGGGCCTCGAACATCGACCCGCCCCAGGAGGGGACGAGGTTGCGTCCGCGGTAGGTGTAGTGGCCCTGCCACACCCGTACGCCGTCCACGGTGGCGTACGCGCCCGCGGGTTCCTGCTCCTGCCCCATGCCGGGCAGCAAGGTGCGGAAGAGGTGCCAATAGTGGTCGCAGGGCAGCGAGCCGTCGGCGATGCCGAGGTAACTCGCCATGCGGGGTTCGGTGTTGAGGGCGCCGTAGTGGTGACCGGTGGGTTCGCCCTTGCCGGGCTTGTCGGGCCAGAAGCCGCCGCGCAGCTGGCCGGGGCCGGCCACCGGGTCGGCCGCGTCGTAGGGCGTGTAGTAGTACGACCAGTCGGCGGTGTCGAGGAGCGCGGCGATGCGCGGGCGCAGCGCTGGCTCCGCGTCGGCGGCGATCTTCAGGCCGGTGACCAGCCAGGCGTTGTCGACGGTGGACAGGAACGGGCGGACGGTGTCTCCGTTCTCCGGCCAGGTCGTCAGCACGGAGCCGTCGTGGGCGTCGTACCAGTTGAACCACCAGCCGTGAGCGCGTTCCAGTTTCTCCACGGCCGCGACCATGCGGGCGAGCCGGTGGTGCATGGTGGATCGGGAGATAACGCCGAGGCCGCCTGCCGCCGCCGTGGACCACAGCCCGCAGGCGATGTTGGTGGGCGAGGTCTGCTGCGAGGGAACGGGGGTGCCGGTGCCGCTGACGTCGATCTTGTCTGTGGTGAGGCCGAAGTCGGTGGTCATGGCCGTGATCGAGCGGTAGGTCGCTTCGAACCAGGTGCGCAGCAGCGCGGCGTGCGAGGCGGTGAGGGTACCGGCCGCTGGAGCCGCCGACGCGACGGGTCCGGTGGCGCAGACGGCTGCTGTTCCTGCGGCGGCGGACATGAGGAACCGACGACGGTTCATGCGGGCTCAACTCCTCGAAGCGGGGCGGATGAAGGGGCGTGAGGTGAGGGACTGGCTGGACAGGCAGGCGGGAGCCGGTGGGGGTCAGGGGTCCCACCGGCTCCCGGTCACGCGGTCGGGCTTGGCGGGGCGGGGAGGGCCCGGCCGCGTGTGTCAGGAGGCAGCGCGCGGGAGTTCGCGGGTCCGGCCGAGGTTGCCGAGCCAGACGGCGGCAGGCTTGGGCGTGCGTTCGAAGGTGGCCGGGTCGACCGCGATGAGACCGAAGGTCGGCTTGTAGGAACCCCACTCGTAGTTGTCCAGGGCGCTCCAGGCGAGGTAGCCCTGGACGTCGAGGCCGTCCTCGATCGCTGCGGCGACCGCTGACAGGGCGCCGGTGTAGTAGTCGATACGGCGGGTCTCGTCGCCGGTGGCGATGCCGTTCTCGGTGACGATCAGCGGCATGTCGGGGCCGATGACGTCGGCCGTGTGGCGCAGGGCGTGGCCCACAGCGGCCGGGTAGTACTCCCACTGCGTCAGCGTGCGCTCGGCGTCCTCGGGTGCGGGGATCGGGCCGTCGGGGCCGATCTTGGTGCGGGTGTAGGACTGGACACCGATCCAGTCGTCTCCGCGGGCGGCTTCGATGAAGACGTCCTCGCGGGGGTGGCGGTAGGCGGCGGTGACCTCCTCGGCGCCGGGCAGGGCCTGGTAGACCTGGTTGGCGACGGTCCAGCCGACCTGGATGTCGGAGTTGATGGCGCGTACGGCCTTGACCGCGGCGTGGTGCGCGGCGATGACCGCGTGGGTGGTCTCCTCGTCGGGGGTGGGCAGGCCCGCCGGCGGGAAGCCCTGGTCGCCCGCCTTCGCGGCACCCGCCATCACGGCGATCATGTTGGGTTCGTTGATGGTGCACACGTGGCGGACGCCGTCGGCGATGATCGGCGCGCACGCTTCGACGTACCGGGCGAACAGCTCCACGGCCCCGTCGGCGGTGAAGCCGCCGAGGTCCTCGAACCACTGCGGGACGGTGAAGTGGTGCAGGGTCACCATCGGGCGCAGCCCGCGGGCGAGGGCGCCTTCCACCATGCGGCGGTAGTGCGCGATCTCGGCTCGGGAGAAGGTGCCGGGGACCGGTTCGATGCGGGCCCACTCGACGCTGAAGCGGTAGTCGGTGAAGCCGAGTTCGGCGAGCAGGTCCATGTCCTGCTCCCAGCGGTGGTAGCTGTCGCAGGCGTCCAGACTCGGTTCGGGGATCTTCGCCGCGGGGTCGTGTTCCTTGCGCCACCAGTCGCTGTTGACGTTGTTTCCCTCGATCTGGTGGGCGGCGGTGGAGGCGCCCCACAGGAAGCCGTCGGGGAAGCGGGTCGCAGTCTGCGTCATCGTGCGTTTCTGTCTCTCTGGTGGGGGGGGCAGGCAGGTCCGGTCGGCGTACGTGAGGTGCGGGAGCCGGACGGTGAGTTGAAGGGGTGGCTGGCTACTTCAGGCCGGCGGTCGCGATGCCCTGGGTGAAGTGGCGTTGCAGGGCGATGAAGACGACCAGGACGGGCAGCACCACCAGCAGGGAGCCGGCCATCAGCATTCCGTTGCCGCCGGCGATGGTGCGGTTGGGGTCGTTGGCGAAGGTGGCCAGGGCCACCGGCAGGGTGTACTTGCCGGGGTCGTTGGTCGCGATCAAGGGCCAGACGAAGTTGTTCCAGGAGCCGAGGAAGGTGAAGATCGCCAGGGTGGCCAGGGCCGGCCTGACCAGCGGCAGCACGATGCGGAAGAAGATGAACCACTCGCCGGCGCCGTCGATCCGGGCCGCTTCGAGCAGTTCGTCCGGGACGGACTGCATGAACTGCCGCATCAGGAAGACTCCGAAGGCGCCCGCCGCGAAGGGCAGGACGAGCCCGGCGTAGGTGTCGATGAGGCTGAGCTTGTTCATCAGCACGTACAGCGGCAGGATCAGCAGGTTGCCCGGCACCATCAGGGCGATGAGCACGACGCCGAAGACCCGGGAGCGGCCGGTGAAGTCGAGTTTCGCCAGCGCGTAGCCGACCATCGAGCAGAACAGCAGATTGCACACGGTCACGAGCACCGCCACGATCAGCGAGTTCATGAAGTACCGCGGCATGTTCAGCTGGTCGAGCAGCTGGCTGAAGTTGCTCAGGGTCCACTGCGACGGGAGCCACACGGGCGGGCTGGCCGTCAGATCCTTCTTCGTCTTGAACGCGGACAGCGCCATCCACAAAAGCGGTGCCGCCATCACCAGCAGCCCCAGCGACGCGATCACATACAGCAGCGGTTTACGGACGCGGCCCTCGCTGCGGCGGCCGGTCGGTGCGGTTGCCGTGGGGGCGCTCATCGGGTGTTGTCCTTCAGCAGTCGGAGCTGGAGCACCGTGATGCCCATGATCACCACGAACAGCACGTACGCCATGGCGCTCGCATAGCCCATGTGGAAGAAGTTGAAGCCCTCCCTGTACATGTCCAGAGACACGGTCAGGGTGGCGTTGTCGGGGCCGCCCTGGGTCATCACGAAGGGCTCCTCGAAGACGTTGAGGTAGCCGATGGTGGTGATGACGGTGGCGTAGAGGAGCGTCGGCCGCAGCAACGGCACGGTGATGCGCCGCAGTTCCGCCCAGCCACTGGCCCCGTCGAGGCGCGCGGCCTCCCGTACCTCGGTGGGAATCGCCTGCAGCCCCGCGATGAACAGCACCATGACGGTGCCGAGGTTGCGCCACACCGCCAGCGCGATGAGCGAGGGCATGGCCCAGGTCTCGGAGCCGAGGAAGTCCGGTGCCTTCGCGCCCACTTCGGAGGCAAGACCGGCGATCAGCCCGTCGGAGGGGTCGAGCACGAAGCGCCAGACGATGGCGACCGCGACGATGGAGGTGACCACCGGGGCGTAGAAGCCGACCCTGAAGAAGGTCCGGGCCCGGTCGATGCCGTTGTTCAGGAGGATGGCGGCCAGCAGGCCGAGCAGCACGGTCACCGGTACACCGACGACCACGAAGTAGGCGGTGTTGAACAGGGCCGTGCGAAACGTGTCGTCGACGAACAGCTTCACATAGTTGTCGAGGCCGACGAAGTCCGCCTCCAGCGGCTGCCTGACGTCGCGCACCCCGAAGTCGGTGAAGCTCATCAGGAGCGTCGCGACGATCGGGAAGAGCATGAAGACGCCGAACAGCACCAGGAACGGTGTGGAGAACAGCCAGCCGTGCAGATTGCGCCGGCTCAGCGAGCGGCTCCGGCCACGTCGCCCCGGCCCCGCGGCCGGAGGCTTCACACCTCCGGCCCGGGCTTTCGTCTTGGGGGCCGCGCCGTCGGCGGCCGATCCGGTCACGAGGGACATCCTGGCCACACCCCTACTTCACGAGTCCTTCGATCTCGGACTGCGCCTTGTCCAGGGCCGCCTTCGCGGAGGACTTGCCCTGGGTGACCGCCCCGATCGCGTCGTCGACCTTGGCGGTGATCTCGGTTCCCTTGGGCTGGGCCGGGAGGACCTTCGCGGTCTCCGCCTGCTCGCGGAACACCTTCAGGTTCGCGTCGGTGGCAAGCTCACCCGACTTCCAGGCGGCGGTGTTGGCGGGCAGGTCCTTGGTGCGCCGGTACCAGTCGGCCTGGCCCTTGGTGTCGGTGAGGTACTGGATGAACTCCTTCGCGGCGGCCTTGTGCGAGCTGTCCGCGGAGACCGCCAGGTTCGCCCCGCCGGCCCACGACACCGAGGCTTTGTCGGCCGGCACGGGAGCGACCGCCCACTTGCCCTTCAGGTTGGGATAGTTGTCGTCCAGCAGGCCGACGATCCAGGGGCCGCTGAAGAACATCGGCACGGCACCGGTGTTGAAGTCCTTGGTGACGTCCTGGCCGGGCCGGAAGGTCTTGTCGCTCAGGCCCTTCTTGAAGAAGCTGGCGTAGTTCTCCAGTGCCTTGACGGCCTCGGGGCTGTTGACGACGGGCTTGCCGTTGTCGTCGAGGACCGCGCCGCCCGCGGAGTACAGGAACGGGTAGAAGCTCTGGACGGCGTCCTGGTTGCTCGGCTGGATGGCCAGTCCCCACTTGGTGCCGGCCTTGCCCTGATACGCCTCGGCGGCCTTCTGCAGGTCCGCCATCGTGGCCGGTGCGCCGTTCAGGCCGGCCTTCTTGGCCAGGTCGGTGCGGTAGAAGAGGACGCGGGTGTCGACGTACCACGGAACACCGTAGGTCTTGCCGTCGTACGTGCCCTGCTCCCAGGCGGCCGGGAAGAAGTCGGCCTTGTGAAAGACCTTGGTGTCGACCGGTTCCAGGGCGCCCATGTCGGCGAACTCGCCCAGCCAGCTCGAACCCATCTGCATGACATCGGGCAGCTTGCCCGCGGCGGATGCGGCGACCAGCTTCTGGTGCGCCACGTCCCAGCCGACCGGGGTCACCTTGATGGTGATGTTGGAGTGGGCCTTCTCGTACTCCTTGGCGACGTCGGCGAGCTTCTCGCCCTCCGCGCCCATGGCCCAGACGGTCAGGGTCTGCTTCGCATCGGCACCCACGTCCTCACCACCGGAGCCGCCGCACGCGGTGAGGGTGAGCGCGGACGCCAGGGTGAGGGCGATCGAAGCGGTTCTGGCGGTGTGGTGCATGGACGGCTCCTCGTCGGGAATGGCCGATGTATGCGCTACCTGTAAGCGCATACATAACTGTCCGGCAGACGCTTCGAGCCTGACAAGAGGGTGTTTGGTCACGCTCCCGTAACGGCGGCGACACCAGATGGCACAGACATGCCGGATTATTCATGGAATGGCGGTCATGAGGTGGAGCGCCCGCGGTGGAAATCAACACAGCGGGCGACGGCGGGACGGGTGCGCGCAGCCGCGCCCCTCACCCAGTGATTCAAGCCATTGGAGTCGTCGGAGCCGTCGGGCCGTGTATGACGCATGGACGCATGACGGGAAGCCCCGGGCGATGCGGCGACCGTGGGTCCGTCACGGAGTGCTGCGCACAGCACTCCGGGGAGCCCCCGGCGCACGTCTCAACCCCTCAGCCAGCCTTCAGATGGGTACTGCACCGCGCACAAGCGGGCGGGCGGCTCACCGCCCGCCCGGCCCCGCCGCCACTTCATCGCCGCACCCGCAGCTGGCGCGGGGTACGACCGTCACGGGAAGCATCATCGACACCGGGTCTCCCGTGCGTCGACCGCTCAGACGCTCCACGAGCAGGTCCACGGCCGCCTCCCCCATGCGCAGCATCGGTTGACGCACGGTGGTCAGCGGCGGGCGGACCAGACGGCTGAGGGGGATCCCGTCGAAGCCGGTCACCACCACATCGTCCGGAACCCTCAACCCCCGCCGTTCCAGCGCGTGCAGAGCGCCGACGGCCATCTGGTCATTGGCGAAGAGGAACGCCTGGGGCAGCTCACCGCCCCGTTCGCACAGCACGTCCGCGGCGCGCGCCCCTTCCGCCTGTGTCATCCACACGCGCAGCGCCGGCTCGTCATCCACCTCCACCCCCGCGGCCTGGCAGGCCGCCAGAAAACCCCGGAAGCGGGCCTGCGCATCCGGAGAGTCCTCGCCACCGGCGATGTAGGCGAGCCGGCGCAGGCCGTGGTCCTCGATGAGGTGGCGCGTCAGCTCCCGCTGACCGTCGAAGTTGGCGACCTCGATGTGATCCAGGTGGTCCGCGCCGTCGACGTCCTCGCGCGGCCCGGACAGCATCACCACCGGCTGACGCCTGGAGATGCGCTCCAGCTCCGACGTCGCCACGGTGCGGGCGATCACCGCGAATCCGTCGACCCGCCCGGCCACCTTAGCCACCTCGGAGCTGCCCTGCAGCGATCCCGCGATCAGCAGCGCGTAGCCGTGGCGGCGTGCCGCCCGTTCCATGCCCCGGATGATCTCGTCCGAATAGAGCATCGCCGCGTCGTCGTCATCCGTCGCCGCCGCTTCCACATCCGGGTCGGAGTAGTCGGAAAAGCACAGCCCCAGGACGCCGGTGGAGCGGCTGGCGAGCCCTCTCGCGCTACCACTGGGCACATAGCCCAGATCACGGGCCGCGGCAAGGACACGCTCCCGGGTCTCGGGCCGTACGGCCTCGGGATTGCGGTAGACGCGGGACACCGTGGCGATGGAGACACCGGACCGTTCGGCCACGTCGTACACCGTGGGGGCAGTACCGGAAACGTTCATGGGACGGAACCCCCGTGCTTGTCGGAACGTGAACCGTAGACAATGTAAGCGCATTCAGAGTAGTTTCCGGAGGCCGGGGCCAGCAAGCGACGCCGGAGCTGTGTGCAACCGGGCAGTCGACGGGCCGACACGGCCCCCGCCCCACTCGGCCAGCCGGGCGGGACGGCCGGCCAGAAGGTGCGCCCGACGCCGACGCCGACGAAGCGAACTGCTGCCTCCACATCCGCAGAGTCCGGCTCGCAGAACCGTTTCATGAGGAAGATGACTTGGAGGCATGGTGGGACAGCCCGTCCGCTCGGCGGTGTACCTGGATCCGGACGCGTCCGTGGAAGCGAGGGCCCAGGACCTGCTGGCCCGGATGACCCTGCCGGAGAAGGTCGGGCAGTTGCTGCTGCTCGACGCGCGTCAGGATCTGGGGGACATCGTGTCGGCCAAGCTGGCCGGGTCGATCCTGCACGCCTCGCCCGCGCGGATGCGGGAGGCCATCGAACTGGCCCGGCGGACACGGCTGGGCATTCCGCTGCTGACAGCCGACGACTGCATCCACGGTCATTCGTTCTGGCCGGGCGCGACGATCTTCCCGACACAGCTGGCCATGGCCTGCGCCTGGGATCCCGGGCTGCTCCAGCGGGTCGCCCGTGCGGCCGCGACCGAAATCGCGGCGACCGGCATCCACTGGACGTTCTCGCCGGTGCTGTGCATCACCCGGGACCTGCGGTGGGGCCGTATCAACGAGACGTTCGGCGAGGATCCGTTCCTGATCGGTGAGCTGGGGGCCGCGATGGTGCGCGGCTATCAGGGTGTGGGCCTCAGCGACCCGGCAGCCGTGCTGGCGTGCGCGAAGCATTTCGCGGGCTACTCCGAGACCCAAGGCGGACGCGACGCGAGCGAAGCCGACCTCAGCCCCCGCAAGCTGCGCTCGTGGTTCCTGCCGCCGTTCGAGCAGGCAGCTCGTGCCGGTTGCCGCACCTTCATGCTCGGCTACCAGTCGATCGACGGGGTGCCGATCACCGCGAACCAGTGGCTGATCAACGACGTGCTCAAGCAGGAGTGGGGCTTCACCGGCACGCTGGTGACCGACTGGGACAACGTCGGCCGGATGGTCTGGGAGCAGCAGGTCTGCGCCGACGACGTCGAGGCGGCGGCGGTCGCCGTCAATGCCGGGAACGACCTCATCATGACCACGCCGGCGTTCTTCGAGGCCGCACAGACGGCGCTCGCCCGCGGCCTGGTCGACGAGAAGCAGATCGACGACGCGGTACGGCGGGTCCTGCGGCTCAAGTTCGAGCTGGGGCTCTTCGAGGACCCGCGCGCCCCCGACCCCGAGCGGCAAGCAGTGGTGATCGGCTGCCGCGAGCACGCCGACCTCAACCTTGAGACCGCTCGTCGTTCCCTTGTGCTGCTGCGCAACGACGGGGTCCTGCCCCTTGAGGGCGGGCTGACTCCTGACGGGACGGGCCGCGCTACCGGCCAGGGCACGCCGCGAACGATCGCGGTCATCGGTCCCAACGCCGACAGCCCGCAAGCCATGCTCGGTGACTGGGCGGGAGACTCCGGCCAGGTCGACTGGATGCCCGAAGGACAGCCCCGCGAGCTGGTGGAGACGGTGCTCGACGGGTTCCGCGCCGTCGCACCCGCCGACTGGACTGTCGCGCACGCCCGCGGAGCCGACATCGAAGTCCTCGTCCCCGATCCCCGAGGGCCGTTCTGGCCGGACGGCCAACCGCGGCCGCCCGTTTTCACCCCCGCCCCCATCGATCAGACACAACTCCGGCAGGCCACCGCCGCGGCAGAGGCCGCCGACTACGCCGTGGTGGTCGTCGGGGACACCCTCGCCCTCACCGGCGAGGGGAGCTCGACGGCAACTCTCGATCTCCAGGGCGGCCAGATCGCCCTGCTCGACGCGGTCGCCGCCACCGGCACACCGATGATCGTGGTACTCATCCAGTCCAAGCCGAGCACCCTCCCGGACTCCGCCCTGAACGCGGCAGCACTCATCGAGGCGTTCAACCCGGGCATGCGCGGTGGCCGCGCCATCGCCGAACTCGTCCTCGGACTCATCGAACCCAGCGGCCGCCTGCCGATCTCCTTCGCACGCCATGTCGGACAGCAACCGGTCTTCTACAACCAGGTGCGAGGCCAGCACGGCGACCGCTACGCCGATCTCAGCCAGGAACCCATGTTCGCCTTCGGCGAGGGCCTCACCTACACCAGCGTCACCTACTCCGCCCTCACCGTGCAGGACAACGACGTCCACGCCGACGGCACCGTCCACGCCACGGTCCGCCTCACGAACAACGGCAACCGACCTGCCCTGGAAACCGTTCAGGCGTACATCAGCGACCTGACCACCAGCGTCACCTGGGCCGAGCAGGAGCTGAAGGCTTTCGTCCAGATCGAAGTCCCTCCCGGCGAAACCCTCGACGTCACCATCCGCATCCCAGCCTCGCGCTGCTCACTCGTCACAGCCGACAACCGCCGAGTGGTCGAACCCGGTGAATTCGCACTCCGCGTCGGTCCCAGCTCACGGCCCGAGCAACAGCTGACCGCAGAATTCCGCATCCGGGCTTGAAGGACATTCCCAACCACCCCTCGCCATCGCCCGGTCGGAGCGCCTGACACGCCCGGCCGGTCGACGGCACCTGCTGACGGAAGGCCCTCCGCGCCCGCACGAGCACCCGGGCACCCCTCCGGCTGGTGCACACCGCCACGCAATTACGCGACTGCGAGCGGCACACCACCGGCGCCAAGGCGATGGGCTACTAGCGGTCGCCAGGCGCTGGGCGAGTCCGACCGCTGAGGCCGAGCCGGACCGCTGAGGCGAAGCCAGACGCTGAGGCGGAGCCGACCGCTGAAGCGAGCCCGACCGCTGAAGCGAGCCCGACCGCTGAAGCGAGCCCGACCGCTGAAGCGAAGCCGACCGCTGAAGCGAGCCCGGCCGCTGAAGCGAAGCCGACCGCTACGGCAACTCCGACCGCTGTCGCGAAGCCGGCCCACACGCCGAGCCCGGCCCACACCCATCAGCCGACCCCGACACGGAATCCGACCCGCACACCCAGTCCGGCCCCCGCACCGAATCCCCCCACACCTCACCCAACCCCCCGCCGGAACACCGGCCCCAGCACCAGCTGAGCCGCCCCCGCCGCCACGGCGCGACCCCCACCCGGCGCGACCCGCACCGGCACGACGTCCTCCCCCGTCCGCCGCGCCCGCGCCCCCAGTACCGCCCCGACCCCCCGCACGAACGCCTCGGGCGCCGCGGCCACCGTCCGGCCGCCCAGCAGGACGACGTCGATGTCGAGGAGCCCCACCAGGTTCGCCGCGCCCGCTCCCAACACCCGAGCCGCCTCTTCCACATCCCCGCGTGCGGCCGCGCCGAGGCACAGCGCCTCCACACAGCCCCGGTCGCCACAGGTGCACGGCGGGCCGTCCAGCTGGATCACCTGGTGCCCGAACTCCCCGGCCCCGGTCCGGGCCCCCCGGTGCACGCTCCCGCCGATCACGAGACCGGCCCCCAGCCCCGTCCCGAGGTGCAGATACGCGAAGGAGCCGCCCTCGCCCCCGGCCGCCAGCCCCAGGGCCGCCGCGTTGGTGTCCTTGTCGACGACGACCGGCACGCCGAGCCGCTCAGCCAGCGCCTCCCGCAGCGGGAAGCCGTCCCACTCGGGGAAACCGGTGACCCGGTGCAGCACACCCCGGACATGGTCGAGCGGCCCGGGCAGCGCGACCCCGACCCCGAGCAGTGAACCGGCGGGACCGAGGACCGGCCCGGCGGTCAGCGCCTCAGCCGCCGCCCGGACGCCCTCCAACCCCGCCGCCCGGACGCCCTCCAACCCCGTCGCCCGGACGGCCTCCGGACCCGCCGCCCGCACGCCCTCCAACCCCATCGCCCTGGCTCGCAAGCCCTCCAATCCCGTCTCCTCGGCGGACTCCGGACCCGCCGCCCGCAAACCCTCCAACCCCGTCTCCCTGGCGGACTCCGGACCCGCCGCCCGCACGCCCTCCAACCCCGCCGCCCGGGCGGCCTCCGGACCCGCCGCCCTGGCTCGCAAGCCCTCCAACCCCGCCGCCCGGACGGCCTCCGTAGCCACGCCCCGCAAGACGCCCCTCGCGTCCCGGACAGACTCCGTCGCCATCCCCCGCAAGGCTTCCGTCCCCGTCTCCCGGCCGGTCTCCTCCACCGCGCCCCGCAACCCCTCCGCCACCACCCCCCGCACGGCCTTCGTCACCGCCGCCAGCACCGCCCGCGCCCCGGCCCCCAGATCCAGCGCGGCCCGCCGCTCCCCCACCACCGTCCCGCGCAGATCCACGAGTACGGCCCGGACCTCGTCCCGGTCCAGGTGGACCCCCACCGCGTGCCCCGCCTCGGGCACCAGCCGCAGCACCGTGCGCGGCTTGCCCCCGGTCGACGCGCGGCGCCCCGCCTCCGCCGCGAGCCCGTCCTCCCGCAGCCGGGCCGTGATCTTGCTGACCGCCTGTGGGGTGAGGCCGGTCCGCTCGGCGAGTTCGAGCCGGCTGATGCCGTCGGGCCCGGCCGTGCGCAGCAGATCGAGCACCAGCGCGGCGTTGTGACTGCGCAGCGCGAGCAGATTCGCTCCGGCCCCCGCACCAGCCATGCCGCCCATTTCGCCCACTCCGCCCGTACGGTCGTCCGCCCTGTTCACGCCCACGCCGACCATTGTCCCCGGCCCTTGCACTTTGGCAACAGCGTTGCGAAAGTGGGGGCATGACTGGCACACCCCTCGGCACCCCCGGCTCGCCCCTCCGCGTCGGCCTCATCGGCTACGGCCTCGCCGGCTCCGTCTTCCACGCCCCCCTGATCGCCGCCACCGAGGGCCTCGCCCTCGACACGGTGGTCACCTCGAACCCCGAGCGCCGGCAGCAGGCCCGCGCCGAGTTCCCGGACGTGCGCCTCGCCGCCGGCCCGGACGAGCTGTTCGACCGGGCCGCCGAGCTGGACCTGATCGTCGTCGCGTCGCCGAACAAGTCGCACGTGCCGCTCGCGACCGCCGCGCTCCGGGCCGGTCTGCCGGTCGTGGTCGACAAGCCCGTCGCGGGCACGGCGGCCGAGGCCCGTGAGCTGGCCGCCCTCGCCGAGGAGCGCGGCCTGCTCCTGTCCGTCTTCCAGAACCGCCGCTGGGACAACGACTTCCTCACCCTGCGCAAGCTCCTGGACGAGGGCGAGTTGGGCGACGTCTGGCGTTTCGAATCACGCTTCGAGCGCTGGCGTCCGAAGCCGAAGGGCGGCTGGCGGGAGTCCGGCGACCCCGCAGAGATCGGAGGTCTGCTGTACGACCTCGGCAGCCATGTCGTCGACCAGGCGCTGGTCCTGTTCGGCCCGGCTGCCGCCGTGTACGCGGAGTCGGACATCCGCCGCCCGGGCGCCGAGACGGACGACGACACGTTCATCGCGATCACGCACACCAACGGCGTCCGCTCCCACCTCCACGTCTCCGCGACGACCGCCCAGCTCGGCCCCCGCTTCCGCGTCCTGGGCTCCACCGCGGGCTACGTCAAGTACGGCCTCGACCCCCAGGAGGCGGCCCTGCGCGAAGGCCACCGCCCCGGGCCCGGCTGGGGCGCGGAGCCCGAGTCGCTGTGGGGCCGCGTCGGTTCCGGCGAGTCGCCGGTCACGGGAGGCGGCCGGCCCGAACCCACCCTCCCGGGCGACTACCCCGCCTACTATGCGGCCGTGGCGAAGGCCCTGCTGGAGGGGGCCCCGAACCCGGTGACCGCCCTGGAGGCGGCCGCCGCCCTGGACGTACTGGAAGCCGCCCGTCGTTCGGCCCGCGAGAAGGTGACGGTGACCCTGTGACCCACAAGAGCAACTCCTCGCACAGCCAGGAGCTCACCCCGAAGTTCCACCCGGAGCTCACCCCGAGCCTGGAGGAGCTGGAGAAGGAGGAACGCCGCCTGGTGTTCCGCCAGTTCACCCACGACGACGCCTGGGCGCTCGGTTCGCTCCTCGTCGGCATGGCCCGGGAGCGGCAGGCCCCGGTCGCGATCGACATCCACCGCGCCGGCCAGCAGCTCTTCCACGCGGCGCTGCCCGGCTCCACGCCCGACAACGACGCCTGGATCGCCCGCAAGCGCCGGGTGGTGGAGCGCTACGGCTCCGCGTCCTACCTGGTGGGCGCCCGCTTCCGCGCCAAGGGCACGACGTTCGAGGAGTCCTCGCGCCTCGACCCCGACACGTACGCGGCGCACGGCGGTTCCTTCCCGATCACCGTCGAGGGCGCCGGCGTGATCGGCGCGGTGACGGTGTCCGGGCTGCCGCAGCTCCAGGACCACCGGTTCGTGGTCGAGGCCCTGGAGCGGTTCCTGGACCGCTAGGGGTGCTGGAATCATCGGCGGCCCCCTCCGGTTGGCACCTGCTGTACGCGTGATCAAACATGGCGCCCAACCGGAGGGATCCCAACCGATGACCACCGCCCTGAAGGAAACCGTCGGCCGGTACGGCATCTGGAGCGTAGGCCTGCGCTCGGAGGACCCGGACCGGCGCGGCGAACTCGCCGAGGCCGCCGCCGAACTGGAGGAACTCGGCTACGGCGCCGTCTGGCTGGGCGGCAACAGCTCCGCCGCCAACGCCGCCCCGCTGATCGAGGAGACCTCGAAGCTCACCTTCGGCACCAGCATCCAGAGCATCTGGCAGCACGAGCCGGACGCCACCGCAACGGCCTTCGGGGAGCTGGAGGCGGCCCACCCCGGGCGTTTCCTGCTGGGCCTCGGGGTGAGCCACGCCAAGCGCGAGGAGCAGTACGCGCGCCCCTACTCGGCCCTCGTCGGCCACCTGGACGGCCTGGACGCCGCCGGAGTGCCGGCGGACCGTCGCCTCCTGGCCGCCCTCGGCCCGAAGTCGCTCCGGCTGGCCCGCGACCGGGCGGCGGGCTCGATCCCGTACCTGGTCACCCCGGAGCACACCGCGCACGCCCGCGAGATCCTGGGCGAGGCCCCGCTGCTGGCCCCGGAGCTCGGCGTCGTCCTGGAGACGGACCCGGCCCGCGCCCGCGCCCTGGCCCGCGAGTTCCTCGGGATCTACCTCCCGCTGCCGAACTACACGAACAACTTCCTCCGGCACGGCTTCACCGAGGACGACCTGAAGGACGGCGGCAGCGACCGCCTCGTCGACGCCCTGTTCGCCTGGGGCGACGAGACGGCGATCCGCGCCAAGGCAGACGCCTTCTTCGAGGCGGGAGCGGACCACCTCGCCCTCCAGGTCCTGGACGGCGAGCCGCGCGACACCCTCCCCAGGAAGGCCTGGCGCGACCTGGCAGCGCTGCTGCTGGGCTGACCTTTCAGGGGCGCGGGGAACTGCGCGGACCACCACGACGGAACCCGCGGTCGCGAACGCTCCGCAGTTCCCCGCCCCTCAGGCGTCTTTGAACTCCTGGCGCTGCCGCCCCAGCCCCTCGATCTCCAGCTCCACGACATCCCCGGCCCGAAGGAACGGCTTCGGCTCGGGCGCCCCCAGCGCCACCCCCGCCGGCGTCCCGGTATTGATCACATCCCCGGGATACAGCGTCATGAAGTGACTGAGGTACCGCACGACCTCCCCCACCGGGAAGATCTGCTCAGCCGTCGTCCCGTCCTGCTTCAGCTCCCCGTTGACCCACAGCCGCAACGACAGCCGCTGCGGATCCGGCACCTCGTCCGCCGTCACCAGCCACGGCCCCAGCGGATTGAACGTCTCGCAGTTCTTGCCCTTGTCCCAGGTCCCGCCCCGCTCGATCTGGAACTCCCGCTCGGACACGTCGTGCGCCACCGCGTACCCGGCGACATGCGCGAGCCCCTCCTGCGCGGACCCCAGGTACCGGGCCGTACGCCCGATGACGACGGCCAGCTCGACCTCCCAGTCCGTCTTGCGGGACGCGCGCGGCACGAGCACCGTGTCGTTCGGCCCGACGACCGTGTCCGGCGCCTTCATGAAGAGGACCGGCTCGGCGGGCGGCTCCGCACCCGTCTCGCGCGCATGGTCGTGGTAGTTCAGCCCGATACAGACGATCTTGCCGATCCGCCCCAGCGGCGGCCCGATCCGCAGCCCGGTGGCGTCCAGTACGGGCAGCTCACCGGCGTCGGCGGCGGCACGGACGCGTTCCAGCGCCGCGTCGTCCGCGAGCAGCGCCCCGTCGATGTCCGGCACGACGCCCGACAGGTCCCGCAGGGCCCCGTCGGCGTCGAGCAGCGCGGGCCGCTCGGCCCCGGCCGTACCGACTCGCAGCAGCTTCATGATCAGTCTCCCTCGGTCGCGAGCGCCCACCGGAGGCACATGACCCGGTTGCGGCGGGGCAGCCATCGGAGGACTGGTCGATCCTCCAAGCTGGAAGTCCACTCCGCAATACCCGGTTCACGTACTGGACCGTCACTTACCGGAACCGCGTACCGCCCACCGCCTACCGGTACAGCACAGCGCGCTCGACGACACTCCACGTCGTACTGGTCACGACGTACAGCGCGGCGGCCAGCGGCACGACGGCCACGGTGACGAGGGTGAAGAAGGACATGAAGGGCATCACCTTGGTCACCGCCCCCAGCCCCGCCACCTGCTGCTCACCGGCCGGGAGGGCGGGGCTCGCGGTCATCATGCGCTTGCTGAGGCGGTAGCTGAACACGGCGACCCCGGCGACGACCGCGAACAGCCCGGCGTAGACGAGCCCCGCCCCGTCGAGGAGACCGCCCTGGAGCGCGTCCCCCCACCGCTCCCCCAGCGGCGCGGCGAGCAACTGGTGGTCGAGCAGCGCGTTGGCCCGCCCGCCGATCGTGTCGCTGGAGAACAGGTGGTAGAGCAGGAAGAACGCGGGCACCTGGAGCAGCCCGGGCAGGCAGCCGGCCAGCGGCGACACCTTCTCCTCGGCGTGCAGCTCCAGCACGGCCCGCTGGAGCTTCTCGGGGTTCTTCCCGTGCTTCTTCCGCAGCTCGGCGATCTTCGGCTGGAGCGCGGTGCGGGCCTTCTGGCCGCGCGCGGCGGCTCGGGACAGGGGGTGGACGAGGAGTCGTACGAGCGCGGTGAACAGGACGATCGCGGCGGCGGCCGCGGAGGCGCCGAACAGCGGCTGGAGCAGGTCGGCGAGTCGCTCGACCAGCTGGGCGAAGACGGACATGGGTGAGCCCTCCGGGGGTCTCGTCGTGCCGGGAGTGGGACAGGGCGGCATGACGACCCGCGCGGGGCCGGCTCTGTGCACGTGCTGGCTGTGGCCCTACGCGACGGTCGCCCGGAGGGCGTGTCCGGGCGCCCGGGGCCGGGTGCGCCCCCGGGCGTCGGGATCGCGTTGCGGCAGGAAGGCCGTACGGAGGTCACGGTCGCGGATGGCCGTACGCACCCGGGTGCGCGGCACGGCGGGCGCGCAGCGCGAACCGACGACGGCACAGAGCGTCAGCGCGGCGGAGGCCGCGGCGGTCGCGGCGAGCGCGACGGTGGCGTAGAGGCTGCCGGTGTCCAGCAGCGCCACTTCCAGCACCAGGAGGAGCAGCACGAGAGCGGGACGCAGACTCGCCCAACCGCGGACCATCGGCTCCCCTCCTCCCGAAGGCTCACTCGCTCGCTCGACTACCCGTTCTCTTCGCTCTGTTCGTTATACAGGATCGCTCCGACAGTCGCGTCCGAGACTTCGTACACGGGTTTGAGAAAGGTTCGTCGCAACTCTCGACAACCCACCGGTCACACCCGATGCTTCTCGTTGCCATGAACGGGCCACCCCGCGACGCCGGGCTTCCGGGGACCGGCGCCTGCCCCGATTCCCCCACGGAGGAACCGTGATCCGACGCAGAACCCTGCTGACCGCAGCAGGCGGTACGTTCCTCGGCAGCGCCCTGGCGACGGGCACCGCGCACGCGGACGCCACGATCGCCGTCAACCCGTCGACGACGTACGGCACCTGGGAGGGCTGGGGCACCTCCCTCGCCTGGTGGGCCAACGTCTTCGGCGCCCGGGACGACTTCGCGGACCTGTTCTTCACCACCAAGTCGGTGACCTACAGCGGCCGTTCCCTCCCCGGCCTGGGCCTCAACATCGCCCGCTACAACCTGGGCGCGTGCAGCTGGAACAGCGTCGGCGGCGAGACGATGGTCAAGTCGCCCAACATCCCCGCCTTCAAGCAGATCGAGGGCTTCTGGCAGGACTGGAACAACGAGGACCCCGCCTCCTCGGCCTGGAAGTGGTCGGCGGACGCCAACCAGCGCGCGATGCTGGTGAAGGCGACACAGCGCGGCGCGATCACGGAACTCTTCGCCAACTCCCCCATGTGGTGGATGTGCAGCAACCACAACCCCTCGGGCGCGGCGGGCGGCGGCAACAACCTCCAGACCTGGAACTACCGCCAGCACGCCTCCCACCTGGCGGCGACGGCCCTGTACGCCCGCGACCACTGGGGCGTGAACTTCGCGACGGTCGACCCCTTCAACGAGCCGGCCTCCACCTGGTGGACCGCGACCGGCACGCAGGAGGGCTGCCACATGGACCCGGCGGTCCAGGCGGCGGTACTCCCGTACATGCGCAGCGAGTTGGACAAACGCGGCCTGACGAACCTCCGCATCTCGGCATCGGACGAGACGAACTACGACACGGCCCGCTCCACCTGGGCGTCCTTCAACTCGTCCACCAAGGCCCTGGTCTCCCAGGTCAACGTGCACGGCTACCAGGGCTCGGGCGGCCGCCGCGACCTGCTCTACACGGACGTGGTGACGACGTCCCGCAAGAAGCTGTGGAACTCCGAGACGGGCGACAGCGACGGCACGGGTCTGACCATGGCGTCGAACCTCTGCTACGACTTCCGCTGGCTGCACCCCACGGCATGGTGCTACTGGCAGGTCATGGACCCGACGGCGGGCTGGGCGATGATCGCCTACGACGCCAACACCCTCCAACCGACCACGGTCCAGACGAAGCACTACGTCCTGGCCCAGTTCAGCCGCCACATCCGCCCCGGCATGACGATCCTGGACACGGGCGTGAGCTACGCGGTGGCGGCGTACTCGGCATCGGCCCGCCGCCTGGTTCTGGTGGCGGTGAACACCTCCACGTCGGCCCAGACCCTCACCTTCGACCTCTCCCGCTTCTCGACGGTGACGGGCGGCACGAACGGCGTGGTGCCCCGCTGGAACACGGTGACGACCGGAGGCGGCGACCTCTACACCCCGCGCTCGGACATCCGCCTGTCCGGCAAGTCGGTCAGCGTCCCCTTCGCCGCGAAGTCGGTCCAAACACTCCAGATAGACGGTGTGACCCTGTAGGCCGACGTCATGGCGGTGATTCGGGACGATCCGTAGAGCCGGGATGGCGAGCATGGGGAACCCGCGCAGGCCAGAGGTATGGCCCGCGCATCCCTCACGCTCGTCACCTCCCGGCAGTACGGTGTCCCCCATGCGCCCCGACACGCCTGCCGAAACCGTCGACCACACCGCCGAGGCGGCACGCCTGGAGCGGACCGCCGGCCTGTATCCCGAGGACTCCGAGGCCCTGCTGCTGCGCGCCGCGGCCCACCTGGAACTCGCCGGCGACCGCCCCACGGCCACGGCCCTCTACGACCGTCTGCTGTCCTCCACGGACGGCTTGGAGAACCCCCACCTGGTACGGGCGCTCAAGGCGTCGAACCTCTGGGAGTACGGCCACGAGGCCGAGGCCAGGGCGATCATCGAGGGAGTCCGGGCGGCGTCCCCCCGGGACCCGGCCCCCTGGGTGATCGTCGCCGAGGCCCTGGAGTCCCACGACGAGCTGGAAGCGGCGCACGACACGTTCACGGAGGCCGTCCGCCTCCTCCTGACCGACGTCCCGGAACCCCCGCAGCCGACCCACCCCCTCCTCTTCGGCCGCCACAGGATCCGCCGCATGCTGGGCACTGCCCACGACGAGTGGGACGCGCTGGCGGACACGGTCCACTCCCTCCCGATCACCCTGGACGAACTCCACGACCCCAAGCGCGTCTGGTCCCTGGGCTCGGAAAACCCGGCGGAACTGGAAGCGGAGATCACCCGCCTCCGAGCGGAACTGGGCGCCTACCGAGAGGCCCTCTCCCGCCCCTTCCCGGTAGCGATCCTCCACTGGCCGGCGACGGAACTCTCAGAACTCCTGGAGGCGTACCCGACCCTGGCCTCGGAATACCCCTCCCACGAGACCCACCTCGCGACCATAGAGTCCGCCCTACGAGAACTCGCCTCCTCCGGCACCCCCAACCTGGGCATCGTCACCGGCACGGTCCCGTCCTACGAGGCCTTCGCAGCCTCGGAGCTCTCTTCCCCGTCCGACGCGACCCTGCTCCCCCAGTACGCCACGACACTGGCGGCCCGTGGGCGCGCTGTGGCTTGGCCGCCACAGCAGGGGGCGGCTTGCTGGTGTGGGTCGGGGCGGGCTTACGGGGAGTGCCACGGCTCGGACGCCTAGCCGACGCGTGCACGAGACCGCCCATCCCACCGAGGCCTTCGGCCCATGGTTAGGGCGCCAGGTGCGACGAGCGGGTATGGCGCAGGCGGATCTGGCAGACCAGCGGACGACCTGCCGTTCTGCGGCGGCGAGGCACGGTAATCGTCACTGGATCAGCACGCTACTTGTCACCCTCAGCGCGCAGGAGCTCGGGCGGAGGACACAGCACGCGCTTACGACCGAAACGGAAACTGATTCACCTGGCGATTCGTCTTGGGCAACGAGCCGAGCGGATGGGAAGCCAGGTGGAGCGAGCAGTCAACGGTAAGACGTCGACGGGAAAGGCAGCAGTGCCCCGGTTGGCGCGGTGCTGGGCCGGACAGGGGCGTCCGGGCGACGCCGGAAAGGGGGATGCAAGGCGCCAGTGGGCCTGGACGCGCGGGCAGGTGGTAGCCGCGTTCGCGGTGCTGACGGCCGGGCTGCTGGTGTTCCACCGGGCGGTGCCCAACGCCGCGGGCCGACTGGGCAGTTTGCTCGAAACATTCCTGCCGTGGCTCGCCATGGTCGTCCTGACGCTGCTCGGCCTGGCCCTGCTGCGCCGTTCAGTCACCGCACTGGTGGCCCTGCTCCTGCCCGCGGCGGCCTGGACGTATCTCTTCGGTGGGCTGCTCCTGCCCGTGGCGAAGTCCGGCCCGCACGACCTGGTCGTGGTGCAGCACAACGTCAGCGACGAGAACACCGACCCTGCGGGCACGGCCCGTGCCCTGTCCGACGCCGAGCCCGATCTCATCGCGCTGCAGGAGCTGGTGCCTCCGGCGCTGCCGATCTACGAGAAGACACTCGCCGCGGACTACCCGTACCACGCGGTCCGGGGCACCGTCGGACTGTGGTCGAAGCATCCGCTCACCGATGCCCGGCTACTGGACATCAAACCGCAGGGAATCGCGGAGCCCTGGAGTCGCGGGCTGCGGACCGTGGTCAAGACGCCGCACGGCGATATCGCGGCGTACGTCGCGCACCTGCCCTCGGTCCGCGTCCGAGCGAGCGGCCTGGCATCCTTCCGGCGCGACGAGAGCGCCAGCTTGCTCGGCAAGGCCATCGCCGCCGAGCCGTTGAAAACGGTGATTCTGCTGGGCGACCTCAACGGCACAGTCGAGGACCGCGGGCTGGCCCCGCTGACCTCACGGATGAACGTGGCAGAGCGGGGCTTCGCCCTCAGCTTCCCCACCGCCTTCCCGCTGGCCCGGATCGACCAGGTCATGGCCCGCTCGACAACCGTCGCCCACATCCGCACCCTGCCCGCCACCGGCAGCGACCATCTGCCGGTCGCCGCGAGAATCACCCTGCCCTGAAGGAGCGGTCCCGGTGACAACAAGCCTGCCTACGTGACACCTATCGTGCTTCGGCTCGTCACCCGTGACCAGCAGTTACGGGACAGCCCTTAGGAGTGCCTGTGAACCCCGCCCAAGGGCGGACTACCCTCTGCCGTGTGTCCGAAGATCCTACGTGGGAAGCGCCAGAGGGCTCCTGGGCTTCGTCCGCAGCTCGCCGTCGCAACATGCAAGCGATCCGCAGCCGCGACACGAAGCCGGAGAAGCTGATTCGCCGTCTAGTCCACGCACAAGGGTTGCGGTATCGCGTCGCCGCCCGCCCGCTTCCCGATCTACGCCGAACAGCCGACATGGTGTTCCGTTCGGTGAAGGTTGCAGTGTTCATTGACGGTTGCTACTGGCATGGCTGCCCAGAGCACTACGTTCCGCCTAGGACCAACTCCGGATATTGGTCAGAGAAGGTTCTCCGCAACATGGAACGCGACCGAGACACCGATCAGCGACTCAAGGACGCCGGGTGGCTCGTGCTCCGCTTCTGGGAGCACGAGCCATCAGACAGGTGCGCCGACAAAATCGCCGCTACGGTCGTAGCCCGCCGAATCACTGGCCGACACCCCTGACACAGGGAACTCCATCTGTTCGGAATCCTTCGCTGGGGCTGGACTGTCGTTAACATCCATTACGTAACCTTCGAGCAGCTCTTCGCGGTGTTCTGGCCGCAGCACCGCAGCAATAGCCCGACCAACCGCTTCAGCAACTGGGGGCGGGAACGCGTTGCCAACTTGCCGGTATCGAGCGGTCTTCTTGCCCTGGAAATCCCAATCGCGGGGAAACCCTTGGACGATGGCGGCCTGCTCGACTGTCAGCATCGGTCCAGCGGGCCTGAAAAGATCCCTCTTGGGGTCACATTCCTTACGATCGTTAGCGACACCCATAGCGTTGACGCCCATCGCCTCCCAGGCACGCTTGGCGCGGGTGGGGCCGAGGTCCGCCCCACCATGCTTCCTCGAACCACCCACCAGGGTCGGCGCTACACCCCTCCCGGCGTCCCGAGCATTCTTGGCGTTGATCAGCCATTTATAAAAGACGTCTCTCCCAGTCCAATCTCCAGGCGAGGCCAACTCGCCTTCCTGGTTCTTGTCCCAGAAATCTTCGCAACGCTCCCTCATAGTCCTTCGAAGCTTTCCCACGACAGAGGCTTGCGTCCGTGAAACTTGCCGCGGCCACACAAACTCGACACCCTCCTCAATTGCGTCCTTATGGATCGCAACAAGGATGGCACGGGGCCGCAACTGAGGGACTCCAAAATCACTCGCGTCCAACCTTCGCCAAACACGTCGCATTACAGCATCTTGCTGGCGAGGACTCGCTGAGACATCAATTTCCGGAACTACATAGCCCAGCTTTCGGAGTTTATTAAGAATCCAAATACGATACTCGATAAAAACCTCAGGCGGTTCTAGAATGCCTCGGACATTCTCGATCATTACAGCTTTAGGGAGCAGGGCTTCGGTGATTTTCAAGGCGGCAGGAAATAGGTCTCTTTCGTCATCCTTTCCGAGCCTCTTCCCTGCCAAGGAGAACGGAGGGCAGGGAACACCCCCCGCAAGCAAGTCCAGCCTTTTTTTGCCAAGGCCAAGCGCTTTGTACTCCTCGGAGTCAAGGAACTTCGTGACATCCATGGGCCTCAGCTCCTTGGCCCGCTCCGTGGTCCACCCGGGCCACCCCCCCACGTTGGCGCGAAGCGTATCTACCGCATCCGGCTCCCACTCGACGAGGGCCAAGTGGTCGAAGCCCGCGTTGTGCAACCCAACAGCCTGTCCGCCTGCCCCCGCACAGATCTCAATCGAGGTCAGTGGCGAGGCGAACTGCGGACGCTGCTGGCCGCTGGGGCGCATGGCGCTCCTCCCGGAGGTGACTCAAAACTGTTGCCAAGTCTTACAGAGACGGTGATCGTGCACCGCGTAAGGCAACAAGAGTCTCGCACTGCTCCTGATTCCTGACCCAATCCGGGGCACGGGCGGGGCAGGAGAGCTACCCGGAGCTAGCCGCCGCCGATGTGACTGAGCAAGGCTTCAATGTCGTTTGGCGCCAGGCCAGCCGCAACCGCCGGCTCCTCCTGCAGGTCGGCGAGCTGCTGCACCGTGGGGTCATCAAGAATCTTCCCCATGAACTCGAGCTTCTGGTCCAGTCGCGCTGTGACGACCTCGTCGATGGTGTTCCGGACAGCCAGAACGGTGACCCGAGTGTCTGTCCCGGGCGCCAGTCCAAGGCGATGGATCCGGTCAAGGCTCTGCAGAAACCGTCCTGCCATGAAGTCACGATCCACATACACAGCGTCATGACAGATCTGATGCAGGCTGATGCCCTCTCCGAGTGTCGCCGGGTTGGAGATCAGCACCATGCAGCTCGGGTCCTCACGGAAGCGCCGCAACTGCTCGTCTCGGTCAGGCGTGCCACCGTAGACGACCGCGGGACTGTACTTCTCCAGCATCTGCTCCAGAGTCGTGAGGCTACGGACGAACGTCGTCCAGACCAGTGTCTTGCGGCCTCGTGCAGCGTTCTCCGCCACGATCGCCACCGCTTCTTTGTACTTGGGCGAGAGCTCATAGTCCGGCAGGTTCTGCAGGAGCGAGTACAAGGAGCTGCCTTCCGGGACTTCCAGTGGCGGTAGCTGATACGCCAAGGGCTCATACCGGCTGCCGCCCTCCAGGAGGAGTGCTGGGCTGGTGGCCGCCATCAGCAGTCGCAAGGCTGTCTTGCCGAGTGAACTCAGGTCATCCCTGGAGGCACGACTGCTCTCACCGCCCACCAGCGAGCTGTAAATCTCGTTGTGCAGTGGAGGCATGTCGACGTACCGCATCCTCAGCCAGACCGGAGGAAGGCCCAGCTCCTGCTTCGTCGTCCGGGTAAACAACGGCCGGAGGACGGAGCTGGCATAGGCAAGATCGCCACCTGCCACAGCTTGTACGACCGTTCGCTGCCCATGCCCGGGCCAGACGAAGCCGAGGAGGTTCTCCAGGTCCTTCGAACCATTGGGCGCCGGCGTCCCGGTAAGGATCATCCGCCGCTCGGCTAGGGGGCCAAGAGCCATGCATGCGGCACCGTACGTACCCCGGGCCCCCAGCTTCATTCGGTGCGCCTCGTCGAGAATGATCATTGAGGATGCTGACTTCAGCCAACTTGCCAACGTGGCTAGCGAGCGGTCAAGCCGTTCGTAATTGACGATCAGTACTTCCGCCCACTGATCCATAGACCCATCGAGGACGTGGGTGCGCAGCGGGTAGCTGAAGCACACCGCTGTCTCGTAACGCCATGACTCGTAAGCCGACTTGGGACAGACCACCAGGACCCGGCTCACGCGTTCCTGAGCCTTCTGTGCCGCGTACACGGCCAGGGCTACCCGCGTCTTCCCGGCTCCGGGAACGCTGAAGTTGGCCCCGTGCTGAAGCGTCAGCAGCTTAGCGATGTCCCGAAGCTGGAACTCGCTCAGTTCGCCTTTCCAGGTCTCACCCAAGAGGCCTGACACCTCGTCGGGCTTGATCTCCCCCTGGGGGTTGGTGCCGGCGAGACGCTCCTTGACCGTGTTGGCGTCCTGGACGACTCCCGCCACGAGACTTCGGAGCTCAGGGGCCCATTCCACTCCCTGGTGGTGCGGCCAACCACTAAGAACGCTGAGGTCCGCGAGCAGTTCATCGAGGGCAACCGACGCTGCGAGCGGGCCGAGCTGGCCACCCGTGCGGAAACGGGCGGCCAGCCGGACAAGGTGTTGCTGGTACTGGTCGGTCGTCCTGAGGACGACACGGGTGCGCGTCTCATCAAACCCGAGATGCAACGACGTTTCGGTAGCGTTGTCCGTCACTGGCGGCCCTCCGCAGCCGCGGCCTCCAGCAGCCAGGCAACCCCGTCACCGGGGCTCGGAAGGCCCCTGCCTGCCTGTTGTGCGAGCTTGCGAAGGCTGACACGCAGCTTCAACACAGCTTCATCGAAAGCTTCCTCGTCCAGACTCCTAGAGGTGCGGGCTTGGACGAGGTCCATCACGCACTGATCGATGCTCGCACAGGCTTCCGCGAGCCTCGCCGGCGCAAGCTGCTTACGCTTGCGCAAACGCGCACTACGGCCAGCAGCCTCGATCGCATCATCGAATGCCTTCTTCGCGTCGTCCCACACAGCCTGACTCTGTGCCTTGTCACTCTCGAGCAGATACGAGCCCTCACTACGGATAGCTGCACTGGCACGCAGAATCTGGTCGTTCAACGCTCGCGCCTGGGACACGGCAGAAGAGGCCGCTGGAACCGCAAGGTCAAGCCCGGGGATGGCCACCGCCTCCTGACCAACCGAGTTGCTGCTTGACTCGGTCAGTGTGGCCGGCAACGTGCGGGTGAGGTGGCCCTCCTTCAGGAACTCCTCGTCGATGTGCCGCACGTCCGTCTTCGAGAAGTCGAGGAGGATGGCGGCCAGTCGCCACTCCTTGAGAACCTCCGCCTGGTCCCGGTCGACAGTCTCAAGCTTCACGTAAAGGCGGTGAAGCTCCTTGAGGCGTTCCTGGGCGCCTTCCCAGTCCACAAGCCGCAGCGCCACGCCTCCACCGCTCTTGCTGCGATCGATGAGTTCCCGGATGGTACTCAGGATCCAGCGCTCCTGGTGATAGGTCTTCACCTGGATCCGGAATTCCTTGGCGATCTGTTCAGGTGTACGTCCGAGCGAGGCCTGCTCCTCCATCGCCAGAAGCCGGTTGATGTACGAGTAGTCGCGACGGTGGTCCTTGCGTAGCTGGAGGGACAGCTCGACCGCGTTGATGTCCGCCCACGTGAACGACTCCGGCAACACACCGACGCGCATCGACTGAGCGCCGAGCTCGTGCAGTGCAGCGGCCCGCGTGTTGCCGTTCACGAGCACGCCCTGATGGGTCACGAGGCCGGGATCGTTCTGGCCGAACTGCTCCAGGCTCTCCTTGAGCTTGTCGAAGTCGGTATCACGGATGTTCGGATCCGCCGGCGAGGCCTTGAGCAGAAACCGCAGGTAGTCCTGGCTTTCAGCACACCAAGGATCCTTCTCCAGCAGCTCATCACGGGCCGCGTCATGGCTGCGCTGGGCCCGGATCCGGTGCGTGCTGGGGTTGAAGTACAGTCCGCTGAGCGGCAGGTCAACGACCTCCACATGAGCCTGCTGCTCGTTCCAGTCGACCGTAACGGTCTCCCTGGTGCCGCCGGCCGTCTTCACCTCCTCCACCTTCTTCTTGATCAGCTCACTGAATTGGGCCGCGCGTGGCGGCGGCGGGAGCTCCCGCAGCATCGTTCTTCCCCGTCCTGTCTAGTTGTCCTGATCGTCCATGTCGTGGAGCGCGTCGGCGACGGCCTTGCGGGACTCCTCGGGAAGAGTCCGGTAGATGCCCCACATCTTCTCCATGGGACTGAGCGACCTCTGATCGGCCGCGATCCACGCCAGGAAGATCTGCCGCTCCATGGGGGCGAGCGACTCGGCGAGATCCAGGATCACTCCAAGATCGACCTCGCGATCGGTGCTGCCAGCCCCACAACGCTTGCATTCGGTGACGAACTGGTAGTCGTCCCCTCCGTCCGGCAGCACGACCTTCCTGCGTGCCACGTTCAGAACCGACAGCGTTATGCCGTCCTCGTAGGCTTCGCCACCAGCGATTCCACAGGACCGACAGAGGTGGTTGTCGGTCTGGAAGACCTTCAGGCGCTGTGCCGTCGTGAGACTGTTCTTGTGCTTGGGCGCCTTCGACTTGCCTGGAATCCAGACATCGGCACCCCTAGCGACGAAGCGCTGTTCCTGCTGCTTCAGAGACACGTCATCGCGACTCGTGTCGATCCGCCACCCGTGATCCCTGAGATCCCGGGTCCGCCGGTCAATCTGAGCGACCTCAGGGAAGGCCGCGCGCAGCTGAGCCTTCGTGAAGACGTTTCCCTCCCCTACCACATCAACCAGCCACAGGGCCGCACGCGCCATGCTTCCCAACTTCTCGTCCTGCCACGACGGCAGCCCCATCCATCGCCTCCGGTCAAGTCGAATGACATACCGCAATAAGCCGTGCATGACGGAAAAACCGATGCATACCCGGATTACACCCCCCGCTTCTCGAGCGGTTGCACCATCAGTCTGGCACCACACCCCGAAAGGAAGTCCAGCAGTTGAACACTTGCTCTGGAAATAGCAAGAGGCAACTCCTCGCCCCTCAGGCACAATTGCGGAACCCAGGCAGGCCTACCGGCCTGCCATCAGGAGTTACATCGGTCAACCACCGATCAGGGAGGCAGAAATCGCATGACACGAGACGGGGGCGTCCCAGTCGAGCGCGGCTGGATACACAAGGAGTTCCGCAGTGACGTTCCGCCGGGCCAGCGAGCCTTGGCCATAGCTCTCCAGAATCTATGCCGTCACATCACGCCGACATCATCGAACAAATCACCGAATACCGCTCCCACCCAGGCAGATGCAGCCCGGCACTTGCTCTGCAGCGAAAGCTCTCTGTCCAGATTCCTGAGCGGGCAGTCGGTGCCGCGATTCCACTCCGTAGAGCATCTCTACAAGACGGCCTGCGCCGACGCTGGCGGCGAGCATGCCCTTGGTGTCACCCTTGATGACCTGCGGAAGCTTCACAAAGCGGCTTCAGGTGAGCGATGCCAGAGCTGCGTTGATCTACGGTCGCAGCTGAAGGCCGCGGTATCGCAAGCAGTGACAGCGGAGGCTGAGATCGCCGCTCTGCGACAGTCAGCTTCGGGCGACGCGACAGAGCTGGAGTCCCTCCGACGAGAGGTCAGGGCGCTCAAGGACGCTGTCTCCGAACTGAAGTCCACCCGGGCCGGCTTGCAAGCACGGCTCACGACCCAGGCTGCGCTTGCTCCGCTGCCGGTCCCCCGCCGAAGAGGGGACCGGCAGCGGAGCAAGAACAAAGTGTCGGCAGCACGACAGGTGGCGAAGCGGGCAGCAGAGTTGCGGAGCGACGGCCGGCAAGATGCCGCACTGACCCTGCTGCGTCACACCACGGAAGTCCTCAGCCCCGCCGAGACCGCGACGTTGTTCATGGCACTCCGCCAGCAACGGCAGAACGAACTCGTGGACAACTTGATCCACATCTACGGACGTGACCACCGGGATCAAGAGGTGATGTACGTGACCTGGGAACTCCACAAGCAGGGCTTGCCGGACGACGCCGGCGCTTTGCTCCGGGCTGCGATCGAGTGAACGCCGGCGCTACAGAGCGGCGACTCCTCTTTGTATCGGGACCCAGCTGAGCAGGCCTCAGGGCACGTTTGAGATCTGCCGTACTCCCGAGCCGGAGCGGTCGTTGAGCTCTGCGTGAGTGGTGGTGCAGGCGGGTATCCGTCGGATTTGAGCGACGACCAGTGGGCGTTGGTGGAGACGTTGCTGCCGCCGTCGAGGGTGGGGCCAAGGGCGGACAGCGGGAGAAGCACCAGCGGCGCCGGATCGTGGACGCGATCTTCTACGTCGTGCGGACTGGCTGCGCCTGGCGACAGCTGCCGAAGGATTTCGCTCCATGGCCCACGGTGTACTCATACTTCACGTGGTGGCACGACGACGGCACTGTAGAGCGCGTCCACGACGCGCTGCGGAGCCAGGTCCGGGAGGCGGACGGCTGGAGTGCTGAGCCGAGCGCGGGGCTGATTGACTCGCAGTCCGTTCGCACGGCCGACACGGCGCCAGCCACGACCAGGGGTCGACTCGGGCAAAAAGGTCAAGGGATGCAAACGGTTCATCGTCACCGACACCCTCGGCCCGCTCCTGGCCGTTCACGTCATTGCAGCGAATGTCCAGGACCGCGACGGCGCCCGGCGTCCGCTGCTGTGGACCCGGCTCGACCATCCCGGAATCTGTAAGGTCTGTGCGGACCAGGGCTTCGTCGGCCGAATCGTGGACTGGACCGCTCAGCCCCTGGGGCGAGAGCTCGAGATCGTCCGAAAGGAACCCGGCCAGCGAGGCTTCCAGGTCCAGCTCAAAAGTTGGGCGGTCGAGCGGACCTTCGCATGGCTTACCGCCCGCCGGCGTCTGACCCGGGACTACGAGTCCAGCCCCGCCCGGTCCGAAACGATGATCCGTTGGGCGGTGATCGGCAACATGGTCCGCCGACTCACCCGGCGAGGGTCGGCCGCACGGCCAGGATCCCGTCCCCTCCGCCGGACCGCTACTGAACCGGGCCAGCCAGGGTGCTGATGGCCAGCGGAGGGCACGTCTCCGGCGTCCGGGTGAGATCGACCAGCTCCTCCGGTGGCACGTCTCCGTCCCGGAGGGCCATGACATAAGCCTTCGCCTGTTGCAGCCCCAACAGCGGGGCTTGCTTCCGCAGGTGGCGCATCGCGGCCATGGTCCCCTCGGAGTGCACGAGCGCCTCAACGGCCGCGACCAGCGGATCGGGTGGCCGGACCCCCCTGATCTGCTGGAGGTAGAGATCTTCCCAGGCATCGGTGGCGTATGTGGTGGCAGGGATGTGGTGGATACTCCCGTCCTGCCGGTCCACAAGGTAGGGCCCGTGGCCCACCAACATCTTCCCAATGTCGCGGCTGCGGATGTACCCCACCGATTGCCAGACGACCAGCCACCCGAGAGCGTTCTCCTTTACGTCGCAGACGGCTAGCTCGGGTAGTCGTGCCATCCATGGTGACTCCCGCCGCTGTCTCTGCAACAGGGCCTTGACAAGCTGCACGGCGCGCTCCTTGGTAACCACGCTCCCCATCCTTCACCACGGCACAACCGGTTTTTGTTCTCCGAGCTGACCAGTCGCACATTCCTAGATCGAGACCTCAAACACGGTCTCAGGCCCCCCAGCCCGGCTCGTCACCCCTGGGCAGGTGCCCCCACAAAGTCGGCCGGACGCCTGCCCGGGAGCGGGACGGCGCCGCAGCTGTGCTCCCGCCGGTCGGCATACTCGCCGACCGGCACTGCTCGGCCGGCGCCCCGGACCGCCTGCTGGCCGCACCCGCCGCCGGTTACCGCACCGCGGTCGCAGGCGGCTTGTCTCCCTTCCACCTCACTGACAGCCCGGGAACGCGCCCCTGCGCTGGGAACGCCCCCGTCGTCACCGCGACCAACCAGCGCCCCAGCCAACTACGTCCGCCGCACCCTACTTCCACAGTTGCCGAACGCTGCCGAACGTTGACGGCTGCACGAAGTCCCGCGACGGCGGTACAGTAGTTCGAGCCGTCACCCATGAGGGTGGGGCCGACGGTATTCATGGACCAGAGGAGGGGTGGCGTGGCAGACGAGCGCGCTGTAAGGCGGTCATCGAAGGTGAAGGTCGCGGAATTTCTCGCGGCTAAGGGCGAAGGCGAGGTGTTCAAGAAGCTTGAGTTGTTCGAAGGCGTTCCCGGTGTGGCTCAGGCGGATCGCCGCATGCGTGACCTACGGGAACTGGGCTGGCAGATCGACAACTACAAGACCGACCCGCGCCTCCAGCCCGACGAGTACCGGCTCACAGCGATCGGCACTCGAATCGACCTTGGTGAACAGCCGGAGCGATCTTCACGACCGCGGATCTCTGCGACTCGCCGCCGTGAAGCCATTGAAGCGGTCGACTCCTTGTGCCAGATGTGCGGCACAAGGGCCGGCGAGGCCTTCGCAGATGGCGGCGACGAGAAGGCGGCCCTTGGCGTCCACATCATTGACCCGAGTCCGCCAACAAACACGGAACTGTCGAACCTGCGTGTGGAGTGTCAGCGTTGCAGCCGCGGAAGCGGGACTGGAAAACCGCTGCCGACACGCGAAGAGATCTTGGAACAAGCCTCCAACCTCAGCAGTCGTGCCGAAAAGCGGCGTCTGTACCGGCTCATGCAGTCAGGGCAACCCGAGCGCGACGAGGTAGAGCGGGTTTTCGTCCAGTGGCTGCGTTTGAAGCATGACGACCGCGTGGATGTCATGCTGAAACTTGCAGGTGCTCTGATCGAGGAGGACTGACAGCCCTCGTTCCTCCAGGGGATGACCGGTGCGCCGAACAGCGCACCGATACCCTGCCCCCGTGATTCGCGCCGTGGTCTTCGACGTCGGTGAGTGCCTCGTGGACGAGACCCGGGAGTACGGCACTTGGGCCGACTGGCTGGGTGTGCCGCGGCATACGTTCCATGCGATGTTCGGGGCGGTGATCGCCCAGGGCCGCGACTACCGGGAGACGTTCCAGGAGTTCCGGCCCGGCTTCGATCTCTACAAGGAGCGGGAGAAGCGGGCTGCTGCCGGGCAGCCGGAGAGCTTTGGGGAAGAGGATCTGTACGAGGACGTCCGTCCAGCTCTCCGGTAGCTCCGGGCCGACGGACTGTGGCTTGGCATCGCCTGGGGCGCCAGCAAGCCCGACCTCGAGTTCTTCGAGAGGGTGGCCGACGCCGTGCCGTTCGAGGTCGGCGAGATTCTGTACGTAGGTGACCGGTGCGACAACGACATCCGGCCTGCCGGGCAGGCGGGTATGCACACAGCGCTTGTGCATCGGGGGCCGTGGGCCACTATTCAGTGGAACAGTGCCGAGTCCTTGGAACTGCCGACCTTCCGTGTCGAGGGGCTGCTTGAACTCAGCCGCCGGATGCGCGAGTTCAACGCCTCGGCGCGCTGAGTGTCGTAGACCAGTCACGCCCCTTCACACAAGGCGGCGCACTCGGCCTCGAAACGCATCTGTGCTCGGTCGAGCGTGTCGTCCGCGTCGCGGCCGTGGGCCTGGAGCCAGTGGAGGAAGTCGGTGATCGCCGCGATAACAGTCTCTTCCGCCGCGGCAGAGGCCAACCTGCCCGCACCCGTTCCGCACGGCAACCGCGAAGCAGCGGCGTAGAGGCCGAGCAGGGCCTCGGCCCGCATCACGCTGGGGGCTTCCACATGGCCGCTGGGGGCCGTGAGCTTTGTGGCCAGCTCGCACCACGTGACCTTCCGGTCCGGGCGTAGCAATACACCCCACCGATCGGCTACGGCGTCCACGAGCGCCATACCCCTCCCCTCCAGGGATTCCGTGCTCAGGTCCCTGAGGACGGGCAGGGCCCGTGTGTCGGGATCATGCACCTCGATGCGCAGGTGCGTGCCCCGTACGGAGACGACCAGCGTCGCGGGCGTGCCGTGTCCGACATGTGTGATGACGTTGGACACCATCTCGCTCACGCACAGTTGGGCCTCGTCCGTGATGTCCTGCAACCCCCACATGCCCAGGTGCAGTCGCATGATCCGGCGCAGGGCAGCCACCTCCACCGGTTCGGCCGTGAAGGCAACCTCCCACGGCTTGCGCGACATACACGCTTCCTGGCTCACGCGGACCCCTCTCGTCGCGGTCGACACCGCACTAGCAGCGCAGCGTCACGAACGATCACTTTGAGTTGTGCTGTCGACCACTGTGCTCGCAGCGCATCCCTTTGTGCAATGTGCACGGCGGGATTCCCACTTCCGTGTGATTGGCAAGCACACGTCTTGGCGCGAGACTGAACGCCCGCTAGTGGAAAGAGGGTTGAGATGGCCGGTTCACCCACGGCACGCCGTCGGCGCCTCTCGATCGAGCTGAAGAAGCTCCGCGAGAAGAGCACACTCACCTGCGCCCAGGTCGGTTCGGCCCTGGACTGGAGCGGCTCCAAGGTCAACCGGATGGAGACGGGCAGTGGGCGTATCCAGCCGTCGGACATCGATGCCCTGTGCCGCTTCTACGGCACGAGCGACGAACTGCGCGAGTTCCTCAAGTCGCTTGCCAGGCAGGCAAAAGTGCGCGGTTGGTGGCAGGTCCACGGCGCCGGCGTTCCCGAGTGGTTCAACATCTACATCGGCCTCGAACAGGACGCTTCGACGTTCCGCCAGTACCAGTGCGAGGTCGTACCCGGCCTCATGCAGACCGAGGTGTACGCGTCCGAACTCCACAAGTCCGGCGCACACATGTCGGCCGAGGACATCACCAAGGCAGTGCAGGTGCGCATGGAACGCCAGGCCATGCTGAGGCGACCGGATGCTCCCGATGCCTGGTTCATCGTGAACGAGGGTGCCCTGCGCCACGTCATGGGGGACCACGCCCTGATGCGGGAGCAGATGGAACGGCTCCTGGAGACCGCCGAGCTGCCGACCGTGACCTTGCAGGTCCTCCCCTTCGACGCGGGGATTTATCCGGCCACGGGCTCGTTCACCATGCTGGGTTTCCCGGCCCCGGAAGATCCGGACCTCGTGTATCGAGACGGCATCACCGATGCCATGTACTTGGAGGGCGAGCATCATGTCCGTGAGTACACGAGGGCGTTCGACGGCCTCCGGGCCGCGGCCTTGAGTCCTCAACGCTCAGCCATGTTGATCGAGTCGATCTTGAAGGATTACGCAAGGTGACAACAGATGCGTCCGGCGGAAGCGGCCGTCCGGTGTGGTTCACGTCGTCCTACAGCAACGGTGCGGGGGGTGAATGCGTCGAGTGCGCGTTCACCGGCGGTGGTGCCCTTGTCCGCGACTCAAAGGTCGAGGCGGGTGTGATCGTGGTGGGAAGCGATGCTTGGCGCTCCTTCGTCCAGACCGTGAAGCGCGGCGAGGCGACGCGCTAACCGGTTACCTCTCGCCACTCCGCTGCTGCGATCACGCGCCTGGCGCTTCGGTCCCCATCAGTGCGGCAGGCGCGCCTGCTCACGGGAGTCTGCCCGAGGCGGTCTTATACCGTCCGTAGACAAGACCGCGCGCAAGTTGCTGGTCAAGCAGTGCTGTTGGGCGAAGGATCGGACACACAGCAGTCCGGGGGGAGCAGACATGACACTCATCAAGCTGGGGCAGGGCCCGGAAAGCCCGGCACCGGACTCACCCACGAGGGCTCGCACCTGCTCCCATGTGCATGGCTGGTCGAGCCGGGCCACCGAATGCACTTGAAAGCCTCTCGCCCTTTTTGGGGAATCGGAGCCCTTCTTTTTGGTCCGGCCTCCGGACCGGTCAGCCAGGAAGCCGTTGATGTCTAGAGACCTTTAACGGTTCGGGTTACGCCGGGTCGTGACGGCTGTCGTGTGCCGCGCTATGCCGGAGGAATGAGGTATCCCGATGGTGGTGGATTGACGGCCGAGAAACGGTCTCGGCGTGAGCAAGTCCGGCTCGCAGCTGCTGACCTGATCGAGGCCGGGGCCAGCGACCGGGAGGTGGCCCGACGGTTCAGGGTGACCCGGATGTCGGCGAACCGCTGGCGGCGGGCGTTGTCTTCTGGCGGGCGGCAGGCCCTGGCCTCCAAGGGCCCCGGCGGTGCCCGCTGCAAGCTCGACCCGGGACAATTGCGTGTGCTGGCGACGGTGTTGGATGCCGGCCCGGCCGCCTCCGGTTGGAGTGACCAGTGCTGGACGCTGGCCCGGATCGCCGAGATCGTGCGCCGACGGTTCGGCGTCGAATACACCCTGGCCGGGCTGGACCTGCTGCTGCACCGCATCGGCTGGAGCGTGCAGGTCCCCTCCCGCAGGGCCACCGAGCGGGACGAGGCGAAGATCGCCGCCTGGAAGGACGAGCAGGGGCCTGTCATAAAAAGAAGGCGGCGGACTTGGGCGCCTGGCTCTGCTTCGAAGACGAAGCCGGCCAGGGCCTGAGGCCGCCCAAGGGCCGCACCTGGGGCCGCCGGGGGCACACCCCGGTGGTGCGGGTGACCGCAGCAGGGACAAAGCGTGTCCTGATGGCGGCGCTGATCTGCGCCAAAGCCGGCCACCGGCCACGGCTGATCTACCGCACCCACCTCGACCGCGGCCCTGCCAAAGGCCGCCGCAAGGGCTTCACCGAGACCGACTATGCCCGTCTGATGGACGCCGCCCACCAGCAACTCGGTGGACCGATCGTGCTGGTGTGGGACAACTTGAACACGCACGTCAGCCGCACCATGCGCGAGCTGATCGCCGGCGATGCATCTGGTGCAGCATGTGTCGACAGACCGCCCAGGTGAGAAGCTCACACTTACTAAATTGACTTAAAGTGCAGCCATTGAAGAGCCGTATAGTAAGCGTTAGCTTGGTAAGCATGGTTGATGTTCCAGAAGAGGTGTCGAAGGATCTGGTCTTGGCCGAGGCGTTGCGGTGGGGCGTGTCCCGCCTGGCTTCCCGGCTACGCGCCGAGCAGCCGGGGAACAGCCGCTCCTTGACGCGGCTGGCCGCATCCGTGCTCGCCAACCTTCGGCACAGCGGCCCACTGACCCCGTCGGAACTGGCCGCCATCGAAGGGCTGCAGACCCAGTCACTGACCCGGGTGCTCAACGAGTTGGAGGAACAGGGGCGAATTCGCCGGTCGAAGAGCGAGGTGGATGCCCGCCGCCAGAACATCGAGGTCACGGAAGCGGGGCGGGAGGCGCTGCGGGAGCACGTGCGCGATGGCAACGCCTGGCTGGCGGCTGCACTGCGTCAGACGCTGTCACCGGCCGAGCGCGGTGTGCTGCAGATCGCCGCCGGACTGCTGGAACAGGTGGCGGAGGCCGAGGTGGCCGTCGATGAGTGCCGGGGGCCGGCGCAGGCGTCAGGGCAGGTCGAGGGGGCGGCCCCGGCGCTATGACTACTCACTCAACCGGTAAGGCATCAGCCGGTCATCAGCGCCCGTCCCTCGAACTTCCGAAACGGCTCCCGCTGTTGATGGTTCTGGCCGGACTGAGCGGCGCAAGCCCGCTGGCCACAGACATGTACGTCCCCGCCCTCCCCGACCTGGCCCGCTCCCTGGCAACCGATGCTTCCGGCGCGCAAATGTCACTGACCGGGTTCCTGGCCGGAATCATCGTCGGGCAACTCGTTCTGGGCCCCCTCAGTGATGCGGTCGGCCGCCGGCCCGTCCTCATCGGCGGATCCGTGCTGTTCACCGTCTTCTCCGCCGTGTGTGCTCTGGCGCCCACGGTCGAGGTGCTCAACACGGCACGAGTCGGGCAGGGCATCGCGGGAGCGGCCGGGATCGTCGTCTCCCGCGCTGTCGTGGCCGACCTCTACGACGACCGTGAACTTCCCTTGGTCTTCTCCCGCCTGGGAGCGATCACCGCCACGGCCCCGGTCCTGGCCCCCTTAGCCGGAGGCGCCCTGCTGCTCGCGGTGTCCTGGCGCTACGTCTTCGCCGTCCTCGCCCTCATGGGCTTACTCCTGTCGCTGGGCGTATGGCGCTGGATCCCCGAGTCCCACCCGCCCCACGCCCGCCTCACCGGCGGGATGACCGCCAGCCTGCGCGCCATCGCAGAGGTCGCCGCACAGCGCGCCATCCTCGCACCGGTGCTGGCCCTCGCCTGCGGTGGGGCCGCCGTCTTCGCCTATATCGCCGGAACCACCTTCGTCTTCCAGGACATCTACCGTCTCTCCCCGGCTCTTTCCAGCCTCGTCTACGGCGTCAACGCCGTCGGCAACATGGCAGGGAGCCTGGCCTACGGCCACCTGGCCAAACGCCGGACCCCCGAAGCTCTCCTCATCATCAGCGGGACGCTGGCGACAACGGGGGCGGCAACACTACTTCTCATACAGGCGACCGCTGGCAGCACTACGCAGCTGACCTGGCTATGCCTGTTGATCACTATCAGCGCATTCGGCATCTTCTTCCCAGCCGTGATCACCGTCGCTCAGAGCCGCGGACGCGCTGCCCCGGGAGCTACCTCCGCTCTCCTGGGCGGAAGCCAGTTCCTCTTCGGCGCGGCCGCCTCCCCCCTGGTCGGGCTATTCGGTACCCAGAGCCCGGCGCCCATGGCAGCCGTGATGAGCAGTTGTCTCGCCCTGGGAACCCTGGCCGCCATTGCCACCAAACGTGCACACACCTCCTGAGGGTTGCTACCCCAAGGGTACTGATCACGACCTGGACAACAGAGAGTCCTGCGCCAGAAACCTTCAGCCGCCGTAACGCCAGCCCTTGAAGGTCTCTAACCTTCGGGTGCCGACGACGGCCGGCTCCGCCGCTGAGGAGTCCGGCCGTCTTCGGGTCGTCAGGGTGAGGTGCGGGAGGAAGATGCTGGTCCCCAGTCGTTGGGCGGGACCGGCACACGCCAGTACTCCTCATTCGTGCCCTGAGGCGTCTCCACGCTCAACGCGTTCCAGTAGTTCGGGGCTTCGCCGTTCGGGGTGGTCCGCCGGAGTACGGTATTCATGGCGTCCCGGGGATGGATGGTGACTGTCCCGCGCGGCGCGAAACGGGACGCCGCCCACAGTGAGAACTGCTGGTTCGTGGCGGTCGGGCTGCACGGCGAGAGCGTGACGACCCAAGGGCCATAGCGAGCCCAGTCACCATCGCTCGCCGGCTTCGGACTGTAGGTCCAGCAGGTCCCCTTGGTAGTGCTCTGAATGCTGTAGTACCTGCCGTACTCCCGTGGTGTGAAAGTCCAGCTCTTGTCGGATGAGGCCGGCCAATGCGCGTCAGTGAACGCGGCAAGTACCTGCCCCAGGTTGCCGTAGGTGCCGATGTGTCGGTCAGTGCTCGCGTTCCGGATCTCGCCGGTGCCACCGGCCGCGTCGGCGGTGGCTGACGGTGCAGTGCCCAGGACACCGCCCAGCGCGACACACGCGGTGGCTGCGGCGATGGCCGTACGGCACCATGACCGGTGGCGTGGGATGGCAGCGGGCGACGATTTACGGTGCCGAGAAGAAGAGCGCATAGAACCTCTTTCGATTCTTCCCCATTGGTTGCGACAGAACAGACGCACACCGGCCTGCCCATGCCGTGCACGACATAGACGAGCGATATGACAATAGGAGACAGTTTTTGGGCACTTGATCCTTTTGGCTGTCGCTCCTGCACGGTCACCGAACCGGTTCCGGTAACGGGCAAGGCCGTTCACCGCACTTCACCCCTGTGGACATGGCACCCCGGGCGACCCGACTACCGAAACTCGGCGACCAATACCATCCTTGGAAGCGAATGAAGCCGGACGGCACGCGCCCACCTGGCTATCACCGCCCCTCCATCCCAAGTCCCTCCAGAGGAAAGTACAGGTCAGGGCTACTCAGTTGTCTTCTCGGCGAAAGCTGAAACCGGCACACATCGCATCTGATGAGAACTGGACGCAAGCTGCGCCGCCTTGGCCGGGCGGGTATGGGGAGGCCGCTGATCAGCGGATGACGGCCTGCCGTGTGCTTGCCCAGACAGACGGTGGCCGAAGGGCCGATGACGTCTCATTCTGATTCACTCGACCGGATGGCAGACCCCCGTTCGACGCAGAACTCGTTGCCCTCGGGGTCGGCCATGACGACCCAGCCTCTGCCGTTCGGGAGGGTGCGGTCCGTCAGGACGCGGGCGCCGAGGCTCACCGCGCGTTCGACCTCCTCGGGTGCGCCGTTCGGGAGCTCGATCAGCACCTCGGGGTCCCCGGGCTTGTCCGCGTCGGAGATCGGGCGGCCGAGCAACTCGGACCAGAAGCGGGCCAGTTCGTAGGGCTGTCCCGTGCAGTCGAAGGTGATGTGACGGATGGTGGGGTTCAACAGTCGTCTTCTACAGGCGAGTTGGGCGCGCTGGTGTACCGATGCGCCACCGCAGGATGGGCGGGGAGACGGGGTCCTGTCGAACTGTTCGGGGTTCGGGGTCAGGCGATGAAGGACCTGATCGCTTCATAGAGACGGTCCGGCTGGTCCAGGTGGACGTCGTGGCCCGCGTCGGCGATGCGGGTGTGGTGCGTGTGTGGGCGGTGCGCGAGCATCTCCGCCGGTTCGTCGGGGCGCATCGTGCCGTGGTCGCCCTGGATGAGGAGGGTGGGGCAGGTGATGCGGGACCATTCGGGCCAGTAGGCCGTGGTGGCCAGTTCCGCGACCGTTTCGACGATCGTGGTCCGGTCGAAGGCGGGGTACCAGCCGTCTTCTCGTTTCTCCAGGCCCCTCGCCCAGGCCTCGTGGCCCAAGTACGCCTCCGCCTCGTCGAGGGTCTTGAAGGGGGCCGGCCAGCTGTCCAGCCAGGTCGCGATCTGAGTGGGGAGGTCCGGGGACGGGCCGGCCGGGCCCGCTTCGATCAGGATCAGGGACTTCACCAGGTGGGGGTGGGACGCGGCCAGGAGCAGGGCCGTGTGGCCGCCCAGGGACTGGCCCAGCAGGGTGACGGGGGCCAGGTCCAGGTCCTCGATCAGCGTTGCGGCGTCCTGGACGTGGGCCGCGCGGGTCGTGGTCGCCGGGGTGCGGGTGCTGGCGCCGTGGCCTCGGGCGTCGTAGGTCACCACGCGGTGGCCGTCGGCCGACAGTCGCGCGGCGAGGGTGTCCCACTCGCCCTGGTGGCCCGCCAGGCCGTGCAGGAGGAGGAACGTGCCCGTGGGTTCCCCGGCGCGGCCGTCGGGGTGGTGGTCCGTGTGGGCGAGGTGCGTGCCGTCGGGGGTGGTGAGGGTTGCGGACCTCGTGCGGGTCAAGTGGCGGCTCCTGTCGGTGGCTTGGCCGTCTGTGCGACGGCCACCTCCCGTCCGTCCAAGAGGTGGCCGTCTTACGCGGTTCAGGAGCCTACGACGCCGGGCCGGCCCTACGACGCCGGGCCCTACGACGCCGGGCTCAGGTCCGCTCGGCCGAACAGGAGGGCGTAGCCGGCGGGGAGCTGGTTCAGGATGCGGGTGATCAGGTCGTCGCCGACCAGGGGCGGCAGCACGCTCAGGACCGAGCTGACGTCCCAGCGGGCCGTGGCGGGGGTCGCTCCCTCGATACGGGCCGCTACGGAGTCGACGAACTCGGCGGCGGTCAGCGGGCGCGTGGCCGGGATCTGGGAGGCGACGACTCTGGCGGCCTCCTCGGGCAGGGCGCGGGCGAGGTCGACCCGTTCGTCGCCGATCACATGGCCGCCGAGGGCGGACAGGACGATACGGGTGACCCGCTCCGCCTCCGACCTGGTGGTGTACTGGCCCGATTCCCGCACCGCTTCGATCAGCCGGGTCCACGCGTCGTCGTCGCCTCGGGTGGCGTGGTGGCGCTGCGGGGCGGGGATCAGGGTCTTCGGGGTCGCGAGAGCAGTCGCCGCACTGGGCACCGTCGTCACGCTCATGTGTGGGTCTTCCTCCGGATCCGGTGCTGTGTCGCGCCGCCGGGGTGGGGCTCCGGCGGCGCGGGTGGGGGTTGGGTTGGGGGGTGGGCTGTCCCGTGGGCGGGACGTCCTCGGGACAGCCTTCGTGGGTACGTGAGTGCCGTGCCGTCAGCCGCTGATCTGCTTGGGCTTGTCGCCGCCCGTGATCTGGATGCGGCGCGGCTTGGCCTGCTCGGCCACCGGGATGCGCAGGGTCAGGACGCCGGCCTCGTAGGAGGCGTCGATGCGCTCCGTGTCCAGCGTGTCGCCGAGGAAGAGCTGGCGGGTGAAGGTGCCCGTGGGCCGTTCGGCGACGAGGAGCTCCGCGTCCTCGGGGGCCGGGGACCTGCGTTCGGCTCGGACGTTCAGGACGTTGCGTTCGACGTCCAGCTCGATCGTCTCGGGGTCGATGCCGGGGAGGTCGAAGTGGACGAAGAACTCGTCCCCCGAACGGTAGGCGTCCATCGCCATCGCCGAGGGGCGCGTGGCGGGGCCGAAGACCTGCTGGGTGAGCCGGTCGAGTTCACGGAAGGGGTCCGTGCGCATGAGCATCACTGGTCACTCCTCTCTCCAGGCGCTGTCCGTGCGATGCCCTACGTTCTTCGCCTTCTTATATAACTCGGAGCGGGAAACTTGACAAGCGTCGACTCATGTTCGGGGGCTGTTTGGGGAACGGGCCTGCCTATGCCCCGGCGCGTGTGCCTCCGACCTCGGGCGTTAGCCTCGGTGGTCCCGGGCAGGGCAGGGCAGAAAGCAGGAGGCAGGGATGGCGAAGGTTCCCAGTGCGGTGATCGCCGCGAGCGGGCTCGTGGGCGGGTACGGCGTGGCCCGCTGGACCAGGCAGCGGCCGCTCGGCGGGGCCGTGCTCGCCGTCGCCGGGGCCGCGGCCGCGCGGCAGTGGCGGCAGCAGGCCGGCGGGGTGGCCGCGGGGGCGTTGTCGGCCGCGTATGTCGCCGCCTTCGCCGGGTCTCATCCGCTGGCCAGGAAGGTGGGTGCCTGGCCTGCCGTGTTCGGGGTGGCGGGGGCCGTGGCCGTGGCGTCCTGGGCGGTCGCCGACCGGCGCGGTTGAGCGAGCTGCGCTCCGGACCTTCGGCGTCCGGAGCGGGCCGAGCACACAGCGAAGAACCCCGGCCCTGAAACCAGGGCCGGGGTTCTCGTCTGGAGCGCCGGGCAGGCCTTGCACCTGCATCTCCCCGCAGGAAGCGGGACGTCTTTCCTTGGACCACCAACGCATCGTCCGTCTGCGGGAGTTCCAGCGAGCGGACGCAGATCAACTATAGCGCAGTTTTTGTTATCGCCTCACCGTCCGGCCGTCTCCTCACCGTCCCCCGCAGGAACGCGACTTACGACGTTGAGGTACGACAACGTGACACGACAGATCAGCCGCCGGAACATGTTGAAGGCCACGGGCGCGGCAGCCGGAGCCGCCGGTGTCGGCGTCGTCGGCGCCGGTGTCGGCACGACCGCGCTCGCGAGCCCGGCACTCGCCGCCGGCTCCGCCTTCGCCCACCCCGGACTGCTGCACACCCGTGCCGACCTGGACCGTATGGCGGCCAAGGTGAAGGCGGGCGCCAGACCCTATACGGCCGGTTTCGCCAAGCTCACCGCCAACCGGCACGCGCAGAGCGGCTGGCGGGCCAATCCGCAGGCGACGGTGTACCGGGGGGCGGGGTCGCCCCAGAACTACACGGTCCTCTACAACGACATCCACGCCGCCTACCAGAACGCCCTGCGATACCACGTCACCGGCGAGACCGCGCACGCCGACACCGCGGTGGCGATCCTCAACGCCTGGTCGGGGAAGCTGACCTCGATCCAGGGCTCGGCCGACCGGTTCCTGGCCGCGGGGCTGTACGGCTACCAGTTCGCCAACGCCGCCGAACTCGTACGGGATCATGGTGACTTCGCGCTCGAGCGGGCGCAGGACGTGATGCGGAACGTCTTCCATCCGGTCAGTGACAGTTTCCTGCGCGATCACAACGGCGCCGTCATCACCAACTACTGGCCCAACTGGGACCTGACAGCCCTCGCCTGTGTGCTCGCCACCGGCATCTTCTGCGACGACCGAGCCGTGGTCGACCGGGCCGTCGAGTACTTCAAGCACGGGGACGGCATGGGGTCCGTCAAGCACGCCATTCCCGTCGTGCACGACGACGGGCTCGCCGAGTGGGTCGAGGCCGGGCGGGACCAGGGGCACGCGCTGCTCGGGGTCGGGCTGATGGGCACGGTCTGCGAGATGGCCTGGAACCAGGGCATCGATCTCTACGGCTATGACGACAGCCGCTTCCTCAAGGGGGCGCAGTACGTGGCGAAGTGGAGCCTGGGCGGGGATGTGCCGTATACGGCCAACACGCGGAAGAAGGGGGCGATCGGGGGGTGGTCGGGGAGTGAGACCGCGACGCGGGCCGCGGGTGTGGATCCGGCCATGACGCGTCCCATCTGGGCGATGATCGCCAACCACTACACCAAGCGGCGGGGGTTGTCGGCGTCGTATCTGACGCGTGCGGCGGCCAAGGCCGCGCCGGAGGGCGGGGGTGGGGATTACGGGCCCAACAGCGGGGGTTACGACCAGCTGGGCTTCGGAACGTTGGCCTTCACGCGGGACAAGGCAACGGACCCGGCGGCGCCGGCGCCGGCCCCCGCTTCGTCTCCCGCGGCGTCCGGTGCCCGGCCTCAGGCGGGTGCCACTCCGTCGGTCGTAGCCTCGCCTGCCTCGGGGAGGGACCTCGCCGCCACCGGTTCTGAGGAGGTCGTCGGGTGGGCCGCCGCTGCGGGAGTCACCGCCGTCGCGGGTGGGTTGCTTCTGCTGCGACGGCGGGATCGTGTGCGGCAGGGTGCGGCCGAGTAGCCACCGGCACGTCGCAGGGGTGCTGGGCGTGCGGCCCGGGCACGGGTCGGGCCGCACGCCCGCGCCGGCGGGGTGCCGCCGCGCCCACCCGTGCCGCCTGGGGGGCACCTCCCAGGCCCTTGAGGCGCTGCGGAGATCCATCAGAAGGGCCCTAGGTGCGGCCTACACCGGCGCCGCCCTCGACCCCGTCTGATCCGCCGACGCCGTCAGCGGCGTGGCGATGTCCTCCAGCGAACGGCGTTCCGCCCGCACCGCGAGGAGTGCCGCCGCCAGGCCGGCCAGGCACATCAGGGTCGCGCCGATCTGGAAGGCGAGGACCGTGTCGCCGACCTTGCCCGTGCCGGTGAGGTCGGCGAAGAGGAGCGGGCCGCTGATGCCGCCGGCTGCCGTGCCGATGGCGTAGAAGAAGGCGATGGACATGGCGCGGGTCTCCATCGGGAAGACCTCGGAGACCGTCAGGTAGGCGCTGGACGCGCCCGCCGAGGCGAAGAACAGCACCGCGCACCAGCAGGCGGTCAGCGTGGTCGCGCTGAGCGAGCCCTGGTCGAAGAGCCAGGCCGTGCCGAAGAGGAGCAGGCCGGACAGCAGGTAGGTGCCGGAGATCATCACGCGGCGGCCGACCGTGTCGAAGAGCTTGCCCAGGAGCAGCGGACCGCAGAAGTTGCCGAGCGCGATGACCGCGAAGTAGTAGCCGGTGCTGCCGCTCGGGACGTCGAAGAACGTCGTCAGGATCGCGCCGAAGCCGAAGGTGATGGCGTTGTAGAGGAAGGCCTGGCCGATGAAGAGGGAGAAGCCGAGGACGGCGCGGCGGCGGTAGTCGGAGAAGACGGTGCGGCCGATCTCCAGGAAGGAGACGCTGCGGCGCTGGTGGATGGTGATCTCGCCCTCCGCGCGCGGCAGCGACTGGCCGTGCTCCTGCTCGACCTTCCGCTCGATCGAGGAGACGATGCGTTCCGCTTCGTCGTCGCGGCCGTGGATCAGCAGCCAGCGGGGGCTCTCCGGGACGTGCCGGCGGACCAGCAGGATCACCAGGGCCAGGACCGCGCCGAGCGCGAAGGTGAGGCGCCAGCCGACGTTCGCCGCGAAGATGTCCGTGTCCAGCGCGACGATCGACAGGAGGGAGCCGCCGACCGCGCCCAGCCAGAAGCTGCCGTTGATCATCAGGTCGACCCGGCCGCGGTACTCCTTGGGGATCAGTTCGTCGATCGCGGAGTTGATGGCCGCGTACTCGCCACCGATGCCGAAGCCGGTGAGGAAGCGGAAGAGGAAGAACCACCAGGTGTCGAAGGCGATCGCGGTCAGGGCCGTGGCGCCGAGGTAGACCGCCAGCGTGATCATGAAGAGTTTTTTGCGGCCCCACTTGTCGGTCAGCCGGCCCCAGAAGAGCGCGCCGGAGCAGGCTCCCGCCACGTACAGGGCGGCCGCCATGCCGGTGACCTCACCGGAGGTGATGGGCAGGCCGCTGCCGGGTTCCGACAGGCGGCCGGCGATGTTGCCCACGACGGTGACTTCGAGACCGTCGAGGATCCACACGGTGCCGAGGCCGATGACGATCGTCCAGTGCCAGCGCGACCACGGGAGGCGGTCGAGGCGGGCGGGGATGTCGGTGGTCACGGTTCGGCCGGTCCCGGCCTGCGCGGTGGTCATGGGCTCCCTCCTCATCGAGAAGAACCCGGGTCGAGTGCCCTGAGCGGATGTGCTTACGCCCTGACACCTGAGGCCACCCGTGCGTCACCTCCCGGCCGCTCACGCTCCCAGCGCTTGCGACACCGTGTAGATCAGCAGGCCGGCGAGCGAGCCGACCACCGTGCCGTTGATCCGGATGAACTGCAGGTCGCGGCCGATGTTCGCCTCGATCTTCCGCGTGGTGTGCTCGGCGTCCCAGCTCGCCACCGTGTCCGTGATCAGGGAGGTGATCTCCTTGCGGTAGGTGGTGACGACGTAGACGGCCGCGTCCTCCACCCACTTGTCGACCTTGTCCTGCACCTTGCGCTCGCCCGCCATCCGGGAGCCGAGCGACAGCAGGGACGCCCGTACGCGCAGCCGCAGTTCGCTGCGCTCGTCCTCCGCCGCCGCGACGATCATGGACCGTACGGCCGTCCAGGCGCTGGCGATGAGGTCCTGGACCTCGCCGCGGCCCAGCACCTCGCCCTTGAGGCGCTCGACGCGGGCACGGGTGTCGGTGTCGGACTGAAGGTCGGAGGCGAAGTCGGTGAGGAAGCGGTCGAGGGCGCCGCGCGCGGGGTGGGCGGGCATGTCGCGCATCTCCGTGGCGAAGCGCAGGAGTTCCTTGTAGACCCGCTCACCGACCTTGCGGTCGACGAACCTCGGCGTCCAGCCGGGGGCGCCGCCCTCCACGGCGTCCATGACCTCGTCGCGGTGCAGCACCAGCCAGTCGTGCGCGCGGGTGACGACGAGGTCGACGACCCGTTTGTGGCCGCCGTCGGCGACGACCTTCTCCAGCATCTTGCCGATGCCGGGCCCGATCTCCTGGGCGTTCGCGCGGCGGGTGATCGCCTCTCCGACGACGGCCTGGACGTCGGAGTCGCGCAGGACCGTCAGGGCGCCGCGCAGGGCGGTGGACAGCTCCGCCGTGACCCGGTCGGCGTGTTCGGGGACGGCGAGCCAGGCGCCGAGGCGGCTGCCGATGCCGACGGCGCGCAGCCGCTGCCGTACGACGTCCTCGGAGAGGAAGTTCTCCCCGACGAACTCGCCGAGGGTGACGCCGAGCTGGTCCTTCTTGGTGGGGATGATCGCGGTGTGCGGGATGGGGATGCCGAGGGGGTGGCGGAAGAGGGCGGTGACGGCGAACCAGTCGGCGAGCGCGCCGACCATGCCCGCCTCGGAGGCCGCGGCGACATAGCTCGCCCAGGGGCCCGCGCCGGAGTTCTGGGCCCACTTGGCGAGGATGTAGACCACGGCGACGAACAGCAGGAGCCCGGTGGCGGTGAGTTTCATGCGGCGTACGCCGCGCTGCTTCTCCTCGTCCGCGGGGCTGAAGGTGGCCATCGCACGGTTCGTGGGGACGCCGGGGCGGGCATGCTGCCCTCCGACGGCGCCTGTTTCTTCTGCTTTCGTCCGTTCCATCCGCTCCACCCGCTTGGTGATCCCGCACACATTGTCCCTTCCTGACCGACTCCTGGAACGGAACAGGAGTTCCCGGCGTCTGTCGGGAGGGGGTAATGCCACGGGGTCCGTGTGAGCCTCCCCCGGCCCATGACGCATCATGGGCGTATCAGATCGGAGCCTTGGGCTCCCATCGCCCGAGGAGAACTACACAGCATGACCCGGGGTCGTGGTTACGCCCTATTGGCCGTCGTTGTCGCAGCGATCGTGGCCCTTTCCACCGCCATATACGTCGGGGTGGCGCCCGGCAGAGGTACGCCGGCGCGCAACGCTCTCGCCGACGACCGCCTCCCGAACAACTCCGCCGCCCCCGCCTCCACCGGCACCTGGGTCGGTACCTGGTCCGCTTCTCCGGCCGCGGCCGAGCCGGGCACGGAGACGACCGGCATGGCGGACCGCTCGGTGCGCAACGTCGTCCACACCAGCGTCGGCGGTACGAGTGCCCGCGTGACGCTGTCCAATCTCTACGGACAGTCGCCGCTGAACATCACGCGCGCCTCGATCGCCGTCGCCGCCGGGAGCGGCACGGCCGCCGCGCTCTCGGACACCCTGCGGCAGCTGACCTTCAGCGGCGGGCCGGCGGTCGTCATCCCGCCCGGCGGGCAGGTGATGAGCGACGCCGTGCGCATCGTCATCCCGCACGGCGCGGACGTCCTGATCACCACGTACACGCCGACCAGCTCCGGCTCGGTGACGTACCACCGGCACGCCCGGCAGATCTCCTACGTCGCCCAGGGCGACCACACGGCCGACGCGACGGGCGCGCCGTACACCGAGCAGAGCATGTACTGGCGTTACCTGACCGCGCTGGACGTACTGAGCAACGAGTCCGACGGGACGGTCGTCGTCCTCGGCGACTCGATCACCGACGGGATCACCTCCACCGCCGGTGCCAACAACCGGTGGACCGACGTCCTGTCCGACAGGCTACGCGCGGAGATCGCCGCCGGGCGGGACCTGCCCCGCTACAGCGTGGTCAACCAGGGCATCAGCGGGAACCGGGTCCTCACGGACGGGCTGGGCCGGCCGGCGGACAACCCCAGCGGCCTGAACCGCTTCGCGCGGGACGTGCTGGAACGGACGAACGTCAAGGTCGTCGTCATCGACCTCGGGGTCAACGACATCCTGCGCAACCCGCGGCTCGCGGATCCGAACGCGGTGCTCGGCGGGCTGCGCACGATGGTCGCGCAGGCGCATGACCGGGGGCTGAAGGTCGTGGGGGCGACGCTGATGCCGTTCGGGGGGCACCGGGGGTACTCGGAGGCCCGGGAAGGCGTGCGGCAGCAGATCAACGCGGAGATCCGGGCGGGGCGGGTGTTCGACGCGGTGGTCGACTTCGACAAGGCGCTGCGTGATCCTTACGATCCGCGGCGGCTGCGGGCCGAGTACGACTCGGGGGATCATCTGCATCCCAGTGACGCGGGGTATGCGCGGATGGGTGAGGTGTTCGATCTGGAGAGTTTGAAGGGGTCCGTACCGGCGGAGCTGTAGGGCTGAGGCATGACTGCGCGCACGCAGCGGCGGCTAGCCGTCCAGCTGGCGGCGGCGTTGCTCGCGCAGTCGCTGTTTCTCCGCGCGGGTCGGTTTTCGCTGGACTCCGACGCCGCCCCAGAAAGCGAAGCCGGTGATGACGACGCGCGGGGCGCCGGGGACGCGGGGGACGCCCTCCTCGCGGTGGTCGAAGCCGCCCATGATGCCGATGCCGCGGACGACGACCTCGACGCCGGGCGGGACGATGACATCCACCCCGCCCATGATCGCGATCGCGTTGATCTCGACCTCGCCGTCCGCGAAGTTCGCCTCGCGCAGGTCGATCTCCCCGCCGCCGCACAGGGCGAGGCAGGTGAACCGCCGGGGCATCGTCCAGCGCCCCTTGCGCTGGAAGCCGGACATCACGGCCACGGCCCACGACGAGGAACCCTCCCCGCCGACGATCCGCCCGGACCAGGGCGAGCCGTCCGGGCCGGCGGCGGGCTCCTTGGCCAGTGACACGGAGGGCGCCGTGACGCCCGCGGCCGGCAGGTCCCGGGTGATCGGCGCCAGTTCGCCGTACGTCCGCGCCTGATACGTCGCGTCCAGCCGCTCCTCGAACTCCGCCATGTCGAGACGGCCCTCCGCGAGGGCGTCCCGCAGGATCTCGGCGACCCGTTCACGGTCGGCGTCGGAGGCGCGGAGGTCCGGGACTGAGTCGTCGGTCATACACAGCAGATTACGAGTTCACCCCGCCGGGGGCTACGAGATCGCACGCTCGGCCTGGTCCGGCGGGGGTTTGGGGGTGTCCCCCAAGGTATGCAGCATCTTCGCGATCACCGCCTCGATGTCCGGCTCCCGCACCGACAGGTCCACCAGGGGGTACTCCGCCGCGATCCGCGCGACCAGCGGTGCCGCGGACTGAGCCGCCGGGAACGCCAGCCACTGGCGCGGACCGTCCACCCGGACGACCCGGGCGGGCGCCGGGGCGTCGATCGGCGGCAGTTCCCGCTCCAGGTCCACCACCAGGGTCCGCTCGCTCTCCCCCGCCTCGTGCAGCCCGGCGAGCGGGCCGTCGTACATCAGGCGCCCGTGGTCGATGACCATCACCCGCTTGCACAACTGCTCGATGTCCTGGAGGTCGTGCGTGGTCAGCAGCACCGTCGTGCCGCGCTCGGCGTTCAACTCCCGCAGGAACTCCCGCACCTTGGACTTGGAGACGACGTCGAGGCCGATGGTCGGCTCGTCGAGGTACAGCACCTCCGGGTCGTGCAGCAGTGCCGCCGCGATGTCGCCGCGCATGCGCTGCCCGAGCGAGAGCTGCCGTACCGGCACGTCCAGCAGGTCGCCCAGGGCGAGGAGTTCGACCAGTCGGCCGAGGTTCTCGCGGTAACGGGCGTCCGGGATCCTGTACATGCGGTGCATCAGCCGGTAGGAGTCGACCAGCGGCAGGTCCCACCACAGCGTCGTACGCTGCCCGAACACCACGCCGATGCGGTGCGCGAGCCGGGTGCGTTCGCGGGAGGGGTCGATGCCGGCGACCCGGAGCCGGCCGGCGCTCGGGGTGAGGATGCCGGTCAGCATCTTGATCGTGGTCGACTTGCCGGCGCCGTTGGGGCCGATGTAGCCGACCATCTCGCCGCGTTCCACGCGGAAGGAGATCGAGTCGACGGCCCGGACCTGCCGCCGTTCCCGTTTCATGAAGCCGGTCTTCTTGCGTACGTCGAAGACCTTCTCGACGCCGTCGAGTTCGATGAACCCGCCGTCCACACCGTCCACGCCGTCAACTCCCTGTACTCCGGTAGGAACGAAGCCCCACCCGCCACGCCATCCCCGCCAGCACACAGCAGGCCACCGCCACCAGCGGCGACGCGAAGGCCGCCCCCCGGGGCAGCTCGATCGGGTACGGCCGGCCCAGCACATAGGCGGCCGGGACCCAGTTGACGAAGGCGAGCGGCAGCATGAAGGTCACGCCGCGCACCAGGTCCTTCCCGAACACGCTCGGCGGATACTGCAGCAGCGTGGTCCCGCCGTACGTGAACGCGTTCTGCACCTCGGCGGCGTCCTGGGCGAAGATCTGGAAGGCCGCGCCCGCCACGAACACCGCCGAGAAGATCGCCGCGCCGCTGACCACCATCACCGGCACCAGCAGCGCCTTGGGCGCGCTCCAGTCGACGTCGACCGAGACCAGCGCCCAGCCCAGAACCACCGCGCCCTGCGTGATCCGGCCCAGACGGCGCAGCGCGAAGCGGTCGGCGCCGACCTGGGCGAGCACCGGCGCGGGACGCACCAGCAGGATGTCGAACGAGCCGTCGCGCATCCGGGCGCCCAGGACGTCCATCGAGCCGAGCACCAGGTCGGCGATCCCGAACGCCGTCACCGACAGCCCGTACAGGAAGGCGATCTCGGGCAGTGACCAGCCGCCCAGCGAGTCGACCTGCGAGAACATCAGCAGGATCCCCACGAAGTCCAGGCCGGTCACCAGCAGGTTGCCGAACACCGTGACGACGAAGGAGGTGCGGTAGGTCATGCTGGAGCGCACCCACATCCCGGCGATCAGCCGGTAGGCCCGCAGCCCCTCCAGCAGGAGGCTCCGCTCACCCACCCTGCACCACCACCCGCCGCGTCGCGGCCGACTGCAGCAGCCGCCCCGCCGCGAGCAGTGCCACCGCCCACGCCGCCTGGAAGGCGAACGCCCCGAGCGGGTCGGTCTCCCCCATCAGCACGTCCGCCGGCATCTGGATCTGCGCCGCCCACGGCAGCACCCGCACGATGTCGCCGAACACGCCCGGGAAGGCGTTCAGCGGCAGCACCATGCCGGAGAAGAAGATCCCCGTGATCATCAGCACCTGGTTGACGCCCATGCCGTCCATGAGCCAGAACACGCTCAGGGCCACCAGGTAGCGGAGCGCGAAGCTGACGACCGCCGCCAGCAGGAGCGTGACCACGAAGGCCGCCCAGGGCGTGACCGTCGTCGGCAGCGCCATGGGGAAGAAGACCGCGCCGAACGCGAAGGGGACGACGCCCCGCCCCAGCATCTGGAACAGGGCCCGGCCCACGTCGCCCGCCAGCCACCACAGCTGCAGATCGGCCGGCCGGTACAGGTCGACGGCGATCTCGCCGGTGCGGATGCGCTCCATCAGGTCCTTCTCGGCGCCGCCGCCCTGGATGGCGAGGGTCGCGTAGAGGCACTGTCCCAGCCACACATAGGTCACGGCCTGCGCCTGGTCGTACCCTCCCAGATGCGGCTTCTCGTCCCACAGCGCCAGGTACGTGTAGACGAGGATGACGCCGAAGACCGTGTTGGTGAACACCCCGGCCACCGTGGCCGCCCGGTACGTCGCGTACCGCCTGAAACCCCCCGCCGCGACGGCCGCGTACAACCGTCCCGAGCCCACATCCACCGCCCCCTCGCCGCCAGGCACCGAAGCGCAGGAGCCTAGTGGACCGGTGATCACGCGTGCCACGCGTTTTCGAGGACCGGATCGGGCGCCGCGGGGCGGGTGGGCACCGGCCCAGACGGTACGATCCGTTGCGTCCGCGTGGGCCGAGGCGCCCGTGGCCAGGGCGAGCGGCATGGCGGCGGTGCCGGCCGGGACGGAGCGTACGAGCCGTCGCGTCCACGGTGGCGTCCCCCTTCGGGCGAATGTCGCGCAGGCGAGAACGCGATTCGGGTAACCGTGCGAAACAGCGCGGTTCACCCCTGCGTCCGCCCGCCCGCTCGCCCCCACACAGCCCGTCCCGCCGCCCGGCTCACGACACGGCCCTCGGTCAGGGAACTGATCGCCGGATGGGACAGTCTTCATCACAGGGGCGCAAGAGCGAGCAGAGACGTACGGGAACGACGTACGACGCGAATCAGGAGTCCGTGCACGACATGAGTGACGAGCCGCAGCCGCAGCAGCCGACACCCGGCTGGGCACCGAGAGAGCCGCAGGCGGACGGCGACCCGGCCACACCGCAGGCCCGGCCGGCCGGGAAACCGAAGCGCACCGGCTGGCGCCGGATCATCCCGACCTGGCGTATGACGCTCGGCGCCTTCATCATCGTCGCCCTGCTGCTGGTCGGCGGCTTCTTCCTCGGCTACTCGCTGGTGCAGATCCCGCCGGCCAACGCGCTCGCCACCAAGCAGGCCAACGTCTACCTGTACGCGGACGGCTCGGTGATCGCCCGCGACGGCGAGATCAACCGGGAGAACGTCACCCTCCCGCGGATCTCCAAGGCCGCCCAGCACGCGATCCTGGCCGCCGAGGACCGCGACTTCTACACCGAGTCCGCGGTCGACCCCAAGGCCATGCTCCGCGCCGCCTGGAACACGGCCCTCGGCAAGGGCAAGCAGTCCGGCTCCACCATCACCCAGCAGTACGTGAAGAACTACTACCTGCGCCAGGACCAGACCCTCACGCGCAAGGCCAAGGAGTTCTTCATCGCGATCAAGCTGGACCGCGAGGTCAGCAAGGACCACATCCTCGAGGGCTACCTCAACACCAGCTACTTCGGCCGCAACGCCTACGGCATCCAGGCCGCCGCCCAGGCCTACTACGGCACGGACGCCACCGACCTCGACCCGGCCCGCGCCGCCTACCTCGCCGCGCTCGTCAACGCGCCCAGCCAGTACGACGTCGTCGCCCACCCCGAGAACCGCAAGGCCGCCGAGGCCCGCTGGAACTACGTCCTGGACGGCATGGTCAAGAAGGGCTGGCTCAGCGCGTCGAAGCGGGCCGGCATGAAGTTCCCGGTGCCGAAGGAGTCCACCCTGTCCACCGGCATGTCCGGACAGCGCGGCTACATCGTGCGGACCGTCAAGGACTACCTCACCCAGAACAAGATCATCGACGAGAGGCAGCTCGACGCGGGCGGCTACCGCATCACCACGACGCTCCAGAAGCCCAAGCAGGACGCGTTCGTGAAGGCCGTCAACGACAAGCTGATGGACAAGCTCGACAAGAAGAACAACAAGGTCGACCGCTACGTCCGCGCGGGCGGCGCCTCCGTCGACCCCAAGACCGGCGAGGTCGTGGCGATGTACAACGGCGTCGACTACGTCAAGCAGTACACCCCGAACGCCACCCGCAGGGACTTCCAGGTCGGCTCCACCTTCAAGCCCTTCGTGTTCACCGCCGCCGTCGAGAACCACTCGGAGACCCAGGACGGCCGCGTGATCACCCCCAACACGATCTACGACGGCACCAACGAGCGCACCGTCCAGGGCTGGACCGGCGACCCCTACGCCCCCGAGAACGAGGACCAGCGCTCCTACGGCGACATCACCGTCACCGAGGCCACCGACAGCTCCGTGAACTCGGTGTACGCGCAGATGGCGGCCGACGTCGGCCCCCCGGAGGTCAAGCAGACCGCGATCGACCTCGGAATCCCCGAGAACACCCCCGACCTCGCCGACGGCCCCGCCATCGCGCTCGGCACGGCCACCGCCAGCGTCCTCGACATGGCGGAGGCGTACGCCACGCTCGCCAACCACGGCCGGCACGGCACGTACACGATGGTCAAGAAGGTCACCAAGGAAGGCGCGCCGATCGACCTTCCCGAGCGGCGCACCCGGCAGGCCGTGAGCCGCGAGGCCGCCGACACCACCACCTCGATGCTGCAGAGCGTCGTCCAGAACGGCACGGCCTCCGCCGCGCAGGGCGCGGGCCGCCCCGTCGCCGGCAAGACCGGCACCGCCGAGGAGGACACAGCGGCCTGGTTCGCGGGCTACACCCCCGACCTCGCCACGGTCGTCTCCGTCATGGGCCAGGACCCGGTCACCGCCGCCCACAAGTCGCTGTACGGCGCGATGGGCCTGGACCGCGTCAACGGCGGCGGGCCGCCCGCGGAGATCTGGACGCAGTTCACCCAGGACGCCCTCAAGGACAAGCCCGTCAGGGACTTCGACCTCATGCTCCAGCCCGGCGCCGACGTCTCCGAGGCCCCCGGCACCGAGCCCCCGGCCGACCCGACCACCGGCGGCACCACCGACGGCGGCAGCACCTCCACCGGCGGCCAGGACACCGGCACCGAGACGCCCGGCCAGTCCCCGAGCGCACCCGAGGGACAGACCGAGGGCCAGACCGACGGCGGCACCACCGACGGCGGCACGGGCGGCGAGTCCCCGACCGGCGGCGGCACCGCGGACGGCGGCACCGGCGACGGCGGCACGGCCACCGACGGCGGCACGACCGACGGCGGCACGACGGAGGGCGGCGGCGACGCGACCGACGGCGGCGCGACGGGCGGCCCGACGGGCCCGGGCTGGGGCGTGGTCCCGCAGGGCGGCCGCCGCGAATAGAGCGCGAACAGAGAAGGGGCCGGTGACGAGGGTCACCGGCCCCTATTGCTCCTGCTCTGCTCCTGCCGGAACTACAGGTACAGGCCCGTCGAGTCCTCCGAGCCCTCGAACCGGTCCGCGGCCACGGCGTGCAGATCACGCTCACGCATGAGCACGTACGCGATACCGCGCACCTCGACCTCGGCACGGTCCTCCGGGTCGAACAGAACCCGGTCGCCCGGCTCCACCGTCCGTACGTTCTGCCCCACCGCGACGACCTCGGCCCAGGCCAGCCGCCGGCCGACCGCCGCCGTGGCGGGGATCAGGATGCCGCCGCCGGAACGCCGCTCGCCCTCGCTGGTGTCCTGCCGCACGAGTACGCGGTCGTGCAGCATCCGGATGGGCAGCTTGTCGGGATGGGTGCTGTGCTCGTTTCTCTTGGCGCTCACGCCCTGAAACCTACCTGTCTTCCCCGTGGACGTACGCGGTCGGGTCAGCCCTTGCGCCGCCGCGTGCTGACGGCCAGCAGCCCTACCACACCGACGATGGCCAGCGCGACGGGCACGACCCGCTCCAGCCGCGGCGCCCCGTCCTCGTCCACGAACCGGGCGCGCACGTCCGTGACGGCCCGGTTGACCTCCACGTACGCCCGCCCGAGGGTGTGATCGATGTTGGAAGCGACCTTGGCCTTGGCGTCCCCGACGATGGTCTTCGGGTGCACCCGCACCCCGATCTCGTCGAGCGTCTCGGCCAGGGTCGCGCGGCGGCGCCTGATGTCCGCCTCGATCTGCGCCGGGGTCCTGGTGTCCGCCGTGTCCGCCACCGTGTCGCCTCCGAAGTCGGTATGAAGCCTGTGCTGGACAGTCTGTCAGCTCCACGGCTCATAGCACTGTCCCGACCCCCGGTTAGGCTGGTCCGATGAGCGAGCGACTCCAGCCGGGGGACGTGGCCCCCGCCTTCACCCTGCCCGACGCCGACGGCACCGAGGTGTCCCTGTCGGACCACAAGGGCCGCAAGGTCATCGTGTACTTCTACCCGGCCGCCCTCACCCCGGGCTGCACCAAGCAGGCCTGCGACTTCACGGACAACCTGGAGCTGCTGACGGGCGCGGGCTACGACGTCATCGGCATCTCCCCCGACAAGCCCGAGAAGCTGGCCAAGTTCCGCGACACGGAATCCTTGAAGATCACGCTGCTCGCCGACCCGGACAAGCAGGTCCTGGACGCCTACGGCGCCTTCGGCGAGAAGAAGAACTACGGCAGGACCTACATGGGCGTCATCCGCTCCACGATCGTGGTGGACGAGGAGGGCAAGGTCGAGCGCGCGCTGTACAACGTCCGTGCGACGGGTCACGTGGCCAAGATCATCAAGGATCTGGGGATCTGATCCCGTCGAGCCGGGGGGCTCGGAACCGATGCGGGCGAGGTGATCTCGGCCCGCATCGGAGACCCGAGCGGATCAGGCCGACTCGAGCAGGGTCGTATAGGCCCCTTCGGCAGCCCGGCCCTGCGCCGTACCGGGCGGCGTGTGGGCGAGGAACTCGCCGGTCGAACCGTTCTGCACGAGACGCCCGCCCACGAGTACGGACACGTGATCGGCCTCTTCGGCGAGGTCGGTCACGTCGTGCGTGGAGAGCAGGATGCGGACCTCGTCCTTGACCGAGCCCAGGAGATCGCGGAAAACCCGTCGCTGACGTGGGTCCATGCCGGCCGTGGGTTCGTCCAGGAGGAGCACCCGTGCATCGTGGACCAGGGCACAGGCCACCCCCACCCGCCTCAGCTGCCCGCCCGAGAGCCGGCTGGTGCGGATGTCGGCGCGCTCCGACATCTCGACGCGGGACAGCGCTCGAGGAGCGCTGGCCCAGGCATCGCCCCTGCTCATTCCCTTCAGCCAGCCCACATAGGCGACGTACTCGCGTGCCGTGAGCGAGGGCAGGGGGGTGATGTTCTGCGGCATCCAGGCCACCGTCCGCCGGTAGTCCTTGCTCTTCGCGTCGAGTCCGTCCCACGTCACGGTTCCCCGCTGGGGCGCGGTGACGGCGGCGGCCAGCTGCAACATGGTGGACTTTCCGGCCCCGTTCGGTCCGAGAAGGATGGTCAGTCCGTCCGGAAGGCGGTAGTTGAAGTCCTTCAGCACGGCAGCCCGCCGTCGGCCGTATGCGAAGGTGCAGGAATCGAGAACAAGCGTCATGCGGCTCTCCGTGCGAAGCGGGTCGGTGAAAGGAGGTGGGCGCCCACGCCGACGACGAGCATCAAGAGCGCTCCCGTCGTGGCGTACCAGGTGCCGGGCGGTTCGAGGAGGACGGTCCACGGGTAGGCGTCACCGGGCGCTCTCATGCCGAACAGCACGCCGAGCAGCGGCCACAGTGCGGGAACGAGGACTGCGGATCTCCCGAAGAGGGCCCCGCACAACAGGGTGAGGCCGGCGAGGAAGGCCGTGTTGCGGCCCAGTGTCTCGGCCGATGCGGCCCCGGTGACCATGGCGATCACCTCGCCCACGGCACATGCGAGTGCCACCACTGCGAGCGAGAGCAGGACGTCGAAGAACCTGACGGGTCGGATTCCGGTGTTCTCTGCGGCGTCCAGCCGGGTGTGCAGACAGTCGAAGAGGACCGAGGTCAGCACGAGCGGGACGAGTGTGGCGGCCTGCACGAGTTCAGAGCCGCCGGACCAGATGGAGGGCAGGAAGAGGGGGGTGTCCTGAACGATCGCCGCGAGCAGCGTGAACATCAGGAACCCCAGGGGCAGCCGGGTGTGGGCGCGGCGGGCGCGCAGCCACCACATCACGTGGTTTTCCCGTCTTCCTGGCAGGCCTCCGCCACGGTCGTCTCGTACCAGGCCATTTGCCGGGCCTCGCTCAACCGCAGAACCTTCCCTACTCGGTCCTGGAGACGGCTGCGTTCCCGGGGGGTGAAATCGGGTTCGGAGCTGAGCCGTCTCAAGTAGGTGTCCGCCTGCCCGACTTTGGAGGACACCCAGTAGTACACCTGGCGGGCGGGACCGGTGGCGGGCGGGGCGCACCGGAAGCGCACCACTTCGCGGGCGATCTGGTAGCGAACGGTGCCGGTCGCCTCGCCGACTGCGAGCGGGACGGTCCAGGCGTCCTTCGTGGACGGTTCGGGATACCGGAGGCTGACAGAAGTGTCCGTGATGGACGTCGGTTCGGCGGGCAGACCGGCTCGCCGCAGGGTTGCCAGCGTGGCCTCGGCTTCCTCGCTGAGAGCGGAGATGTGCTCGGCGCGCGCCTCGGGCAGACAGATGCGGGGGGACTGCCCGGCGCAGGCGATCGTGCCGTGACCGGTGCTTCGTGGGCCTATGTAGCTCCAGTTGCCGACCAAGGTGAACGATCCGAACGCGCAGGCGACGACGAGTGCTCCCGCGACGGCTCCTCGCAGCCAGCGGGAAACAGGTGCCCAGAGCAGAACCATGGCGACGGCGGAGCCGACGGCGAGCAGGAGGGGAGCCGCGAGGGCGGCGGGGGTGGGCAGTTCGCCGAACATCATCTTTCCGGCGAAGAGGCCGGTGAGGTGCCGGGGCCACGGCGTCTCCAGTCCCGTGGACCAGCCGACGGCAAGGAAGTCGGTGACCGCGATGATCGGCACCACGGCGATGTGCCGGATGGCGGCTCCGACGGCGAATCCGACGATGCCGTGGGCGACGCAGAGCACCAGCGCGAAGGCCAGCAGCGTGAGGCCTGGCAGATCGGGTGCGACCTGCTCTTGGACCAGGGCGCACAGCGTGGGGAGGACGAGGAGCAGCCAGGCCAGTGCGATCACGGGAGACAGCTGCTGTGCGGCGATGGTGTAGCGGGATCGCACCGCCCCCAGCCCCCAGATTCCGGAGGCTCCCAGCTTCCGCGCCTCCCAGGCGGCGAGACCCGAGGCAACCGCGAAGGCCACGGGCAGCAGGTTGCGCAGCACCGCGTCGACCACGGTGGCGGAGTAGCCCAGCGGATCGATACGGAGGTCGTCACCGAGATCGGTGGCGTAGTAGGCGAACACGAGAAGCAGGGCGACAGGCGCGACCCGCAGCGCGCTGCTGGACCTGATGAGTGTGAGGGGTTTCACTTCTTGGCTTCCTGAAGCGGTCCGAAAAGGGGGCGTGGGGGGGGGGCCCCCGGGGGGCCCCCCCCCCCCCCCCCAACCTGACGAATAGGGGCGAGTGGGGTGGTCAACCCCCCCCGGCGCCCCCCCCCCCCCACCCCCCCGGGGTGGCGC